>NZ_JABFED010000010.1:0-48367 GCF_013601005.1 Corynebacterium wankanglinii
ACCTAACGTTGCAGCCGCATCCGGTACCGACATACCTGAAGCCACCAACGCCACCGCGTCGTCGATGAGCTGGTCGCGTGCACGTGCCAACGCCTTCATCGGTGGGAGCGCACCTGCTTGCTTGACCCATTCATAAACCGTGCCCTCTGCCACACCGGCATCACGAGCAATCTCGCCGACATCATCGCCTGCAACAAGCCGCGCCACAGAAGCAGCCTTCACATCCTTCGGAGTCCAACGGCCAGCCACAACAACCTCCAAGTCGAGGTGGCGCATTCACCCACTGACAACTCCCGGTATTTCAGGGCAGATTCACCATCCTCCTCTCACCATTTGGCCCCGAGGGGCCTGAACGGGCGCGCTACCCCAGGCGCTGCACCGCGTCAACAACGAGGTCCCAGAACCGGTCCACGTCTAGGCGCGTGGCCACGGAGGTGTGGCAGGCGGATTCGGCAGCGGTGACGGCGGGAGCGTCAGCCCCGAACGCGCGCAGGTCCGCAACGGTGCGACCGCGTGTCAGCGTCCCCGCCAGCTCCACCGACACCGGCACGGCCACGGTTTCCGCCACGGACGGGTCGATGACGTAGGCCACCGCGCACGGGTCGTGCACCGGCGGGTTGTCAAAGCCCTGGGCGTCTTTGTAGTTGCGGCGGAAGGCGTCGATGAGCCCCACGACGAAGTCGCCGGCGGAAGTACCCAGTGCTGCGAAACGGGCTTCGACCTCAGGGGTGGCAAGCGCCTGGTGCGTCAGGTCCAAGCCCACCATGACCACGCGCCACGCCTCGCCGAACACGATCGCGGCGGCCTCGGGGTCCACGGCGATGTTGAACTCTGCGGACGGCGTGTAGTTGCCGGCCCCGTACGCGCCGCCCATGAGCACGACTTCCTTCACGCGCGAGACGATCCGCGGCTCCAGCCGCGCCGCCAGCGCAATGTTGGTCAAAGGCCCGGTGGGCACCAGCGTCACGGTGCCCGGCTCCTCGCGCATCAGCGTATCGACGATCCACTGGACCGCCCCCGCCTCCTCCACCTCAACCGTCGGTTCCGGCAGGTCGAAACCGTGGATTTCCATGCCGGAATCGCCGTGGATGTCTTCGGCGGTGATGACGCTGTTGAGCAACGGGCGCGTTGCCCCGCGGTAGACCGGAACGTCCCGCAAACCGGCAACTGTGAGCACCTGCTGCGCGTTGCGCGTGACCTTATCGATGGTGTGGTTGCCGCCGACCGTGGTCAGGCCGAGTAGCTCGATGTCCGGGTTGCCGGCGGCGAGCAGGATGGCCACCGCGTCGTCGTGGCCGGGGTCGCAGTCCAGGATGATCTTACGCACGGGCAGCCAGGTCCTCTGCAGCGAGCGTGTCCGGCACCGTCTCCGGCTTCGGGATGAGGAAGGACGCCGCGAACGCGCAGCCCAGCAGGATGGCGCCGGCGATCATGCCCGCGCGGTAGCTCGCACCCGCGGCGGTGAACACCGCGAAGATGATGGTGAAGGAGAGGCCCGCGCCCAGGTTGAACGCGCCGCCGTTCAGCCCCGGCAGGTAGCCCTGGTTGTGCTTCGGGGCGAGCACCACGCCGAGCGAGCCAAGCATGATGTTGGCCATGCCCGCGTAGGTGATGCCGGCCAGAAGCGACATGGCGAGCAGCATGCCGTGGGTGGGGTTGCCCACAACCACGATGCCGAACAGGACGGACAGCGCCGCGCCAGCGATACCGATCTGCAGGATGATCTTGTAGCCCACGCGCCCGGCGAGCCAGCCGGAGACCGGGCCCATGAGCAGGCCAGCCAGGGCGTACGGGGTCAGCGTCCACCAGGACACCACGCCGGCGGACATGCCGGGGCCGGCCACATCGTCCTGCGCGAGGTTGGGCACCAGGCCGTTCATCACGGCAAACACGCCGGTCATGGTCAGCGTGGTGGTGAGCAGGATTGCCCAGGTGCGGCGCTGGGCCAACAGGTCGGTAGACATCAGCGGGTGCGGGCTGGACTTCTCCGTGCGCCAGAACCACACCAGGGAGGCTGCGCCGATGGCCAGCAGGATGATCACCATGAACCAGTTCGCGGCGGCCAGCGCGCCGGCCTCGTTGAGCGCGGTGAGGATCGCGGCGGCGCCGACGACCAGGCCGACCACGCCCTTCCAGTCCATCGGCTGGAGCTGGTCGGACTTGGTCTCCGGCACGCCGAATTGCACGGCGAAGACGGCGATCAGCGCGGCTGCGCCGATGACCCAGAAGAGGGAGCGGAAACCGAAGGCGTCGGTAAGCCAGCCGCCCAACAGCGCGTCGATGCCGGCGATGCCGCCGTTGACGGAGGTGAGGATGCCCACCAGGAACGCGAACTGCCTCTCCTCGCGCACCGCCTGGCGCAGCATGACGGAGGTCAGCGCCACGGTCGGGCCGGAGACACCCTGGATCACGCGGCCGATGAACAGCATGGTCACATTAGTGGCCAGCGCCGCAACCACGGAGCCGATGACGGTGACGACCATCATGCCGACCAGCACCTTGCGGCGCCCGATCAGGTCACCCCAGCGGGGCATGAACAGGGAGAACAGGGCCGCGGCGGTGAAGAACGCGGTCTGCGTCATACCGATTTGCGCGGTGGTGGCGCTCAGCTCCGTTTCCATGGTGGCCAGCGCCGGCGCGAGCATGGAGGCGTTGAGCTGGAACGCAAAGACGGCGACCAGCAACGCCGTCATCAGGGGCACGACCTGGCTGGTCGGCAACTTCCGCCCCGCTGCTGGTAACGAGGTGTTGGTCATAGTCATGCGTGCAGTGTAAAACACCCCGCGCCGCGCAACTACCCCAAGTTTCTCGCCTATCGACGCCCACCTCACGGCCCACTCCCCCTCCCCGATACCCTGGTCGCGCGGAGCATGTGTGCGATTGGGTGGCGTCGCACAAAACCTGAATTCGCCGGCAGGAAAAGTCCGAATTGCCCTCGTTTTTCCAGGGAACCTCAGTGAGCCAGCATCACACAACTCGCCGAATTCAGGTTTTCCCGTCAACCCCGAATTCGGCGCAATTACGGGCACCGAAATCGAGACTTATGTATGCATAAACCGACTTAGGGCCGTCTGAATTCGAATTTTCACTTAAGCGATCTTTCCGCGTATCCCCCCTGAAAGTTTGCGGCCGGCCTACCCCAGCGCCTCCCACAGCGCCGTGTTGGTCTCCTGCCACAGCGGCTTGGCCCAATCCCCGAACTCCCGGTCCGTGAGCACCACGCACGCCTGCCCGCCCGCGACCCACAGGTACGTCCCCGCCATGCCGAAGTGGCCGACGGTGTCTTCGGGCATGCCGTCGCCGGTCCAGTGCGGGGATTTGTCGCCCTTGATCTCAAAACCAAGGCCCCACGGGCACGGCTTTTGCATCCCGTAGCCGGGCACAACCCCGCGCAGGTCGCCGAACTGGTTGGAAAAGGCCTCCTCTAAGGTCTCTTCGGCCAGGAGCTTCGGCTGCAGGAGCTCTCCTGCAAACGCTCGCAGATCGCCTATCGACGACGTCCCGCCATGCCCCGCCGACCCATAAATCACCGTATTAGTCATGCCGAGCGGCTGGAATACTCCCTCACGGGCGTAGTCTGCAAACGCGATGCCGGTGGTCTCTTCAACGAGGTCCGCCAGGATCTCATAACCGGCCGAGGAGTAGATGCGGCGCTCCCCTGGTGCCTTCTGCGGCTCGCGGGAATCGAAGCCGACGCCGGAGGCGTGGGCCAGCAGGTGGCGGACGGTGGAGCCCTCGGGCCCGGCGGCGTCGTCGAGCTCGAACGCCCCCTCCTCTACCGCCATGAGCACGGCGTAGGCCGACAGCAGCTTGGTCACGCTGGCCAGCTCGAAGATTTTGTTCTGGTCGCCAAGCTGCGCCTCGGTGTCGCCCACCAGCGCCGCCGCGACGTTGTCTACCGGCCAGTCTTGGAAAAATTTCTCGAGCTGCATAGGCCCCACCCTACGTGCGCGATGCGGACCACGGCGCGGCGCTGCCACGGGCACTTTGCGGAATAGTTCACTCGGCGTTGAATCGGATCACATCCGGTTGTTAGAAAGTTCACTTTCCGCAGGTGGCAAATCGTCGGCTGCGAAAAAGTTCACTGGCCGGCAAGCTGCCAGTGAACTTTTCGGCGCTCCGGAGCTAGAACGGAAGCGCCACGCCCGGGATCAGGCCGGACGACGCCGCGAACGCCGCCCCTGCGCCCAGGACCGCTAACAGAGTCACAACGATGCCGGCGATGGCACCAGGGGCGAGGGCGAGGTCCAGGCTCGACGGCGCGGCGGGCACAGGGCGGTTGACCTCCTTGCTGCAGTCCTCGAAACGCTGCGCCGTGTAGGAGGCGGCGGACTTGAAGTAGGCGACCTCACCCACGCTGAACGGGGTGTCCAGGGTGGAGGGGGTGCCGGTGGCGGAGCTGCCCAGGTCGTCGGCGATAACGGAGCTAGAGGTGTGGTCTTTGACGGGCCAGAGGGAGTCTTTGTCGATATCCTTCAGCGTGCCCCAGCCGTTGTCGCCGAGCCCGGCGCGCAGCGTGTCCTGCGCCTTGTGCCAGTTGGCGACGGCGTCGGCGCGGCTGCCGGAGTGGTAGAGGATGTCGTCGGCGTTGAGTCCGGCGGCCAGGGCCGGGATCTGGTCCTTGTTGTAGTCAATGACGCAGACGCGGGAGAAGCCCGGGTCCACCGGGACATCAGCGGCATCAGCGGCGGAGGCGGCAGGGGCAACGACGGCGACGGAGCAGGCCACAACGCCCGCGGCAAGAGTTTTACGCATGCGCAAAAGATTACTCCGCGCGCGCTGACCCCGCTTGCGAAACGCGCACCTCGTAGTCCTCCATGTCTGTCCCGGCCACCAGCGCCGTCACGTGCGCCCGCGCGAGCTCCTCGGCACGCTCCCCGGCGCGGTCGAGCAGCCCCGCCGAAACAGCCTTCTCCCGCGCGTCGGCCTCGCGGTCGGCGATGAAGCCGGTGACGTCCTCGACGCGGAGTTGGTTGATGGGGTTCATGGTTTGGTCGTAGACCTGCACGCTGTCGGCGTCGATGTGGGATTCGAGCACCTCCACTTCCGGCAGTGTGATGTCGATGGTGTGGTTGCCGGAGGTGACGTCGATAAGCGACGCATCGCGGATGCCGGCGGTGACGCGACCGTCGTAGGTGACCAGGAAGTTGCGCCCGGTAAACGGCACGCGCATGCCGAGCACCTCGAGGCCGGCCTGGTCGAACTTGCCCACGTCCGAAAACGCGTATTCCTCGGTGGCGAGTTGGGCAATATCGCTTAACGACGCCCCAATGGTGGTCGACTCGACCTTTTCCTCCCCCATCCCAAATAGTGCCGGGCGGGTCAGCGCCAAGACGAGCGCCACGATGGCGACCACCGCAATGGCGGAGGCCAGCGCTCCGGCGCAGCCGGCGCCTCGGCGGGTTGTTCGGGTATCGCGCGGGGAAATCTGCAGTTTCGTGCTCACTTCCCTTACCTTACTTCGCCATGAAAATGTAAGGTGGCTCTCACCTTTTTCCGACGAATTATCGCCGACCAGGAAGACCCACCATGACTGGATCAACCAAAGTAGAAAACGGCCCGCACGACCGCCCCGACCAGGAGCATCGCGCGGACCGTAAGGACAACAACCAGCAAGAAGGGATGAGCGGGTTCCTGGGCTGGATTGAGAAGATCGGCAACAAGCTGCCGGACCCGTTTTGGCTGTTTGTCATCCTCGCCGGCGTGGTGGCCGTCTCCTCCTGGATTGCCAACAAGGCCGGACTGTCCGCGGTGGACCCGGCCAGCGGCGAGGAGATCCACATCGAGTCCCTGCTCACCGGCGAGAACATCTCGCGCATGGTCACGGACGCGGTGGAGAACTTCATCGCCTTCCCGCCGCTCGGCGTGATCCTGGCGGTGATGCTCGGCGTGGCCGTGGCGGAGCAGACCGGCCTGTTGGCGGCGATGGTGCGCGCGATGGTGGACAAGGTCAGCCCGAAGATGCTCACCTTCATGGTGGCGCTGGCCGGCGTGACCGGATCGGTGGCCTCGGACGCCATCTACGTGATCATCATCCCGCTGGGTGCCATGGCCTTCCACGCGGTGGGCCGCTCGCCCATCGTCGGCTCGATGGTGGCGTTCGCCGCGGCATCCGCAGGCTTCAACGCCTCGCTGATCCTGAACATCACGGACCTGCTGCTGGCCGGCATCTCCACCTCGGCGGCGCAGCTCGTGGACGAAAGCTACGAGGTCTCCCCGCTGGCCAACATCTTCTTCGTCATCCCGTCCGCCATCGTGCTTTCGCTGATTATTACGGCGGTAACGGAGCTGTTCGTGGACAAGAAGGCCGAGGCGCTTGTGGACCACGACGACATCGACGAAGACGAGCTCCAACTCGACGAAACCAACGAGCCCGACGACGCCCACCTCACCGACGACGACGACCTCTCCCTCACCCCACTCGAGCGCAAGGGCCTGACCTGGGCCGGCGTGACCCTCCTCGTGGCACTGGCGGCCTACTTCGCCCTGTTGTTCATCCCGGGCTTGCCGTTCGCGCGACCCGAGGAGGGCTTCATGGAGTCCCCGCTCATCCGCGCGATCGCTGTGCCGATCACCCTGATCTTCTTCGCCACCGGCCTGGTCTACGGCCTGGTCGTGGGCACCATCGACGAGGCCGCGGACATCCCGACATTCATGGCCAAGGGCCTGGAATCCCTGCTGCCCATCCTGGTGCTGTTCTTCGCCGTCTCCCAGTTCCTGGCGTGGTTCCAGTGGTCCAACCTGGGCCCCTGGACCGCCATCAAGGGCTCCGAGCTGCTGCAATCTTGGGACCTGCCCAACGTTGTCCTCTTCGCCGCCTTCGTGCTCATGGTCACGCTAATCAACCTGTTTATCACCTCCGGCTCCGCGCAGTGGGCGCTGATGGCGCCAGTGGTGGTGCCGATGATGATGTACGTGGACGTCTCGCCTGAGGTCACCCAGATGCTCTACCGCATCGGCGACTCCCCCTCCAACATCATCACCCCGATGTCGCCCTACTTCGCCCTGGCGCTGACGTTCCTGCAGAAGTACTACAAGAAGGCCGGCGTGGGCACCCTGATGTCGCTGGCCCTGCCGTACTCCGTGGCCATGCTGGTGGGCTGGTTCCTCTTCTTCATGATCTGGTACTTCCTGGGCATCCCCCTCGGCCCGGGCTCGCCGATGGGCTACCAGGTGTAGTTCGTTCGCGGGCCGGTTTCCCGGGTTTTCCCGGGCCCTGGCGGCCGGTCAAACACAGATTTCGAACCGAAGACTTCGAAAACGCCCCATTTAACGGCCGTTTTCGAACTCTTCCCTTCGAACTCTTTGCGCATTTGCTTATCGACGAACCTCCGGCGATACCCGTCACCTTCCATAGAGCGACGTAATGATGCGCTCCGCAAGCAGATGCACCGTGGTCGAGGCAGAATGCCGCCCGACGTGCTCGTCGAAATCCTCTAACGAATCCAGCGGCTCTCGAACTTTCGCCTCAGCGCGTGCGATGGCGCACCGGACATCGTCCACGGTGAAACTTGGCTGGGCGGATTTTGCGTATGCCGGCCAGTGCTGCATCAAGCTATCGAGGACATCTTTTTGCGTGCTTGCGCCCTTTGCATCAGCGAAGTGGAGCAACAACCAGTACTCGAACTGCGGAACACTAAAACCTACTCCGCGGTCCTTGCGTTCGGCAGCCCATTCAAAAACTGCCTGGAGTTGCTGGTCCGTCGCATCGTCCTCATCGAGGACCACCCAAGCTTGATCGCCGGGATGCAGATCACCATCACGTCTAAGGTTGGCCAGCCATTCGTCTGCAGTCTTGAGCAACGCAGGTGGGTGGGGATGCACTCCTCTGCGCGCTTCTACTTTCACGGGCTTGTCCCGAAAGCACTCCATTTCGAAGTAGTTCTTCTCAGTCGTGCCTTCGGTGACGATGAGAAACACATCTTTTACCGGGCGGGTATTGGCCCTTTTGCTCTTACCCCCGAACTTTCTCTCACGAGAAGACCGCACCCGCCTATTCGACATTGCTGAACTCCAGCGGCTTTATCGCAGGCACACCACCGAATCTGCCTCGCAGGTAGCTCTTTCGAAGGTCTGTCGTCTTCCGTGGGCCCTCGAAATCCGAGAGGACGCTCGTTTGGGTTTGGCCCGATCTGTCCTTCTCTATTACCCAGATCTCATCTCGCCGCAGCGTTTCGGGGTCCATGAGCAAAAGGTCGTGGGTGGTAAAGATCAGCTGCGCACGGGAATCCGCGGAGGAATTCGCAAGGAACCCACCGATCAGCGCGCGAGAGAGTTCCGTGTGGAAGCTGCGGTCGAACTCGTCAACGACCAAAACCGCTTCGAAACCCGGGGTCGCCAACCGAGAAAATAACCCGAGCAGCCTCGTAGCGGAACGGGTCCCGTCCGACTCATCCCACCAGCGCAGGCCATAGTTGCCGCCTTCTTCTGCGGAGTGGAGGAGGGTTATTCGTTGCGCCTCAATCTCATCGCCGTCGAGCCGCAGCGTGAAGCGCCCCGAAGATAATTCCACATCCATCGGATAGTCCGGGTTGCTTCGCAGCTCCTGCTCTATCTCCAGTGCTTGCTCGGCGCCCAACCCCAAAGCTGAAAGTTCCACGAGCTCGGTTTCAACACCTGTAATTCCGGCGTCGATCTGGGAGATCAAGGTCTCCCATCCATCGGGCTGGGACTGCAATTGGCCGAGATCCAGAAGTCCTGCCGGAATCACAAGGACCGTTTCAATGAATTCACGGACGACTCCGAACGCATCCAGTTTGAGCGAATCTGGGAACCGCGAAAGGTTCGTCTCGCTGGCAAATGAGGCAAGAGGAACCTTGGGCGGAACAGACTCGAGCAGCACTCGTGCTTGCGCAACTTCGGTGGGGAAACGCTCCGACTTCTCATCCAGCAGCGGGAAGCTGAACGAATCACCCACGCGTTCAAACACGTCAATTTCATCTTTGGACAGGTACTTCGTTAGCCGCTCCTCCACCACGCTCCTCGCGTCGAAGGCCAGCACATACTCGTAAACGATGTCGTCGACGGAGAACAACACCTCAAATTTCGTTGGTTCAAGCGCCGCCTCTGGACGAAGAGCGAACGGATCAAACGGCATCGGATCTGAAGGGCGCGGTGGATCTATCAGCATTCGCTGCAGCGCGGTCAGCGCCCTGACGAACGTGGACTTGCCCGCCGCGTTCGCACCGAACAGCGCTGCTACGGGATTAATCCGCTTCTTGTAGCGACGAGAAAGCTCTGGACAGCGCTCTCGATGAACCTGCTCCCTAGTCGCAACCATGTTTATCGACGCAGGCTCGTACACCGAGCGATAGTTCGCGATCGTGAGGTCCAGCAGCATAGGCACCCCTTCCAAACAATTCGCCTATGATTCAAGTTTCTTGCATCATAAGCGAAATTCCGAGCTATTGTGAACCCCGTATAACTCTCGCACTTTCGCTTATCGACGACCCTCCGGCGAGCACACTTCAGTCCTCCGGCCACAGGCGTTTAGGCAGATACCCTTCCACAAACGCTCGCCCACTTGGCACGTCTATCCCGCGGTAACCGTTATGCCTTACGTCGTCGATAAACCTCACACACTCTTCTACAGTGCAGCGGTGTTCAAGGACAGCTCGACGGAGAATTTCTGTCGTGGACCATGCCTCTAGGCCGTTGTCGAGGGCAAGCTGACGGCCGTCTTCGTCATCGGCGTAGATTTCAGCTTCTTGCCCTGAATCCGACATGCTCAAAGCCAATGCAATGCACTGAGCTTCGCCCAGATTCTTTGTGCCTACTCCCCCGAGTTGATCGCGGAGTTTCATCGCGAGGATGTCGTATTTCAGGTCCAGCGGGAGAAGCCCAATCCACTTCGCTTCCAATATGGCCCGGTTGCCATCGAAGCCTTCTAGCTCTTTGCGCACCTGCATCGGATAGGCGCAAGTCCATGGCGCGAGGATTCGCTCCAAGAACCCGACATGCCCGGTCTGGCTGGCGTGAGTCAGCGGGCCGGTATCGGTGATCAGGAGCACGGTGCCTGCCTAGGCCCCAGCCGCCTGTGTCAGATCCCGTGACGGAAGCTCTGACTCGGACACTGCACCAAATAGCGCTTCGAGCGCAAGCCCCTTGGACACTGCGCGTCGCTGATAAGCGTCGAGAATGAGTTCTTGAAAACGAGGCGGAACCACACTCAACGCATCCACAAGCGGGATATCGAAACCTGCGGCTTGGAAGTCCTCACGCGTCGGCCGCCGCTTTTCTTCCAAGACAAACTCGTCTTGCGTGATGGTTCCGAGGTTGAGCAGGTGCGTCAACGTAGCAGTCCAGCTCACTCCGCAGCGGGCAGAAATAGCCATCACAAAAAGCCGGGCAGGTTCACCGACGTACTCGGATTTCACCTTGTGCACATACTCTTCTGGCATTAACAGATGGGCTGCAAAAGAATTCATGAAACGCTCGACGTCCGATCGTCCGCAAGCGTCCGCAAATGTGGTTCCAAACAGCCAGTGTCCGAGCTCGTGTGCGAGAGTGAACCGCGGCCTCATCGAGTCTGCGCGGGTAGCTACCAGCGCCACGCCAAAATCGCGCTCACCATCTCGCTGAATCTCGGTTACTGCACCCTCAAACGGGGAACCCACAAAGTTCCTCGAGAACGCAAGCAGGCCAAGCTTCTCGCAAAAGGCCGTCAGGTCGCGGATCGGCTCAAGCCCCTCTCCCGCGGCAGCGCGAGCTGCTTCGGCTCCCTTCTTGGTGTCGTCGTGGCTTTGCGGCATCGTGAAAGGATGCCCCCTATCTACTGTGATGATTCCCCGGTCGCGCAGCTTGCGAGCACGAAACGCCAGTGCTTCGAGAGCAACATCGAAATCCGGGGACACACCGCCGTCCAACGCTGCTCTACGACTGGCAACTAGCTGCTCGCGCTCCTCCAGAAACCATCCGACCGGAAGGCCGGTCGCCCCTGACACCGACGCCACCTCAGACGAGGTTGGATAACGCCGCCCCTTCTCGATCGCTTCGAGCAACCCCGCTTCTACCGAGGATCGGTCAGCAAGAACATCGACCGGCACGCCGACGAGTTCCCTCGCCTCTGCCATCCGCTGCGCGATGATGCGAGCGTGCTGCTCGGTTGCATCCATGTGGCCATCATGCCACGTCACGTCCCCGCTGTGCATTTTCGCGATTCCCTTTGCACACGTGGAAACTCCAAACACTGTCTCGCAAAACCCAAATCCAGTCGCCCAACTCTCGCCACAACAACCCCATGCGACAGCCTCCCCCGCCTACGAATTCAGGTTTTCATCTACGCGCCAAAATCAAACAACCCCTACGTTCTTGCCACAACAAAAACCGGGAGCGGCACAACCCGCTCCCGGCTCAACTCGCTCTCAGCGCCTCAAGCGCCGAGCACCACACCCCGACTCCCGAAGTCCTACTTCCCAATCTCCGCCGGCGTGCAAATCGACGCCTGGCGGATGAACTCCTCCGGCGCGCCCTGCTCTCGCAGAGTCAGACCGTTGTAGCACCCGCGCGACATCCCGCTCTGCTTCGTGCCGGCGGTCGGGATCACGGCCCACTTGCCGTTGGAGTTCTTGAAGTACAGGATCCAGTCCGTCTGGTTCGCACCCGCAATAGCCCACTTGCCGTCGCAGAACATCACGTTGGTCCCGGTGAAGTGCGGCCACTCCGGCACCACCGCGTCAAACGCCTGAGGCGCGCAAGAGCCACCAGCAGCCGCGCCATTGTCCTTCTTGGTCAGCCCCGGGATCGCGAGCGCCGGCACCAGCGAGGAAAGTCCGGCCGCCGCCGCCGGGTCCAGCCCTTCGGGCAGCTCAAGCCAGCCCTGCTGCACCGCAAAGTACCCGCCGGCACCCACTGCGGCCAGCACGCCGAGCGTGATGCCGATAATTGCGCCCGTGCTTAACGACGACCCTTCGGCCTCCCCCGAATCCGCAGAGGAACCCGTTTCGGTAGTGTTCGCGCCCTCTTCAGCGAAGGTGGCAGGCGCAATGACGGCGGAGGTGGTGACGGCGGCGGCGACGCCGAGTGCAAGCATCGGTTTCTTCATGCCCGCTACTTTATCGCGTTATACCCGTCACTTCGAGGGGAACAACGCAATTCCCCACACCACCGGACTTGACCTTCACCCACTCTAGCTGCCCGTGCACATGCAGCGCCGCATCATCAGGCTGCGCTTCACCCGCCACTAGGACCCGCACCGCATCGACTACCCCCTCGGCGTTGCCCCACTCTAGGAGCGGCCGGGCACTCGCCCGCTACAGCATGCCGAAACTGTCTTGTATAGACCATCCAATCGGACTGACGGACCCAAAGAACCCCCGGCGCGCGAGCACAGCGTACCGGGGGAGTTGATTCATCTCTACAACAAAAACCCGGCCGTATCCCCGACGACGGCGAATGGCGTGTGCACGGGCGTAGCTCTGAACAGGACGGTGGTGCCGGGCGTGCCCGTAATCGCGCCACCCGGGCTGGCGTAACTGCCGGGCGTGAGTATTGCGACCCGCGCTACACCGTCGATGGCTACTCCAAGATGGTGCACTCGGAGATTATGCCCGACGAGAAGTAAAACACCGCGGCTCGGTTTATGAAGCACGCCTGCGAGTTCTTTCCCTCCCGGGGCAAGCGGCCGCACACCGACAGCGCGGTCGAGCGGTCCAACAGCACGCCCATACAGGAGTAGACATACCTACCCCCATATGCCAGCAAGCTCGCCCTGCAGGAGACGTTTGCTCATTTCCTTCATGGGTACAACTATCAGCGAACACTCACCCTCATCAACGCCCTCACCTCCGCACAACGCGTTCACAACGTCACAGGGAAATATAACTACCGGTCGCACCTATTGGAGTCCAGAGTGCGCATGCTCTGCGATGCGAATAAACCGCGATTCAGCGAGTCGCTTGAGCAGCGCAGTGCGTCTAGGTCCCTCTGAGGGGGATGCAAGTGCGGTGTTTAAAAGAACCACCTGGCAATCTACAGAATGGGAGTCTAGTGACTCGTTGATAATTTCCCACAGGTCATCTGTCTCCCCAGTTGAAGACCCTATCCAGCGTTGGGCTACCAGCGAAAGAGCGAGAGCACTTATTTCTGAAATTTCATGCTCCGTGAATAACGCTAATGACCAATTGTCAATCGTTTGGTGAAAATCTGCGACACGTAGTCCAGCGACAATCTCGAAGCGATTGCCAGTCAACAGCTTTAATTGTTCTAGTGATGAAAATTCGTTCGCATTGAGTTTGAAAAACAGCTCAAGCGCATTGGCACGAATCTCCTCCTGGATTTGCCCCTGTACGAAGAAGGAGTCGAGAGCTTTATGCGACCACGATAAAGCAACAGCGCTCAGCGGGTCGACCAGATTGCGAGGAATCTCACCTGCGTGCTGTGCTAAAAACCTTAACGCTCGTCTTGTTTCTTCTGCTCGCACGAAATGTGGTCTGAGAAAAGATATAATTTCGCCCCAACATGATGCTTCAGGAAAAATCAGTGAAAGGCGGGCGAGTTCCACAATTGGGGAATAACTTCGTCCGAACGAGGCACCCCTCTCGCTGCTTTTGATGTCGTCCTCAACGACTTTTCTTAACTCCTCGATGACGGAAGCAAAATGAGTTCTAGGAAGAGCGCGATCCAGGCCAAAGTTGAGATAGGCTCTAATACTTCCTGCCTCAATTTGCCCCGTTAGCTCAGCGAAGAGTTCGGTGTTGTGCCTTGGGAAAACTTGGTCGATGACGCTCCTAAGGGTGTCACCGCAGTTTTTCCGTGAGTCCACGATCTGCTCAATTTGGCCGGTTTTCCAATGGGATGGATTGATCATTAGAAACCAAGAGGAGTAGTGGGATGACAAACTTTCGTCACCGAGGGGCAGCACCTTGATGAGATGCTCGCGGATTGCGCTTTGCACTTCGCGATCTGCAACTGGGTAGAGATCGGCCAAGGTATCAATAAAAGGTAAGTGCGATCCTGCGTAGGTATGGAGCCGTCGGACCGTCGGATATTCCTCTCGGATTTCTTGTAACAGCCAGGAGGCAAGTCGAGAAGCCTCTTCGGTAGATAGATAATCCGCAGTTAGCTTCACTACCTCAAGGTCAGTCCGAATGTTTGAAAAGGTGGCGGCGTCGGGCCCGATCTGCTTCACGTAGTCAAGAACTGGATCAATCGCCCCTTTACGAATCGAGTGTTTGACAAAGAGCTTCAATTCCTGACTAGGAAGACATTGAAGCGCCCTCGATGTAGTCGACGGGTCTAGAATCCCATCCTGATAGCTGCACAACAGGTGGAAGGTCAGCATCTGAGTCGTGTGCCGCCATCTCGAGGCATTCCCCGAGAGTACTGATACCAAACTTGCCGCTCGAAGACTGACGTAGCCTGCATCATTTTTTCCCAATCTTATAGATCTGTCTTGGAGGAGCTCGCGAGCGGAATTGGTAAGGCTCGCCGATAAGCCTTTATTTTCGAGCTGATCCATCCATAGGTTCGACTGATTGTCTAAACCATTGAGAGAGGCTTGCAGTGAGTCGCCAGTTTGCCTCGCGAAACGAATTGCAAGAAGGCTGCTGATCGTGCTTGATCGAAGAGATCCGCCCGTCGGATCATTTCGAAGCAACGCAGACAATGAGAGGGCGTGTTCTAATGTTATTTCAGCCTCCTCTACCTTGCCAACGTCACGCAGTGCCCAGGACAAACAAACGCTGAGCCAAGCGAAATCTCCGTCAGAAAACTTACGAGGAGAATGGATCGCGTTGCTTAGGACTTTTCTGGCATCTTCGGCTTTTCCTAATTCCAAATAGTATGAGGCATTGCATACAACCCACGCTACATATTCATGGTTCGAGTAGAGAAAGTCACGTTGAGCTCTTCCGCTACCGAACTTGCCTCCGCTAAACCAACTCAATAAGAGGGCATAAATCTCGGATAAAGCGGAGTCTGGTTCGTGCTTATCAGGGAAGAGCCAGCCCTGTCCCTTGTGGCCGTATCGCGCGATGAGACTGGTTCTTCCTGAGAGAACGCATGCAATGGCTTCCAAATAATCTTTCGGGCCGCGACCTTCGTTGGGGTGTGGTGCTATAAGCCGAGGGGTGAGAAATGCGGCGCGCAACTGGTTTTCTGAAGAGAGTCGCTCGCGGCCTCCCCACACTGTGCCTTCCCAACTTCCTTTCCGATTCCCGGAGAGAGCGTATTTGAATAGGCGATCCCTCGACTCTTCCCCCAGAAGGTTCTCTTCTGGAACGAAAATCCTCCAATTTTTGCCCGCTGAAATCGTAGTTTCAGGGGAGATCGATTGCCAGTATCCCTCTTCTTTCTCGTGATCGATCAGCAGCAAAATATGGGGGCAATCGTGTTCAACCCAGTAATCTCTATGAGTGGCATCTATCGAGTAGTACCAGCCTTGTTGGCCTTCGAGAATCGCGCGACGCTTGAATGCATGGGGCCCAGTCTTTGTTTGAACGCCCAAAAGGGCGCCGGTTTCGTTTCTGTCCGGATCTCTGACTTGAACGAAGAAATCGGTTCCCACATCGTGTTGAGCAACTGGCACCGGGCCCCACCCCAGCCGCTCAAACTTGTATTGTGTTAAGGATTGGCCAGTTGCGCCGAGTTGGTTCGTTTCTGATTGTTTCATCGGGTTCTCTAATTAGGTTTTTGAATCAATTTTTCGGTGTCGCGGGCATTGGGAGAGTACTTCGGGGATGCATCAGGGGCTTGTGAGTCTTCTTCGGATCCTATTCCGCTGGGGTTTATTGCAACAGAAGGCACTTCCGGCGGCTGCTATTTAGCCTAAGCTTATTCTGGCTCGGGAGCTGAAATATGGCGCTTTGATCCGGTGGAGTACCCCGCTGCCGAGAGCGGCTTATTGGTAGGGGTGTTGCGGAACGGTGGTAGGGCTGGATTCGGACTAGCCGGTAGGGCCGGGCAGCTGGCCTTGTCGGGACCAGTGGGATCCGCCGGCGCACTAATGTTGTCGGCATCTTCCCTCACCGCGATCCTGTGATTCGCTCAGTCGGGGCCGTCCTTGCTGAGCAGCATGATAAGTGGATTCAGCAGAAACGCTACATGTCGTTGACACGCCTAGAGCAAACCAAGGCGTTGATCACAGCCAAACTCATCGACGCCGACACCACCACCCCGGCAGGCAAGGAGATTGCAACGTAATGACCAACCACACCCAGGCCCGTGCCGGACCCGATCCCTGCTAACAGATCACTGACGATTCGAAAGAACTCATACACCACTTACGCGGACTTAACCGTGGCAGGCGCAATGACGGCGTAGGTGGTGGTGACGGCGGCGGCGACGCCGAGTGCAAGCATCGGTTTCTTCATGCCCGCCGCTTTTATCGCGTCATCCCCGTCACTTCGAGGGGAATAACGCAATTCCCCACACCCCGAGCGCGACAGCAGCGGCAATCAAAACCCGCCACAGCACCCCACCCGGCCGCGAGAACCACTTGTCCGCAACCAGCCAGACCACAGACGGCAGCACCAGCGCCAGACCCAAAAACGTCAACGCCCGCCAATCCGCCAGCCGGTTCGCCGTAATCATGCACACCACACCGAACCCGATCAGCCCCGCTGCGAGCGCGTGCGGACGAACACCACCAATCGGAATTAACATGCCCGAAATCCTACCTCACAACTCGGCCACAAAACCACCGCCGAAAACCAGGTCTAACCTGGCGATTTGTGCATTGCGAACAACCCACGCCATATTTACATCTCGTTGCACAGCGAACAGCAACGCAACGATATTCCTCCATAGCTCAGTTGGCAGAGCATTCGACTGTTAATCGAAGGGTCACTGGTTCGAGCCCAGTTGGAGGAGCAAAACGGAGAAGCCCGAAAGGGCTTTTTTCGCATTTCCACCCCCTCGTTTCCACTCCCCGAATAGAGGCAAACCCGATTCAGCCCCATTACACTTACAAGTGAAACCCAATACGCTTCAATCTCCACGGTAAATGGAGGCTCAAATGACTGCCACGCTACCTTCCTCAAGCACCATTGTTCTGAGCGCTGAAGACACGGCTGCCTTCGAAGCCCTGCGGATGCCCGAGGACGCTGACATCGCAGTTCTCGACAAGAATGGCAACCAAGTTGACCTCCCCAAGCGTGTGCAGACAACCGTACTTGCAGCGATCAAAGCTCTCACGGAGTCTGGCGATGTCGCGATCACCCGAATGCCGGAACAGCTGACAAGCACTTCTGCTGCGGACGTGCTGGGAATCTCGCGACCGACCTTGATGAAGTGGGCAAGGGCCGGCAAGATCGAAAGCTTCAAGGTCGGAACACATACCCGTTTTCACCGAAACGACGTGCTTTCCCTCAAGAGCCAATTAGCAAAGGAGCAGGATGAGGCGCTCGAAAGACTTCGGTCATTTGAACTTGAATCGTTCGGCCCACTAGCCGATTAGCCTCGCTGGTGCCGTTCACTACCTAAGGTCGTAGTCGTGACACAACGGGTGCTCATCGATGCCAATGTCTTGGCCAGTCGGATTCTGACAGACTGGCTCTTTCATTTGCGCAACTGCACCCGTGGCATGTTTTCGATCCTATAGAGCCGCGACATCCAATCTGAGACGACACGCACCATGCGTAAGAAACATCCCGAGTGGTCGGGGTCCGCGATCGAGCGTCGATTCCAAATGATAGAAGCTCTTATCGACGACACGGTTGTCGCACCAGATGGCGACTACGACTTCAGCGGAACTGATTCGGGGGATTTCCACGTTCATGCGGCTGCAGTGGCGGGGAACGTGCACTACATCCTCACCGATAACCGGCCTGTCCATTTCACCTCGCGCCCCGACGAGGAACAATACGAAATCATCAAAAGCGACGATTTCTTCAATCTCGTCGCCGATTCCAACCAACCAGGATTCATCGACGCGGTCGCGGGCCAATTTGAGTATTACTCGCAGCCGGGCGTCGTAAAAGACCCGCTCCATGTCGCATTGCACCGCGCAGGGTGCCCCAACTTCGCAAAGCGGGTAAAGCTGGCGTTGCGACAGATTGCCCTTCAGCAGTAGCTGCCCACCCGCCGCGCCGGATCCAGCGCCACCTCCCTGCGCATAACCTCCGCCATCGTCACCACGTCATCGCACGCAAACGCCCCCTTCTCCACCGAAATCGCCACATCACCGGCCGCCCGCCGCGCAGCCCCACATCCTCCACAATCACCTGTGCACCGCGCAGCACATCCTCATGCAACTCTCGCGTGTCTACCGTGTGCGCCCCCACCGCAAGCACAGTCGCATCAGGACGCAATTGCCTATCGACGACCACAGGTTCCCCCGCACTCGTCGCCACCACAACCAACCCGGCACGCCCCAACACCTCATCGGCCGCAGCACTCCCCGCCCGGGGCCCACGGATGCGGCAAATCCGCCTGCACGCTCCGCGAGATAAACGTCACCGACACCTCCCGCACCCCCTCCAACACATCCATAACCGTGCGCCCATGCGCCCGCCCCTGCACACCCGCGCCGACGATGACGCCCTCCAACGGTTCACTCGACACGCGCAACCGGACTCGACCGCTGGAAGGGGCTGGGCGCATTGGGGTTCTGGGGAGCAGTCGGGAACGGCTGACTGGTCATCGATCCTCATCTCGGGCAGGCTGGGAGTAACCCCTGAAAATCATCGCAACTTCCGGGGCGCGACAAGTGGGTACGTAGCCCCCGTCAGGCGCAATCCACCGCGTCGGCCACCACAAGGTCCTCCCACGGCATGCCGACGGTCTTGAACACGATCGGCCGGTCTCGCTCGAGCTCGACGGACCCAGTCACCACGTCTTTCATGGGGATCAGGTCCTAGCGCGCCAGCGCGCCTTCGGCAATGGCCAGGGTGACGTCGCCGGCCTCGCGCAGCGCCGCGTCCACGTCCTCGACCATGACGTGCGACGCGCCCATCAGGTCGGAGCCGAGCTCGCGGGCGTCGGTGGTGTGAGAGCCAACGGCGATGATGAGGGCGTCGGGGCGGACGTCGGCTAGCGAAAGAATCGGCCCGCGCGCGGTCGTGGCGCAGACGACGAGATCCGCGGCCGCCACCGCCTCACGAGCCTCGGTCGACCCCGCCGCGAGCCAAGGATACCCCAGGTCCCGCGGCTCGCTGCGGCCGACAAAGCTTATCGACGCCTCCCCCGCCCCCACCACGGATTCCACCGTCGCGGCGTGCCCGCGCCCCTGCGCCCCGGTGCCGAAGATGACCACCTTCAGCGGCCCGGCGGTACCCGTGAGGAAGTCCCGCACCCCGGCGATGGAGACGGCGGGGGTGCGCAGGGTGGTCAGGGCGGTGCCGTCGAGAAGCGAAAAGGGCGTGAGCGTAGTGCTGTCGATGAGCAGGTACTGGCCCTGGATTAGCGGGAGGGTGGGGTTGTGGTCCTCCGGCTGGATCGCCAAGATTTTCACGCCGCTGACGCGCGACAGCGACGCCGGCAGGATGTGCATCTCCCCACGGTGCAGCGGCGCCTTCGTGCGGGGAAGGTCAGTGGCCGGGTCGAAGCCGTCCCGCAGCGCCTGACGGAGGGCGTCGACGGCATTGGCGGGGCTCAGGCGGGCGAGGACTTCGTCGTGGGTGAAGATGCGCATGGGGCTGAGGGTACGTCGGCAAGAAAATCGGCATGCGCCCTTACCGATTTACCGATAGACGGCAAACTGTCCATTTATTTATAAATAAAACTTACTCAGATTGCCAGCCCAGTTACCTTAATTGTGATACGAAATACTTACACATCTTTTCGTTCAACACACCTACGGAGGTAACCGTGAACTATCGTTCACAGGTGCGCGACAGTCAGGTTAGGGAGCTTACCGATCGCGTCAGCAAAAATAAGTATGAACATTACTTGAAGCGTATGGACCTCAACCGCCTGAGAGGGTTGGAAGACACATCGATTCAATTCGACTTCCCGGTGACGGCTATCGTAGGCCCTAATGGCTCGGGAAAATCCACCGTGCTTGGCGCAGCTGCGCTAACCTCCACTGCTTTCAAACCCAGTCAATTTTTCGCCAAAGCTGGCAAGTACGACGAGACCATGCGAAATTGGAGCGTCGAATACGAATTAATAAAGCCTGCGGACACCCGCAGCAAAACCCACCCCCGAGGAAAAACTTCCTCGATGACCGCCAGCTACAGGCAGTCTAAATGGAATCGAAACGCAATTAACCGGCCAGCCAAACTGATCGGGATCAGCCGTACTATCCCTGCTGCGGAAAAGAAGAACCTCAGCAGCTTCCAGCGCAAGGCATTCAAAGCCAAATACGAGAATCCGCTGACCGCCGAGACGCGGCAGGCAGTCGAACGCATTCTGGGAAAGGACGCGACAGACTACATCAAAGTCTCGAATGACCCGAACAGCTCACAGCCGCTGATCGGTACAGACAAAGCTATTTTCGCTCGCACCCTTAGCAAGGACTCCAAAATCGGATATTCACAGTTTCACTTTGGAGCCGGCGAAGCATCAATCATCTCAATTGTCGAGGAGATCGAAACGGCCGGAGACGGAGCGCTCATCTTAATCGAAGAAATCGAAAATGGGCTACACCCCGTCGCCACAAAGAGGCTGGTCGAGTACCTAATTGATGTCGCGCGACGCAAGTCTGCACAAATCCTGTTCACCACGCACTCTAATGATGCCCTGGCGCCGCTTCCCTACGATGCTGTGTGGTCTGTAGCGAACGGCAAACTAAGCCAGGGGAGCTTGGATGTCGCATCTTTGCGAGCACTCACGGGAGAGGATGTTACTTCCTGTGTAGTATTCACCGAGGATGAATTCTCGAAAGCATTAGCGAAAGAAACACTCCGCCGTCTGCGGATGCAGGATGCTGACGGAAAGTCATACAAGGTGGATATGAATCAAGTCGAAATACACGGAGTCGGAGGCGAGGGCAACGTAATAAAATTCACCGAAACCTCAAATTCCCGTCCGGATCGTAAGTATCCTGTCCTCGGCCTCCTTGATGGTGACCAAAAGCAATACAAGCGGGAAAACCCGTCGTTGAAGTTCCGCGACCAGACATTCCGCGCTCTCCGTTACGGGCCCGGGCAACACGGGCCGGAAGAGGAAATCTACAAAGCGGTTCTGGACTCGTTTTCTACCGCAAACACTTCGGTGAGCTTGCTAACTGTGGCCCTCCTAGGTAACAGCGACGGGCAAAAGTTTGTCCGGGAAAAGGTCGATGAAATTTGGCGCACTAACAGTGAACCACACCTCCTTTACAGCAGATTGGGAGAAGTTCTCGGATTCTTGGATGAGGAGCTAGTAACGCATGCGTTCCTCGCTAGGTGGTGCGAGCTCCATCAAGATGAAAGTGAAGCGATCTGGGAAGGATCTTTTGAAGCGCTCCCGTGGCAGCCTATCGACGAGGAGTACATACCGTCGATGGGCTAGAGATAGCACGCCGGTTGGGGACCAGGCGAAGCATCGGCTAAGAGCTCGAGCACAGGGGCAACTTGTTGCTATTAATTCGTTGCACCGCTCCAAGAATCAACCCAGATGTTTCCACCTTGTTCACGATCTACTTGGCAGCGCCGGCACTTTGAACGCAAAACGGTCTTCCGGTGGAAACCTAATGCTATTTGGGGGGGAGGATACTAGGCCAGTTCTCCCCCCCCCCTTTCCAGACTGCCTGACCATCAGCGAAAAATCGACGAGCACTTCGCAGCAATACGAAGTCATCTCCTATACTGCCCCTCACCCCACCGCAATTGCGGCAATAAACTCGCCGGCCCACTCCCCCACAAGCCACCCGGCACCCGCCGCCGGCAGTACGAGAAACAGCAGCTCAACCGCCATCACGCCCACGCTCCCCAAGGGTGTTTGCCCGAGCGTGATCAGCAGCGCGCGGTCCCGGCGGCGCTCCCGCCAGGAGAGGAATACGGTGTTAGCAATGCCCACCAGCGCGATGACGAGGGCGATGAGGCTCATCATCCAGGTGATCGAAAGCAGGCGCTCCACCATTGCGACGGTGTCGGCGCGGCGGCTGAAGGACTCGGTCATCGTCACCGGCGCGTCGGCGCCGGCGGCCGCGGCGCGCACTCCGTCGAGCATGGCCGGGTCCTGCACCAGCGCGCCCTCCATCCGCAGCATGACGGTGGGGCGCGGCGCCGCGTCGACGGTGTCGGCGACGAGGGCGGGGTCTACAACCGTGAACAGGTTCGAGGTTTTCACCGTGGGCAGCTCCGTGTCCACCGTGGAGCCCTTCGCTAGGCTGACGACGCCCGACTGAACGCCCCGCCGCAGCACCGGCGAGCCGGGATCGACGGCGAAGCCCTCCGGAACGCGCGGGGGCACCAGGCTCGCCGCCACGCCCGGGGTCGCGGCCTGGGCGTCGGCGAGGGTGGGGGCGATGTCGCCGGGGAGGGAGGTCACGGTGGCGTCGACAAGCCCCTGCTTGCTGGCTGCGTCGACGAAGTGGGAGCGCGGCTGCTCAGAACCCGTCAGCACCGCGGCGACGAGCGCGACGGCGACCGTCACAATCCCGATCACCGACGCCGACCTGTTCCACTGCCGCGACGTGTAACCCAGCGCCAGGCCCAGCGGTGGCAGGGTCACGCGCACCCGGAGCAGCAGCGGGATGATGACGGAGAGCGCGGCGGCGGCGGAGAGCGTCGCCAGGCCCGCCGAGGCGACCGCCCGGATCACTCCCCCGCCGCGCAACGCGAACGCGGCGCCGGCGAACACGATCGCCACCACCACGTACCCCGCCTGCAGCGCGCGGCTTCCCGAAGCCTCGGCGCTCTCGACGGCACTGCGGCGCACCGACAACACCGCCGCGGGCAGCGCCGACAGCACCGTGACCGCAAGCGCGCCGGCCCCGATGGCGGCAAGCCACGTGGCGGGCAGCCCGACGTTGTCGAGGGGGACGAGGATCCCCATCTCCTCAGTCACCGCGGGCGCGGCGCCGGCCAGCGCGACCCCGAGGGGCAGGCCGAGGGCGGCGCCGAGGAGGCCGAGCACGGTGGCCTCGACAACCGCCGCCGCCAGAATGCCTATCGACGACCCACCGATCGCCCTCACCAGCTTCGTCTCCCGCGACCTCGTGATCACGGACATCGCCGAGTAGATCGTCAGCGCGGCCACGATCGCCACCAACCAGGGTAAATGCCGTGATCAGGAGGAAGTACTTGTCGCGGGACGCGAAGTAGTCGTCGCTAAGCGTCTGCACATGCGCGGCGGCGCTGACGCTGTCGAGGAACGTCCGGTCGAGCGCACCTCCCCTGAGGGCGTGTCGGTGGGCTGCCACTGGGCGATTGCCACGTTGTCCGCGACGAGCCCGGCGCCCCCGACGAGCAGCTCCGCGGCGCTCGGCGTGACGCGCCCGACGACCGTCACCTCCACCTGCTGCGCGCCGAAGAGCAGCGTCTGTATCGACCCCACCGGCGGCTCCTCCCCGGTGGCCGCGATCTCCCCCGGGCCGTGCGGCAGGCGTCCCTCGAGTACGCCGCGCCACTGCAGCGGCCCCTCGGAAACCCCAGTGATAGGTATGGACTGGTACAGGTTTCCCTCCACGCTCATCGGCGCCGACGTCCTCCTGTCAAAGACAGCGCCCGGCGGCCCCTCGGGAACGAAACCCTCGACCGTCTGCACGTAGCCGGCGGAGGCGTAGGGGGCGGCGAAGGTGCGGTCGACGGTCTGTCTGATGGTCAGCCCGATCGCCGCGGCCGCGATGGTCAGGGCCACCGCCGCCACCACGGCCAGCAGGAGCCCGATGTAGCGGGCTGGCCGACGCCGAAGTTGCGCGAGGGCTAGGCGTATCACGAAACGATCCGCCCGTCTTTCATCCGGATGAGTTTGTCGCCAAAGGACGCCGCCCGCTCGTCGTGGGTGGTAAGCATGAGGGTCTGTCCCATCTCGTCCACAAGCCGCCGGAACAAGCGAAGCACCTCCGTGCCGGTCTCGGTGTCGAGGCTGCCGGTCGGCTCGTCCGCGAACATCACCGCCGGCCTGGCGAGCACCGCCCGCCCGATGGCGACGCGCTGGCGCTGCCCGCCCGACAGCTCGTGCAGCAGGCGGCGCAGCCTCCCGCCGAGGCCCAGGGTCTCCACTACCTCATCGAAGTGCCCGCGGTCTACCTTCCTGTGCGCCAGGCGCAGCGGAAGCAGCAGGTTATCCCGCACGTTCAGCACGGGCACCAGGTTGAACTCCTGGAACACCACGCCGATCTCGGTGCGGCGCAGCTACGCCCGGGCGGATTCGCTGAGCCACGCGATCTCCCTGTCCCCAGCCAGACCCCCGAGGTGGGCACCTTAAGCCCAGCAAGAACGTGGAGCAGCGTAGATTTCCCGCTTCCCGACGCCCTCATCACCGTCGTCCACTCCCCTGCAGAACCGACAGGCTGACGTTTTCTAGGGCCGTTAGTTCGGCCTTTTGGTGTCCGAAAACCATAGACATTCCGGCACCCCATACTGAGAGAGTGCCCGATTGTTTGTGTGCGGGGGCTTGGTTTTCGAGCCGAGAGCAAACCAAGGCGTTGATCACAGCCAAACTCATCGACGCCGACACCACCACCCCGGCAGGCAAGGAGATTGCAACGTAATGACCAACCACACCCAGGTCCGTGCCGGACCCGATCCCTGCTAACAGATCACTGACGATTCGGAGGAACTCATACACCACCTACGCGGACTTAACCATAAATTGGTCACGCATGGCGCCAGCGGAGCTATTCGCGGCCCGGTTCGTTACGGAAGTACTCCACCGTGCGCGCCACGCCCTCATCCAAGGGCACCAGCGGCGTCCACCCAAGCACTCGCTCTGCCTTCTCGTAGCTCAGCGAAGAGCGAGCGACATCGCCCAGACGAGCGGGCTCATCGTTTGGTTCATCCGGCGCGCCGACAGCTTTCGCCACCGCAGTGTGGAGTGCCCGGTCAGTCGTCTCCACGCCAGCACCGATGTTGAAGCGTTCACCATCACCGGCCTCCGCAGAGGCAAGGTAAAAAGCACGAGCCACATCCCCCACGTAAACGTAGTCACGCGTGTTCGTGCCCCCACCAAACACACAGGTAGGATTGCCGTCGAGCAAGTTCCGCGAGAAGATCGCGACCACTCCGGCCTCTCCGAATGGGTTCTGCCGGGGACCGTAAACATTCGCGGGCGCAATGAAGCTCGTTTCCAAACCGTAGAGCTGGCGGTACACGTTCAAGTACAGCTCACCAGCGACCTTCGACGCCGCATACGGCGACTTCGGGTCAACGTGCAACTGCTCCGTAGCCGGCAGCTGCTCAGGCTCACCGTAAATCGAACCACCGGAAGACGTGTGCACCACTCGACGCACCCCCGTACGCCGAGCAGCCTCCGCAAGACGGATAGTCGCGGTGACGTTCATCTCGGCATCAAGAAGCGGGTCCTCAACGGAGCGTCGCACATCAATCTGCGCTGCCAGATGGAAAACCACCTCAGGTTCGACGCGACGGAAGATCGCTTCGAAATCTGCGTCACGAATGTCTTGCTCGAGAAGTTCGACTGCACCAGATTCAAGGTGGCTGGCAATGTTCTCAGTGCGCCCTGAACTTAGGTTGTCGATGACCGTGACCTGGTGCCCGTCCCCCACCAGGAGGTCGACAAGGTGCGAGCCAATAAAACCGGCACCGCCAGTAACAACAGTTCTCATTTAAAACCTCGCAACTCGAAGAAAATAGACGGTGGTAATCGTACCTTTAGTTGGTGTCCATTAACGGATCACATTCATCTCTAGCAGAGAAACGATCGTAGCCGGCGGAGGCGTAGGGGCTAGCGTCCACTTGCGGATTACCCCTACCGAGTGTTTCTTCCTCGGACTATATGCCGTAGTCGAAAGAGGACATTTGCTGCGGGATATACTTCTACGAAGCTGGCGCACCGCTTGTGCCAGCGGTAGCCCCACAAAGACAGCCGGGAGATATGTGATGCCACGAAACCCTTCAGGCGGACGCAAAGGGTTCCTCGGAATTTTTCTCGGCAGCGGGATGGGCCAAGTCGTCTCGATCCTAGCTGTGCCGATCATCGCGAGATTTTATTCTCCTACCGAATTCGGCACATTTGCCTTGGTCCTCGCTATCGCGGGCATGCTCGCGCCGGTTTCGACCCTCGGGCTCGACCAAGCCATCATCAGGCCAGGTTCTAGAGCAGACCTAGCTTCCCTGATACTTACCGGGTTCTTAGCAAGCGCAATTCTTTCCTTCCTTGCTTTCTGGGTGCTTTGGATGAATCCCGGAATTTTCCGCGATTCCGATTCGTCGCCTGCGTTCCTCGCAGCTGCCTTGTCATCCCAACTTTTTCTAAACTGCTGCACCCGACTTTTAAACCAAATTGCAGTTCGTAATCGGCACTACTCCAGCCTGGGTGTTCGAAACAGCGTTCAGTCCTCAACTATCGCGCTCTCCCAGATCACAATCGGCGCGTTGAACTGGTTTACCTGGGCCAATGGACTGATAATTGGCTCACTTCTCGGATCGCTAATCGGTGTCTTGGTGCTCATTCGCTACCTACTCCCGTTTGTGCCTTTGTTCCGGAGTGCTGCGCCATTAACGACAATCAAGACTCACTGGCGGTACCCAGTAATCTTCGCCCCAGCCAATGTTTTCGACCAGTTGGCGCTTCAAGCACCGCTGTATGTCTCGGGTTTGTTCTTTTCACTTTCCGAAACTGGACAGTTGGGGATGGCCGAGCGCTTAGTCGCCGGCCCGATAGCATTGATAGCGTTTGCAGGTGCCTCCACTTTTGACGGCGAGGTTTCACAGAAGCTCAGATCCGACGCTCGCACCCTAAAACGCACCTATCTCAGGCACTCAAAGGCCTACTGGGCCCTCGGGGCCCTATTCAGCGTCTCAATTTGGTTTCTAGCGCCGCCACTACTGCCCTATATTCTGGGTTCAGATTGGAACGCCGCAATCCCGATTTTGCAGTTGATAGCGTTTGCCGCTGGAACAAGATTGGCTATCACGCCTATCAAAGGAATATTCAGGTCATTGGCCTACGCCCGAGTCTTGTTCATGCTCACCGTGATTAGAATTATCTTGATCGCGCTCTCTATTGCGGTTATCGCTGCCTTCGATCTGCCTTTTCTCCACGCTGTTGGAGTCCTCTATTTCACGCTGGCTACGAGTGATATTCTTCTTTGGGCGTTCGGCTTGAATGCTTGTCATAAGTGGGACTCTCACGCTGCCCAAAAGCACCAGTAGCAGAGGTGCTGCTCATCGCCTCCGAAAGGTTCTTTTATGAGACAGGTCGAAGTGAATTTGCAGACCTACCCTGCCACCAACCTCGGTGATGACCTCTTCGCCTTCATCCTTAGTCAGCGGTACACCAACACCTTTCATGTCTCGCGCTTGACTCACAAAAGCTCGTTCTCCGGGGTACCAAACGTGATTCCATCGAGGTCCGCAGTCGGCGAGCTCCTATTTAAGATCCTCAATAGATTGCTTCCCCGCTGGAAAGATCACTTCCGGGCCAAAACTATCCGCCAGCAGGACATCTTTGCCGTCGCCGGCGGTTCAATTTTTATGTACCAAAATAATTTGGATTTTTGGGAGCGAGAGAGAGACTTTTACCTAGGACTAAACCGGCCCGTATACGTGCTCGGGTGCAATATCACCGACGAGGGGCCGGAAGCTTTCAAATCTGCGATCCGAGAGATCGCACGTAGCTGCGTCGACGTGACCGTCCGCGACGAAGCAACGTTGGAATTCTTCGACAGGGCCCCGAACGTCCGTCTTCTCCCCGATCTCGTATTCGCTCTCGAGATGGACGAATTCCAGACTGATCGCATCGAAGGTTCTGCCCTCATTTCGGTAGTCGATGGATACAGATTCGGAGAGGAAATTGGTAATTCGTACTTCCAGGGGCTGTCAGAAATGGTCAAACAGCTCCTGGCGGAGAACCGCAACGTTACCCTGATGTCCTTCTGTTCCAAAGAGGGCGATGAGACGGGTATCGAACATCTTCTAGACGCGAGTGGTCTCGTTCCCTGTGACCAATTGTCCGTTTATTGCTACGACGGGGACATTGCAGAGGCGCTCCGGACTATCGGTGCCGCTGATTTGGTGATTGGCTCTCGCTTCCACGCCAACATTCTCGGTCTGCTTAGTGGTGCAGCCGTCCTCCCCCTTTCCTACAGCTCGAAGACTCCCCGAGCTTTAAGAATGGCCGGAATCGAGTGCCCGGTCACTCCGTTACAGGAATGTGGGCTAGGTGTGCTGACGGAAGACCACCAAGCTCGATTAACTAGTTCGGAAATAGCATCGCTGCGGAACCGCGCCGAGGAGCACTTTCTCGCGCTCGACGCAGTCCTCGAGCGACGGTAGGTTATTGCACGACTAGCCCTGAAGCCGCCGCAACACCGCTTCAGCCAGATTTTCACATCTTCAGAGGTGAGCAATGATATCGATCGTGATACCTGTTTACAACGCAGCCAAATTTTTGGGTGAATGTCTCAGTAACATCCAACGACAAACGCTGAACGACTTCGAATGCCTACTTGTAAACGATGGCTCTACCGACTCAAGCTTGGAGATCTGTAAGGAAACCGCCGCAAACGACTCGCGCTTTAAAGTCGTAGATCAACCGAATAGCGGTGCCGCTGGCGCACGTGCTACAGGTGCCCGCGCTGCGACTAGGCGATATGTTTGCTTTATTGACGCTGATGACATCATTCACCCCGAGTTCTTGGAGACGTTGCTTGCAGCCTCAAATGATTGTCCACCGGGGCACATTGTTAGCTCTGAGATATGCCCCTACCAAGATGGGGAACGACCTGCCTTCAGCGTCTCATCCGGCCCCAATTCACGTCAAGATCGGTTAAGCGCCCTTTCGAGCCTGCTGTACCAAAAATCGGTCAACGGAGTCGTCGCGAAACTCTATCCAAGAGTGCTTATTTCCGAATCCGATTTCCGAGGTGACGTGGTTATCGGTGAAGATTTAATACAGAACTTGGAATCTGTGAAAAGGGCCGAAGGTATTGTCAGCGAAGCCTCGCGACTGTACGCATACCGGCTCCATGCCAGCAGCTCGATCAGAAACGCCAGTGCTGAGAGCCACGTTAAGCTCTTGTGCTACCTGGAAGAGCAGAAATCAGAGCTTCCAGAGCTGAGGAACGCACTCGACAACCGCATTTTCGCCGAATCCATGTTCGCAACGTTAGAGACAGACTTCATGAAGAACCATAAACGTGGGTCGAGCCTAACCGGGAAACTGATTAGCAATATCGAGCGCACGCGAAAGGTGGTAGTGAAAGATCCCGATTCTCGCTACGAGTATCGGTTGCTCGCCGCGGCAAGCTTTGTCCATCCGCTGCTGCCACGCTTTTTGATGACGCTGCGATCTTCCCTTAGACGTAGCCCGGGCGGGATCTAACCAAAGCCCGGAAGTGCCTTGCGCTCACTCCATACGCAAAACGTCGGAATGGCGACAGAGCACGAGTGGTCTTTACGCTTTTTTCGATTCGTGAACCAGGGCCAAGTATTGTTTCCGTTGAATGAGGTACGAGTTCTCAATAGAGAATTTTCGAGCGTGGGCTACGGCATTGGCCGAGAATCTCGGGTAGGCCTCAAGCGTTAGTACCTCGTTCACCGCTCTCGCTATGCCCTCCGGGGTGCGGTCCGAGAACAGGACGCCCGTTTCGCCATCCAAAACCACCTCGTTAAACCCGGCGACGTCCGGCCCGACCACGGGCACACCCGTCGCCTGTGCCTCAGCTGCAACCAGACTGAATCCTTCGAACTCAGAGGTCGACAACAGCACATCATTCTGTAGAAGTACAGACTTAACGTCATCTACCTCCCCTAGGAATTCAACTCTCGACGCGACGCCCAGATCGTGCGATAGCTCTACGAGGGAGGCTGCAAGGGGCCCGTCGCCAGCGATCTGCAGTCTCGCGTCTTTCAAACGAGCAACTGCACGAATCGCCAGATCAACACGCTTCACTTCTTTCAACGATCCCACGAACGCAATACGACGTTGCCCCGCAGCACGCGCTCCATTTTCGGTGAGGAAATCCGAGCTGATCCCATTCGGGGCGGTCACAACAGGTTTGCACAAGCCTAGGAATTCAAGGTAGCGAGAAAGTGAAGCCGCCACGCCATCGCTAATGGCGAAAAAACCGTTGTAGCGAGCATAGACGAACCTCTCAGCAACTCTGAATGCTGGGTTTTCCATACGTCGATTCGAGGTGCTGTGCTCGGTGAACAGAAGAGGTTTGGCGATCGCGGTCGCCCAGTAAAGCGCGGGAAAAAGATGCACATGCACCACGTCTGCATCTCGCGTCATTGACCGCAGGCGAACCGGGATCCGCGGATCCCATAGTGAAGACGCAATTGCTGTAACTTTCAGGCCGTGTTTCTCGGCGCGCCTCAAAGGAACTCCGCCTGCAGAGCGCAGCGTCACAATCTCGCATTCGTCTCCCGCCTCCTTAGCAGCGAGCGCCAAATTAGCGACGAGTGTTTCGGCTCCCCCCGTCTCCAATGAGTTAATTATATGCACAATTTTCACGTAACAGACCTTCCGTTCTTTGCAGCGGTATACAAGCCGATGGTCACGCCCGAAGCCCTGCGCGAAACAGGGAGACATCACCCACGATTATGCCCTCAGAAGCTACCGGCAGGTGATGCGAACTTGAGTTACGTGTCCATGCTTATTTGCCTCAGTGCGTCGACTCATTTGCTCGGCTACTGACGGCTTTAAGGAATCGCAATTGCTCGGAAATGACGTGTTGGACATCAAATTCGGAGCGAGCGGTCACAAGCGCTCGAGACCCAAGCTCCGTCCTCAGATTCGGATCGCGTATGACCGCGTCAAGCGCTCCTCGCAGCGCTTCTGAATCTCTCGCCTCCACGAGCAGACCATTCTCCCCCGGATCAATGAGATCGGTATTCCCAGTCACCGAAGTAGCAACAACGGGAAGTCCAGAAGCAAATGCCTCGAGAACCACGTTCGGTAGCCCTTCACGATAAGAAGGCAAGCAAAAGATGTCCATCGCCTTGAACGCCGCCGAGGTATCGTCAATCTTTCCTGGCGCGACGAACGGGACACCGCGAGCCTCCATCTCGGCGATAACGCGTTCACCGGCTGCGTCTTCCAGCGGCCCCACGAGGAACACTTGGAAGTTGCTAGCTTTTTCGAGTAGCGAAACGCTGGCTTCACACAGCTCCTCTATTCCCTTATCCTTGGTCAACCGCCCGACGAAACCGATGGTCAACAGGTTGGGATCCAATCCCCACCGTGCTTTTTCAGCGGCTCGTTCCGCGTCATCGTTGGTGGGAGCAAAGCGCAGCGTGTCCACTCCCTGCGTACTGCCACTTCCGATAACGGATATGTCCGATTCTTTTGCCAAGCCCATCGAAAGTACTAAGTTTCGGAGAGAGGGGCTCACCGCAACTGTCGTCGTTGCAGACGCGATCACGAATCGCTCGATCAATTCAAGCAGCGTGCGCATTTTTCCTGAGGCGGTTTCTAGGCGCAGGCCGTGCAGCCAATAGATCCGGTTCGGTACACGAAGAAGACGCGATGACATCATACCCAACAGGCCGGCCTTGGGCGTACCTGATATGACGATATCCGGCCTGATTCTGTAGAGAACGCGTATCCACTTGAACAAGCTCCCGAGGTCCTTTAACGGCGATGGATTGCGTTCCATAGGGATGTGTTCCACCGCAACGTCCTCACCGAGGGAATCAAGAGAATCTCCACCGCTGGAAATGAAGGTTACGTCCCAGCCATTATCAGACATGTACCTCGCGAGATCCGCATGGTATTGCACGGCGTGGTCGGTTGTCACCGCGATTACTACTTTCATCTACACTGCCCCCACATCGTTTGCTGCGCCCAAGTCATCGTCAAACGAGGGCACACTTCCAATGCCGTTCTGCTTCGATAGCTGGTGGATTTCGGCGTTAATCCCCTCTTTCCCAATGTCAAGGATGGAATCGTCCCCGATCATTCGGAGCGTCCTCACGATGATGTTTAAGTCGGTTCTCAAAGAAACCGACTCCACGTAGCGCAAATCCCACTCGATCTTTTGAAAAATCGAAATTGCGTTTCGACCCTGCGCCTGAGCAAGACCGGTTATTCCCGGGCGGACATCGAAGCGACGTCGCTGATTTGAGTTCATTACGGCGTGATAGTCGGGTATCCAGGGCCTAGGGCCGATAAGTGACATGTCCCCCCGAAGCACGTTGAGAAGCTGGGGCAACTCATCGAGAGAAGTACGCCGCAGCCAGGCGCCAACGCGGGTCACCTGATCCGCAGTAGACACATCGTAAACGTTGTTGTTACGCCCCATGCTGCGAAATTTGCAGATTTTGAACGTTTCTCCGTCTTTACCTGTTCGATTCTGGCGAAACAGGACCGGACCGGGTGAATCCAGTTTGATAGCGAGCGCAATGATTAGCAGCAAAGGTGCCGTGACGAGTAGAACAAGTACGGAAACACCGATATCTACTAGTCGTTTCCCGAACCCGAGGTACGGACTCCGGAGCAATAGCGGCGTTTTCCCAATCCATTCGTTTCGCATACGCGACCATGACACCTTCGCTAGAAATCATCTAATAACGAAAAAACTATACCCCATACATGAATTATGCGAGCGACTAACAGCAAATGTCCAGCTTTTGCCCCATACGTTCAACCGACCTCAAGCTCGACAGTCCTAGGGGAGAAACAGGCCAACCTGTTTCTCCCCTAGGACTGATGCTCTACTCAGCAGCGCGCTGTAATAAGGAGGCGACGGCCGCCGTCGCCTTTGCCACCTGGTGGTATGACGTGTTGTAAACGTCACGGGTGGCTCCGTATGGGTCGATGATGTCCAGATCTTCGTCAGCCAATGATGTCGTCAGTAAATTCTTACTCAACCTCACCGCTTCGATAGCAGAAATCATCTTCTCTCGGGCATCTGGAGAGGCGTTAAGGGCCTCAGCGACGTATCGGTCGGGAGTTACTTCAACCAGCATGGCGAGCTCCCGCAGAGTGAAAGTCCGTTTTCTGGCCCTAGGGCAAAGCTCAACAACAGCCCTGCGGTGTTCTCTTGCCATACCCAGAATGAGATCTGATCTTTCGATCATTTCTGGGGTAAGCTGCCGGCCCACGTGCTGATCCGAATTGGCCTTTCCTATGGCTTCTTGCGCCATCGCTGGCATGTGGGATCCCACCAGGGCCTGGGTGCCGGCTGAGGCGACATAGATTTCTTCAGCGGGGAGAGCATCCTTTAGCAGGATTTCAGCTTGAGGAGAACGACAGACATTCCCGGTGCATACCGTCAAGATCTTGAATTGCTTCGTCATTCGCTGTCGTCCTTCGAAGTGGTGGGCCCGTAGTTTCCGTAACCGTACCGGCTCAACGCCTTCTGGGGAAGCATCGTGACGACAAGGCCCGCTATCCGCGCCTTGGCCTGTGTCAGCGCATCAATCGCGGCCGTCGCCTCCGGTTTCCTGGTAGATCCTGCCGCTATAACGAGTAGATGGTGGGCCTCACCGCGGCCGACTACCGCTGCATCCGTGACCGAGAGAATTGGCGGCGCGTCGATGATGATCGTATCGAACTCCTGGCGGAGGGTTCCCAGGAGCTCGCGCATTTGAACCGATCCCAAGAGCTCACTCGGGTTCGGGGGAATGCGGCCTGCTGGCAGGAAGAACATGTTGGTTCTTCCCCACTGCTCGAGCACATCCTCTAGATCGGCCCGTCCCACCAGATAATCTGTCAGACCCGCGCCGCCTTCGACATTGAGGTGCTTGTGCAGCGTTGGCAAGCGAAGATCCCCCTCGATAAGCGCAACTTTAGATCCCGTCTCCGCTATCGCGAGGGCCAAATTGAGCGAGGTGGTGGACTTTCCTTCGGCTGGGTTAGCAGAGGTAACGACGAAGGTCGAAGTGCTCCCGTCGAAGTCTAGAAACTGCAGATTCGTCCTCAGAGACCTGTACGACTCTGCCCGAGGGCTGCGCGGTTTCGTTTGCATCGTCAACGGATTTTTGTTTGCGTTAGGGTCATCGATGATGCCGCCCATTATGGGGAGTCCCGTCACATCTTCCGCCTCCTGGACGGTGCGGATTCTGGTATCTAGAGACTCGCGTAGAGCAATCGCACCGACACCGAGGACAAGGCCCAAGAGCAGCCCGACGAGGGTGTTTTCTACGGTGTTTGGCTTAAAAGGCGCCGAAGGGATCTTTGCAGCCTGGGTGGTGGTGAGATTCACCCGGCTTTGTCCATCGACGGCATTTGGTTCGAGTTCTTCCTGCACAACCCGTTTGAAGGACTCGCCTACCGCTTCCGCGATACGGGCGGCATCTTCTGGTGAGCTGTCGCGAGCCACAATGTCGATCAAAGCTGTTTCGCTCGGTGACGAGACGGTGAGCTTACTTGAGAGGCTTTGGACAGAGTCATCCAACCCGAGTGAATCGATTACCGGTTGCAGAACGATACCCGTAGGCACCACATCCACGTAGCTGTTAACTATTTGGCGCGAGTAAGTAGCTCCCTGCGCCAACTCACCCGTCGTCCCCTGCGCACTGCGCACCGAAACATAGAGCTGCGTCTTGGACTGGTAGAGGGGCGTAGTCGCCATAGACGCACCGAAACCCGCGCCACATCCCAAGACCGCAGCAATCACGATGATAGGCCACCGTTTCGCAAGCACTTCCAAATATTCTCTAAGCCCCATGGAGCACCCTCTCAATTTCACTAGCTACAGTTGCCCAGCTTAGGCACAGATAGGCGACCCTTCCGCCGCACCGTCACCGACCGAAGTCAACTGACTCAGGATATCCATCGGTGTATTGTGCCATTAGTTCGGCCCTGTTTGCGCACCAAAATTCGGGTAGTCTACGTCTCATTTGGGCCGAGAAGGTCTCGACAGGTTCTTTCAACAGCTCCCACGGAACTCATACGCTCGGTTTAAGGGCTCCAAGGTGGAATTAAAAGTGCCCATTTCGCCAATTCCCGGCGATCTGCCGAGGTCTCATGCGGCGCTTCCCCGGTCACGAAGAAGAACTGCCGTTCAGTGAGGTCGGTGAGTTACCGGCCAATTAGATTCGTTTGAATCTACGCCGGTTCAAAGGCACGACACCTGCTTCGACGGGGCAACCCACACTATGGCCGGGCTCGGATGCTTCTAGGTCCATCGCGCCCACCTAGTGATGAGATACAGATCCAGCACGAGATCAACTCAACAAAGTTCACCGACAGTGCTGAACCGGAACCAACTTGGAAAAGGAAATCTGTAACCTGTATACCGAAGTATACTGATTTTTCAGGCCGGACGGGGTGCCCGTTGCACCACTCCCTAGCCCCCGACTTTCCAAGCAGCCGACCGCCTGTACCTCGAAAACCGCAGTTTGGTGGCCACACTTCGCAGTGGGCGACGAAACTTACTCCATTGTCAGATTATGACCGGAGGGGATCCCGTCACACTGTAGGATTACACTGACTGCCCGAACGAGCCCCGTGCGACCGAGTCTCGACGGGCAGAGGGAAAGGTAGTAACTATGTCAGCATTTTTCTACGCGTTGACCGCGACGATAGCCTACCTCTTTAACCCCTACGCTGGCTTCAGCGTTTTCTGTGCCATTACAGCCATGATCCATCTCCGTGCTGATGGTTCCCCCCTTTACCGGAATTTGAAACTGCTGGCGATAAGCATGCCGCTCTTTATGGCTCCTGTACTTCCTGGCCTTCCAGTTATGGGTTCGTGGACTTCGCTTTTTCTTGTAGTGGTAGCGGTTCAGCTAGCCCGTCGCAGGTTCGATTTCGGAGCTCTTGATCTTTACCTTTTGGTTGTATTTGTTCTGGGCACAGTCGTGACGACACTCCAAAGCAATGGTGGCGTTCGCGAAGTTTACTATTCCACGCAAATTGCTCTCCTCATTCTTCCGCCTAGCGTCGCCTTGATCGCGCGGAAACACCGTGAGTCGCTGGTGACGCGAGGCGAGCAGGACCACCTGCTCTTCGCCGTCGCTGGCGCCATTGCGGCATCGGGAACGGCTGTAGTCGTTCAATGGCTTCTGGCAACCCGGTTCGGGCTGTCGCTCGGCCACATTGCTTTCTTCCAAAATCGAGTTTCCTACGACCTCTTGATTCCGGCGTACAGCGCACTCTCAGCGCTGCTTTCGATCGGCCTACCCCTGGGACCGGTTCTGTGGCGTACGGGAAGAAAACTTGCGGCGGTAACCCTACCTGTACTCAGCGGAATTTCTATCGTAATCAACTCCTCACGTACCGGCTTTGTAGCAGGTGCCATCGGACTTGCCATTATCTTGCTGTTCCCGCCCCGCGGGGTGAACCGCGTCGGCAATGTTTTGCTCTTGATTCCAGCATCTGCTTTCGTTATTTGGCTTTTCAATAAGGTCACGGATTCCTCGCGCTTCAAATCGGCAAGCCTTTGGTCTGCAAACGGGCGTTTTGAAACGTATACAGCTGGCTACGAACTTTGGACCCAGTACCCTCGCTATTTCCTGTTCGGACGAGGCTACGCGAATTACCCCACAATGCCCCCTCATAATTTTTTTCTAGAAACCCTTGTATGCTCAGGCCTTATAGTTGCGCTCGCTGTGGCTGTAGTCTTCGTGAGGTTTATCTGGTTTACGTGGGGAACCTCATGGTGCTATCTCATCGCCACTTATCTAACAGCAGGCATGTTTTTCTCGGGATTTTACAACTTCAAGCCTTTGGCAATCCTTCTGATAATCGGGATTTGCTGTGCGAACCCAGGCGAGACCTGGCGAGGTGGCCAGGAAACTTCGAAATCTACAACCAAGAACACGTCCCCGCCGACTATCTCTCTGAAGCACAGACCACAAAACCAGATGATCAGACAAGCGGACGTAAACTGACGTTGTAGTAATTTCCAGCATTTCCAGCGCATGCTAGCGAGGCCCGCCAGCCCGCTCAGATCCAGTAACGGGATAGATAAATATGCATTTTCGACGGGTGTCAAGGATTGCCACGATTAACCTGACGCTGATTTTGACATTAACCCTATTAGGAGGGCTTTCAGCAGCCGGATTGGCTTTTTTCACCCCCGCCACGTACGTAGCGAAGACTCAACTTTACGTCACTGCGTCTTCTGGAGGCGCAAGCACTAACGAACTGGCCCAGGGAGCAACGTATTCCTCCCAAATCGCCAATAGCTACGTGGAGATGGTTTCCACTGGAATCGTTCTGGATCCGGTGGTCGACCAGTTGGATCTCGATGTCGATTCAGCAGAACTAGCGGAGCGATTGCACGTCTATTGTCCTCAAGGAAGTTCTTCGATCGATCTTTCTGTCGAAGACACCGATCCAGCTCGCGCGGCGGAAATCGCGAACTCCGTGGCAGACATTCTCAAAGGCCTAGTCTCTGAAAAGCTCGAGAGCAAGGGCCCGAACGGCCAGCGACTAGTGCATTTGACGACAACTGACGTAGCTTCTGCGCCCTCAACACCTGAAAACCCCAAGCCCGTACTAGACATCCTCAGCGGATTGGTTATCGGTTTACTAAGCGGTATTGGCCTTGCTTTACTCCGATTTACGTTCGATGGTCGAATTCGATCACTCGCCGATGTTCAGGAATCCACGGTGGTGCCACTGCTGGGGGGCATCTTAGATGATCCCACGGTGGAAGAAAACCCACTAACCGTACACGCTAACCCAGCAAGCCCGCGAGCGGAGTCGTTCCGCGCCCTGCGAACTAATCTACGATTCTTAAACACGGATAACGAGACAGGGTGTTACGTAGTTAGTTCTGCAAACCCAGGAGAGGGAAAATCCGTTACTTCGGTGAACATGGCGTTGTCCCTGGCGGAAGCTGGTGCCCGTGTCGTTTTAATCGAAGCCGATTTGAGGCTCCCAAAGGTGCACGAGTATCTCGGGGTTGAAAGCAGCTCCGGCCTCTCCGACCTTCTGGTCGGACGGGCGGACCTCGAAGACGTTCTAGAGAGATGGGGGCGTTCTACGCTTTACTTTCTATCAGCAGGAAAGATTCCACCGAACCCGAGCGAGCTCCTCGGCTCGAATGAAATGAAAAGACTAGTCTCCACTTTGAGGGAAACTTTCGACTACGTCATCTTTGATGCTCCTCCCATACTTGCCGTCACCGACGCTGCAGTGATCGGGCACCATACGGAAGGTGCTCTAATGGTGGTGGCCGCAGGTATGACGAAAAAATCCGAGCTGACGGGCGCCATTTCTGCTCTAGACCAGGCGGGGGTTAACGTTCGAGGAATTGTTGTAACCCGGATGACCCAGGGGGATGCTGCAGGGTACGGCTACGGAACATATGTCTACAGCAACCAAACTATAAGCGCGGGGAACTGAGGTGGTACACAGGGCCATTACCGATTTCGCACTCGCCGCCTCAAGCGGCGTCATGTAAATGCGGGCCCCGGAACCGTCGAAGACATTCGGGGCAGCGAACTATGCCACGGCTCATTGTAGGTCCTCGCGAAATCTCGTTTCCGGCTCTCGACGGACTCGCTACTAGAACGCAGTGTGCGCTGCGATTTGGACCTTAAAACGACCGTCACGGGTTACGACAGGCCGAAAAGCATCTCCGTGGGCCACTGCATATACCCCTAGGCGGGGGCTTTACTGAATGCAGGAAGCGAGGATCAAGACTTTCTAATGGTTACGTCCCTATACAGATGACCACCGTAGAACGAACCAAAGCCCGGGAATTTCTTCCCGGGCTTTTGCTGCTCCTCCAACTGGGCTCGAACCAGTGACCCTTCGATTAACAGTCGAATGCTCTGCCAACTGAGCTATGGAGGAATGTTTTGTCGCAATCCCTTGCAACGGTGCTTTACTATAGCGACCATCTCACGCCATCACCAAATCGCCCTCTTACCTGCGCAAACAAAATCCGCATCTTATCCACCACACAACATTCCGCAACAATTTCTTCGAACCAATGCAGGGACGATATGATGCGAATGCTGCAACTAAGGGGCTATAGCTCAGTCGGTTAGAGCCGCGGACTCATAATCCGCTGGTCGCGGGTTCGAGCCCCGCTGGCCCCACAATGAACCCCGCCAGAGGGACGTGGATAAGCGCGCGTTAGGTACGATGGTGCGCATGATTCAGTTCGTTGTCGGCGCCGCCGCCGGGTACGTGTTCGGCACGAAGGCAGGCAGGAAGCGCTACCACCAGATTGTCGATGCCACCCGGGCCGTGGCCAACTCCCCCATCACCCAGCAGGTGGTGCGTTCGGGGCGCAAGGCGATTGCGAACAAGCTCGACCCGGAGCCGCGCATGCGCGAGGTCAGGAACCTAAAGCGCGGCAAGGGCCAGGACCAGATTCTCGAGCCCGACGAGGACTAGGCCAGGCCGGCGACGATCCCGTCGAGAATGTCCTTCTCGCTGATCACCACGCTGCCCAGCCCGGCGCTCTCGCGGGCGAGGTCCACGATCTCCTCCACGATCACAGAGCCGGCCGCGATCACGTCGGCGCGGCCCGGGTGGACGACGGGGTTCGCGCGGCGCTGCTCCGCGGTTTGGGCGCGCAGGGCTGAGGTGGTGGCTGTGAGCTCGTCGAAAAGCAGCTCCGACATGTGGATCCTCGCGGGGTCGTAGCTATCCAGCCCCTGCGTGAGCGCGGAGAGGGTGGTGAAGGTGCCGGCGCAGCCGACGAGCGTGCGCGCCGACGCGACCAGTGGGGCAACCTCGCGCAGCGTGTCGCGCACGTAGGCGCGCGCGGCGTGGGTCTCTGCGGCCGTCGGCGGGTCCGAGCGCATGAAACGCTCGGTCAGGCGTACGCAGCCCATCTGCGTGGAAACAGCCTGCTTACCGACGACAAACTCCGTCGACCCTCCCCCCAAGTCCACCACGCAGAACGGCCCGCGGTCGGGATCGATGTCCGCCGTCGCCCCCGCGAACGACAGCGCCGCCTCCTCCTCGCCGCTGATCACCTCGGCGCGCGCCCCGGGCTGGACGCGCCCCAGCAGTTCGGCCGTCATGGAGAAGAAGTCCTCCCTGTTCGCCGCGTCGCGCGTGGCGGAGGTGGCCACCATGCGCACCTTCTCCACGCCGAGGCGCTGCATCGTCTCGACGTATCCCGCGAGTGCCTTGCGGGTGCGCTCGATCGCCTCGGGGTTGAGCCGCCCCGTCTCGTCCACGCCCTGCCCGAGCCTGATGATCGTGTTCTGCCGCGTCAGCTCGGCGGGCATCCCCTCGGAGCTCCGCTCGGAGACGAGAAGGCGGATGGAGTTGGTGCCGCAGTCCACGGCCGCGACGCGCGTCATGCCAGCCCCTCCCCTGCTTCCGCGAGCGTGATGCCGAGATCTTCGAGCGTGGGCCAGTCGGCGGGAATGGCGGTGCCACGGAGGTCACCGTGCTCGGCGGCGAGAGCGACTGCCTCGGTGCCGAAGCGGACGCGCTCCGGGCCTTCGGCGAGCGCGTAGGCGATGAGAACGTGGAGGCACTTCACGCGCTCCGGCATTCCGCCACCGGAGAAGTCGGTGCCCAGGTCCTCGATGGCATTGCGCTCGGCGAGGAAGTGCTCGTGGGCAGCGAGGTAATCGGCGCGAAGGTCGTCGCCCTCGTTACTGTCCGCGTTAAGGCGGTTTTCCATCCACTTCATTACCTGCGCAACCTCGAGGCGGGACGCCTCGGCGGTGAGGCGGGGGTCGGTGAGGTAGTAGAGGGTGGGAAACGGGGTGCCGTCGTCAAGCTTGGGCGCGGTCTTCACCACCGCCGGCTGGTTGTCCGGGGTGGTGTACGCGATCGCGAGCACGCCGCGTGGAGTGCGGCCGAGCTGCTCGGCAACGATGGCGAGTTGTTCGTCAGTGGGAGGAGTGTGCATGCGGGCCATTGTCCCACACGCTGCTTACTGCGCTGGCGCGGGAGCTTCCGGTGCCGGGGCCTCCGGTACCGCCGGCGCTTCGGGCGCGTCAGGGTGAGATGCAGGCCCCTCCGGAGCGGGGGCGGGCGGAGCGTCGTCGATAGGCGGAAGCTCCGCCCCCGGGACCTCGCGCAGGGAGTCCCACATCACTACCGGCCAGGTGCGGGTGTCGGGGATGTCGTCCTTGCCGGTGGTGATGGCCTCGGAGGCGGTCATGCGGGGGTCGATGATCCGCCAGGCGGTTTCGCCCTCCTCCATCACGCCCAGGCGGCGGCGGGCCTCTTGCTTGAGAAAGGCCTCGTCGTCGTACATGGCGATGTCGCTCTCCAGCGCCAGCTTCTGCGCCTCCAGGCGAGCGATGGACTCGTTGGCGCGGGCGATCTCGGCGCGGCCCTCGTAGAAGTTGCGCAGCGGCGCCGCGATGGCCAGCAGCACGAGGATGAGCACGGCGATGAGGATCACCACGCTGGCCATGTCCTGCTTGGGAAAGGCGATGGCTCGCCCGCGCTGCCGGCGCTGGGCGGCGCGCTCGGCCCTCTCCCGGTCGCGGCTAGCAACGGGGACCGTGCTGGGGCGGCGGGTGCGGATCGAGCGCTTCGTCATAGTCCAGACAGTGTAGAGGCTAGATCCGCTCAAGGATCTCGCGGATCGCGGCGCGGCCGGCATAACGCTCGCACAGGTCGGCTACGAGCTCCTCGAAGCGCTCGAGGGCGGCCTGGTCGTCGGCGACGAACTTGCGGATGTCCCGCAGCTCCGCCTCCATGCGCTTGTAGGAGGGCAGGTCGCCGGCGGCGGCGAAGTGCTCCGGCAGGCGGAACATCAGCTCGGTGCCGCGGGCGCGGTCCACGTTGACGCCGATGGCGGTGCCCATGTCGAAGATGAGCTCCGGGTCCAGCTCCTCCGGGCGCGGGTGCTCGGTGGCCACCTTGTAGCCCAAGTCGAAGTCGTCGAAGTGCTCGGCGTAGAGCAGCTGCAGGTTGCCGCGAACCCAGCTCGGGGCGGCGTCGATGACCTCCCGCGCCATGTCGGGGGTTGCGCCGTCCTCGGCGAGCAGCTCGCGGAAGCCGCGGCCCGGGTGGGACTTGGCGTAGGCGGTGCGGAACTTCAGCAGGCTGCCCGGGCCGAAATAGCGGTCCAGGCGGCTGGTCAGCGCCTCCATGGAAATTCCGGTGCCGCCCAGGCCCAGGCGCTTCTTGCTCACGCGCTCCTTGGCGGCCTCCTCGAGCAGGTCGCGTGCGTCGTCGTCGCGGGCGCGTTCCTCGAAGAAGTCCAGCAGCTCGTCGCCAGTGAGCATCTGCTCGAGGGCGAGGTCGTCGCCGCGCAGGCGGGCGATGCCTTCGCGCAGGTGCTCGAGGGCGTCGTCGAAGCGGCCGTAGGAGTCCTGCTTGTCCAGGCGGCGCTCCAGCTCGTCGATAGCCTGGATGTCCAGCCAGTCGGCGTAATCCTCCAGGTTCGGCTCGCCGAAGCCGGATTCGTCGAAGACGAGGTTTGAGATCCACTCCACCACCTCACCCGGTGTCGGCGCTGCCTGGCGGTACGCGGCCAGGTGGAGAATGGTGGCGGTGCGGTACGCGTCGGCGAGGGAACCGTAGGCGTCGTCAGTGCGCAGCAGCATCTGTCCGATGCCCTCGGTGGCGCACTCCAGCGGGCGCACCATTTCGGCACCCCAGCCGCGGTCGATGCACGCAGAGCAGATGTCCAGCAGCGCGAACCATTCCTGCGCCACCTCCGCGGTCAGCCGCGCGGACCAGCCGGGGTTCTTGCGGCGCAACCGCTCGACGCGCTGCGTCAACCGCTTACCGACGGCCTCCGGTCCCCCACGGTGCTCCGCCGCCCCCACCTCAAGCGCGAGGTCCACATTCGGCTGCGCCACGCGCAGGTTGCGCACCAACTGCACTAGCTGGTCGTGGCGCAGACTGTCCACGTACGTGTCAATCTCGTCGTCGAAGACCGCCTCCGCGGCGGCGGCCGCCTGGACATTAGGGGTAAATACCTCGCCACGCTCCGCAATGAGCTTGAGCGCAGTCGCCACCGCGTGGCGGCACCACTCGTGCTCGATGGCGCAATCACACTGCGCCTGCAAATCCGCGCCTTCCAGCCGTAGCACCACGTGGTACTCGTGCGGTGCAGTCACGGTAGAACGTACGACGTTGTCGGTCTTCTCCGTGATCTCCACACGGTTCGAGTCGATCTTCTGCCCACGGTCAAAGCTCGCGTGGTCGGTGCGCTCCGCGAGGTAGTCCACAGTGAGATCCTCAAACATGGCACCTACCTTGCGGGTGCGCCCCACACCGGGCATGCGGATTCGGGTACTTGAAGTCACTCCGGACATGCTACGCGGGGGACCGGAGGTTCGTCTATAAGCAGACGCTTACTTGAAGCGCGGGAACGCGGAACGGCCCGCGTACTCGGCGGCCGGGCCGAGCTCCTCCTCAATGCGCAGGAGGCGGTTGTACTTGGCCACGCGCTCGGAGCGAGCCGGCGCACCAGTCTTGATCTGGCCGCACGACAGCGCCACGGCCAGGTCCGCGATGGTGGTGTCCTCCGTCTCGCCGGAGCGGTGCGACATCATCGTGCGGTAACCGTTGCGGTGGGCCAGCTCCACGGCGTCGAAGGTCTCGGTGAGGGTGCCGATCTGGTTGACCTTCACCAGCAGCGCGTTCGCGGCCTTCTTCTCAATGCCCTCGGCAAGGCGCTTCGGGTTGGTGACGAAGAAGTCGTCGCCCACGATCTGCACCTTGTCGCCCAGCTGCTCGGTCAGCGTGGTGTAGCCGTCCCAGTCGTTCTCATCCAGCGGATCCTCGATAGAGACGATCGGGTAATGCTCCACCAGGTCCGCGTAGACCTTGATCATCTCCTCGGCGCTGTGGCGGCCGCCTTCGAAGTTGTAGGCACCATCCTCGAAGAACTCGGAGGAGGCGACGTCTAGTGCGAGGGCGACGTCCTCGCCCACGGTGTAGCCGGCCTTCTCAATGGCCTCCACAATAAGGTCCAGGGCCTCCTTGGTGGAGCCGACGGACGGGGCAAACCCGCCCTCGTCGCCCAACCCGGTGGAGAGGTTCTTGGACTTCAGCACGCTCTTCAGCGCGTGGTACACCTCGGTGCCCATGCGCAGCGCCTCGGTGAACGTCTCTGCACCGACCGGGGCGATCATGAACTCCTGCACGTCCACGCCGGAGTCCGCGTGCGCGCCGCCGTTGAGGATGTTCATCATCGGCACCGGCAGCACGTGCGCGTTCGGGCCGCCGATGTAGCGGTACAGCGGCAGCGCCGCCGAGTCAGCCGCAGCCTTCGCCACAGCCATGGACACACCCAAAATCGCGTTCGCGCCGAGGTTCTTCTTGTTGTCGGTGCCGTCGAGCTCGAGCATGAGCGTATCGACGATCCTCTGGTCATCCGCCTCCAAGCCCGCGAGCTCATCCGCGATGGTCTCGTTGACGTTGTTCACGGCCTTCAGCACACCCTTGCCGGAGTAACGCTCGTCGCCGTCGCGAAGCTCGTGCGCCTCGTGCTCGCCGGTGGACGCGCCGGACGGCACGCCCGCGCGGCCATGGGAGCCGTCCGCGAGCAACGCCTCAACCTCAACGGTGGGGTTGCCGCGGGAATCCAGGATCTCGCGGGCGAAGATGTGCATGATGTCGGCCATGGTGACTCCTTGCATGGGTCGAGTGCGTAGTTCCGCCAACCAGTCTAGCTGGGCGCGGCGGCGGTTTCAGCGATGCGCCGGTTGGTTCACGGCGTAGTTCGCCGCGGCGTCGCGCACGCGGGCGACGTAGTCGTTGGAGTGGTTATAGGCGAAGATGGCCTCCTTCCAGCCCTCCTCCGTGGCAAGGTCGCGCGTGGTGCCGCCGGAGTTGCACAGTAGGTTGGCGGCGCCAAGCGCGGCGTCGTCGATCTGCTGCGGGTCTGCCACGCCGTCGCCGTTGGCGTCGCGGCCGTAGCGGGCCCAGGATTCCGGGATGAACTGCATGGGCCCTACGGCGCGGTCGAACTCCGTGTCGTTGTCGTACGCGCCGCCGTCGGTGTCCTCGACTTTGGCAAAGCCGCCGCCGTCCAGTCGCGGGCCGATAATGCGGGGCTCCGGGTAGCCGTCCTGGTTGAGCTGGGAGTTGTCAAAGCGCCCCGTGTACGTGCCGTGGCGCGTTTCCACCCAGCCGATGCCGGCGAGGGTGTTCCACTGCAGGTGGCAGGCGGGCCAGGCCTCGGCGGCGATAAGGGCGGCGTTGGCGTAGGCCCGGATGGCCTGGCCGGAGACGTGGGTGGCGTTGCCGATGTCCTGGGACCAGTCAAAGAGCTGGTCGGAGGTGCGCCCCGGCCCGTGAACGTTGATCGCCGGGGGTGCCTGCGCGGCCGGCGGCGGCATGGTGACGGGCACCGGCTGGAGCGGCTCGTGCTGGTCGGTGGTGGAAAAGGCCGCGATGAGCCAGGCGACGAGCGCGACGGCCAAGACGACGGCCGCGGCCGCGCCGATGAGCCCCGCGCAGCCGCACCCGCGCGCTACTCGCCTGGCTGCAGTCATGGGCGGAAAGTGTACCGGGCGGGTGCCTCCTATCGGCTAACGCGCCGGTGATACATACCCGCGTTCGGTCGCGTAGCACAAGAGCTGAATTGCCGCCGGGCTTATGTCTACGTTGATGCACATACTTCCGGTGGGGCACGCGCTGAGTTCAGGTTTCGCCGGAAAACCTGAACTCGGCGGCAGTTTGGGGGGCTATTGGACGGCGCGGATGCCGCCGGGCTGGGGTTTCGCGCGGGCGTTTTCAGGTTTTTACCGACGCGAGCCAGTTCGCATATATGCGCCCGACCGAACGGGGCCCAGCCGCCTAAATCCCTTCTGTCACGCCTGTCACTTCTTTCACATGTATGATCCTTCGCGAACCAGTTTCTTCCCCGAAAGGACTCCCCCAATGCGCCGTCTCGCTTCCCTCGCCGCCGCTGGCCTCGTGGCCGCTGCCGCTTTCGCCGGAACCGCAGCCCCGGCCCAGGCCCAGAACTTCGAGCTGATCAAACTCCTCAACGGCAACGTCGCCACCGCGAACTGCGACGTGCTGCGCGCGAGTCTGACCGCCACCCGCATGGTCGGCCCGGACACCACCCGCTCCCAGCTCATCGGCAACGTCAATGCCGTGGTGGGCCAGGACGCCACCCTGCGGCTGGCCTCCGCGTCCACCGTGGCCACGCTCGGCGACCGTGCGCTGGAGTGCGGCATCGTCAAACCGGACCCGGCCACCCCGCTGGACAAGTTCTTCGAGATGAGCTCCCAGATGTCCTCCCAGGCCAACCTGCCGGACATCCGCACCTACATCGGCGCGCTGCGCTAACTCCCGCTAGGTCTTCTCCCGGGCCTTCCCCTCCTCCCACAGCCGGTCCTGGGTGGCCTTGTCCACGGGGCCGGTGGAGCCGTCGAAAAGATAGGGCGCCCGCCTGCGCATCTTCTGCACAAACGCGTCGGCCACGTCCGAGAAGTCGAAGGCGCCGCGTTCCGACGCCAACTCGGCGTGGAACAGGATTTGGAGGAGGAGGTCGGCGAGTTCGGACCGGAGGGCGTCCATAGGCAAATCGTCCTCGATCGCTTGGGCGACCTCTTCAGCCTCCTCCCGTAAAAACGGCAGGAGGCTTTCGTGTGTCATGGCCTGCTCCCACTCGCCGCGGGCGCGGGCGGCGTGCATGGTGCGGGTGGCCTGGTAGACGGGGTCGTCGAGGCTGGTGGCGCGTTCGAGCGAAGCGCCGTCGACAAGCCAACGGGCGACTTCGGGTGCGTCCTCGTCGGTGGAGATGAGCCACCTGTCGGGGCCCTTTTGGGCGGCGAGCGCGCTGCGGATACCTGCGGGGACGTCGGGGGTGAAGGTGACGTCGCCAGCGATCCGGCCCGCAAGGTGGAGGGGGATCAGCGAGGGCCAGCGGGGGTCGAGGAGCAGGACGGTTGCGGTCATGGAGGGCAAGTGTAGGGGCCGTACTATGGGGCGCATGACTCAGATTGCTCAAGCCCTCGAGACCGTCAAGCCCACCGCGCAGGACGTGCTGGGCGACTCCGTGACCTTCTCCCCCATCCGCTGGAAAACGGGATGGCCACACCACCTGCGCCGCGTGCCGCCGTTCCGCGACGACGCCACCGCCTCCATCACCCGCTCCGAAGTCTTCGCGTTCGCCGCAGACGTTGCCGAATCCGGCTACGCGCGCGACCAAATCATCGACTTTCTGGGCGCCTGCTTCGCCTACATGGCCGGCCAATCCAACCAGGTGATGCAGCTGCAGGCGTTTTTGCGCAACAAGGGCAAGGCGTCTCAGCTGCTGGGGGCTGTGCGGCGGCTCGAGGGCGCCTCGCCTATCGACGCCTACGGTTCTTTGACGGCAACCGGCCTGCCCCCGAAGTTCGCCTCCGCCATCGCGTACTTCCTGGCCGGCGAGCAGGAGGGCGGCTCCGGCGCCGAGCTGAAGCCGGTGATCATCTGCTCCAACCGTGCGCGTGTGGCCGGGCTGGCCAAGGACGCCGACTGGACCGCCGACGAGTACGGCGAGTACCTGGAGGCGTTGGCGGCGGCGCGGGATGCGTACGACGCCGAGCTGCCTCTGGACGCCGTGGAGTGGGCGCTGCGCGAGTTCGCCCGCCGCTCCGAGTAGGGGGAATGTGTGCGATCCGGCGAGCTCAGGGAAAACCTGAACTCGCCGGTTTTTTAGGTGGTCAGTGGCAGGCAGTACATCACGAACCCCTTTCGTTTAGCCCACTACACTTGATTAAGTCAATCGCCCTAAACTAGCATCGTGACAAAACGCAAGGACATCCTCAAAGCGATATCCCACTACGCAAAGACAACCGAGCAGGAACTCACTATCAAAGAAGGCGGTAACCACACACGCATATGGGTCGGTGACCGCTACACGACTGTTCCCAGGCATCGAGAAATTCCCGATCTCGCCGCCCAAAAGATTTACAAGCAGATTGGACTGAAGTAACGATGAACTGTTTTACCGCGACTGTCCAACGTGACTCCGGCTGGTGGGTAGGCCAACTCGATCAAGACCCTGGTGTCATTGTCCAAGCGCGTCGCCTTGATCAGATTGAAGACGAATTCAAAGATGCCCTTGGACTCTTTCCCGAGCTGACCCACGATGCAGAGTCCGCCCAGATCGAACTCGCCATCGGTGGCGAAGCGGAAAAGGCGGCGCTTTCAGCACGAGACGAGCTCGCAGAGCTGCGTCGGCAAGAACACGATCAACTGGGGAAAATCGCCCAGCACGCGAAAGACCTCTCTGAACGCGGTTACAACTACCGTGACATCGCCTACCTTCTGGGCATCAGCTACGGCCGAGTCGGGCAGATTCTCAAACAGCACTCCGCAGCGTAAGGCCAATGATTGACCCGGCTCCGGGGGTTTCGCCCGGCCCGCCGGCTAGATGGTGAAGACCAGATGGTGAATCCGCGCCGATTTGGCGGGCGGGATCAAGCGGTTAATGCGCCACGTTTGAATATTTGCTGGAGTATTTCACGTGGGGTTGCTCCGCCGAGGACTTGTCGGGGTGTGTCGTTGAGTTCGTCTTGCACCCAGGCGACGTGCTCGGGGGTGACTTCGGCGAAGTCGGTGCCTTTCTTGTAGAAGCGGCGGCGGATCT
>NZ_JABFED010000011.1:0-19673 GCF_013601005.1 Corynebacterium wankanglinii
CAACCCACACACAGTGAGCCAGCATCAAAGCGACTTTGGAATCCACCAGCGATTGTTTTCCTGCCCGCCACACAAACCAGAGAACATCATCTCGCTCTCCAGCGGGGCGTTGTCGGTCTCGCTGACTCGATATAAGTTACACACACCCCACACACAACACAAACCCGCAGCACAATCCAGGTTTTTATGTGTCTTTAAAAGCTCGCTTTGGGTTCATATAGCCACCCAGATACGCCACCTGCAGTGCAGCACCGATCAGCGATAGTGCTCCCGCGACTACAAGGAGGTAGACGGCTTCACCGTCCGTGAAGCTTTCCGCTTCCGCCGCTTGTGAGATAGGAATGGCCATCAACATCGCCGGAAATAACCCAATCTCACTGCGCCGCGCCTTCATGGCGGTGCCCAGTACTGCGCAGGCGAACCCACCCGCCGCCCCGACCACTACCGCGGCCCAGCTCAAATCCGAGGCGACACCAACAACAACGGCGTAGAACAGCACCGACACAATTGAAGCCGCGAGCGATGCCCCCAGCCAGCGCCGACGAGGCACCCCGTAGCTGGCGCCCGCGTCCGGGCCGGCGATTCCCGAGCCATACATGCAATACACGCCGTACCAAACCAACAGCGGCAAAGCCCCGATCCACTCTCTGAGCGGCTCAGAACCAATGAAGCTTGCCAGGTACAGCGTCACGCAATGCGCCACCGCGATACCCAACGCCCACAGCAGCTGTGGTTTCCACACCAGTTCCGCGAGGAAGCCGCGCGATCCTAACCGCGACCGAACGCGCTCGCGCGGCCCGGGCACCTCGCCGGTGACGTAGCGCTGACCCATGGTCAGGCCCATCGCGACAGCCCCCAACGCACCCGCCACTCCGACCCAATCAGGCCGAAGCGCCAGGGCAACTCCCACGCCCACGATCACCGCCGGCACTATGGCCATCGCGGTCAGCCGCAGCCTCGAACCGCGGGGCATGCCGTATGCCGCATAGGTGGTGTCCTCAGTCGAAAGCGCGCCGACGACAACCAGCGTCACAAGCGACGGCGCGAGCACAGCGTTCAGCGTTTGGTCGGTGTTGGCCGCGCCAAGGGCGAACATCACCCCCACCGGGACCATCCAGAACAGCCTGCTCAATGGCCGCGCTGTGAACTGGTGGCGGAAGAATCCGAACAGGGTCGTGTTCATCAGTACACCTCCAGGTAGTGCTCGATGAGGTCGTCGAATCGCGCGGGGCGGGCATGGCGCGTTGCGTCGTCGATAGGCAAAAGCTCGCCGCCGGCCACCGCGAAGGCGTCGGCGTCCTCAGGGGCGCATTGCTTAGCGACGGTCCCCTCACGCCCCAGCACCACCGCCGTATCCAGCACCTTCGCCGCGTCCTCGATGTGGTGGGTGGCCATAACGATGGTGCGGCCCGTGCCGGCCTGCGCGAGCAGGTGGCGGTAGAACACGTCGGTGTTGTGAGTGTCGAGGCCGACGTACGGCTCGTCGAGAAGCAAAAGGTCGGTGCCGGCGGCCAGGCCGATGACGATGGCCACCATCGCGCGCTGGCCGCGCGAAAGCTTCCCGTAACGGGTTTCCAGGGCCTGATCCATGGCGAAATCGGCGGTCAGGGCGTCGGCAAGCTGCTGGTCCCAGGGCCGGTAGCGAAGGCGGGCGCCTTTGATCACGTCTGCGCCGGACCAGCTGCCCGGGTACGCCGTGTCCACGCCGGTCAGGCATGTGCGGTCCATGACACGGGCATTGTCGAAGGGGCGCTGACCAAACACCTCGACGGTGCCCGAGGTCGGTTTGAGTTGGCCGGCGATGATGCGTAGCAGGGTGGATTTGCCCACGCCGTTGCGGCCGAGCAGGCCGTGGATACCGGGGCCCAGGTCCAGGTCGACGCCGTTGAGGACGTTTTGGGTGCCGAACGCGCGGGTTAGCTGGCTGGTGTGGATGGTCATTGGTACATGCCTCTACTTTCTGCGACGCGGTCGATGAGGTCGTGGAGGTCGGAGCGGGTATAGCCCAGGTGCAGGGCTTCGTCGATGAGGGGGGCGATGAATGCGCCGGCGAAGTCGTCGCGGCGCTTGGCCAAAATGCGCTCGCGGGCGCCTTCGGTGACGAACATGCCGAGGCCGCGGCGCTTTTCCAGCACGTGATCGTCGGCAAGCAGTGCGAGCCCCTTGCGTGCCGTCGCCGGGTTGATCTCGTGGAATTGGGCGAGCTGGTTTGTCGACGGCGCTTGCTCGCCGGGCTTCAGGGAGCCGTCGACAATGAGGTCGGCGACGAAGTTGGCGATCTGCACGAAGAGCGGCTCGGCATCCGTGTTCATGCGCTCCCCTTTGGTTGATCGGTTAGTTACTCGAGTAACTAACTAACTATCACCGCAAGCCCAGAGACGCAACAGTTTCGCAGCAAACCGTGACGTTGCCGACGTGGAACGACTGAGGATTTTCAGGCAAGATGGTGCGTGTAAATCAACTTAGGAACGAATAAGAATCGGAATTTAGGAGCCATGCTTGAACGCACACTGGTGTTCGTCGACACGTCATACCTGCTTGCGAGCTTTTACAACTCGTGGGAAATCGGCGCACGCGCACAGTTAGAAATTGATTTGCCGGAGGTTGTGGCGACCCTCGGCAAAATGATCACGACCCAACTCAACCAACCCATCCACCGCCAATTCTGGTACGACGGCATCCCCGACTCCGGCCCGCACCGCTACCAGCGCGCCCTGCGCACCTGCGACGGCGTGCAACTGCGCACCGGCCAACTCATCGAATGGGGTGAGCGCCGCACCCAGAAGGGCGTGGACACCCGCCTCGTTGCCGACCTCGTGGTTAACGGCATGAGCGAAAAATTCACCGACTTCGTGCTGGTCTCCGGCGACGCGGACATGATCCCCGGCGTCGAAGAAGTGACCAGCCGCGGCGCTCGCATGCACCTCTACGGCTTCGGCTGGGACTCCATGTCCTCCGCCCTGCGGCACGCGTGCGACAGCACCACCATCCTCGACCCGCGCGAGGACTTCGCAGAGGCCATGCGCCTCCAGGTCCTCGAGGGTCCACTACCGCCGAGCATCAGGGAGCGCCCGCTTAGCGACGCGGCTCCGCTCGACGAAGCCGACGGCCCCACCGCCGTCCCCGGGTTGGGACCCGACCCGCTCCGGCCAGACGCGGAGGAGACCACCGTCGGCGACGCGAAAGCCGCGAACGACGCCGCCCAGACACCTGCTTCGGAGCCAGCTGCCTCCGAAGCGGCAGAGAAGCCCGACGTCGTCGGCACACCTACCGCGCAGCAGCGGACCCACCAGCCGGAATCCCCGGAGCTGGATGAGCCGTCCGAGGCCCAGGTCGAAGCGAACAACGAATCCAACAAGCCGGGCAACCACAACGTTTCGAGCGAGCAGAAGCGTCCTGACGCGCCTTCCCCGGCGTCTCTCGCTGGCAGTACCTCGGACGCGCCGAAACCCGGTCCGAAGCCTGCGCCCAAGCCGTCCATGATGGCGCCGCGCCGAAAGCTTCGCTCGCGCTACGTGCCACTGCCCGAGGAGGTGTGGACCTCTGCCGGATTCCAAACCCCCTACGACGTGGGCCAACAGTACGCCACCTGGTGGTTTGAAAACGCCGCATCCAGCGAGCAGCGCGATAGTGCCCATCTCCTCTCCGGCGGCGGACTGCCCCCGGAGATCGACCGGCCGCTTTTGCAGTTTGCCTGCGAAACGTTGCACGAGTACACCCTGACCGAGACGCAGCGCGTCAACCTCCGCGACGGGTTCCACTCTGGAATCCGCGGCGTGCTCATCAACATCCGGCGGGGCCAGTAGCCCAGCGCCACCCCCGGCCCTGAGCTGGGCCGTCTGTGAGCCGACTGCGAAGGTGCGGTTAGTCCTCGTCCTTCACGTACTTTTCTGCGTCGGCGAGGATGTCGTCGGCACCGGCCTCAAGCTGGCGGTCAGCGTCGGCCTCGGCACCGCCGCCGGCCTCGAGCTCGCCAGCCATGGATGCGCGGATCTGGTCCAGGCGGCTGGCGGCAGCCACGTCGGAGGTGCCGGACTCGATCTCGGCCATGCGGTCCGTCATGGAGTCCTTCATCAACTCCTGCTGGCCCAGCGCGTTGGCGTAGCGGCGCTCGATCTTGTCGCGCACTCCGTCAAGGGTGGGCACGTCGCGGTCATTGAACTGGTTCATGGAATCCATGGTCGCGGCCGTCTGCTCCTGCATCCGTGCCTGGTTGAGCTGGGACTCCAGCTGTGACACCTGAGCGAGCTGGTCTTTCAAGTGCGCCTCGGACTGCTGCTGCTTCGCCTGCGCTTCCTTGGCGGCGTGCTCTGCTGCGGCGTAGGCCTGCTTCGTCTGCTCCAGCTCCTGTTCCACGGCGACGAGCTGCGTCGCAATTGCCTCCGCGGCACCGTTGAACTGCTGCGCCTTCTCAGCATCGCCGGCGGCGGACGCTTTGTCGGCGGCCTGGATCGCAGTGCGGGCCTTGGTCTGTAAGTCCTCCTGGGACTTGATCAAGCGCTCCATCTTCATCTGCAACTGGTTCCGGTTGCCGATAATGTTCGCGGCATGCTCGGTGACAGCCTTGTGTTGCTCTTTCGCCGCGTCTACTGCCTGCTGAATTTGCACCTTCGGGTCCGCGTTCTGGTCGATCTTAGAGTCGAACGACTGCATTAGGTACTTCCAGCCCTTGCTAAACGGGTTTGCCATGGGGGTTGTCCTTCCGTGAGGCGGCTTCGTCGTAAGGCGAGTGTACGCATGAAAAAAGCGCCCGTCCGGCGGGCGCTTGGGGCGGAAGCCTACTGTTCGGAGGCGTTCTGCTCCGCAATCTGGCGGCGGACGTCGTCCATGTCCAAGCCCTTGACCTGCTGGATCAAGTCGTCGAACGCAGCGGGCGGCAAGGCACCTGCGTTGCGGAAGACCATGATGCCGTCGCGGAAAGCCATGAGGGTCGGGATGGCCTGGATCTCCAGCGCGGAGGCGAGCTGCTGGTGCGCCTCGGTGTCGAGCTTGGCAAACACGACATCGTCGTGCTTTTCAGACGCCTTCTCGTAGGTCGGCGCGAACTGCTTGCACGGGCCACACCATTCCGCCCATGCGTCGACGAACACAATGCCGTCCTGGGTAACGGTCTGCTCGAACGTGTCCTCGGTTACATCGATGGTGCTCACGGTACGCTCCTTAAAGCTTTTGGTTATTGTTTAAGAAATTGCAACGGCTACAACCCTAACAATCTCCGCGCTATTCCAAGCCGGGGAAAATCGCAGAAGAGCCAGACCAGGAGGCGTGCAGCAGCCATGACGAAGACGTACCGGATCTCGGGCCCGAAGGACGAAGTCGCGGTCGATTCGCTCAAAGACGAACTGTCGGTGGTGAAAGGAACGCACGAGATCGACTTGGACCTGGATAAGGGCCAGCTCACCGTTGTCGGTTTCACCTTCGCTGATGAGGACATCGTGCAGGCGGCGAAAAACGCCGGCTACACGTTGGAGGTTTAGCGCCTACCATCGGCCGTGGATCCAATTCCCGACACAGGAAGGACAGAACCATGGCACAACGTGAGTTCGACGTCGAAGGTATGACCTCCGGCCATTGCGAGATGAGCGTGCAGGAGGAGATCTCCGAGGTTGCAGGCGTGACGTCGGTGAACGCGGACCACACCACTGGCAAGGTCACGGTGGAAGGCGACGGCTACTCCACCGAGGACATCGAAGCCGCGGTGAAGGAAGCGGGTTACACGCTCGCCTAAGTCGGGCCTATGGTGAGGGTATGACCCAAACCCCCACAGCATTGCAACACATTGAGTTGGGCGTGACGGGGATGACGTGTTCGTCGTGCTCGTCGCGTGTGCAACGCAAATTAAACAAGCTCGACGGTGTGGACGCTTCCGTGAACTTTTCCACGGAGACGGCGGCCGTGGACTTCGATGCGTCCACCACTACCCCGCAGATGCTTATCGACGAAGTGCGCAAGGCGGGGTACGACGCATTTGCGATGAGCGACGGCTCGGGTGGATTGGGGGATGAGGGGGACACCGGAGGGGCGTCGTCAAGCGACAAGCTCGAAGACGCGAGGCTTGCAGAAGCCGAGGACCTCAAGCGCACCACCATTTGGTCCGCGTTGGTGTCGCTGCCGGTGATGCTGGTGAGCATGATCCCGTCTCTGCAGTTCACCAACTGGCAGTGGGCGGCGTTTGCGGCGGCGACGCTGGTGTATTTCGCGGCGGGCAGCGTCTTCCACCGCGCGACGTGGGTGAACCTCAAACACGGCGCGATGACGATGGACACGCTGATCACCCTCGGCACGACGGCCGCGTACTTGTGGTCGGTCTGGGCCCTGTTCTTCGGCAACGCGGGCGAGCCAGGAATGACCATGGAGATGTCTATCCTCCCCTCGCACGCGGGGATGGACGAGATCTATCTCGAGTCCGTCTGCGTGGTGATCACCTTCCTGCTGCTCGGACGCTGGTTTGAAACGCGCGCCAAGGGGCAGTCCTCCGAAGCGCTGCGGGAGCTGCTGGACATGGGTGCCAAGGACGCTGCCGTCATCCGCGACGGTAGGGAGGTTCGCGTGCCCATCGCTCAGGTGGCAGTGGGCGACCAGTTCATCGTTCGCCCGGGGGAGAAGGTGGCTACGGATGGGCGCGTGGTGTCCGGGCACTCTGCGGTGGATGAGTCCATGCTCACCGGCGAGTCGGTGCCGGTTGAGGTGCAGGAGGGCTCCGCCGTCACCGGCGCGACGTTGAACACCTCCGGCCGCTTGGTAGTGGAGGCCACCCGGGTCGGTTCCGAAACCACCCTGGCCCAGATGGGCAAGCTCGTGCGTGACGCGCAGGCCGGCAAGGCGCCGGTCGAACGTCTGGTGGACCGGATCTCCCAGGTGTTCGTGCCCGCAGTTGTGGTAATCGCGCTGGTGACGTTGGTCGGACACCTGCTCGTGGGGCACGGCACGGCGCACGCGTTCACCGCCGCGGTGGCGGTGCTGATCATTGCCTGCCCTTGCGCGCTCGGCCTGGCCACCCCCACCGCCATCCTGGTGGGCACCGGCCGCGGCGCACAGCTGGGGCTGTTGATCAAGGGCCCGGAGGTGCTCGAATCCACCCGCCAGGTGGACACGGTGGTCATGGATAAAACCGGCACGATCACCTCCGGCCAGATGGGTGTGTCCGATGTGGTTGCCGCCCCTGGGGTCGAAGCGGACGAGGTGCTGCGCCTGGCCGCTGGCGTGGAATCTGGCTCCGAGCACCCGATCGCGCGCGCGATCGTGGGCGCCGCGGAGGACGTGCCGGAGTTTGAGAATTTCCAGAACGAGGTGGGCCAGGGTGCGTCTGCGCTTATCGACGGCCGTTCCGTCCGCGTGGGCCGCCCCACCGTCGATCTGGCCGGGCTGCGTGACGCGTTTGAAAAGGCCCAGCGCGCGGGTAGCACCCCCGTCGCGGTGGAGGTCGACGGTGCACTGGCTGGCCTGGTGGCGGTGCGCGACACGGTAAAGGAAGACTCCGCCGAGGCGGTGGCGCAGCTGCGCGAGTTGGGGCTGACCCCGCACCTGCTCACCGGCGACAACCAGGGCGCAGCCGAGGCCGTGGCGGCGGAAGTGGGCATCGACCCCGCGAACGTGACCGCCGGTGTCCTGCCCGAGGACAAGGTCGACGTAGTCAAGCGCTTGCAGGAGCAGGGCAAGCACGTGGCGATGGTCGGCGACGGAGTCAATGACGCCGCCGCGCTCGCCCAGGCCGACCTGGGCTTGGCCATGGGCGGCGGCACCGACGTGGCCATCGAGGCCGCCGACATCACCCTGATGCGCAACTCACTGACCTCCGCCGCCGATGCAATCCGGCTGTCGCGCAAGACCTTGAAAACCATCAAGGGCAACTTGTTCTGGGCCTTCGCCTACAACGCGATTCTCATTCCGGTTGCGGCGTTGGGGTTTATGAACCCGATGCTGGCCGGCATCGCCATGGCGTTCAGCTCGGTGTTCGTGGTGTCCAACTCGCTTCGCCTGCGCGCATTTAAATCCATCGCGGGGTAGGCACCAGCCTACAATCCCCGGCATGACCTCCCCTGAACAACAGGCACGCCCCCTATCGCGCCCCTTATCGCGTACAGAGCGCCTCGATAGGCTTCCCGTCACCGAGAAGCACAAGCGGCTGCTCGTCGGATCCGGCATCGGCTGGGCGCTAGACGCAATGGACATCGGGCTGGTGTCCTTCATCGTCGCCGCGCTCGCAGTGCAGTGGGACCTGGATAAATCGACTACCGGGTGGATCGCGTCGGTGGGCTTCGTGGGCATGGCCATCGGGGCCAGTCTCGGAGGGCTGCTCGCGGACAAAATCGGCCGCCGCCAAGTATTTGCGGCGACGCTGCTGCTGTACGGCCTCGCTACCGGTGCGTCGGCCCTGGCGTGGTCGGTGGCGTCACTGATGGTGTTCCGCTTCCTGGTGGGCCTGGGCTTAGGCGCCGAGCTGCCGGTTGCGTCCACCCTGGTCAGCGAGTTTTCTCCGCGCAATGTACGCGGCCGGATGGTGGTGCTGCTGGAGGCGTTCTGGGCAGTGGGCTGGATCATGGCCGCCGTGATCGGCACCTTTGTTGTCGCCCAAAGCGACAGCGGCTGGCGCTGGGGCTTCGCCCTCGGCGCGGTGCCCGCCCTCTACGCCATCTACGTGCGCATGGGCCTGCCGGAGTCCGTCCGCTTCCTGGAAGCCAAAGGCCGGCACGACGAGGCCGAAAATATCGTGCGCTCCTTCGAGGCGGAAGCTGATCCGGCCGGGTTCGACGCAGGGGTCGACGCAGGGTTCGACACCACCCAGCCGCCCCGCGATGACACTGTCCACGGCGGCATTTGGGGTCCCGACCTACGCCGCCGCACCGTCGCTTTTTGGACGATCTGGTTCTGCGTGTCCCTGTCCTACTACGGCGCGTTCATCTGGATCCCGTCACTGTTGGTGGAGCAAGGTTTCTCACTCGTTCGCTCGTTCACCTTCACGCTGATCATCACCCTCGCACAGCTGCCTGGCTACTTCGCCGCCGCCTGGCTCATCGAGGTCTGGGGCCGACGCATCACGCTTGCGGCCTTCCTCGCGGGTTCGGCCGTCGCTGCTTTCGCTTACGGTATGGCCAGCGCGGAGTGGCAGATCATTGCGGCCGGCTGCCTGCTGAGCTTTTTCAACCTGGGCGCATGGGGCGCGCTCTACGCCATCGGCCCGGAGCTCTACCCCACCTCAATCCGCGCTACCGGCACGGGCGCGGGCGCGGCATTCGGCCGTATCGGTTCTATTCTCGCGCCGCTCACCGTCCCGCCAGTGTTGGCGTTCGGCGGCTCGACGGCGGTGTTCGGGGTCTTCGCGGCCGCGTTCGCGTTGGCCTGCCTGGCCGCGTTTACGCTGCCCGAGCAGCGGGGCGTGGCGATTGCGTGAAGGCGGAACGTGACGTCGTTAAGCAAACAAGCGCGACAAGCGCGCCCGCAAGGAGTTGTCGGCTGTTGCTTTCTCTATCTCCTCGATACTGCGCGGGAGGTTGAGCAGGAGCGTGTCCTTGCCAGTCTTCGCCACGGTGATGCTCGGGTCCAGCTTGGCCACCGTTGCGGCGCACGCGGCAGGGCCGTTGATTGAACGCACGGTCATGGCTGTCTCCTTTGTTCGCGGACTGTGGCTTTGGATCTTAAACGCGTTCACGCAGCGTGTCACCGTTGGAAAGGCATGCCTAACTCTGCGAAGGGCATGCAAACCGTGCTCCGCCCCCGGGGAGCACCCGCACTAGCCGTGCGCCATGTTGACGAAGCGGGAGTAGTGCAGCTGGTGGGCCACCGGGATGGTGTCGATCGGGCCGCCGCGGTGCTTCGCCACGATGATGTCGGCCTCGCCGGCGCGCTCGTCGTCGCGGTCCTGTGAGTCCGGGCGGTAGAGCAAAAACACCATGTCGGCGTCCTGCTCCAGCGAGCCGGATTCGCGCAGGTCTGCCAGCTGCGGCCGCTTGTCCGTACGGGCCTCCGGGCCACGGTTGAGCTGCGAGATGGCGATGACGGGGACCTCGAGCTCCTTGGCAAGCAGCTTGAGGTGGCGGGAAAATTCCGAGACCTCCTGCTGGCGGGATTCCACCTTCTTACCGGAGCTCATCAGCTGCAGGTAATCCACCACCACCAAGTCCAGGCCGTGCTGCTGTTTGAGGCGGCGGGCCTTCGAGCGGATTTCCATCATGGTGAGGTTGGGGGAATCGTCGATAAACAGCGGCGCGTCCTGGATCTCGGTGAGGCGCTGGGTGAGTTTTTCCCAGTCCCGTTCCTCCATCTGCCCGGAGCGCATGGACGACAGTTTGATCTCCGTCTCCGCCGAGAGCATGCGCATGATGATCTCGGAGGCGCTCATCTCCAGCGAGAAGATGACGGACGTCTTGCCCTGGTGGATGGAGCAGGAACGCATGAAGTCCAATGCCAGGGTGGACTTACCCACGCCGGGACGGGCCGCGATGATGACCATCTGGCCGGCGTGCAAGCCGTTAGTCAGCTTGTCCAAGTCGATGAAGCCGGTGGGCACACCCGCCTCGAGCGCGCCGCCGGAGGCGATCATGGTCAGCTCGTCGATGGTGGGTTTGAGCAGGTCAGAGAGGGGCCGGTAGTCCTCTCCCGACTGATTGCGGGTGATGGCGAAGACTTTCTGCTGGGCATGGTCGACGATCGCGTCAACCTCCATGCCCTCCTCACCTTCGTAGCCGAGCTGCACCACCTGTGTTCCGGCGTTAACCAGCTGGCGCAGGATGGACTTCTCCTCCACGATCTCCGCGTAGTAGCGCGCATTTGCCGCGGTGGGGACCTCGGAGATCAGGGTGTGCAGGTAGGGGGCACCGCCGATGCGCTCGAGCGCGTTGATGCGGTCGAGGCGTCCGGCGACGATAAGCACGTCGACGTTGCTGCCCTGGGCGAACAGGTCCAACACGGCCTGGTAGATCAGCTGGTGCGCGGGGAAGTAGAAGTCGTCCGGGCGCAGGCCCTCCGCCACGTCCAAGATGACGTCCGGGTTGAGCAGCATCGCGCCGATAACGGACCTCTCGGCGAGCTCGTCGTGGGGTGGGGTGCGGTACTCCTGCAGCTCGTTGTTGCCGCGGTTGAAGTTGGAGTACTTGTTGCCTCCCCCGTTGGAGTTGCGACGAGTGGATCCCCCGTTGTTGTCCCGGAAAGCATCGAAGTCCGAGTCGCTGAAGTCCCCGTAGTCCGTGGCCGGCTCCGGCGGCGGTACGTAATCCTCGAAGCTGTCGTTTGCGCCCATGTGCTCCCCTTTCGCTGTGTGTATGACACTACCCCGCAATGCAAACCGCACACCGAGTTATCCACAGGGCGTGTGGACAATTGGGGAATGTGCGGGTGAGTTTTCCACAGGGGTGGTGTTTGCGGTGTGGAATTCGTGTGGATTCACCTTTCCCAAGCCCAGGAAACCCCTCTATTTCACGTGCTCAACCTGTATATTTTCACGTTTAGCGCGAGTGACGTTAATGGTGGATAACTCCGCTGACCACAGGGTTTGACAACGGCGTTTTGTTCACTCGAGTGGACAATTTCCGCCTTACGCAGGATGTATGTCTCAACATTTATCCACACTCCCAAAAGCACTGTGTCAGGGTGCGTTCAGGTGACTTCTGTACGGTTGCTCGCATGTCCCCTCGCACAATGCTCTGGTCCTCCCTCGCATTCGCGCTGGCCTTACCGAGCGCGTCCCTCGCCGGAGTGCAGCTCGCGGGCGACAGGCTCGATTTCGCCGCGACCCGCCTCGTTGCCGTCGGAGTCGCGGTATTGACCGCCGCCGGCGCTATCGGCTGGGCGACGGCCTACACCCGCGCGGCCCGGCACCACCGACGCACCACCACGGCGGTGTGGATCGCCACCGCTTGCCTTGCCTTGGGTTTCGGCTCCATCGCCCTGTCCTCCTGGGAGGAGTACCAAGCGGGGACGTCACTGCCCATCATCAACCTGTTCCTGCTGCTAATCCCCATCGGCTTGCTTACCCTGCTCGGAGCCGCCGTGGCGCAGACATCACGCGCGCGAGGCGAACGCCAGCGGTAGCACCTCCACGCCGAAGCGCTCGGCGATGTCGGCTGCGGCGACGGTGGCAGACCACCCGGAGTCGACTTCCCCGGCTAGCAGCAGTACCGGGCCAGCGTCCACGCTCACTCCTGTGTAGTCGAAGTAGCGGTCTAGCGCGTTGACGCGGAACGCGGAGTTACGCGCCTCCACCTCGGCTCCGCCGGCCTGCACCACGCCGCCGAAGGCCATCTGCCCGACCCGCGCCAACGCTTGCGCGGTGGAAGCGACCATCTCGGTACGCCCCGGGTCCGCCGACCCGAGCGCTACCACCGCGGCGGGGCGGGTGTCCCAGTCCCAGTCCGCCAGCACCGCCACGCAGCGGGTGAGCCACTGGTCGTCGCGCCAATTGTCCGCGGGGCGGTAGGCGCTGTCGCGCAACAGGGCGGCCAGCGCCGGCCCGCGGGCGACGTCGTTGAGCCGGCCCAGCGCCTTGCCTCCCAGCACGCCTTTGATCTTGCCCCGGCGGGCCGAGCCGGTAGGCCACATTTTGCGCTGGCTCAGCGGAACGCCAGGGGCCTTCAGGCGTGCGTCGATGCGCTCCGCCAACGCCTGGTCCACTTCCACGGACAGGTGGTTGCCGGTGCAGTTGTCGCAGCGCCCGCAGCGCTCCCCGTCCCCAATCGTGGGATCATCCAGCTCACGGCGCAAAAACACCATGCGGCAGGTTTCCGTGGCCTCGTAGGCCAACATGAGGTCTTGCTCGTGCCCGCGGGCGTCCGCCAGGCCGTCGTAACGCTCGTGGTCGTAGCCCCAGGGCTCGCCGGTGCTCACCCAGCCGCCTTTGACGCGGCGCACCGCACCATCGACGCCCAGGACCTTCAGCGCCTGTTCAATGCGCGTGCGAGACAGGTCCACCGCGTTTTCTAACTTCGGGGTGGACACCGGCTCCTCCCCCAGCGCGCCCAGAAGCTGCTGCACCACAGGCTCCTCCGGCATTGATACCGAGGCAAAGTAGTCCCACACGCGCTCATCCTCCGGACCAGGCAGGAGTACCACTTCGGCGTGGTCGGTGGCGCGCCCGGCGCGGCCGACCTGCTGGTAGTAGCTCACCGGTGACGACGGCGCACCGAGGTGCACGACGAACCCCAGATCGGGCTTGTCAAAGCCCATGCCGAGCGCGGAGGTGGCCACCAGGGCCTTCAGCTCGTTGCGGATCAGCACCTGCTCGAGGCGTTCCCGCTCCTCCGCCTCCGTGCGGCCGGTGTAGGCAGCCACGTTCCACCCGGCGGCCTCCAGCGCTTCGGCCAGGTCGTGCGCTGCAGCCACGGTGAGGCAGTAGATGATGCCGGAGCCTTCCACTTGCGACAGGTACTGGGCGATCCAGGCGGCGCGCTGCGTCGGGTCTTTGAGCTGCACGACGTTCAGCGACAGGGACTCTCGGTCCAGCCCACCGCGCAGCACACCGGTGCCCTCCCCCAGCTGTGCGACCACGTCCGCCACCACGCGGTCGTTCGCTGTTGCGGTGGTGGCGAGGACGGGGGTGTGCGGCCGGAGGTCGTCGATAAGCAGGGCAATGCGGCGGTAATCCGGCCTGAAATCGTGCCCCCAGTCGGAGATGCAGTGCGCCTCATCCACCACGAGCATGCCGACGGATTGCGCCAGCTGCGGCAGCACGTCCTCGCGGAAGTCCGGCGCGTTGAGGCGCTCGGGGCTGATCAGCAACAAGTCCAGTTCGCCGCTGTGTGCCTGGATCTCCTCCCACTGCGTCATGTTCGCCGAGTTGATCGTGGCGGCGCGGATCCCGGCGCGGGCGGCCGCCTCAACTTGGTTGCGCATGAGCGCGAGCAGCGGCGAGACGATGATCGACGGCCCCTCCCCCGCCTCGCGCAGCAGCTTTGCGGCGATGAAGTACACCGCCGATTTCCCCCACCCAGTGCGCTGCACCACGAGCATGCGTTTGCACTGGTTGACCAGGGAATCGATCGCTGTCCACTGGTCGTCACGCAGGGCTGCGTTAGGGCCTGCAATGCCCCGGAGGAGTTCGTCCGCGTGTTCGCGTGTCGCTGTCATGGCGCACACCGTATATCACCACCCCGACACGGACGTTCGAACGCTACTCCAGCTCCCCTTCCGCCCAGTCCGCCATGTACTCCGCGATCCCGTGCGGATCCTCCAAAAAGACGCGCATCGCCCGAAACGCGAGGGTGTCCTCCACCATCAGGCGGCGCTCCATGCCGTGCTCGCTGATCTCTATTATCTCCGCGCCCGGGACCCCCAGCCCGGCAGTCAGGGAGGCCACCCGATCAACCTGGCCGAGGAGTTACGGGGCAAACTCCTCCAGCTCGTCGCCCGCAGTGTCGGGCCGGCCTGGGTGGGCATAAACCGCTTAAGCGGCAAAGCGCAGTGCCTGTGGCTGATCACCCCGTCTACGCCGACAAGGACGGCAAATCGCCCAACATGGCGCTTCTCGCGGCGACCAGCAGGACCCTGGGCGGGTTTTTGGACCACGACCCGAACTTCACCCACCGGTTCAGCCGCAGCCCCTTCTACACGGGCGAGAACCCGGATCGCTATATCTGGTACCGGCAGCGTCACCGTATTGACCGGTTGTCCGACTTCATCAGTAAGGTGCGCGAGGTAGCCGACGAGCCCCAGCACGTCTCGCCCGCCAGGAGTTCTCCAGTGGCTGTGAGCTCATCGAGACGGTCAAGGCACGCCGCGAGCAGGCCCAGGCGTTTCGCGCGATCGCCGACGAGATCGAAGTCGAGATGGGCGAGGAGACTGACCGCTACAACCCGGATCTCATCGACGGGGTGCTGGTGCGCTGGATCAACCCGGGACGCGCCGCCCGCGACGAGACAGCCTTTCGCCACGCCCTGAAGACCGCCCACCGCCTGCGCGCGGCGGGGGAGCGGATGACCGATGCCGCAATCATCGACGCCTACGAGCGCGCCTACAACATCGCCCAGCGCGAAGGCGCCGACGGCAGGGCACAGGAGATGCCCCCGATGCGGGACCGCCAGACCATGGCCCGCCGGGTGCGCGGCTACGTCACCCAGGGCAAGACCGACTCCTACAGCACACCGACCGCCCGCTACGCCACCACAAGCCAACGCAAGGCCCTAGCCACCATGGGCCGCAGAGGCGGCCAAAAAGCCGCACAGCGATGGTCGGATCGGGAAAGTGACTATGCGAAGGGCGCACTAGCCGAACTTAAAACCGCCAATATGAAGCGAAGCTTTAGTACAGACGAAAACAAGGGCCGTGTTCTCGCTTACGTGTCTTCACGCAAGCGGGAAGGTTATGACCCCGCGAGCGTAGAGGTAGCAAACGAATTGGGCCTCTCAGTGAGGAGAGTCAATGAGCTACGGAAAGAACTAGGCATCTCTCGAAAGCGAGGGCGGCCCGCTAAGAAGTAATTTAAATAGCGGAGCCGTAAGCAATATACGGTTCCCCTGTCCCTGGGCAGTGTGATGCTGTTTTCTTTCTCGGTGAGACAGTAACGGGTTATAGGGGTGTTGCCGGAAACTTCTTCTAAGCGATTGGGTGAGATGCTCGACATGCCCCCAATTCCGTAATACGATAATTGCATGCCTGTTAATATTACCGAGAAGCAGCTGAACGCCTGGGTTGCCGAGGCGGAGGATGGCTATGACGTCGATGCGCTGAAGAAGCGCGGGCGGGGGCGTCCGGGTCGTGGTGCTGAAGCTTCCCAGGTGGTTACGGTTCGTCTCACCCCGGAGGAGTTGGAGTCACTCGACAGGATCGCCGCTGAAAAGCATCTGTCGCGTTCAGAGATGATGCGTCAGGCGATCACCGCTATTACTGCGGCATGAGGGTGGCGGCATCTGCCACCAAGCACGGCATCAGTGAGGAAGACGGTATCCATGCCGCTTCATTTCCGACATGGGTTGCACCCCTTGACGATGATCCTGCGCAATGGCGTGAACTGCGCCTCGGGTTCGACACCCACGCCCGACTTTTGGAAACTGTCGTGGTTGTCGCCTCCGACGGGGACGAATTACTGATTCACGCAATGAAGGCGCGGTTGAAATACGTCGATCTCCTTAGGTAACCGCTCGGTGAGTCGGCGGTTGCCTAAGGAGCGCCCTTAGAGGTCAGTCGTCACCCGGCAGAACAAGCCGCTTTTCGCGGAACCGCGACCGCTGGCGGATTTCGACTCCGGGCGTGGTGGCGCTGGATATGGTGGGACGGTGACTACTCCTGCCCCCCCCCAGCGTCTCGACCGCTCCGAAATGCGGCACAACCTCGACAAGTTCAAGCTGCACTGGCGCGAACGCCTAGATAGCTGGACTGAGGCCCACCAAGGGGCGATCGAGAAGAAGTACGCCCAGTCCTTCTGGGCGGACTTCCTCGCCTGCTTCGGTGTGAGCGCCGCGCGCATGGACCTCTTTGAGCAGGACGCGCGCCGCGCCTCGACGGGTAATACCGGCTACATCGACCTGTTCTGGCCCTCCGTGGTGATTGGCGAAGCGAAGAAACCGGGTGTCGACCTCCAGCTCGCGGTCGATCAGGCTCGCGATTACCTCCAGGGCGGGTCCGTCTCCGCGACGGAGCAACCCCGCTACATCATCGCCTCCGACTTCGAGACCTTCCGTCTGATCCGTTTGGGTGCCCCGGAGCAGCGCTTCGACGTCACCTTCCCCCTCGGGGAGGTGACCGATCATGTGGACGAGCTGAAATTTCTCGCCGGGTACGACGAGTCCATGACCCGCAAGGAGGAGCAGGCCGCCTCCATTAAGGCGTCAAAGATCATGGCGAACCTGTTCACCGCAATGGCAGGCGACGACGTGGATGAGAACGTGGCCGACGCCGCACCCATGCTTTAGTGAATAATTCAGCCTAGAGGGAAAGCTGGCCGAAAGCTGAAGGTGATTTCCTCTCGCCAAGATAGACGAAAGGAAAATATGAAGTTCACTACTTTGCGGATTAGCAATTTTCAATGCTTCGGACCTGCGCCCACCATCCTTAATCTCACCGATATGACCTATGTTCTGGGGCCAAACGGCGCAGGGAAAACAGCGGTCCTCGAGGCGCTATCGCGCATGTTTAGCCCGGTTGCGGCTCAGCGAACGGTTCGTATCAGTGATTTTCATGTCCCTGTGGACCGCAGTCTGACCGAGCTCCAGGAGGAGGAACCAGTCCTCTGGATTGAAGTCGACATTGAGTTCCCAGAGATAGATTCTGAGGGTTACCACGCATCCATTCCGCCCAACTTCCACCACATGATGATTGAGAGTGTTGCTGGGGTGCCGAAAGTGCGTGTGAGACTAACAGCCAAGCTGGCTTTAGACGGGGTTGTCGAAGAAAGGATCGAGTATGTACGTCAGATAGATGAATCGGGGGAACCGACAGTTTGTGCCGACATGTCCCGTTACGACCGGGGATACATTGAAGTGCACTATCTTCCGGCAGGGCGTGACCCCAGCGAACATATCGCCTACACGGCTACATCTTTAATTGGTCGAACTCTGCGAGCAGCGGATTGGTCGCAAGAACGCACGACTCTTTCTGACCTTTCTGAACAGCTCACCAATGCTCTTACCTCTAACAGTGCGGTATCGAGTGGAACCGAAACCAGCTGTGTAGGCGTGCTCGGAACGGATACCCATATCGTGCAGAGACTTCAAAGTCATGACGGTGAATGTCATTTCGAGACGCAGGGAGATACAAAACGGTAGTGGGGACACCGATTGGTACCGGTAGACACCACACTACCGAGACGCCACCGGCATGGCGCCACTCTCAGCGAAAACCTCGGTAGCCAGGACTAATGAAAAATCAAGCATACGCTAACCGCCACTAGCGTATAGCAGCATATGCAGGCATAGGCTATGTGGTGTTAGCACCCGGTAACAGTACGAGGCCTCTTTGTGCCAACTAAGGAAAGGAGTGGGGAAGACGCTCAGCGCTATGTGTGAAAGGAAGTCGGCTTGCGTCTTCCCCAAATCGAAGACCCCCATAAGTCTTCGACCATGGATCGGAGGACATCACCCTCCGTCCACGAAGGGTAACACCATTGTCGGAAGCACGTGGGCGTGAAAATGCAAGCGCGGTGCCGCCACGAGGATTTGTGTAAGCGGCTTAAAGGTCTTTGCTCAATTTTGTGTGTGGGTTGGCTTGTTAGAAACGCTCTTGCTTGTTCCTAATTATGGGGGAACTTTGCTTAAACTGTCTCAGGTTTTGTTTCGCCTGTATGGATAGCTCGAACCAACTTGGCCACCTCAGCTATCTTCGTAAGCTTTTTCTGTTTGCTAACGTCGGGTTTCCTTCTGGGGTCGGGTGATCTGAAGGGATGCCCCCTATGAAGGGGGGTAATTTTTAAAATATTGCAGTTGTACTGCAACTTACGTGCGAAGGCGTTGTGGTCGGGCTGTCATCCGAGTGGTTCCCTTCGTTTTGGATAAGGATTTATATCCTGAAGTCTAAAGTTGTTGCGGCGGCAGCATTTTCAGGGTTCGTGGATTCCGCATACACGGTCATGCATACTTACCAGAGGATCAAGAACTAGTGTCGAGAAGCAATGTAGACAGGGTCAAAACCCGCAGGTTTCGCAGAACAACGGTGGTATCCGTGGGGATTCTGGCAGTTTTTCCGTTGTCCGGATGCGGAGTTTTTGCCGGTTGGGACGAGATGGCTGAGACGCAACCTTCGGGCAACACAGCTATTTCACTTTCAGAATCCGGTGACATCTCCGTACACATGATCGCCTGCGACATCGCCGTTGAATCCGTGGAGCTTCAGATACTCACTGATAAAGCCGGCGCACCGCCTCTGGGCGAGCAAGTCAGTCTCGACACTCCGCAAAGCGGCTATGTCGTCGTGACACTTCCCCACTCATCGGAACACGAACCGCCGGTACTCAATTCCATTATGAATGATCCACAGCGGAAGTTTTGGGTTCGGCCCCTAACCTACAAGGGAAAAACTAATGAGCTGCGCTTCGTGCCGCCACTGAACGGCCTGACACTGGAAACCCTGGACAATCATCCACGCGGATCTCTACTCGTCCAAAACTACATTCCCGGAACACACGGGCCGGAAACCTTAGACGAAGTGTCGCTAGATGACTTCAAGCATGGTCCCGCCAGTAGCCGACCATCCGATTGCCATATCGATTAGCGCTCCGCTTGCAACCGGCAATCCGAAAAAGACCTCATTACAGTAAGCAACAACCCACTCGCCCAGTACGAGCAGGCCCACGGTGAACTGACCAAGTAAACCGCACAGTAAAAGTGAGGGTGGCACCCCACCGGAGCGCCTCCCTCACTTTTGCAAGGGGTACCTGCCGCTTGTAGATATACAAGCCCATACGGCGCAGCTTCACCGCTGCCTCCCCCTAAACCCACGTGCTTCCGAGAGCTATGCCGCCACCCCCGCGAGCGAAGGGCAAGGTCTTCCGATCCAGGTGATGGTTCACAAAATCCTTCACTGCAAAGCCTGCCGTTTAGAGACCCCGTAGCGGCAGTGCGGTGATACTGCCGCTACGAGGTGAGCTACCGCGATCTGGAGGAAATGATGACCGAGCGGGGCGTGCTGTTTAGAAGATCGAAATGGAAGCGGTGTGGTGAGTTTGTGGTAGCGCTTGAGTGGGGATCCGGTAGCGGGTCCCTGCTCAGGCGCTTTGTGTGTTACTGGTTAGCTTCCAGTCTCATGTTTGGTCC
>NZ_JABFED010000012.1:0-5388 GCF_013601005.1 Corynebacterium wankanglinii
GCCGGGCGGTGGTGGTCGAGTACCGCCCGGACCACGCGTGTGCTCGACCTGGGGTACTCGACCACCACCACACAATCAGCGCCGCCGCACACGCAACCCATTACCGGTTGCTTGCGGGGTGACCCGGTTGAATGGAATGTAAAAGCACCCGCCCACACCAGAAGTGGTGTGGGCGGGTGCATAAGTGTGAAGTTGTTGGGTCGGCGGTAACCTACTCTCCCACTCCCTCCCGGGGGCAGTACCATCGGCGCGGGCGGGCTTAGCTTCCGGGTTCGGAATGGGACCGGGCGTTTCCCCGCCGCTATCAACCACCGACACACCTTACAGGGGCATGCCGGCCACGACAAAGCGCAACGCGACTATGCAATTATTGTTGCTGGCCAACCACACTCGGGGTGGTTGGTGTGTTGTGTCAGTGACTGCACAGTGGACGCGAGTGAAACTTTGCTTGTGTTACGCGGTGTTCATACCCAAACACTGACATGTTTGGTGTTGGTGTTTATCGGTGTATTAGTACCGGTCGCCTCCACACATTACTGTGCTTCCAGGTCCGGCCTATCAACCCAGTAGTCTCCTGGGAACCTCAAATGAAACCTCATAACAGGCTTCCCGCTTAGATGCTTTCAGCGGTTATCCCTCCCGTACGTAGCCAACCAGCCGTGCTCCTGGCGGAACAACTGGCACACTAGAGGTACGTCCGTCCCGGTCCTCTCGTACTAGGGACAGCCTTCTTCAAGTTTCAACGCGCGCGGCGGATAGAGACCGAACTGTCTCACGACGTTCTGAACCCAGCTCGCGTGCCGCTTTAATGGGCGAACAGCCCAACCCTTGGGACCTACTCCAGCCCCAGGATGCGACGAGCCGACATCGAGGTGCCAAACCATCCCGTCGATATGGACTCTTGGGGAAGATCAGCCTGTTATCCCCGGGGTACCTTTTATCCGTTGAGCGACACCACATCCACAAGTAGGTGCCGGATCACTAGTCCCGACTTTCGTCCCTGCTCGACTAGTCAGTCTCGCAGTCAAGCTCCCTTGTGCACTTACACTCTAAACACCTGATTGCCAACCAGGCTGAGGGAACCTTTGGGCGCCTCCGTTACATTTTGGGAGGCAACCGCCCCAGTTAAACTACCCACCAGGCACTGTCCCCAACCCAGATCATGGGCCAAGGTTAGATATCCACTACGGTCAGAGTGGTATTTCAACAACGACTCCACCACCACTAGCGTGACGGCTTCTAAGTCTCCCACCTATCCTACACAAACCGCACCGAATGCCAATACCAAGCTATAGTGAAGGTCCCGGGGTCTTTTCGTCCTGCCGCGCGAAACGAGCATCTTTACTCGTACTGCAATTTCACCGGGCCTGTGGTTGAGACAGCAGGGGAGTCGTTACGCCATTCGTGCAGGTCGGAACTTACCCGACAAGGAATTTCGCTACCTTAGGATGGTTATAGTTACCACCGCCGTTTACTGGGGCTTAAATTCTCCGCTTCGGCATTACTGCCTAACAGGTCCTCTTAACCTTCCAGCACCGGGCAGGCGTCAGTCCGTATACATCAACTTAACCGTCTTCGCACGGACCTGTGTTTTTGATAAACAGTCGCTCCCCTCTCTTCTCTGCGACCCCAACCAGCTGCCGCACGATACGTGCTTGACCGGTTGAGGTCCCCCTTCTCCCGAAGTTACGGGGGCATTTTGCCGAGTTCCTTAACCACAGTTCACCCGCTCGCCTGAGTATGTTCTACCTGACCACCTGTGTCGGTTATGGGTACGGGCCGTACATGCACATCGCTAGAGGCTTTTCTCGGCAGTACAGGATCACCAACTTCACCCACAAAAGGGCTACGCATCACGCCTCACACACATTGACAACCGGATTTCACCTAGCTGTCGTGCCACACGCTTGCACCGCAATCCAATAAGCGGCTACGGCTACCTCACTGCGTCACCCCATCACTGACCTACAACGGATCAGGCCCCACGCATCACCACCAACCAACCATCCCAAAGGATGGCAACAGTTGACAGATCAGGGTGGTTAGTCTCACCGCTTCGATACTGGGCGCGCACATACGGGTACGGGAATATCAACCCGTTGACCATCGACTACGCCTGTCGGCCTCGCCTTAGGACCCGACTCACCCTGGGAAGACGAACTTGACCCAGGAACCCTTAGTCATCCGGCGGGCAAGATTCTCACTTGCCATTCGTTACTCATGCCTGCATTCTCACTCGCATGCAGTCCACCACTCCTTACGGTACGGCTTCACCCCACACACGACGCTCCCCTACCCAAACAAAACGTTTGCCGCGGCTTCGGCGGTGTGCTTGAGCCCCACTAAATTGTCGGCGCGGAACCACTCGACCAGTGAGCTATTACGCACTCTTTCAAGGATGGCTGCTTCTAAGCCAACCTCCTGGCTGTCTTCGCGATCCCACATCCTTTTCCACTTAGCACACCCTTAGGGGCCTTAGCCGGCGATCTGGGCTGTTTCCCTCTCGACTATGAAGCTTATCCCCCACAGTCTCACTGCAATGCACCACTATAACCGGCATTCGGAGTTTGGCTGACGTCGCTAAGATGATAGTCCCGCTCAACCAACCAGTAGCTCTACCTCCGGCAAGCTCACATCACGCTGCACCTAAATGCATTTCGGGGAGAACCAGCTATCACGGAGTTTGATTGGCCTTTCACCCCTACCCACAGCTCATCCCCTCAGTTTTCAACCTAAGTGGGTTCGCGCCTCCACAACCTCTTACAGCTGCTTCACACTGGCCATGGGTAGATCACCCCGCTTCGGGTCCAGGACATGCCACTTAAACCACCCTATTCGGATTCGCTTTCGCTACGACTACCCCACACAACGGGTTAACCTCGCGACATGCCGCTGACTCGCAGGCTCATTCTTCAAAAGGCACGCCATCACACACACAAAGGTGCTCTGACGGATTGTAAGCGCATGGTTTCAGGAACTCTTTCACTCCCCTCCCGGGGTACTTTTCACCATTCCCTCACGGTACTAAATCCACTATCGGTCACACTGAGTATTTAGGCTTACCGGGTGGTCCCGGCAGATTCACAGCAGATTCCACGAGCCCGCTGCTACTCGGGGAAAACATAGACCACACAACCACACATGCCTTCACGTACGGGACTAATCACCCTCTCCGGCGCACCATCCCAGATGCTTCCACTGACACGCGCAAATCATGCTCACAGTTGACAGCCTGCAAACGCCTACGCCCCACAACACCGCACACGCAACCCCTGCCAGGTATCACACGCACACGGTTTAGCCTCATCCGCTATCGCTCGCCACTACACACGGAATCACAATTGTTTTCTTCTCCTACGGGTACTGAGATGTTTCACTTCCCCGCGTCAACCCCCACACAGACTATGAATTCACCTGCAGGTAACACCACACAACTGGTGCTGGGTTTCCCCATTCGGACATCCTCGGATCAACGCTTTGTTGGCAACTCCCCGAGGCATAACGCAGCCTCACACGTCCTTCATCGGCTCAGCATGCCAAGGCATCCACCATACGCCCGTAACAAAACACACGGACACACAAACAATCAAGGTACAAACACCAAAACACAAAAAAAGAAAGATACTCGCGTCCACTATACAGTTCTCACACAACACAACCCCACCCCACCAGCGAAAAACACAACAGTGCACACCAGTAAAAAGCAGGGCCCAAGGACAAACCAATGCTGCCCCAGACACCCAACAGCGCACCAACATACTCCCATCACGCACATGGTCTAACCCACCAACACCACGCAAATGCACACCCACCGCGCAGCACAAGCACAACCATCCAAGCCGCACCCACACCACACACAGATGCATGACCACCCGGTAAAAAAACAACACAGTGGCAGCCGCACACACGGCGACTCAACCACCAACGACCCACAACTGTGGGCACAAACAAAAACTCCTTAGAAAGGAGGTGATCCAGCCGCACCTTCCGGTACGGCTACCTTGTTACGACTTCGTCCCAATCGCCGATCCCACCTTCGACAGCTCCTTTTAACAGGCCACTGGCTTCGGGTGTTACCAACTTTCATGACGTGACGGGCGGTGTGTACAAGGCCCGGGAACGTATTCACCGCAGCGTTGCTGATCTGCGATTACTAGCGACTCCGACTTCATGGGGTCGAGTTGCAGACCCCAATCCGAACTACGACCGGCTTTCAGCGATTAGCACACCCTCACAGGCTCGCAAACGCGTTGTACCGACCATTGTAGCATGTGTGAAGCCCTGGACATAAGGGGCATGATGATTTGACGTCATCCCCACCTTCCTCCGAGTTAACCCCGGCAGTCTCTTATGAGTCCCCAACCGAATTGCTGGCAACATAAGACAAGGGTTGCGCTCGTTGCGGGACTTAACCCAACATCTCACGACACGAGCTGACGACAACCATGCACCACCTGTACACCAACCACAAAGGGAAACCATATCTCTACGGCGATCTGGTGTATGTCAAGCCCAGGTAAGGTTCTTCGCGTTGCATCGAATTAATCCACATGCTCCGCCGCTTGTGCGGGCCCCCGTCAATTCCTTTGAGTTTTAGCCTTGCGGCCGTACTCCCCAGGCGGGGCGCTTAATGCGTTAGCTACGGCACGAACCCCGTGGAAGGGACTCACACCTAGCGCCCACCGTTTACGGCATGGACTACCAGGGTATCTAATCCTGTTCGCTACCCATGCTTTCGCTCCTCAGCGTCAGTTACTGCCCAGAGACCTGCCTTCGCCATCGGTGTTCCTCCTGATATCTGCGCATTCCACCGCTACACCAGGAATTCCAGTCTCCCCTACAGCACTCAAGTTATGCCCGTATCGCCTGCAGTCCCGCAGTTAAGCTGCGGGCTTACACAAACGACGCGACAAACCACCTACGAGCTCTTTACGCCCAGTAATTCCGGACAACGCTCGCACCCTACGTATTACCGCGGCTGCTGGCACGTAGTTAGCCGGTGCTTCTTCTCCAGGTACCGTCACAAATACGCTTCGTCCCTAGCGAAAGGAGTTTACAACCCGAAGGCCGTCATCCCCCACGCGGCGTCGCTGCATCAGGCTTGCGCCCATTGTGCAATATTCCCCACTGCTGCCTCCCGTAGGAGTCTGGGCCGTATCTCAGTCCCAATGTGGCCGTACACCCTCTCAGGCCGGCTACCCGTCGACGCCTTGGTAGGCCATTACCCCACCAACAAGCTGATAGGCCGCGAGCTCATCCCACACCGAAAAAACTTTCCACAATGGCATCCAAACCATCGTCCTATCCGGTATTAGACCCAGTTTCCCAGGCTTATCCCGAAGTGCAGGGCAGATCACCCACGTGTTACTCACCCGTTCGCCACTCGAG
>NZ_JABFED010000013.1:0-1497 GCF_013601005.1 Corynebacterium wankanglinii
TCACGTGGGGTTGCTCCGCCGAGGACTTGTCGGGGTGTGTCGTTGAGTTCGTCTTGCACCCAGGCGACGTGCTCGGGGGTGACTTCGGCGAAGTCGGTGCCTTTCTTGTAGAAGCGGCGGCGGATCTCACCGTTGGTGTTCTCGTTGGTCGGCCGCTGCCACGGTGAGTGTGGATCGCAAAAGTACACCTCGCAGCCGTCTTTGATGCGCACACGTGCGGTTTGAGCCATTTCCACGCCTTGATCCCAGGTGATGGTCTTGAGCTGTTCGGCATTGAGGTCTTTGACCATCTGCTGGATCGCTGCAATCACCGTCATCGATGTGTGTTCGGTGGGCAGATGACCAAGCAGGGTGTAGCGGCTGGTGCGCTCCACCAGGGTAATCAGCGCGCTTTTGCCGCCCTTGCCGATGACAAGATCACCTTCCCAGTGCCCAGGGATTGCCCGGTCGTCAACCTCCGGGCTGCGCTTGGTGATTTCAGCGCCTTTGATCCACGGCTTACCCGTTAACACACCGGCATTACGGGGCCGGGTTTTTCGCCGCTTGCCGCCGCGGATGAGCACATCTTGGGTCTTCATCACCGCTTCAAGCTCGGCGCGCAAGCTGCCTTTGCTCTGGATGTACAAGGCACTGTAGATCGCTTCGTGGGAAATACGCATGCTTTCATCATCGGCGAAAGCGTGCTGAAGCCACACACTGATGCGCCCGGGCGACCACCGGCGGGCAAGACACGCCACCACCACAGCACGAAGCACCGGGTTGTCGTCAAGCTTGCGCACCTTCGGCCGGCACGCACGCGCCTTAGCACCCGTGTGGGCACGCCGGGCGTTGTAGAAGACCTTCTTTTCGCCGTCATCGTCGATGATTTCCCATCCGTTGCGGGCAATTTCCCGGCTGATCACGCTATGGTGGCGCCCCAGAAGCGTTGCGATCTGTCTGGCTGACATTCCCTGGCTGCACCCATGTTGGATCGTCAGGCGGTCTTCAAACGACAGTTGGACCCCGCGGCCGACTTTCACACGGTCCTCGGCGTGGTCGGCAGGCGCGTGGCCTGCCTGTGTTTTCATTGGTGCTGGCACGGAATCAACTTTGCTGTGTGCAGGGGTTGTTACCGCACAAGCCTCCGGCGTGTTGGCGGGCTGCACCGCATCACGGTTTCCGCCCGCCTTCTCCTGGCGTGCTTGTTGCACCCAGCGATACACCGAATTCACAGACCTGTCGAACGCCGCCGCGACCTTTTCAACCGGTTCACCCGCTAGTACTCGCTCGACCGCGTCAGCTTTCTGCTGCGGGGTGATACGGGGCTTTTGCTGCAGTTCGGTCCGCACACCGACTTTCGCCAACCGCGAGTACAACGCAGCCGCAGAAAGACCTAACGTTGCAGCCGCATCCGGTACCGACATACCTGAAGCCACCAACGCCACCGCGTCGTCGATGAGCTGGTCGCGTGCACGTGCCAACGCCTTCATCGGTGGGAGCGCACCTGCTTGCTTGACC
>NZ_JABFED010000014.1:0-1186 GCF_013601005.1 Corynebacterium wankanglinii
CGCTGAAAATGCCGGCCTTTGAATGGGTTCATGTGCAGCTCCATCAGCAAAAGGGGATGATAAGTTTATCACCACCGACTATTTGCAACAGTGCCAACCCATGTTATATTGCACAAGATAAAAATATATCATCATGAACAATAAAACTGTCTGCTTACATAAACAGTAATACAAGGGGTGTTATGAGCCATATTCAACGGGAAACGTCTTGCTCGAGGCCGCGATTAAATTCCAACCTGGATGCTGATTTATATGGGTATAGATGGGCTCGCGATAATGTCGGGCAATCAGGTGCGACAATCTATCGATTGTATGGGAAGCCCAATGCGCCAGAGTTGTTTCTGAAACATGGCAAAGGTAGCGTTGCCAATGATGTTACAGATGAGATGGTCAGACTAAACTGGCTGACGGCATTTATGCCTCTTCCGACCATCAAGCATTTTATCCGTACTCCTGATGATGCATGGTTACTCACCACTGCGATCCCCGGGAAAACAGCATTCCAGGTATTAGAAGAATATCCTGATTCAGGTGAAAATATTGTTGATGCGCTGGCAGTGTTCCTGCGCCGGTTGCATTCGATTCCTGTTTGTAATTGTCCTTTTAACAGCGATCGCGTATTTCGTCTCGCTCAGGCGCAATCACGAATGAATAACGGTTTGGTTGATGCTAGTGATTTTGATGACGAGCGTAATGGCTGGCCTGTTGAACAAGTCTGGAAAGAAATGCATAAGCTTTTGCCATTCTCACCGGATTCAGTCGTCACTCATGGTGATTTCTCACTTGATAACCTTATTTTTGACGAGGGGAAATTAATAGGTTGTATTGATGTTGGACGAGTCGGAATCGCAGACCGATACCAGGATCTTGCCATCCTATGGAACTGCCTCGGTGAGTTTTCTCCTTCATTACAGAAACGGCTTTTTCAAAAATATGGTATTGATAATCCTGATATGAATAAATTGCAGTTTCATTTGATGCTCGATGAGTTTTTCTGATAGTTAGTCTTTGTAGAGACACAAACCTGAAATTCCGGACACCGCGCTTCAGGACATCTCCCTGGACGCCGATATCTGGCAGTATCCGGACGGGGCACTGTTGCAAATAGTCGGTGGTGATAAACTTATCATCCCCTTTTGCTGATGGAGCTGCACATGAACCCATTCAAAGGCCGGCATTTTCAGCG
>NZ_JABFED010000015.1:0-820 GCF_013601005.1 Corynebacterium wankanglinii
GGCACTGTTGCAAATAGTCGGTGGTGATAAACTTATCATCCCCTTTTGCTGATGGAGCTGCACATGAACCCATTCAAAGGCCGGCATTTTCAGCGTGACATCATTCTGTGGGCCGTACGCTGGTACTGCAAATACGGCATCAGTTACCGTGAGCTGCAGGAGATGCTGGCTGAACGCGGAGTGAATGTCGATCACTCCACGATTTACCGCTGGGTTCAGCGTTATGCGCCTGAAATGGAAAAACGGCTGCGCTGGTACTGGCGTAACCCTTCCGATCTTTGCCCGTGGCACATGGATGAAACCTACGTGAAGGTCAATGGCCGCTGGGCGTATCTGTACCGGGCCGTCGACAGCCGGGGCCGCACTGTCGATTTTTATCTCTCCTCCCGTCGTAACAGCAAAGCTGCATACCGGTTTCTGGGTAAAATCCTCAACAACGTGAAGAAGTGGCAGATCCCGCGATTCATCAACACGGATAAAGCGCCCGCCTATGGTCGCGCGCTTGCTCTGCTCAAACGCGAAGGCCGGTGCCCGTCTGACGTTGAACACCGACAGATTAAGTACCGGAACAACGTGATTGAATGCGATCATGGCAAACTGAAACGGATAATCGGCGCCACGCTGGGATTTAAATCCATGAAGACGGCTTACGCCACCATCAAAGGTATTGAGGTGATGCGTGCACTACGCAAAGGCCAGGCCTCAGCATTTTATTATGGTGATCCCCTGGGCGAAATGCGCCTGGTAAGCAGAGTTTTTGAAATGTAAGGCCTTTGAATAAGACAAAAGGCTGCCTCATCGCTAACTTTGCAACAGTGCC
>NZ_JABFED010000001.1:0-595626 GCF_013601005.1 Corynebacterium wankanglinii
AACCGGCTACACCCCTGTGGCGCAACCACCCGAAAGCATCACCCGCCACCGCCAACCCCGCTACCGGAAACCCACTGAACCGCTACCCGAAAGTCACCACACCGCTACCAACTAGCCGGTCGCAACACTCCGAAACGGGTTTCAACGCGTCCTGAGGCATACGGCCACATTACATAGCCAAAGGCAGCGCCCCGTGCGCGTGTCCAGGCCCTGGTTCCTGACCGTCTAGTTGGGTGAAAGCCTTTTCGGGACCTTTTCGTAGAGGTTCTTCGCGAAATGTGTCCGGCATCGCTGCCAGGCCGCATCGGGCAGTGCTTCAGATATCGCGTGTTGGATGCCTTCGTGGGCATCACTGGTGACCAAGTAGACATCGCGAAGCCCACGGGCTTTTAAGATCTTGGAAGAAGCCTTTCCACGACGCGTTGGACTCAGCTGTGGCGACGTGCATGCCAAGCATTTCACGGTAGCCGTCGGCGTTGACCCCAGTGGCAAGCAGCCTTAAAGCATTTGACCACCCGGCCGCCTTCACGGACTTTGATCGTGAGCGCGTCGCACGACAAGTAGGCGTATCCGCCGGGATCAAGTGGGCGGTTTTTAAAATCGGCGACCATCTCGTCGAGTTCCTCCGACATGCGCGAGACCTGCGATTTCGACAGGTTGGTGATGCCCAGCGTTGCCACCGAGTCGTTCATTCTGCGGGTGGAGACGCCTTGAGGTAGCACACCATGATCACCAGCACCGTCATCGACGCCGTCGAAACCGCTGAGGACGCCGCATGATGACGCACCAGCATCGATCACGCGCCGGACCGTAAATCCATCACGCTGCTAGTTCTATTGAAAGGGCAGATACACCACACCACCGGACTTGACCGAGACGAACCCCTCCTCTGGATTCCTGACGCTGTTCTTGGCTCTATTAACTCCGCTTACCAAGAGGAGAAGGAGTACTGGAGTCGGCTTCAGGACAAGGTAGTCCTACAACGATCTACTCCGGAGTCTCTTAGAGAGTAAACGAAGCACTGTATGACACCGTCTGTTACAGCAAGATTTTCTCCTAGTCGCCTCGCTGCTTATTCGGGCAGGTCAGGTCTGTTAGCTGGTCACCAGATAGATGATGAAGAAGATCAGCAGTGTTCCCGCCACGCAGACGTAGGGAATCATCTTCTTGTTCATTTTCATTTCATGCCTCTCTAAGCCGAGTGTTATAGATCTGCAGTATGAGCAGTCACTAGGAGAATTTGCTGTTTTCGTCGCGACGAATGGACACCACCGCTAGCAACAATGCTAAGGCTACCCAGATGGCTAGAGAAGCTACCCACCATCCGTTGGTATCTACATCTGTCAGTATTGACTGGCATAGCTCTGTAGCCGCTGTAGACGGCAACAGCTTGGCAGTCATATCCAGGAAGGTGGGGACGCTGGCCATCTCCCGGGCTCCGCTAAGCAGCAAAAGGATAAAGGAAACGCCTAGTGAGACTGCCAAAGACGTACGGCTGGAGAGCAGGAAACCGAAAGCCACACCGATAGCTGTAGTACATAGCGCGAACGCGCAGAACACTAGGAAAAGCAAACCTAGCTGTGTGAGAGTATAACGTGCCGAGCTGAACATCAAGCCGACACCGAGACCAACCAAGGCGCTTGTTACCGCCAGCAAAAATGGTGCTCCGCTCCATGCGATTAGCCTGGTTCCTACTCCTGTGGGGAGAGTCCTCAGGTAGTAGTAATAGTCTCCCTGTCGTACTCCGTTGATGCCGTTCGCAGGAAGGTTGATTCCTACCATCAGCACACCGGTGAGAGCCAGAAGTGCGACTGCTGGAGTGGCGATATCTGCATTCTTCCGGACAGCGTCCCCTCCGATGACAAAGAGGAAAACAAGCATAAGCAGGGGATACGCCATGTTAAGAAGAACCGCGGCAGGCTCCTTGATCCAAGCCACGATCTCGTTCTTAAGCCATAGAAAAGCGATGGAAGCATCTGAGGGAAACTGACGCCTGTCCTTTGGCGACACAGGGGTCTGCTCAATGGCTGATGACACGACTATTTCTCCTTTTCTGTCATCGTGATGAAAGCTTGCTCTAGCGACGGGTGAGAAATCTCGATGCGGTCAAATGGCCACCCATCCGCGGCAAGTGAAGTAAGCGCCTGCTTGACATCAGATGTTCGAAGATCTATTTCGTCTCCTTCATTTCTGATGACTTCAAACGCTTGTCCCTCTCCGGAAATCGCTCTGTCCCCTACCCCACCGAGAGTGATGACAGATCCGGTAGACGCACCGAGCAGAGATTGCGTTTCCGAGTCGGCGATGAGTTTTCCCTTCTGCATGACGATTACTCGATCACACAGGTTCTCGATTTCCTCGAGGTAGTGGCTTGATACCAACAATGCTCGGTCTTCTCCTGTAATCGAACGAATCGATTCCCAGATCGCCGACCGAGTAACGGTGTCCAAGCCCGTGGTGGGTTCGTCCAGAATGGTTAGCGGAGCGTCAGCAAGAAATGCTGCTGCAACCGAGACCAGACGTTGTTGCCCTCCTGATAGACCCCCGATCACCTTGTCGGACAGGTGTGTCAGACGAAATTTTTCGAGAATTTCTTCGACAAGAGAGCGCGTGCCGAAGTGGAATCCTACGAAGTTGAGGAAATCACTAACGCGCATGCGGGGGTCTACACCAGTCCCCTGAGGGGTGACACCGATGTTGCGACGAGCTTTTTGGTGTCGAGGGTTATTGCCCATGAGGCTCACGGAACCAGATGTTGGAGTGTTGAGCCCGCTGATAAGTGAAAAGAGAGTCGATTTCCCTGCTCCGTTTTCACCCAGTACACCGACTAGTTCTCCGGGGAAGACTTCGAAGCTGACCCCGTTTAGAGCCTGGACTTCTCCAAAGCTCTTGGATGCAGAACGGACAGAAAGGATCGCTGTGTCCTTCTGGGAGTTCAACTCCTCATTCATGATGATACCTTTCTGAAGCGAATCTCGAACTCAATACAGTGACATACCCCGGTTTCCACGGACCGGTAAACCACATCCGGGGTCCCTGCACAGCGACGTCTTCCACACGAAGAACGGAAGTACCGTTTGTCCACTCCGTACCTTCTCTGCCCAGTGGTCTGGCGTCGACCAAAATTATAGGTGGCGTTGGCACAACTTGTGCCGGCGCGTAATCACCTTTCATGACCCTAAGGTGAAGCTCCCAGATTGTTCAGCAACGCGTCAGCCTCCGCTACCACCTAATCGCTTTGCGGGGCCGGGACAAGACAGCACAAAGCCCGCCTCCGTAAATGGAGGCGGGCGACACACGGCTTACTTGCCGAGCTTACGACGCTGCACGCGAGTGCGGCGGAGCATCTTGCGGTGCTTCTTCTTGGACATGCGCTTGCGGCGCTTCTTAATCACTGAACCCATTGGGTTACCTCTTTTCTGTTCAAAGTGCGTACGTACGCGGCCGGCGCAACCGCTTCCGCGGCTCGCGGGAGGTGCACACTCCCGCAGGGGGTGGCCGACCTGATCGTTCAAAGCATACCGGCAGGCCTTTTCAGCGCCAAAACACCCGCCGCGCCGTGAAACCGGTGCGGCGGGTGTTTTCTCGGAGTCCTGTAAACGAGACCCTGGACTATCCCACGTCGTAGACGGAGGACTCCAGGTACTCGCTCACCGCAGTCTCGTTCACGCGGAAGGAGCGGCCCACGCGGACTGCGGGCAGCTCGCCGGAGTGGACCAGGCGGTAGACGGTCATCTTGGACACGCGCATGATCTCGGCGACCTCGGCGACCGTCAGGAACTTTCCTTTATCTTCGTTAACCACTTAATTCATACCTCTCGGCACGCAAACGCGCTGCAGGCTTCCCCTCCCGCAGGACGAACACGCACGTGCTTAAACCACCCTAACGTGAAATGAGCGCCGAGTGCGACTTAAGTGGAGGAAAATTTTCAAAGTGCAGGCAGTGAACCCACAGAAACGGTTGTGAAAGTTGGGACTAGGACTTGCCCAGCTCGCTCGAGCGTTTCGCGCAGAGTTCCGTGGCGCGGTAGAACGCCCCACGCAGCCCCGACTCCTCCAGCTCGCGGACCGCGCGCGCCGTCGTGCCACCAGGTGAGGACACGTTCGCGCGGAGCTGCACCGGGCTGTCCCCGCCTGCCAACATGGCGCCGGCGCCGGAGGCCGTGGCACACGCCAGCTGCTGCGCAAGCTCGCGCGGCAACCCGAGGGACACGCCGGCATCCACCAGCGCCTCGGCGACCAGGAAAAAGTACGCCGGGCCAGAACCAGAGATGGCCGTCACGGCATCCATCTGGGACTCGGCCACTTCGACCACCTGCCCGGCCGCAGACAGCAGCTCCACCACGCCAGCGCGCTGGTTGTCGTCCACAAATCGACCGCACGCCGCGGCGAGCACCCCCTTGCCCACCAGCATGGGGGTGTTCGGCATGACCCGCACAATCGGCGTGCCCGCGGCGGAGACAGCCTCCTCCATCGCCGCAATGGTCACGCCTGCAGCCATAGACACCAGCACGGTGGAAGATCCGGAGTTGGTGAGCTCCTCCCCGAGCTCCGCGATCACATCCAAGATCTGCGCCGGCTTGACGCACAGCAGCGCGACATCCGCGTCGCGCACGGCCTCCCGGTTGTTGGAGGTGGTGTGCACACCGTAGCGCTCCGCCAGTTCGGCGCTCCGCTCGGACGACCTGTTGGTGGCGATGATGGCCGAGGGTTCCACCCCCGAGCTGAGCAACCCGGAAATACACGCCTCGCCGATATTGCCCGCGCCGATGACCGCGATACGTTCCATACGCTCCCGCCCCTACAGCAGAGCCGGGCCGAACGCCACCACAGCAGCGGCGAGACCCGCGATGACCATGGTCACCTTGTCGCGGCCGGCGGCCATCGCGCCAACGGCGGCCACCACAGCGGCGACAGCACCGATACCCACGAGCGCCGCGACGATCGCCATGGTGTTGGCCCAAAGCCACGTAAACGCCAGGAATCCCAGCACGCCCAGCAGCACGCCGCAGAACACCAGCAGAACCAGCAGGACCGGGTTGACGGTGGCTTCCTCGACCTCGAAGTCCTCCACCGCCTCGGGCTCGGCGGCGGGCTCGTCGAAGATGTCCGTCTCCGCGCGCTGCGGCTCAGGGGCCTGGACGGCACGGATCTCGTTCGTGTCGTCCGGCTGCACGGACGCTTGCTTTACGACGGGCTCCGCCTCAACCTTGCGCAGCACCGTCGTCTCGCCCTCGGCGGGCTTCGCCTGCGGCGCGGGTGCCGGCTTGGAGGTCGGCGTCGCGGGCGTCTGCTTAGCCGTCTCAGCCTTTTCGGTCTTCTTGGCCGCCTCAGCTGCAGGCTTTACAACCTGCAGCTTCTCAACCGCAGGTTTTTCATCCTGCGCCTTCGCGGCAGCTGGCTTCTCGGCTGGGCGCAGCTTCACGGAGGTCGACGGCACTGGCTGCGGCGTTGCGGGAGTCGACGGCGCGGGTTCCGGTGTTGACGCTGGTGCGGGGGCGCCCGAAGGTGCGTCGATAGGCACGCTGGAGTGCTTGACCTCAGCCGGTTTGACCTCGACCTTTTTAAACGAGTCGGTCAGCTCGGCGACGGAGACGCCGCCGTCCTCGAGGCTGCGGCGGCGGCGCGGGCGGCGGCCAGCCTCCGGGTTTTCCTTCTCGGCGCGGGCGAGGAGCTCGGCAACCGTGAGCTGCTTATCGGCCATTAGTTGTCGTCTCCTTCATCGGCGTTGTTGTGGGCGTCCAAGGCACCCTGGTCGATGCGCTTGAGAATGACGCCCTCGCGCAATGCCCACGGGCAGATCTCTAACTTATCAACATTCAGCGCACGCATCGCAGCTTCCGCAACCAACGCGCCAGCGACGATCTGGTGGGAGCGGTCAGCGTTGATGCCTTCCAGCTCCGCGCGGTCCGCCGCAGTCATGCGGGAGATGAACGCGATGAGCTGGCGCAAGCCGGGCGCGGTGAGCGTGCGCTGCACGTACGGGCCGGCGGAGGACGGGGCCGCACCCGTCAGGCGCGCCAGCGAGCGGAACGTCTTCGACGTGCCCACTGCCAGGCCCGCCTCGCCCATCGCCTTGAACTGCTCCGCGGGGCCCGCCAGCTCCGCGTCGATGTAGTCGCGCAGCATGTTGATCTTTTTCCGCTCCGGCGGGTCAGTGTCGAACCACTCGTGGGTCAATCGCCCCGCACCCAGGTCCAAAGAAACTGCCAGGTCGGGCATTTCCTCGGTGCCGGTGGAGATCTCCAGCGATCCGCCGCCGATGTCGAAGTTGGTGATGCGGCCGGCGGACCAGCCGTGCCAGCGGCGCGCGGCCAGGAACGTCAGCTGCGCTTCCTCTTCGCCGGAGAGGATGTTCAGCTTCACGCCGGTTTTCTTCTCCACGCGCTTGAGCACTTCGTCGGAGTTCGTCGCCGAGCGCACCGCGGAGGTGGCGAAGGCGAGCAGCTCCTCGCACTTGAGGTTATTCGCGAGGTCGGAGGCCTCCTGGACGGCGTCAACGAGCTTGTCTACGCCCTTGGCCTCGATATTGCCCTTCTTGTCCAGCAGTTCCACCAGACGCAACGGCTGTTTCCAGTCGCTCATCGGGGTCGGGCGGCCACCACTGTACGCATCGACCGCCACGAGATGGATCGTGTTGCTGCCGACGTCTAATACACCTAATCGCACCACACCAGGGTAACGGGTCTACCGTGTCCAGGTGTGAATCAACCAGCCCCGAAACCCGTTTTTCTCGGCTTCCCCGCAGACTCGCCCGCCGGCCGCTCCATCCTGGCCGGCCGTGAAACCCGGCCCGATTTCCCCCGCGAATGGTTCGAGTTCGTCCACCCGGAGGACCCAAACCACATCTTCTCCATCGACCTGACCTGGGCGGAATCCACCTGGTCGTGCCGCTTCGGCACCCCGGAGTGCCACGGCATCGACGAATCCAATCCCGCAGTAGGCTGCTGCATCCACGGCGCTTACATCGCGGACGAGGAGGACCGCGACACGGTCTACAACGCGGTCAAGGCGATGCCGGCGAAGTACTGGCAGCTACGCCCCGCTGAGACGGACGAGTTCTTCGCTGCGAACGACCCGACCTGGCTCGAGCCGTGGTTGGAGTGGGATGAGGAGGACGATGCGCTGGAGCCGGACGCGGACGACGAGGACGCCGGCCCCCACATCAAGACCAAGGTCGTGGACGGCGCCTGCATCTTCGCCAACCGCCCCGGCCACCCCACCGGGGCGGGCTGCGCGTTCCACCAGTTCGCCATGGCGGAGGGCCGCAACATCGTGGGCACGAAGCCGGAAGTGTGCTGGCAGGTGCCGTTCTCGCGCGAGGACGCGTGGGAGGAACGCACCGATGGCCAAGAAATCCTGCGCACCACCATCGGCGAGTACCACCGGCGCCAGTGGGGCGGCGGCGGAGAAGACTTCGACTGGTGGTGCACCTCCGCACCCGCCTGCCACACCGGCACCACCCCCATCTGGCAGTCCATGAAGGACGAGCTCATCGCGCTGATTGGGGCAAAGCCGTACGGTGTCGTCGCAAAGCACTGCGAGAAGCGCTCGCAGCTTGACGACGACCTCCGGGCCACCCACCCCGCCACACGCGCCGCCCACGAGTAGCCCGGGCGAAGCATCCGCGATGGCGCTTTGCGCCGCCTACGCCTCGAATTTGTAGCCCAAGCCCCGCACGGTGACCAGCTGGGTGGGGCGAGACGGCACCGCCTCGATCTTGGTGCGCAGGCGCTTGACGTGCACGTCGAGCGTCTTGGTGTCGCCGACGTAATCGGCGCCCCAGATCCGGTCGATGAGCTGGCCGCGCGTGAGCACCCTGCCGGCGTTTCGCATGAGGTACTCCAGCAGGTCGAACTCTTTCAGCGGCATGGGCACCGGCTGGCCGTCCACAAGCACCGTGTGCCGCTCCACGTCCATGGTCACGCGGCCGCCCTGCAGCAGCTGGTCGTCGACCTCCTCTACCACCTCCGTCTCCGGGCCGCGGCGCAGCACCGCGCGGATGCGGGCAACGAGTTCGCGGGTGGAGTACGGCTTGGTCACATAGTCGTCCGCACCAAGTTCCAGGCCGACTACCTTGTCGATCTCGCTGTCACGGGCGGTGACCATGATGATCGGCACTGAGGATTCTGCGCGCAGCTTCTTGCATACCTCAGTGCCGCTCATGCCGGGCAGCATGAGATCCAGCAGCACGAGGTCGATGTCTTCGGCCGCAAACAGGTCCAGGGCCGTCTGCCCGTCAGCGGCCACCATCGCCTCGAAACCCTCCTTGCGCAGCAGGTAGGCCAGGGGGTCGGACAGGGACTCCTCGTCTTCAACGATGAGAATGGTCGTCACTTCACTCTTCCCTTTCTGTTCTGCTGGAGGCCTCCGGGTCGTAGACAGGCAGCTCAATGGTGAACGTGGAGCCCGTCCCGGGCCTAGACCACAACGTAATGCTACCGCCATGGTTCGCCACCACATGTTTAACAATGGCCAACCCCAGCCCGGTGCCGCCCGTCGAACGCGAACGCGCCTTATCCACCCGGTAGAACCGCTCGAACACCCGCTTCTGATCCTCCGGCGCGATGCCGATGCCGCGGTCTGTGACACGGATGAGCACCACGTTGTCGCGCACCAGCTTCTGGGTCACGCTCACCGGCTGCCCGCTCGGCGAATAATTGATGGCGTTGGTGATGAGGTTGGAGACGGCCACCGTGAGCATTGCCCGATCCCCCATCACACGCAGCCCCAGACGCTGCCCGCGCGTGAGCTCGATGCCGTGATTTTCCGCCGTGACCAGGTTGCGGGCCACCGCGTCATCCACGATGTCGTCCACCCGCACCGGGGCCATGTCGGGCAGCGCCTCGGCCCCTTGGAGCTTGGACAGGGAGATCAGGTCCGTGATCATCTCCCCCATCCGGTGGGCCTCTTTGTGCAGCTTGGTCCCGAAGTACTCCACCATCTCCGGGTCGGTGGGATCCTGCAACATGGCCTCCGCCAACAGCGAGATCCCGCCGACAGGCGTCTTCAGCTCGTGGGAGACGTTAGCCACGAAGTCACGCCGAGCGCTTTCCATGCGCACGTTCTCAGACTCGTCGGAGCCGTAGACGATGGTGTAGGAGTTATCCGTCAGCGTCAGCGGTGCGACCAGGGCGCGCACGTTGCGGATCCGATTTCCGGTGGTGCGCTGCGGCAAATCCAGGTCGAGGACGTGCTCCTCCTGGTCCTCGAAGACTTGGGAGGCCACCTCCAGCACCCGTGGATTGACGCTGCCGTCATGCACCAGCGACATGTCGTGGGCGCGAGCGTTAGACAGCACGACGTTGCCGCCGCGGTTGATCACCGCGATGCCCGTCGGCGAGCCCTGGGTGACCAGGTGCAGGACCTGGCTGACGGTGTTGACGGTGGTGTCTTCACCGCCGTCGTCCGCGCGGTTGCGGGCGCGCCACCGAAGCGCCCGCTGTCCGAGCAGCACAGCGGGCACGGTCAGCGCGGCACCGATGAAAAACGCAAGGATCGGCGACACCGGAGCTACGCCATCCGCCTATTTCTGGCCCTGGTTCGCCACAGCGGCGGCGCCGGCCTCTGCAGCCTCCGGGTCCAGGTAGGTCCCGCCCGGGTTGAGCACCTTACCGTCCGCGGCGATCTCGTAGACCAGCGGCATGCCGGTGGGGATGTTCAGCCCGGCGATGTCCTCGTCCGAGATGTTGTCCAGGTACTTCACCAGGGCGCGCAGGGAGTTGCCGTGCGCGGCAATCATGACGTTCTTGCCGGCCATCGCCTGCGGCGCAATGACGTCGATGTAGTACGGCAGGAAACGCTCCACCACGTCCTTCAGGCACTCGGTACGGGGCACCTCCGGCAGGAACGCGTAGCGCGGGTCGTTCGTCTGCGCGTACTGGTTATCCGCGTCGATTTCCGGCGGCGGGGTGTCGTAGGAACGGCGCCATTCCATGAACTGCTCCTCACCGAACTTATCGCGGATCTCCGCCTTGTTCAGCCCCTGCAGCTTGCCGTAGTGGCGCTCGTTGAGGCGCCAGTTGCGCTCCACCGGGATCCAGTGGCGATCCGCGGCGTTGAGCGCAATGTTCGCGGTGCGGATGGCGCGGCGTAGCAAGGAGGTGAACAGCACGTCCGGCAGGACATCCTTTTCCACAAGCAGCTTGCCAGCGTTGACGGCCTCGGCCTCGCCCTGCTCCGTGAGGTCCACGTCCACCCAGCCGGTGAACTGGTTCGACTTATTCCACTCGCTCTGCCCGTGGCGAACGAGAATCAGCTTTCCGTTACCCATGCCTTCCAGCATGCCACGGATGGGGTGTCGGGTCCGTGGTTTAGGGTTTGAAGCCATGAGCAAACAGTTCTCCTTCGCTGCCCTCGCCGGCGCTTCCTGCATTACCCTCGCAGCCCTCGCCACGCCACCGGCGGCCGCGGCGCCCGCCCTCGCCGCCCCCGGCGCGCCCATTGCCACACTGTTCAGCGGCACCACGTCGTTCGCCCACACCGCCCGCTGCAGTCAGGGCCCCGCCGGGGTTGTGCGCACTCCGGACGGGCAAGCGCAGCGCGTCATGGTCACCGCCGCGCACTGCTTCGAGGTCAAGGGCGAACAGGTTGAGCCGGTGGTGTACGCGCCGGTGCGGGCGAACGGGGGCGTGGAGTACCCGCGCGTGGGTGCGGTGGAGAAGCAGCGCACCGAGTTTGCGCTGGGCAACGGCGAGTTGATGGACTTCTACCGCATTATCGACGAGCCCGACTGGGCGGTGGTGCGCCTGGACCCGGGCGTGGAGGCCTCCGGGACGTCCACCTCCCTGGATCAAAAAGGCCGTGGGCCCTCCGCGCCTGTGGCAATTACCGGGGTGAAGGACTACCGGAATTTGGGTCCCGGCGAATTAATCAGCATCGACAACGCCGGCCAGCCCATCTGCAAGGACGGTATGCGCACCGGCCGCTCCTGCGGGGTGCAGCTATTCCGCACCCAGAATTTCGTCTGGCACTTCGGCGTGCGCTACGAGTCGGGGGATTCTGGCGGCATCAACTACGACCCGCGCACGGGCGAGGCGATCGGCTTGAGCATCGTCGGGCTGGGGCCGCTGGGCAACTCGCAGCAGGTGGACAGGGCGCTTGAAGACGCCTACGGCATCCCCGACGGCCAGGTCAACCAGGCGTTCACCCCGGCCACGCCGGCGGAACGGGCCGATTTCGCGCCGCTGTACGAAGACATCGGGCAGTTCTCCCCGGAGGCGCCGGAAACGGTCGACGGACCACAGCCACGTGAGATGCTGGATAACGCCGTGATGGGCGCCCAGGCCGACGCGGCGCAATTGAGCGCGGAGGCGGCGCAGCTGCCGTCCGCCCCCAATCCGGTTGCGGCGGCCCAGGATTTGGCCGGCCGCGCGGACGCGGCGGCGCGGGGCCGGGCAGGCGAGGTGCGCGCAGCCATCGACGAGTACTTGCGCTAGACCACCCCCACTTTTTCGTCGCCCAAAAATCGCGGGCGACAGGGGTTATGCTCGAAGTATGCGAACCCCCGCGGCCACCCCGCCCGCACAGGACACCGCGGGGCGGATAGTGCCCGGCCGAGGCTACCCGCCGTGCAGACACGCACATCACGACCTCGGCCTGCGGGGCGGGTTCGTACTGGAAGAAAAATTCGGAATCGGAGGATAACCATGAAAAAGACGCGTTTTTTCACCGCGGCCGCGGCACTACTGCTCACCCCGGCCCTGGCGGTTCCGGCCGCCGCGGCCGAGCCGGCGCTTGCCTCCCCCGGCGCCCCGTTCCGCATCTTCCCGGAGAAGGCACCTGAGACGGTGACTCTGCCCACCGGCGACGAGCTGAAGGTCCCGCCGCTGTTTTGGCTGCGCACCTGCACCCAGGGCCCGACCGGCACCGTGCGCACGCTGGACGGCGACACGCAGCGCGTGATGCTGACCGCCTCCCACTGCGTGAACACGATCAGCGGCTTGCCGCCGATCAAAAACGAGTTTTCCGTGCCGGTAGACGGCACCTACCCGCGCATCGGTGAGCGCACCGCCTCCAACGACCTCAAGCCCAGCGCGATCGACCTGTCCGATCCGATGGAGAGCATCCGCACTGCGGACTGGGGCATCATGCGTATCGACGACAACGTCTCCGCCACCAACATCTCCAATTCCCGCGACTACAACGGCGGTTCCGCCGGCGAACCGGTGGCGCTCAGCGGGATCAAGGACTACCGCACCCTGCAGCCCGGCGAGGTCTCGGCGGACAACTTCGGCCAGCCCATCTGCAAGGACGGCTCGACCACCGGGCGCAGCTGCGCCACCCAGATCGGGCGCACCCGCAACGGCGTGTGGAGCTGGGGGTTGAACTACCAGCAGGGCGACTCCGGCGGCGTGAACTTCGACCCGCGCGACAACTCCATCATCGGCGTGACCTCTATGACGCTCGGCCCGCTCGGCAAGGCCCAGCCGGCGGACCGCATCCTCGAGGACGCTTACGGCATCCCCGACGGCCAGGTCAACGAGCACTTCACCCTGCCTGATTCCTCGGCCCCGCGCGCCGAGTTCGGGATCACCGCGGACGAGGAAAAGCAGATGAACCAGCAGCTCGACGAACTCAACCCGGGCTTTGAGCCGCCCGTGCCTCGCGACGAGCTCCGCAAAGCCGTAGACAGCGCCCAGCAGGACGCTGCCGGTCTGGCCCAGAAGGCTTCCCGCGGGGAATTTAACCCGGCAGAAATTGACCGGGCTGTGTCCCACCACTCCGAGAAGATCGGCTACTGGGGCGGCGCAGTACTCGGCGAGGAAATCGGAAAGCGCTTGTCCTAGACCCCGCCGGCGTCCCGGGTGGCCTCGCCTGGGACGTAGCCTTCCAGGGTGTCGCCGTAGACCTGCAGCAGCTTCTCAGCGGAGGCGGACCAGCTGAACGCTTTCGCGTGCGTCACGGCGGTTTCGCCCATGTGGATGCGCGAAGCGTCGTCGATAAGCAGCTGCTCAAGCGCCTCCGCCCACGCGTGCGTGCCATGGCCCTCGACGAGCAGCCCAGTGCGCCCCTCCTCGACCGCCAGCGGGAGGCCGCCCACGCGCGCGGCAATCACTGGTGTGCCCGCGGCCTGCGCCTCAACCGCAACCAGCCCGAAGCTCTCGTTGTAGCTGGGCACCGCCACGATGTCCGCGGCCTGGTAGATGCTGACCAGCTCCTCGGGCGGACGGGGGCCCAAAAAGCGCGTGCAGCCGCCAATTCCCTCCTCGCTGGCCATCTCGCGGTAGCGCTCCACAGACGAGCCGGTGCCGCTGGCGCCGCCGCAGATAATCACGCGCAGCGGGCCCTCCACGCGGCCGCGGCGCACCACCTCCCCCATCGCGCGGATGAGCACCTGGGGGCCCTTGAAATCCTGCAGCCTCCCCACGAACGCCACCACTTTCGCGTGCAACGGAATGCCCAGATGGCGCCGCGCGAGCTCCGTGTTCCGGTTCGTCCCCGGGGTGAAGAGCTCAGTGTCCGCGCCAGGGCTGACCACGGCGATCTTTGCCGGGTCCACGTCGTAGAAGCGGGCGAGCTCGCTCGTCTCGTCTTCGGTGTTGACCACCAGGACCTCAGCGTTGTCCACCAGCTGCTGCTCGCAGATGCGCCGTGCTTCCGTCTCGGAAGAATCCGTCCCGTACGCGTTTTTCACCGCCGCCCAGGTGTGCCCGGTGTGCACCAGGGGGATGCCAGCCAGCTCCGCCAGCAACCATCCCACCTGCCCCGACAGCCAGTAGTGGGAATGGATGAGGTTGTACTCGAGCCCGTTGGCGCGGACGAACTGCACCACGCCCCCGGAAAATGCGGCGAGCTGGGTGGACAGGTCCTCCTTTTCCAAACCCTCGTAGGGCCCGGCCACCACGTTGACCACCCGGTAGCCGGGCTCCACCTCCACCACCTCGCCCTGGCTGGGGCGTGTCGCGCGGGTGAACACGTCCACCTGCACGCCCTTGCGCGCCAGCTGTGTGGCGGTGTTGTGGACGTAGACGTTCATGCCGCCCGCGTCACCGGTCCCCGGCTGTTCGAGCGGGGAGGTGTGCATGGAGATCATGGCGACGCGCATGCGGGCAAGACTAGCGCGCCGGTTTGGTTCCTGACTGATTCCACCGGGAAGTGTCGGGGTGGCGGCCCAGGCAGAATAGTTCATTCACTGGAAGTCCGCAGACCCAGCAAATGAACAATCCTGCATCACCGCCGCGTCAGCGCGCAGTGTCAGCGGGCGGCGTGGCGGTGCCAGGCGCCGAAGTCCGAGGCAACCGTGGCCGCGAGGTGCTGGTACGCCCTCAACGTCGCCGGCGCCATGCGCTCCAGGTCCACCACGGCGCCCTCGGCCAGGTGGCGGTCGTACGGGATCGCGTGCACCGCACGGGTGCGGGAGGCGAAGTGGTCGGTGACCTTTCCCATGTCGATGGTGGGCTTGCCCGGCGCGGACGCGGACACCACAACTACAGCGTTGCCGGCCAGCTGGTCGTAGCCGTGCAGGTTGAGCCAGTCCAGGGTGGCGGAGGCGGACTGCGCGCCATCGAGTGCGGGAGAGGTGACTAGGACCAGCGTGTTGGCCAGATCCAGCACCCCGGCCATAGCGGAGTGCATGAGCCCCGTCCCGCAGTCCGTGAGGATGACGTTGTAGTGGTGCTGCAGGATGTCGATGGCGCGGCGGTAGTCGTCCTCCGAAAACGCCTCGCTGACAGCCGGATCGCGCTCGGAGCCGATGACCTCCAGCCGGGAGGAAGCTTGGTTGGTGTAGGCCCGCACCTGCGGGTAGCGGTCCGTGCCGGGGGCCTCGAGGAGGTCGCGGATGGTCGCAGGCGCGGCGGTGGCGGCGCGCTGGGCGAGGGTGCCCAGGTCCGGGTTGGCATCGATGGCGATGACCCGGTCGCCGCGGGTTTGGGCGAACACGCCGCCGAGGGCGACCGTGGTGGTGGTCTTGCCCACCCCGCCTTTCAGGCTCATGACGGCGATGCGGTAGTCGCCACGCAGGGGCGCTCGGATCGCGCTGTAGAGCTGTTGCTCCTCCAGCTCCCGTTTCGAACCTCCCGGGTTGATCCGGCCGCGCGTGGCGGAGTGGACGAGTTTGCGCCACCCCTGCTTCGGCGGCGACTTCACCGGGTCTACCAGGTTGGACTGGTCCAGTACCGACGGTGGGGTGAGCTCAAGTTCCGGCGCCTTCGCCGGCCCGAAAGCGGTGTCTACAGCACCGTGAGCCGACTCGAAAGCAGCGTCAAGAGCAGAGTCAAAAGCGCCGTGGGACGGCTCGAAATAGGTCGTCATAATCTCCCCCAGAGATCCCCCGTTGATGTTCCGCGCTACAGCCTAGAGCAACGACCCCTACCCCGCAGCGCGAGCAACCTTCTCGCCCCGAAAGTGATCCCGCCTAGGGCATGCCGCCACAAGGTCCGCGACACGCTCCTGCAACTTCTTACGCAACCGTAGGTTAGGGGTAGGGTGGTGCGCATGGCTCTCACCCCATCCAATGTGAACGACGTTAAGCCCTGGCTGCAGTACTACCCCGAGTGGACCACCCACTCGCTGGAGTACGGCGAGCAGACCCTCGGCGAGCTGTACAAAGACAACCTGTCGCGCAACGTTTCGCGCATTGCCACCCGTTTTTTCGGCCGCACCCAAACGTTCGGCGAGCTTGACCGCGAGGTGCGCCGCGCCGCCGCCGGCCTGAAAGCGTTCGGCGTGCGCCCCGGCGACCGTGTTGCCATCATGCTGCCCAACTGCCCCCAGCACATGGCGGCGTTCTTCGCGGTGCAGCTGATCGGCGGCGTGGTGGTGGAGCATAACCCGCTCTACACCGCCCACGAGCTGCGCCCGCAGTTTCTGGACCACGGCGCCCGCATCGCCATCGCGTGGGACAAGGCCGCCGACACCCTGGAGAAACTGCGCAAAGACACACCGCTCGAGACCGTAGTAAGCGTGAACATGACCAAGGCCATGCCGCGCGCCCAGCAGCTCGCCCTGCGCATCCCGCTGCCGAAGGTCATGGAGGCTCGCGCTGCACTCACCTCCACCAGCAAGAACACCTCTCTGCACACCGTGCCGTGGGAGTCCCTGACCAGCTCCGCTATCGGCGGTCTGGGCGGGGACCTGGCCACCCCGGAGGAGATCACCCCGGACTCCCCCGCCGTGATCCTCTACACATCCGGCACCACCGGCGCCCCGAAGGGCGCCGCACTGTCGCACCGCAACCTCATTGCCAACCCGCTACAGGGCCAGGCGTGGGTCAAAGAACTGCAGGAGGGCAACCAGCGCATGCTGGCCACCCTGCCGTTCTTCCACGCCTACGGCCTGACTTTCTCGCTGACGCTGACCATGCTCATCGGCTCTGAGCTCGTCCTGCTGCCGGCGCCGAAAATGGACCTGATCATGAAGGCCATCCGCGTCACCCCGCCCACCTTCGTGCCGGGCGTGCCCACCGTCTTCGAGCGCATCGTCAAAACCGCCAAGAAAAAGCACGTGGACCTGTCCGACGTGAAGATCGGCTTCTCCGGCGCCTCGTCGCTTCCCGCCAACGTGATCGAAGAGTGGGAGCGCGCCACCGGCGGCCACCTCGTAGAGGGCTACGGGCTCACCGAAACCTCCCCCATCATCGTGGGCAACCCCGAGTCCGCGGAACGCCGCCCCGGCTACATCGGCATCCCCTTCCCCGACACACAGATCCGCATTGTCAACCCCGACAACCCGGACGAGGACATGCCGTTCGGCGAGGCCGGCGAAATCCTGGCCAAGGGCCCCCAGGTGTTCAGCGGCTACTTCAACAACCCCGAGGCCACTGAGAAGGTCTTCCATGACGGCTGGTTCCGCACCGGCGACATGGGGATCATGGAGGAAGACGGCTTTATCAAGCTGGTCTCCCGAATCAAAGAACTCATCATCACCGGCGGCTTCAACGTCTACCCGGCGGAGGTGGAGGAGGTCATCCGCACCCACAAAGACGTCGCGGATGTCGCCGTCGTGGGCCGCCCGCGCCCGGACGGCTCCGAGGATGTGGTCGCATGCATCGTGCTTAACGACGGCGCCGCCCTCGACCCCGAAGGACTCAAGGAATTCGCACGCGAAAACCTGACCCGCTACAAGGTTCCGCGCACTTTCTACCACTTCGACGAGCTGTCGAAGGACCCGATGGGCAAGATCCGCCGCCGCGAGGTGCGCGACGCCCTACTGGCCAAACTCGCCGAGAGCTAAAGCCCCGCCGCCGCTTCCGCCCCGTGTGGATCCAGGGCTTCCCCCGCAGCCGCCGCGGGCTAGAGGCAGACGCCTAGAACCCGATACCTAAAGCCCGACCCAGACGGGCTCGGGGTGCAGCTCCACGCCGAACGCGCCGCGGACCTGGTCCTGCACGCGGCGGGCCAGGTCCGCTATGTCCGCGGCGCGCGCCTGGCCGCGGTTGGTCAGCGCCAAGGTGTGCTTGGTAGACAGCCTCGCCGGGGCGTCCTCCCCGGGAAAGCCGCGGTGGCAGCCGGCGCGCTCGATAAGCCAGGCCGCCGAGAGCTTCTCCTGCCCGTCGCCGGCAGGGAAACGGGGCATGCGTTCCTCGCCCACCTCCGCTTCGATCTCATCCGCGACGGCGGACGGCACCACCGGGTTGGTGAAAAACGATCCGGCGGACCACGTGTCGTAGTCGGCAGCGTCCAGGACCATGCCCTTGGCGCGCCGGGTTTCCAGGACAGACTCGCGGGCCTTCGCCAACGGCACGCGCTCGCCGCCCAGGTGGCGCAGTGGGATGGAGAGATCGGTGTCCTGCAGCTGCAGCTCGATTTCCAGCACCACCGCGCGGCGGGTGAACTTCAGGTTGGAGTAGCGGTACGCCAAATCCAGCGACTCGGCCGGCACCCACTCGTCCACACCCGTTTCGCGGTTCCACAGCCGAACCCTGGTGAGCACGTCCGCAATCTCCGAGCCGTAGGCGCCCACGTTTTGCACCGGGGTCGCACCAGCGGAGCCGGGGATGCCGGACAGGGCCTCGATCCCGCCCAGGCCGTGCTCCACGGCGTACGCGACCACCGCGTCCCACTCGGTGCCGGCTTGGATGCGGAGCCGGAGGTCGTCGTCAAGCGTGATGCCCTCGTTGCGCACGAGTACCGCAGCGAGGTCGAGCTCGCCATCCGCGACGAGAAGGTTCGAACCGCCGCCGACGACGAGTAGCGGGGTGCCCGCGCGGTCGAGCCGAGCCACGGTGTCCGCGAGCTGCTCTGCGCTCGTGCACTCGTAAGCGGCGGCTGGCGTGCCGCCGACGCGCAGTGTGGTCAGGGAGGCGAATGATGGGGCAGTCACGTGGACAACGGTAGTCTGTGACCCATGACTGCACGTAGTGAGACCACTGTGACCATCAACCAGCCGATCGAGAAGGTCGCGCAGGCGTACAGCACCCGCGAGTACTGGGAGTTCATCGCGGAAAAGCTCTCCCCGGAGCCGGGCGAGCTCAACGAGTTCGCGGACAACACCGCCACCCTGTTTGAGATCCTGCCCAAGTCCATCCTCCCGGAGGCCGCACAGGCGCTGGTGTCCCAGGACCTCAAGCTCAAGCGCGTAGTGCACGTCGGCGAGCTCGAGGGCGACACCGCCAATCACACCATGACCGGCGACGTGAAGGGCACCCCGGTGGACCTGGGTGCCGAGTACACCGCCACCCGCGACGGCGAGAACACCAAGCTGGACTACGAGCTCGAGGCAAAGGTGAACATCCCGTTCATGGGCGCAGCGCTGGAGCCGAAGGTGGCCGACGCGTTGGAGGAGATCGTGGAAAACGAGGCCAAGCTCACCGAGCAGTGGATTAGCGAGAACCTCTAATTCCCCACTACCACAACCTGCGCGCCACCCCGTCCGCGGCGGGAAAGCCCTACGGGGTAATCACCCGCGGCACCACGGGGATCAACCGCCTGCGCAGGTCGGACCGCTGGACCCGCTTCAACCCGCAGGTCCAGTCGCTGTTGCGCTCGGCTACCCAGCCGCTGGCGGTGGACGTGGGCTACGGCGCATCCCACACCACCACCGTGGAGTGGGCGGGGTGGCTGCGCCAGATCCGCCCCGACATCGAGGTCGTGGGCCTAGAGATCGACCCGTCCCGTGTCCTCCCGCCGCGCGACGGCGTGCGCTTCGAGCTCGGCGGCTTCGAGCTCGCCGGCTACCGCCCCCACATCGTGCGCGCCTTCAACGTGCTGCGCCAGTACGACGTGGACCAGGTCCCGGACGTGTGGCGCACCGTCAGCGAGCGCTTAGCGCCGGGCGGGGTGTTCATCGAGGGCACCTGCGACGAGCTCGGCAGGCGGTGCGCATGGCTGCTTATCGACGCCTCCGGTCCCCAAACCCTCACCCTGAGCTGGGACCCGCGCCACACCGCGAAACCCAGCGACGTGGCGGAGCGGCTGCCCAAAGCGCTCATCCACCGCAACGTGCCGGGTGAGCCCATCCACGATTTTCTCGCCGACGCGGATGCCGCATGGGACCGGGCCAGCGGCTGGGAGCCCCACGGCCCGCGCGTGCGGTGGCGCCACGCACTGGAGGAGCTGGCTAGGACCTGGCCGGTCGCTCCCCAGCGACGAAGAACGCAGGACAACACGGTGACTGTGAATTGGCTGGCAGTCGCACCCACTTCGTAGACTGTCCCGCATGAAAACAGCGTGGAAAGTCGCCCTTTCAATCGTCGCCGCGGTGCTGCTCCTCTTCGCGCTCGCGGAAGTAGGCATCCGCACGTTCGTGGCAAAGCAAGTCACCGCTCAGGCGCCAGAAGGCACCTCGGTGTCTTTCGGCACCAGCCCCGTCACCATCGGCCTGCTCGGCGGCAAGTTCCCCCACATGACCGTGGACCAACAGTCCGACCTCACGATCAACGGGGACCAGATCTCCGGCACCCCAGCGTCCGTGGTGGACATGGATAACGTACGGCTCAACGGCGGCGAGCCCGTGGCAGAATCGCTGCGGCTGACCACGGAGCTCCCGAACGACTTCGTACGCGCGATGCTGAACCAGCAGCTACAGCAGCAAATCGGCGATAGCTTCCTCGCCAACGTGATCACCGTGTCAGACGTGACCTCCAACGAGGACGCCGGAACATTCACCATCGTGTTCACCTCCGGCGCGGCGGGCATCGAGCTGCAACCGGTGATGCAGGACGGCCAGCTGACCTTCCAGGCGCGCAGCACCGAGCTGTTCGGATTCGAGCTGCCCGACGAGGTCGCCCAGGCGATCAGTTCCGCCATGTCCGAAGGTGTCGCGCAAGAGGCCACCGGCGGGATGAACGTGGAAGATTTCACCGTCATCCCCGGCGGCCTCCGAGTGAGCGTGGCGGGCAGCGACGTCAACTTCTCCGAACTGCAACAGATGCAGCAAAGCGACTCGCTGGAGCAGACCCAGCCGAGCAACGAGCTCAGCTACCAGTCCTAGCTATCTGCTGGGCTGTCTACCGGGCTGTCTACCAGCCGGCATTGCCTCCCAGGATGCGCTGTATCTGCGGGCGAACATCGAAGAAGTAGATGCCGATTGCCACCGCGCCGAACCATGCGATGAAGGGGAAGCGCAGCAGGCACGCCAGGGCCGCCAGAACCAGGATGCCCACCCAGGCCCCCTTGGACTGACGGTTAGCGGCCTCGAACGCGTCTGCGCGGGTAGTCCCGGCCATGACCGCCCCGACGATGCCGGCAATGCCCACCAGCAGCATGAGCACCATGCCCGCACGCGACGGGATCAACATGATCTGGTTGATGTGGCTGACGGTGGCGGTATCCATGGCTCCTACTTCAGGTCCTCGACGTTCACAGTCGCATCGGTTGCACGAGCGCCGGTTGCGCCGGTGCCAGCATTATCGACAATTTCGCCGTCGATGATATCGTCGTCGCGCTTCTCTCCGGCGAACTGGTCCTGAATCCGCTCCACCAGGCCGTTGAACCGGGAACGCAGGTCCTCCACGGTGCCCTCGATCCCCTCAGTCTGGGTGTTTTCCAGGCGCTCGTTGAAAGACGTGCGCGCATCCTCGATGGTGCTGCGCACCTTCGCCTTCACATCGTCCGTGAACTGCAAGTCACGCTCGCGGAAATTATTGAATACCCGCTCCGCCTCATCCGCGAAGCTGGACGCGGCACCCCGTACCTCACCCTCGGTGGTCGCGGCGTTGAGGTTCTGTCGCGCGTCCTCGGTGGCCATCTTCAACCGGTCTGAAAGCTCGCCGGTGGCCTTGCTCAGCGCAGCACCGATGGCGGATCCGGCCGCGAGAAGTGCGTCACCCGCCTCGCGCAGGTTGTTGCGCACCTCCCCCTCATCACCGGTCTGCTTGTCAAACGTGTTGTCGGTCATTTTTCGCTCCTTGTGTTAGTAGAACAGCAGTTGGGACACAGTGTAAATAGCTAAGCCGGCGAGTGCACCGACGATTGTGCCGTTCAAGCGGATGAACTGCAGATCCTTGCCCACCATGAGCTCGATCTTGTCCGCCGCTTCCTCGCCGTCCCAGCGCTCGATCGTCTCGGCGATGATGCCGACGATCTGGTCCGCGCCGTTCTCCGCGGCGAAGTGGGTGATCTTCTCCAGCGTCCGCTCCGCATCGGCGCGAACCGAAGGGTCATCCACAAGCTTCTGGCCCCACTCGCGCGCGGACGCCGCTGCCTTGCGGCGCAACGCGCTCTCCGCATCCGATGCCTGAGCGACGAGCGCCTCCGAGAGCTGCTCCCAGATACCCCCTGCGGCCGAAGTGACCGCCGCCGAGCCCATGACGTCGTTCTTCAGCGCCTCCACCCGCGAGATCATATCCCCATCGAACTGCAGGTCCTGTGCGAATTGGGTGATCTGGCGGCGGATCGCGCGCCGCGCTTCATGCTGCTCGTCGGTGTCGACGTCCTCCATGAACGCGACCATCTCGTCGTACACCCGCTGGCCCACAAGCTCTTTGGCAAAGCGGGGCGCCCAGCGGGGCATGCGCTCGTCGATCATGGTGACCACGGTGCCCTCCATGCCGTCGACCTTGCGGCGAGCCCAGACGACGATGTCGTCCACCACAGGCTCCACCTTGCCGTCCGCGATCAGGCCCTCCAGCGTCCGCCCGAGTGGCGGCGCCCAAATCGGCTCCGCCAGCCTGTCTATCAGCTGGGTGTTGATGAAGCCCTCCGCCTCTGCGGGGTCGATCCCCTCGACCATGCGCACCGTGAATTTGCCGGCCTCCTCGCTGACCCGCCCAGCGTTCTCCGGTTGCGCAAGCCAGCGGCCCACACGCTCCGGGATGCCGGCGGCCATGACTTTATCCGTGATCGTGCGGGCGTTGAGGAAGTTCTCGCTAACAAAGTCGCTGAGCACCCCGGCGACCTGGTCTTTTTTGTTCGGGATGATGGCCGTGTGCGGGATAGGAATGCCCATCGGATATTTAAACAACGCTGTCACAGCAAACCAGTCCGCCAAACCGCCGACCATGCCTGCCTCCGCAGCGGCCCGGACATAGCCGATCCACGCAGCACCGTTTCCCCGGGACTGCGCCCATGAGCAGGCGATGAAGATGACCGCCATCAGCGCAAGCAGGCTCGTCACCGCTACCTTGTGGCGGTGCAAGACACGACGGCGCTCGGCCTCGTTGCTCGGGGTGGGCATCATGGAAAGCTGCTCGCTCATGCCCTCGATTAAAGCAGGCGTGCCGACACGCGCACGAAAAACGCCCCCTCCGCAGGTGGAGGGGGCGTTTTGCTTCAGCCAGCGGGCCGGTGAGAGCTAATTCCGACGGCCGGTGCGCTTACGGTACGCCTTGTAGTCCTTTCGGCCCGCGGCGATAAGGATGCCGCCGAGCGCGGCTGTGATAACTGCCTCGGCAACACCCAGGATCAGGAGGCGCTGAGCCAGATCGTGGGTCTGGGAGCCGAAACCGTAGATCATCGCGCCAGCACCCCACACGGCCAGACCGATGCCGAAGAGGGTGGCCAGGATCAGACCCATAGCAACCCAGGTTTTAATGCGCGACAGCGAAGCGTGCGGCGCGCCCAGGGATACCGGGTCGTAGCCCTCGATGTACGTGTCATCAATACGGCCGGTGTACTCCGGGTAGGACTCGTTGCGAATGTCTGCAACTGCGGTGGAACCCATTGTTTCTGTTTCCTTCTTCAGCTTCTGTGGGGCGGCAGCTCGAGCTGCTGCGATGGTTCGAGTATACGACAGGCCTAGTCGTCGCCGCCCTTGAAGGCAGCGCGGGCGCGCTCGGCGTTGATGGCGCCGACCGCATCGAGCGGAATGCCGGCCGGGCACACGTCGGCGCACTCGCCGTAGAGCGAGCAGTGGCCGAAGTTGGTTTCCAGCTCGTCGACCATCTTGCGTGCACGGCGGGAGCGCTCCTGCTTGCCCAGCGGAAGCAGCTTGAGGTGCTTCAGCTTCGCGCCGGTGAACAGGTGCGCGGCACCGTTCGGGCACGCAGCCACACACGCGCCGCAGCCGATGCAGGCGGCGTAGTCGAGCGCGGTCTCCGCGTCGTGGTGGTTCACAGCAAGCGTGTCCGCGTCCGGCGCGGTGCCAGCGTTGACCGAGACGTAGCCGCCCTGCTGCATCACGCGGTCCAGCGCGGAGCGGTCTACGGCAAGGTCCTTGATCACCGGGAACGCGCCGGAGCGGAACGGCTCGATCTTCAGGGTGTCGCCGTCTTTGTAGTTGAACAGGCGCTGCAGACATGCGGTGGTGTTCTGGCCTGCACCGTGCGGGCGGCCGTTCACGGACACGCCACAGGTGCCACAGATACCTTCGCGGCAGTCAGACGCGAAGACGAACGGCTCCTTGCCCTGCTCGACGTAGGTCGCGTTCACGTGGTCGAGCAGCTCCAGGATGGACATCTGCTCCACAGCGTCATCGACCTGAACGGTCTCGAAGCTGCCCTCGGTGTCAGGACCAGCCTGGCGCCAGATTTCAAGTGTCAGTTTCATTACTTGTAGTTCCTTGCCATCAGCGGGATCGAATCAAAGTGCAGGGGTTCTGCGTGGCGGATGAACTGGCCTTCACCGGCCGGCTCCCAAGCCGACACGAAGCACCAGTTGTCGTCGTCACGCTCTGCCTCGCCGTCGTCGGTGAGGTGATCCATGCGGTAGTGGGCACCGCAGGACTCGTCGCGGTCCAGAGCGTCGATGCACATGAGCTCGCCGAGGTTGATGTAGTCGACGAGGCGCAGTGCGGCCTCGAGGGTCTGGTTCATGTCGTTCGGGGAACCAGGGATGGAGATGTTGGTCCAGAAGTCCTCGCGCAGGGCACGGATCTTGCGGATGCCCTCCTCCAGGCCCTCCACAGTGCGGGACACGCCACAGTGCTCGTAGAGGATGTCTCCGAGCTGCTCGTGGAAGTGCTCCGGGCCGTGCGGTTCCGGGCCGCGGATGGACATGATGCGCTCGATGCGCTCGGTGACCTCAGCCACCGCGTCCTGTGCTTCCCGGGAATCTTCCGGCAGCACCTCCTCGCCGAGGTGGTCAGCGAGGTAGTTGGGCACCGTAAACGGCAGGGTGAACCAGCCGTCCACAGACGCGGACAGCAGCGAGTTGGCACCCAGGCGGTTCGCGCCGTGGTACGTCCAGGAGCACTCACCGGCGGCGAAGAGGCCGTCGATGGAGGTCATCTCGTTGAAGTCCGTCCACAGGCCGCCCATGGTGAAGTGGACGGTCGGGGCGATGCGCATCGGCTCCTTGTACGGGTCCTCACCGGTGGAGTCCTCGTACATCTCGAAGAGGTTCGAGTATCGCTCGCGGATGGTGTCCTCGCCGAGACGCTCGATGGCGTCGGAGAAGTCCAGGTACGCGGAATTGTGCAGCGGGCCGACGCCGTAACCGGCGTTGAGCTGCTGGGAGATTGCACGGGACGCCACGTCGCGGGGCACGAGGTTGCCGAAGGCCGGGTAGCGGCGCTCCAGGAAGTAGTCGCGCTCCTCATCGGGGATCTCGTTCGGGGCGCGATCGTCGCCCTTTTCCTTCGGCGTCCAAATGCGGCCGTCGTTACGCAGGGACTCGGACATCAGCGTCGTCTTCGCCTGCCACTTCGCGTTGACCGGCAGGCCGGTCGGGTGGAACTGCACGAAGCACGGGGACGCCAGGTAGGCACCGCGCTCGTACGCACGCATCATGGCCGAGGAGTTGGAGTTCTTCGCCAACGTGGTCTTGTGGTACACGTTGCCGTACCCGCCGGTGGCGAGGATGACGGCGTGGCCGGTAAACGGCGCGATCTCACCGGTGATGAGGTTGCGGGTGACAATGCCTTCGCAGTGCTTCTTGCCGTCCTTCTCGGTGATGATCAGGTCCATCAGGTCGTGGTGGGTGAAGATCTCCACGTTGCCCAGGTGGATCTGACGCTGCAGCGAGGACGCCGTCGAAAGCTGCAGCTGCTGGCCTGTTTGACCGCGGGTGTAGTAGGTGCGCGAGACCTGCACACCACCGAAGGAGCGGGTGGCCAGCGTGCCGCCGTACTCACGGGCGAACGGCGCGCCGATGGCGTTCATGTGGTCGATGACGCGGACGGACTCGACGGCCAAGCGCCAGCAGTCGGACTCGCGGCAGCGGTAGTCGCCGCCCTTGACGGTGTCCTTGGTGTGGCGGTACGCGCCGTCGTTGTCCACCTTCTTGCCGCGAGCGGAGTTCACGCCACCCTGGGCCGCGATCGAGTGAGCACGGCGCGGAGCGTCGTGGTAGGTGAAGGCCTTGACATTGTAGCCCAGCTCACCCAAAGCGGCGGCGGCGGCACCGCCGGACAGGCCGGTGCCCACCACCAGAACGGTGAACTTGCGGCGGTTCAACGGCGAGACCAGGTTCATGTGGTCCTTCTGGTACTGCCACATGTCTTTCATCCGAACCTCGTCGCGGTTCGGCTCGTTGGACTCGAGGACGTTACCCGGCGTCACGCCGGCGGCGGCGGACTCAGGCTGACGGAACTCGCCGGGGCGCTGCTGGCCCTTCGCCCCAGCGGAGGTTTGCTCGCCGCCGTTGGAACCCTGAGCCCCGGAAAGACCGGAAATAGAGGTAGTCATAGTTGTTCTCCTAAAAAGCCGTTACCGGGAAAAGTCCGGGACCCAGCCGAACGCGATGGCGAGCGGCATGACAACGTTGCCAGCGACAACGATGAACGGGAGGATGTACGCAAGGATGACCATCAGGCCCTCGCCGCGCTTGCCCAGCCAACCCAGGTCGGACACCGCGAGGTAGATGCCGTGCGTCAGGTGCAGCAGCAGCGCAAGGTTGGCAACCACGTACACCAGGGTGACCCACCAGCGGCCCGGCGCGAAGGTGGCGAGCAGGTTGTTGCGCACCGCACCCTGAACAAACTCATCGGAGGCGACGGCCTGACCGAAGGTGAGGTCCAGCAGGTGGAAGATGATGAACAGCAGCAGGATGATGCCGGTCCAGATCATCGACTTCGTGGCGGTGGACTGCCAGCCGCCCATGAGGTTGGTGCGCTGGAAGCGGCCGCGGGACTTTGAGGAACGCGAACGCAGGGCAAAGGCGCCCCAGACGTGCAGCGCCAAGCAGGCCAGCAGGGCAATGCGGAGAATCCACAGGAAGCCCTCGCGCGGGAAGAGCGGCTCGCCGATCGTGCGCAGGAACTCGCCATACTCGTCGATCGGCGCGGAGCCATCGGCGTGCAGCGGCATGAAGATCTTCAGGTTGCCCACCATGTGGCCGAGAACGAACAGGCCGAAAATGAGGCCTGTGATGGCCATCGTCAGCTTGATAGCCCACGTTGGGTAGGACGGCCGCTCGCGCAGCGGCTTTTCAGTAATTTTTCCGTGACGAATGGCATCACGGTCTGCGTTTTGTACAGTCATGGCACCTCCAGTGTCGCTAATACTCTAAGAGATTGCCCCCGCTCGTTCACACTGGATTTGCAGGCTCGCCCTAGTCTCAACCCCACCTTGAGCCCCACATGCTGCAATCCGCACGATTTGTGATGTTCGACACTCGCGGCGGCATCGTTACTGGATTCCACATTACCCACCCCTTTCAGTGTCAATCTTTGGTTGGTTAGTTTCCCCTAACCGGCCGCCCGACCCACTGTGCCGAAAATCGGTACCCTGGCACTCATGGCTATTGACAAGAACACTGAAAACACCGCAACCCGCCAGATCGACGCCCCTGCTGCCGCGATCTTCGACATCCTCTCCAACCCGCAGCGCCACGCCGAGACCGATAGCTCCGGCATGGTCGTCTCCGCCGACCAGGGCGAGCGCCTGCAGAAGGTGGGCGACATCTTCACCATGAACATGACCAAGGAGGACGGTGACTACCAGACCAAGAACGAGGTCTTCGCTTTCCAGGAAGACCGCATCATCGGTTGGAAGAACGTGGAAAACACCACCGCCGAGGTCAAGGTGGGCGCGAAGTGGCTCTACGAGCTCGAGCCGGTCGACGCGGACAACACCAACGTCACCCTCACCTACCAGCGCGATGAACTGGAGGAGAACCTCCTGGGCATGACCGAGAAGTTCGATGACGACTTCCTGGCCAAGTCCCTCGACTCCCTGGCTGCTGCCGTCGCCGGCACCGACAACCCGACGCAGAAGCACTAATTCGCTTCACGACGCACCGAAGGCGGGCCCGCTCCATTGAACGGGCCCGCCTTTTTGGTACGCCATGAAGCGCAGGCTTAGAGGTTGATCATGTGGCCTTCGACGCCGTGGGAGATCTCCTTGAGCACCTCGGAAAGGGTCGGGTGGATGTGGATGGAGCGCGCGATCTCACCCGCGGTGAGGTCGAAGCGCTGCGCCAGCACAACCTCCGGCATGAGCTCGGAGACGTTTGCGCCGACGAGGTGGCAGCCGAGGATCTCGCCGAACTCGGCGTCCGCCACGAGCTTGCCAAAGCCGGCGGTCTCGTTGAGGCCAACGGCCTTGCCGTTCGCGGTGAACGGGAACGTTGCGACCTTGATGTCCTTGTCCGGCCACTTCTCCTTGGCCTGCTCCTCGGTGTAGCCCATGGAGGCGACCTGCGGGTTACAGAAGGTGGCGCGCGGGGTCATCATGTAGTCCTCGATCTCGAGGGTCTCCGCACCTGCGATGGTTTCGGCGGCGATGATGCCCTGGGCCTCTGCGACATGGGCGAGCTGCAGCTTCGCGGTGACGTCGCCGATGGCGTAGATGTGGTCGACGTTGGTGCGCATGCGCTCGTCGATGGCAATCGCGCCGCGGTCGGTCAGCTCAACGCCGGTGTTCTCCAGGCCGTAGCCCTCAGTGCGCGGGGCGAAGCCGACGGAGATCATCACGCGGTCCGCGGTGAGGGTTTCCACGTCGTCGGAGCCGTTCTTCTTCACGTCGACCTCAACGGAATCGCCGTTGTCGCGCACCTCGGTGGTGGCGTGGCCGGTAAGCAGCTTCACGCCGAGCTTCTTGTAGCGCTTGGCAATCTCCTTGGACGCGTCCTTGTCCTCGTTGGGCAGGACGCGGTCCATGTACTCGATGACGGTGACGTCCACACCGTAGTTGGACAGCACGTAGGCGAACTCCATGCCGATGGCGCCGGCGCCGACGATAACCATCTTCTCCGGTGCCTCGGGGTTGAGGATCTGCTCCTCGTAGGAGACCACGTTCTCGGACAGCTCGATGCCCGGGAGGGTGCGAACGACTGCGCCGGTGGCGATGATGCAGTCGTCGAAGGTGACGGTCATGCCCTTGTCGTCGCCCTCGGTGATCTCGATGGTCTTGGCGTCCTTGAACGAGCCCAGGCCGTTGATCTCCTGGATCTTGTTCTTCTTCATCAAGTAGTGCACGCCACCGACGATCTTCTCGGAGACCTTGCGGGAGCGCTTTTGGGCGTCCGTGTAGTCGAACTCCACGTCGCCCTTGATGCCGAACGTCTTTGCCTCGTGGTTGAAAATCTCGGCCACTTCGGCGTTCTTGATCAGCGACTTCGAAGGGATGCAGCCCACGTTGAGGCAGACGCCGCCCCAGTACTGCTTCTCAATGACAGCAACTTTCTTACCCAGCTGAGCTGCACGGATGGCGGCGACATAGCCACCGGGGCCAGCGCCGAGGACAACAACGTCAAAATGTTCTTTACTCACGATGTATATGGTACGTGCCCGTCTGGCAAAATGTTGCGGAGCATCCAGTTCTTTCCTCCACTGAAACACAGAAACACCGAAACACTGAAAGTGAGTGCATGACGTGAAACTCTCACGCTCGGCGATCGCAGTAGCGGCCGCGGCCCTTGTCGCCGCAGGTTCCGTCCCTGCTGTCCAGTACGTCGCCGCTACCGATAGCGCTGAAACGGTGAGCACCAGCGACAAGGCGGTAACTACACTCGATCCGGCCGTGTCGGTGGTGGAATCCACAATCGCCACCCCGTCGAGCTCGCCGGCTGAAGCGCCGTCGGGGGTGACGGAAACGACGTCGACAGGCGCGAGCCCCGAAGCGACCACGTCAGCGGCACCCCCGGTCACCACCACCACGAAAGTCGAGGTGGTGGACAAGGTTGTAGCGGCAGAGGATCCCGCGAAACTGGCCAGCGAGCCGGTCGACGGCGCTAACCCGCGCGTGGAGGGGACCCAGCCGGCGGCGGTTCCGGAGGAATCCGTAGGCCACCCGAGCATCAAGCCGCTCGGCGAGACCCCGAAGACGCAAACGGGCGCAGATCAAAGGTGGGTCAAGATCCTGAAGGACAACGAGGGCGTCTGGGCGAACGAGGCCATCCGCGTGCACTCGCCGTCCATGGGCCGCGATATCCCGGTGGCAATCTTCCGGGCAACCGGCGCGAACGGCCAGCTCGTTTCGGACGCCCCGACGGTGTACCTGCTCAACGGCGCCGGCGGCTCTGAGCAAAACTCCGACTGGGTGGCGCAGGCCTTCCGGGAGATGTACGACACGTACGGGCGCTCGGGCGTCAACGTCGTCGTGCCTATGGAGGGCGCGTTCTCCTACTACGTGGACTGGGCCGCCGCTCCCCCGGTGGAGAACGTCTTTTACAAGGGCAAGCAGATGTGGTCGACCTTCCTGGCGCACGAGCTGCCGCAGGTGGTGGAGCCGTACATGAACGCAGACCAGGACCGCCGCGCGGTGGCGGGCCTGTCCATGGCCGCGACCTCGGTGCTGCTGCTGGCGGAGCACAATCCCGGCTTCTACGACGCTGTGGGTTCCTTCTCCGGCTGCGCGGCCACCTCCACTCCGCTGCCGTGGGAGTTTGTGAACCTGACTGTGGACCGCGGCGCGCCGGGCGTGATGGCGCCGGAGTACGTCTTCGGCCCGCGGGGCTCGGACTACAACCGCCACAACGACGCGCTGGTCAACGCGGCGGACCTCAAGGGCACCGGCGTCTACCTTTCCACTGGAACCGGCCTCGCAGGCGAAACAGACATGGCGGGCTACCTGAAGAACCGGTTGATCGGCGCTGGCGTGGACCCGAACGAAGCGTCTTCGCGGGCGTTCTTCAATGCGATGACGCTGCAGGCCGAGGGCGGCGCAATCGAGGCCGCTATGAACGCCTGCACCCATGACCTGATGGTGAAGATGCGTGCCAACGACGTGAAGATCGACCATGCGGAGCTGCGCAACGTTGGCACCCACAGCTGGGGCTCCTGGCGCGACGACCTGAAGCTGTCCTACGACAAGGTGTTCAAGCAGGCGCTGGGCCTGGACAAGTAAGCACGTCCCGCTTGACGACGTTTTAGCGGCGCCTCCCGTTGGTTCGGGAGGCGCCGCTAAAGCGTGTGCCGGCGGGGCGGAAAACCGCCGCTTAGAACATGCCCAGGCCGTAGGCGACGGTCGACGACATGGAGGAACCTGCGTGGACCAGCTCGCCGAGGACCTGGTTGATCTGCAGCTGAATCGTCTCGATGGGGTTCATGGTGGGTCCTTTCGGGTTGCAGGGCAGGCGGTGGAACACGCCACACGCGTAACACTGACCACTACAGTATCGAATGTGCTTTAGGATGGCGCATTGTCGCCTGTCAGCTTAACCCTCCCCAGGACTGGATGAACCACATGAAGAAGATTAAGGCGGCGGCACTGGCCGCCCTCACGGCAGTCTCCCTCGCATGCTCCGGCGCACCGGCCGCCTCGGCTCAACCTGTGGGGACCGTCAAGGCGTGGGATGCGCCCACCAACCCGCCGCTGGTCACCAACACTGCCAAGCCGCAGGATTGGGTCAGCCAGGTAGACCACAAGACGGTGCTGTCGTACAACGTGTACTCGCCCTCCATGCGCCGGGACATCCCTGTCGCGGTGATCCCGGCGACAGACCCGTCCGGCAAGCGCGTCGCGGGCGCGCCGACGCTGTACCTGCTCAACGGCGCCGGCGGCGCGGAGCAGAACCAGGACTGGCTGAAGCTCTACCCCGCCAAGGACTACTTCGCCGGCAAGCGCGTCAACGTGGTCATCCCCCAGGCCGGCGCGTTTTCCTACTACACGGACTGGCTGAACGAGGACATGCGTTCGCTGTACCTCAACGGCCCGCAGAAGTGGGAGACGTTCCTGACCAGGGAGCTTCCAGGCCCGATCGAGCGGGTCGTCGGCGCCAACGGCCGCCGCGCCGTGGTGGGCGTTTCCATGTCCGCTACCTCCGCCCTCTTGTTCGCGGAGCACAACCCGGGGATGTACCAGGCTGCGGCCTCCTTCTCCGGCTGCGCCGCCACCTCCTCGCCGCACGGCTACAACTTCGCGCGCGTGACCGTGAACCGCGCCGGGGGCACCCCGGACTTTAAGACGGTGACTCCGGAGATGATGTGGGGCCCGATGAACGGCCCCTACAACCGCTACAACGACGCGCTGGTCAACGCAGACAAGCTGCGAGGCACCCGCCTGTACGTCTCCTCCGGCACGGGTCTTGCGGGCCGCCCCGACCAGGTGAGCTACCTCATGGGCATCGGCGCTCCGCAGACCGCCGCGCAGCTAGGCGCAGGCGTCCTGCAGGTCGAGGGCGGCGTGATCGAGGCTGCGGTGAACAAGTGCACCCACGACCTGAAGGCCAAGCTCGACGGCCTGGGCATTCCGGCCCACTACGAGCTGCGCAACATGGGCACCCACTCCTGGCCGTACTGGACCGAGGACATGGACCGCGCGTGGACCACCACGATCAAGCCCGCGCTGGGGGTCTAGCGTGCGCGACATCGAGCCGCAGCTTCTCGACGACCTGACGGGCACCCCCGCCCTCGAGTGGGCCCAAGAGTGGTCCGGCGCGACGGAAGCGGCGCTCGACACCGCCGCGCTGCGCGACCGCATCCGCGAAACGCTGGACTCGGACGACCGGATCCCGTTCGTCTCCCGGCGCGGCGAGTACCTCTACAACTTCTGGCGCGACCGCGCGCACCCCCGTGGGATGTGGCGCCGCACGTCGCTGGCCTCGTTCCTCGCCTCCTCCGTCGGCGAGGGGAGAGATGAGGATGAGGAAGCAACCACCTGGGAGGTGCTGCTCGACCTCGACGCGCTTGCCGCCGAGGAGGGCGAAGACTGGGTGTTCAAAGGCTCGTCCCTGCTGCCGTTGCGCTGGGACAGAGCGCTGATCCGCCTGTCCCGGGGCGGCGCCGACGCCGTGGTGGTGCGCGAGTTCGACGTGGAGACGCGCAGCTTCATCAGCGCGGACGACGGCGGCTTCACCATCGACGAGGCGAAAACCGACGTCAGCTGGGTGGACCGGGACACCATTTTGGTGGGAACGGACGAGGGGCCGGGCACGCTCACGCAGTCCGGTTACCCCATGCAGGTGGCGCGCTGGACGCGTGGCGGTGAGAAAACGGTCATCTTCACCGGTGAGCCGGAAGACGTGGCCGTGGGGGCGGCGTTTGATGTGGTGGACCGAAGGACCGTCGTCACGCGGGCGCTCGATTTCTACACATCGCGCACGTGGGTGGACGGCGAGCTCGTCGCGGTGCCCGACGACTGCGACGCCGTCGCCCACCGCCAGTGGCTGTTTATCCAACCGCGCACTGAATTCGCGGGCGTGCCGGCAGGCGCGTTGGGCGTGATCGAGCTGGACGCGTTCCAGCACAGCGCGCGCGAGTTCACGGTGCTGGAGAAGGACGCGACGGTGGATTCCATCGCGTTCACCGAATCTGCGCTGCTGGTCACCCGCCTCGTGGATGTCGCCACCAGCATCGTCCGGATCCAGCTGGGCACCTGGCAGCGCACCGAGCTGGCGCTGCCGGACGCCGCGAGCGCCCACGTGGTCGCCGCGAGCCCGCTGGCTGGCGACGAGTTCTGGGTCGTCGCCTCGTCCTTCACCACCCCCACAACGCTGCTGCGTGGAGACGCTTCAGGCGCGCTCACCGAGGTCAGGCGCGCGCCCGCCCACTTCGACACCGGCGGGTTGGAAACCCGGCAGCACTGGGCAGAGTCCGCGGACGGAACGCGCATCCCCTACTTCATCACCGGCGACTTCTCCCGTGGCGTCCGCCCCACGTTGGTCGGCGGCTACGGCGGCTTCGAAGTCTCGCTGACACCGGCGTTTTCCAATGTGCGCGGCATCGCATGGCTTGAGCAGGGCAACTTCTACGTCCAGCCCAACCTGCGCGGCGGCGGCGAGTTCGGCCCCCAGTGGCACTCGCAGGTGGTGAAGGTCAACCGGCACAAGGTGTGGGAGGACCACAAGGCAGTGCTGGAGGACGTGGTGGCTCGCGGCTACGCGCAGCCTGAGCGGATTGTGATCCGCGGCGGCTCCAACGGCGGACTGCTCACCTCCGGCGCGCTGGTGCAGTACCCGGAGTGCTTCGGCGCCGCGGTGATCCAGGTGCCGTTGACGGACATGCTGCGCTACCACACGCTTTCCGCCGGCGCGTCGTGGATGGCGGAGTACGGCGACCCGGACGACCCGGTCGAGCGCGCCGCCATCGAGCGGTGGTCGCCGCTGCACAACGTGCGCTCGCGCGAACAGGTGGCCTATCCCCCGGCGCTGGTGACCACATCCACGCGGGACGACCGCGTCCACCCTGCCCACGCCCGTACCTTCGCGCTGGCGCTGTGGCAGGCGGGGCAGCCGGTGGACTACTTCGAAAACACCGCAGGCGGGCACGCTGGCGCCGCAGATAATGCACAGGTGTCGCGGGTAGAAGCGTTGATCTACGAATGGATCGACGGCAAGGTCGGCGAGAGGCTGGGCTAGACTTCCCCGCGATGAGAAACCTCAGGCTGCGCTCCACACCCATCCCCGGCACCCGCGACCGCTACACCGGCGTGGAGTTCAACCTCGGCTTCCACGTCACGCACTACGACCTGAACTTCGACTACAAGGTGGCACCGAACCGCCTCGACGCGGTAGCGACGCTGACGCTGACCACCTGGCGCGAGCTCAACCACCTCACGCTGGATCTGACGTCGGGACTGACGGTGCGAAACGTCGAGGCTAGCTCGGGTTTCGGCGTCAAGCGCTACCGCCAGTCCGGCGGTAAGTTGCGCATCACCTTCGACCAGTTCATACCGGTGGATACGGAGCTGCAGCTAGCCATCCGCTACGCCGGCACCCCGCGCCCGCGGCGCACCGCCTGGGGCATGTTGGGCTGGGAGGAGCTAGGAAACGGTGCGCTGACCGCCAACCAGCCGGATGGCGCGCCCTCATGGTTCCCGTGCGACGACACCCCGGATGAAAAGGCCACCTACAGTTTCAACGTGCGCGCAGACCGCGGCTACGTCGCGGTGACCAACACCACCGCCCGCCCGATGGCCACCTACCTGGCCACGGTGCAGGTGGGCCAGTTCCACCGCGAGGCGCTGGGCCGCAACACCATGGCGTGGCTGCCGCCGAACACGCCGGTGGGCGATCTGGATAAGCAGCAGGCGATGCTGGACTACTTCGAAACCGTCTTCGGCCCCTACCCCTTCGAGGACTACCAGGTGGTCGTGCACGAAGACGCGCTGGAAATCCCCTTGGAGGCCCAAGGTCTGTCCATCTTTGGCGTCAACCACCTGCGGGGCAACGAGCGCCTCATCGCGCACGAGCTCGCGCACCAGTGGTTCGGCAACTCGCTCGGCATCGCGCAGTGGGAGGACATCTGGCTCAACGAGGGTTTCGCCTGCTACGCGGAGTGGCTGTGGGCGGATTTTTCGGGGCAGATGCCTATCGACGCCTCCGTGCGCACCCATTACGCCAAGATCGCCCCCATGCACTTCACGCTGAAAGACCCGGGGCCTCGCGACATGTTCGACGACCGCGTGTACAAGCGCGGCGCCATCACGCTCCATGCGCTGCGGCGTACCGCAGGCGACCCCGCCTTCTTCGCCGCCGTGCGCGACTACGTCGCCCGCGGCGCCCACGGCGTGGTGGAGCCCTTCGACCTGGTCAACGCGTTTGCGCGCCAGGGCGTGGCGGTCGGCGACGTACTCGACGCGTGGGTAAACCACCCCGAGCTGCCGGAGTGCCCGTGAGAAACCTCTCCCTGGCCACTATCTTCGCCGCGGCCAGCGGCTTCGTGGTCATGTGGATTGCCAGCTGGGCCCTGGACGCGCAGCTCGGCTACAACTACTTCCTGGCGTTTTGGGGCCTGTTCTTCGCGGCCACGGGGCTCATTGACGGCATCACGCAGGAGACCACCCGCGCCGTGGCCGCGTCCCGGGAGACCAAGGTGCGCGGCACCGCGAACCCGTGGAAGCTCGGCGCCGCAGTTGGCGCGGTGCTTGCCGCGGTGGTGCTGGCCGCCGGCTTCGCCGGCATGGGCCGGATCGTGCCCAGCCATCCCGGCACGGCGACGGCGCTGCTGGCGTTCGGGCTGCTCAGCTACGCCTTCCAGGCGGTGCTGTCCGGGATCTTAAGCGGTGCCGGTTTGTGGAACCGCTACGCGGGGCTGGTGGCCCTGGATTCCGGCGTCAGGCTCGTGCTGGCCGTGGTGGTGTGGGCGTTTGGCGGCGGGCTGGTGGAGTTCCTTGTCATCACCGTCATCGGCGCGTTGAGCTGGGCGCTCATCCTCGCGCTCGCACCGGTGCGTGTGACCCTGGACGTGGACCGCGCAACGTTTGTGCGCCGCGTCGCCTCCGCCATGGTCGCTTCCGGAGCCTCCGCTGCCCTGATCACGGGCTTTCCCACCGCGGCGTCTGCGGCGTTTCCCGCGGCTACCTCGGGCGCGGCGGTGGCCGCCATCAACAACGCCGTCATGCTCACCCGCGCGCCCGTGCTCGTGCCGCTGCAGCGGTTCCAGTCCGTGCTAGTGGTGCGCTTCGTCGAGCATCGCGGGCGCGTCTACAGGGCCCTTGCGGCGCCGGTCGCAGCAATCCTCGGCGTGGGTCTGGTGGGGTTTGCCGCCGCGTGGCTCGTCGGCCCCTGGATCCTGCGTGTGGCGTACAAGCCGGAGCTGTTTGTCGACGGCCTCACGCTCGGCCTTCTCACCTTCGCGTCCGCGTTCATGGGCATGCTCATGATCACCGGCGTAGCCGTGCTCGCGCTGGAACGGCACGCGTTTTACGTGGCCGGTTGGCTCGCCGCCACCGCCACCGCCTTCGCAGTGCTCTTCCTCGCGCCGTGGGGTGTCACCACCACCGTGGTCGCGGCGCTGTTTGCCGGGCCCATCGTCGGCGCGCTCGTGCACCTGGCGGGTTTGACGCGGTAGCTGGGTAAGGTAACGGGCCATGGAACACTTGCTGGTCACCGGGGGCGCGGGCTTCATCGGCGCGAATTTTGTCCGTCAGGCACGGCAGCGCTACCGCATCACCGTCGTGGACAAGCTCACCTACGCCGGCAACCGGGCGAGCCTGCCGGAGGGCGTGGAGTTCGTCCACGGCGACATCTGCGAGCAACCGCTTATCGACGAGCTCGTGTCCGCCGCCGACGCCGTCATCCACTTCGCCGCCGAATCCCACAACGACAACTCGCTGCGCGCCCCCGAAGCCTTCGTGGAGAGCAACATTAACGGAACGTTTGCGCTGCTGGAGGCGGTGCGCAAACACGATAAACGCCTCCACCACATCTCCACCGACGAAGTTTTCGGGGATCTCCAGCTCGACGGCACCGACGCGTTCACGGAAACCACGGCCTACAACCCCTCCTCGCCGTACTCGGCCACCAAGGCTGGCTCCGACCATCTGGTGCGCGCGTGGGTGCGCTCCTTCGGCGTGCGCGCGACGATCTCGAACTGCTCCAACAACTACGGGCCGTACCAGCACGTGGAGAAGTTCATCCCCCGCCAGATCACCAACATCCTGTGCGGCGCGCCCGCCAAGCTCTACGGCACCGGCGCCCAGGTGCGCGACTGGATCCACGTGGACGACCACAACGCGGCTGTCATGGCCATCCTGGAACGCGGGCGCATCGGCGAGACCTACAACATCGGCGCGAGCTTGCCCGGGGACCCGCATGTGACCAACAAGGAGGTCATCGAGACCATCTGCGAGCTCATGGGCGGCACCTTCGAGCACGTCGCGGACCGACCGGGCCACGACCAGCGCTACACCATGGACGCCACCAAGATCCGCCGGGAGCTGGGCTGGGCGCCGCGCTACACCGACCTGCGCGCCGGTTTGGAGCAGACTATCGAGTGGTACACGCATAACCGCTGGTGGTGGGAGGCCGACAAGGCAGGTATTGAGCGGCGCTACGCGGAAAGGGGACAGTGAGATGGAAACCACCATCGAGGGCCTGGAGGTCCACACACTTACCGTCCACCAGGACAACCGCGGCTGGTTCAAAGAGAACTGGTCCGGCCAGAAACTCACCCCGAAGCAGCACAACGTCAGCTTCAACGCCCGCCGCGGCGCCACCCGCGGCATGCACGCCGAGCCGTGGGACAAGTGGGTCTCCGTGGCCACGGGCCGCGTGTTCGGCGCGTGGGTGGACATGCGCGAAGGCTCCGCCACGTTCGGCGAGAAGTTCACCTGCGAGATCGGGCCGGACACCGCCGTGTTCGTCCCCCGCGGCGTGGCCAACGGCTTCCAGGCGCTGGAGGACAACACCACCTACATCTACCTGGTCAACCAGCGCTACTCCCCCGGCGGCGCGTTCTGCTCGTACAAGGAAATCGACTGGCCGCTTGACCCCACCGAGCTGTCGGCGAAAGACCTCGAGCACCCCATGCTTATCGACGCCGCTCCGCTGCCCCCACGCCGCATCCTCGTCACCGGCGCCAACGGCCAGCTCGGCCGGGCCCTGCGCCGAATCTGGTCAGACGAGCAGGCGCACTTCGTGGGCCACGACGAGTTCGACATCGCCAACCCGCCCGAGATGGCGTGGGAAAACTACTGGGCGATAGTGAATTGCGCCGCGTACAACGACGTCAACGGTGCGGAGAACGACCGGGCTGGGGCATGGTCGGTGAATGCGGCGGGGGTGGCGAAGTTGGCGTCGATAAGCAATGAGCACGACCTCACGCTCGTGCATGTCTCCAGCGACTACATCTTCGACGGCGCCGTCGAGGTCCACGACGAGGCCGAGACGCCGTCACCGCTGAGCGCCTACGGGGCGTCCAAAGCTGCGGGCGAGACCGCCGCGCAGGTGGCGCGCAAGCACTACGTGGTGCGCACGAGCTGGGTGTTCGGCGACGGGCGCAACTTCATGTCCGTGATGGCCGACCTGGCCGACCGCGGCGTAGCGCCGAAGGTAGTGTGCGACCAGCGCGGGCGCCCCACCTGGGCCGAAGACCTGGCGAAGGGGATCGCCCACCTGCTGAGCACGGGCGCGGAGTACGGCGTGTACAACATCTCCTCCGACGGCGACGCCGTCACGCGCGACGAGATCGCCATGGCCGTGTTCATCGCCGTCGGCGGCGACCCGGCGGACGTGCACCCCGTGACCACCGATGAGTACGCCGCCGAGTTCGGGGCGGAGGCGCCGCGGCCGCGCGAATCCACGCTCTCGCTGGACAAGATCAAGGCCACCGGGTTCGCGCCCACAAACTGGCGCGCGGCGCTGGCGTTGTACGTGGCAACTTAACACCCAACTTCCCACTTACATAACACTGTGGGAAGTTGGGTGTTATGTTGAGTGTTATGCTTCAAGACGACCTGGCGGAAATTATCAACCAGCTTCGCGCTGCGAGCAGCTCACTCCCCCAGTCAGGCCCGAAATTGCAGTGTTTCCCTTCGAGTCAGGGCAGGTTCTAGTCGCAGAAGTTCAAGAAATGGAGCTGCGGGACAAGCCCTGTTACGTCACCGAACGCGGACTGTACAAAGGCAGCTACATCCGGGCCGGCGAAAGTGAGCGCAGGCTCACACCATACGAAGTGGACCGGATCGTGGAAAACAAGGGGCAGCCGTCGTGGGACCGTGAACCCGTGCCCGAAGCCTCGCTCGGCGATCTGGATGAAACGTCCCTATCCCGCTACACCGAGAAGCAGCAGGCTGCTCGCGAGAAGACATTCGCAGATGGGATGCCCACTGCATTGCGACGACTACAGGTGCTCCGCGAGGACAAACCCACTCTCGCCTCACTGCTCACCATGGGGGACTACCCGCAGCAGTTCTACCCGCGCCTCACAGTAACTTTTGCGCTCTACCCGGGCACCGGTAAGGGAGACGTCACGGAAGGATTCCGGCTTCTGGACAGCGCACGAATTACAGGCCCCATTCCCGAAATGGTTGAGGAAGGTGTGCGTCTAGTAGAAAAGAACATGCGCACCGCCGGTTTGATCGAAGGGGTGTTCAGGAAAGATGTGCCTGACTACCCGCCGGTAGCTATCCGAGAAGCGCTGGTAAACGCCTTAATGCACCGCGACTACTCCCCCTCAGCCCTGGGCACTCCCGTCCAAATTGACATGTACGTGGACAGACTCCAGATTTCTAACCCTGGTGGGCTTTTCGGCGGAGTGACCCCCGACAACCTCGGTCAGCCGGGAGTATCCACATCAAGAAACCAATTGCTGTCGACCTTCTTGGAAGACATGCAATACTCGGGCGGTGGCACGGTGGCCGAGAATCGGGGAACCGGGATCGCAGTTATGCGATCCGCGACAGCGGACGCACTGATGCCACCGCCTGAATTTTCCAACACGCTGACACACTTCACGGTAACCTTCCACAAGCGCAAGGTCACGGCGACAGAAACCCACGAAACCGCATATGAGCAGGTATCGCGTCTGCTCCAAGAACGAGTTTCGTGGTCGACCACCGAACTCAAAGAAGCGACTGGGCTCAGCCGGACTGCGGTACAGAAGAGCCTGAACCAGCTTCTGCGCGAGGGGGCAGCTGAAGTGACGGAGCCGTTGAGAAGCCCTCGGCAGCGCTACCGGAAGACGAGGTAGGAACGACTTAACACCCAACTTCCCACTTACATAACACTGTGGGAAGTTGGGTGTTATGTATGTGGGAACCTTCTCCCCCACCCGGGCCAACTACACTTCGCAGGCATGAAGGGCATCATCCTCGCTGGCGGCTCGGGCACGCGCCTGTACCCGATCACCCAGGGCATTTCGAAGCAGCTCATGCCCATCTACGACAAGCCGATGATCTATTACCCGCTATCCACCCTGATCAGCGCGGGTATCCGCGAGATCCTGATCATCACCACGCCGGAGGACCGCCCGAATTTCGAGCGTTTGCTTGGCGACGGCTCACGCCTCGGCATCATGCTCCACTACGCCGAGCAACCGAAGCCGGAGGGCCTGGCGCAGGCGTTTTTGATCGGCGAGGAGTTCATCGGCGATGACTCGGTGGCGCTGGTACTCGGCGACAACATCTTCGACGGCAACGGCATCACGGAGGTACTCGGCCAGATCCGCGATATCGAGGGCGGGGCGATCTTCGCCTACGAGGTCTCGGACCCGCAGCGTTACGGCGTGGTCGAGTTCAATGCTTCCGGCATGGCGCTGTCCATCGAGGAAAAACCGTCCGCGCCGAAGTCGAACTTCGCTGTGGTGGGGCTGTACTTCTACGACAACAACGTGGTGGACATTGCCAAATCCATCGAACCCTCCGCGCGCGGGGAGCTGGAGATCACCTCCGTCAACGAGGTGTACCTGGACCGCGGCGACTTAAAGGTCCACCGGCTGCACCGGGGAGATGTGTGGCTAGACACCGGCACCATCGACTCGATGAGTGAGGCCAGCGCGTACGTCGAGGTACTGCAAAAACGCACCGGCACCGTCATCGGCTCGCCCGAGGTGGCGGCCTACCGCGAAGGCTTCATCGACGCCACCCAGCTGGAGGCGCTGGGCAGCCAGGTGCTGAAATCCGGCTACGGCCGCTACCTCATCGACGCAGCAAGGGACTAGCCCGTGGCTTCGCAGTCTCCACAAATTTTGCCATCGGCTCAAAAACATGGGATTCAGCCCGAATACATCCTGCGTGCGTGGGAGCGCTACGTCAAGCAGTTCATCGAAAGAGACGAGCCGCTTAAAGTAATTCGGATCGGATTCGATTCAAACGCCAGGCTGTTGGAAATCGGCGGGGAAATATACGCTGATGGCTCAGCGAAAATTTTCCACGCCATGGCAGCCCGTAAACGTTACTTGGAAGGATTGTGGACGAAGTGACCCCGGAAGAGATGCGGAAGGCACAGGATTTTGAACGCGGTTGGTCGGACGAACGCATCCGCGCTGCGGAAGTGTCATGGGGTCCCGGTCTTGTGGACATGTTGCCGCCTGCGCTTGCCGAAAGGGTGCAGGCGCGGGCGCGCGAAGAAGGTACAAGCGACCTGTCCATAATTGAGGCCGCAATCGCCCACTACCTCGATACCAGCGCCGCGTAACCGATGACCACGATTACGGCGCTGGTGACCGTCTACCACGGCACGGACGCGGACGACCTCGCCCGCGCACTCGACTCCCTTGCGGCGCAGACCCGACCGGCGGACGAGCTAGTCATCGTGGTGGATGGGCCGGTGCCGGAGAGGGTTCGAAGGGTCGTCGAGAGGCAGGATGCCCGAGTGATTTGGCTGGAGGAAAACGTGGGCGCGGGCCCGGCATCGCAGGCAGGCTTATCGACGATCGATTCCGACTACACCGCGCGCCTCGACTCCGACGACGCCGCCAAGCCCGAGCGTTTCGCCCGGCAACTGGCGTACCTGGAGGCTCACCCGAAGTGCGGGGCGCTGGGCACCGCCGTCGAGGAGTTCACGCGGCAGCCGGGCGACACCGGCAAGGTGCGCGCACTACCGGAAGACCCGCACGCGTACGCGAAGATGAACTCGCCGGTGAACAACCCGTCGGTGATGCTGCGCACCCGCGCGGCCAAGCAGGTCGGCGGGTACCGCGACGTGCACTTCATGGAGGACTACGACCTGTACGCGCGGCTGATCGCCGGCGGCTGGCAAGTGCGCAACCTCCCGGAGGCGCTGACGGACTTCCAGGTCACCGACGCGCAGTTCTCCCGCCGCACCGGCCGGGAGATGTTCGCCGCCGAGGCCCAAATGCAGCGCAACCTAGTCGCGTACGGGCTGGTTTCTCGCCCGCGCGCCGCGTTCAACCTGGCGGCACGCTCCGCATACCGAGCGCTTCCCACAGGTTTGTTGCGGCGCGTGTACGCCGCTTTGTTCCACCGCGAGGGGTAACCTAACGGGCGACATGAGCGGATTCGACGACACCTGGCTGATTGTGCCCTGCTACAACGAGGGCACGGTCATTTTCGACGTGCTTTCCCGCGCCCGCGAGACCTTCCCCAACATCGTGGCGGTCAACGACGGCTCCCGCGACAACTCCGCGGCCCAGATCCGCGCCGCGGGCGCCCACCTGGTGGACCACCCGGTCAACCTCGGCCAGGGCGCGGCGATCCAGACCGGCGTGGAGTACGCCCGCGCCCAGCCCGGCGCCGAGTTCTTCGTCACGTTCGACGCTGACGGGCAGCACCAAGTCAAAGACGTGGTGCGCATGATCGAGCGGCTGCGCACCGAGCCGGTGGACATCATCGTGGGTACCCGCTTCGCCGGCCAAGACAACTCGCAGGTGCCGTGGATCAAGCGCCTGGTGCTGAAGACGGTGGTGATGCTTTCCCCGCGCACGAAGCGGCTCGGGCTCTCCGACGCGCACAACGGCTTGCGCGCCTTCAACCGCAAGGTCGCCGAGGAGATGAACATCCGCATGAACGGGATGTCCCACGCCTCCGAGATTGTCACCATGATTGACAAGCAGGGCTGGCGCGTGGACGAGGAGCCGGTGGACATCCTCTACACCGAATACTCCATGTCCAAGGGGCAGAGTTTGATCAACGGCGTGAACATCCTCGCCGACGGGCTCGTTGCTAGGAGGCTGCCATGATCCAAGCGTTGCTACTGCTCGCCGTCGTGGCGTTGGCCTGGTACTTCTTTGCTAATCGACGCAAAGCTAACGCCAAAGCCTGGGTCAAAATCGGTTTCGTGCTCATGATCGTCGCCGCAATCTGGGCGATCGCGCGCCCGGACGACGTGACCGTGGTGGCCAACTGGTTGGGCGTGGACCGCGGCACCGACCTCATGCTCTACGTGCTGGTGATCGCGTTTTTCTTCACCACAATCTCGACGTGGACGCGCTTCCGCGAGCAGGAGTTGCGCTACGCGCGGCTGGCCCGCGCGGTGGCGCTGCAGAACGCGCAGCCGCCGGCGAATCGCGATTAACGTCACACCACCCAGTGTAGTGGTGACACAGCAACCTGTGGTTATGTTTACTAGTAAGTAATCGTTTCCTGGAAGGTTCTCCATGTCTCCATCACGACGCCTGTCGGCCTCACTCGTCCTGGCCCTGGCCACCTCAGGTTTGGTCATCTCCTCTGCCAGCGCCACCCCCGCGTCCGACACCGTCGCCGCGTGGGAATCGGACCGCGACGCTGCGCGGATGGCCCTCGACTCGGCCACCAGGGACGCGTCGGCCGCACAATCCGAGCTCGAGGCAGCCGAGGCTGCGCTGTCGAACGCCCAATCCGCCGCAGCGGCCGCTGAGAGGAGGCAGCGGGAGGCCGAAGGTGCCGTCGATAGGCAGACGCGCGATAACAAGGTAGACTTCGACGCCGAGATTGCGCGTCTGCGAGACGACGTCGAGCGTGCGCGCACCGCCGCGGCGCAGGCGACGAGCGCTGAGGCCGAGGCGAAGACCGCATGGGAAAACGCGTCGGCGGCCACCCGCCAAGCGGCCGCGGACCGCGACGCCGTCCAGGCCGAGCTCAACCGCACCGCTGAGACAGTGCAGGAATACGACAACGCACTGGCAAGCAAGAACGCCGAGCGCGAACGCCTGATTGAAGAGCGCGACTACTGGGCGAATAACCGATTCAACCAGGCAGAATACGAACGCGTCACGGCCCAGGCGATCGTGGAGATGGTCAACGATTACCGCCGGGCCAACGGGCTTGCCCCGCTGCGCACCCACGCCTCCTACAACCAGCAGGCCGGAAATTGGACACGGAACATGGCCGCAAACGGGTTCCGGCACTCACCCGACGCGTGGGGCAGGTCCGGCGAAAATATTGCGCTGAGTGGCTACTACACGCCGTCGTCGATGACTGCGGAGCAGTGGGGGAAGCTGGCGGAGCAGTTCTTCACCCAGTGGCGCAATTCCACAAAGGGCCACAACCAATCGATGCTTGATTCCCAGTACCAGGGCATCGGCGTGGGCATCGCGTTCGACAGCAAGGGCGTCGCGTACTCGACGACGATGTTCTTCATCGAGGACACCAAGCTCGCCGACGGCCGGTTCTACCAAACCGACGGCATGACCCGAACCGCCCTGAATTCGGGCCAGCCGTTCTACCGCGCGGCCGGGGCCAAGCAGCTCATTGGTTTGGGTAACTGGTCTGCACCGAATAACCCGGGCAACGCGACCGTCAATAATGCCAAGATCCTCGGCGGGCGCCAGGCGCAGGCGCAAAAGATGCAGGGGCTTACAGCGCGTGTCGACGAGAAAGTCGATATGAGCAAGCGCGCCAACCCAACGAAGGCTGCGGAGATCAACGCACGGGTGCAGGCCGCGACGCGCGAGTACAACCAGATGGTGGACCCCCGTAACGCCGCGGCCCAGCGGAAGACGGTCCTGGAGCAGCAACGAAAGGCGCAGCAAGCGCGAGTCGATGCCGCCGCGGGCGCCGAACGCGACCGCCAGAACCAGTACGACGCCGTGAAAACCCAGCGGGCCAATGCCGCGAGTGCGCTCGACCGTGCTCAGAAGGCGCAGGCAAACGCACCCACTGGTCCGGCCCCGGTACCCGCCAACCTGCTCGACGAGCGGCAGGCCGCCCGCGACGACGCCGAGGTGAAGCGCGTCGCCGTCGCACAGGCACAACGCGCGGTCGACGAAAAGAAAGCCGCCGTCGACGCCGCCCGCGCGAAGCAGTCTGAGGCGCAGTCTGCCTATGACGGGGTGTTGGTGGCCGCGCCGTCACCGGCGGGTCAGGATCAGCCGTACAACCCGACGTTCAACACACACCAATCCCACGCGGCGACCGCGGGCACCCAGGTGAGCACTCAGGGAAGCGACCCGGACGGTGAGAGCGGTGACGGCAGCTCGGTGGGGAGCATCCTCGGCATTGTAGTGGTGATTCTGGGCATTATCGGCCTGGTGGCCGGGCTGCTCGCCGAGGGAAACCCCCAGCTGCAGCTCCTGTTCACCGGGCAGCTCTAGTAACCGCGGCGGATCCACTCCTCCAGGTGCGGCGCCTCGTTGCCGATGGTGGTGTGGTCGCCGTGGCCGGTGCGCACCACCGTCTCCGCAGGCAGATCCAGCACGGACTTCTGCAGCGAGTGGATGATGGTGTCGAACGAGGAGAACGACCGGCCCGTCGCGCCCGGCCCGCCCTGGAACAGGGTGTCGCCGGAAAACAGCTCGCCTGCCTCCTCGGCGTAGATCACCACGGAGCCCGGCGAGTGACCCGGGGTGGACATGACGCGCAGCTCAGTGCCGGCGATGGGGAACGTCGCGCGGTCGAGGAGCTGGCGGTAGTGCGCGCCCGGGTTCTGGCGCTGCCAGAGGAAGCCGTCGGTGGGGTGTAGATACACCGGCGCGTCCACAAGCCGCGACAGCTCGGGCGCGGCGTCGATGTGGTCGGAGTGGCCGTGGGTGGCCAAAATGCCCTTCACGCGCCTGTTCCCCACCGCCTCGGCGATGGCTTCGGCGTTGTGGGCGGCGTCGATGATGTAGACCTCGGAATCGTCGCCGACGATCCACACGTTGTTGTCCACCTCCCACTCGCCACCGTCGAGCTTGAACAGGCCGGAGGTGACGACGTTGTCGATGCGCATTTAGAACTCCACCACGCTCCGCAGCACGTCGCCGCGCTTCATCTTCGCAAACGCGTCCTCGATGTCGCCGATGCCAATGCGCTCGGAGACGAACTCGCCGAGCGGGAACCGGCCCTGCTGGTAGAGCTCGACGTACGCGGGGAAGTCGCGCTCCGGCAGGCAGTCGCCGTACCAGGCCGGCTTGATGGACCCGCCGCGGGCGTACAGGTCGATCGCGGGGATGTCCACGTGGTCGGTCTGGTTGGGCACGCCCACCATGACCATGCGTCCCGCCAGGTCGCGGGAGTAGAAGGCCTGGCGCCAGGTGGGCTGGATGCCTACGGCGTCAATAGCAACGTCGGTGCCGAAGCCGTCGGTGAGTTCGCGCACCGCCTCGATCACCTCGTCTTCGCTCATGCCCTTCGCGCAGATCGAGTGCGTTGCGCCGAACGTCTCGGTTGCCGCATCGCACTTTCGCTTATCGACGTCTACAGCAATCACCGTGGTCGCACCCGCAAGCGCGGCGCCGGCGACGGCCGCCAAGCCGACCCCGCCGAGGCCGAAGACCACGACGGACTCGCCGCGCTGGATGTCACCGGTGTTCACTGCGGCGCCGAGGCCGGCCATGATGCCGCAGCCGAGCAGGCCGGCCGCAGCCGGGTCGGCCTCCGGGTCCACCTTCGTGCACTGCTTTTCGTGCACGAGGGTCTTCTCCGCGAACGAGCCGATGCCCAGGGCCGGGGTGAGCTCGGTGCCGTCGGCAAGCGTCATGCGCTTGGAGGCGTTGTGGGTGTTGAAGCAGTTCTTCGTGTCGCCCTTGCGGCAGGCGCGGCACTCGCCGCACACTGCGCGCCAGTTCAGCACCACGAAATCGCCTTCGGCGACGTGGGTGACGTCCTCGCCGACCGTCTCGACGACACCAGCCGTCTCATGGCCGAGCAGAAACGGGAACGCATCTTCGATGTCGCCGTCGCGGTACGCCAGGTCCGTGTGGCACACGCCGGTGGCCTGCACCTTGACCACGACATCGTTCGGGCCGGGCTCGGGGATCACAATGTCGACGACCTCGACCGGGGCGCCCTTTTCGCGAGCGATTACTCCTTGAACAGTTTGCGTCATGTCCCCAAGACTAGGAGCGGGCGATGACGTTTGCCACGTGCTCGTGTCCGCGCTGGTTGACGTGGATGGGCAGGTTGCCCGGGCCGCCGTAGAAGTCCACCAGGCCCGCCCACATGCGCTGGCTGTCGGGGGCGCACATGTTGTTGTTCCACGTGGAGGGTTTCAAGTCCAGGAACTCCACGCCGGTTGCGCGCGCCAGGTCCACCTGCGCCCACTGGATGGAGTCCTCCCACTCCTGCACCTGGACAAACCGGGTGGCGTCGGAGACGTTCGGGGCGATGTGGAACAGGCAGACGCGGTCGCCGGCGGTGATCTTCGGGTAGCCCACGATCTGGATCCGCGCGTTCGGGGCGGCGGCGCGGATGCGGCGGATCTGCGGGGCCATCGCAGCCACCCAGTCGCGGCGGAAGGCGGCGCGGTCGCGGCCGTCGTTGTGGTACGTGTCGTTGAACCCGGTGGTGATGATCACGCGGGCGGTGGCGGGAGAGAGGCCGCGGTCGTTGACCGCCCGGGTGACCTCGGAGGCAAACTGGGGGCCCTTCTGGATGGACACGGTGCCGGTGCACGAGTAGTCGCGGGTGGGCAGGCCCAGCTTCGCGGCGGAGCGCTTGCCCCAGCTCGTCGGCGACGTCGGGCACCACGTGGTGATGTCAGAGCGGCCGCGCGGGTCGAGGCCGAGTTTGCCGGCGGCCCACTGGCCCATGTTCGGGTCGGAGATGACGGAGTCGCCGAAGATGACCATGTTGCGTTCTTGCGCCTGCGCCGCGGGGGCGAGGGGGGCGATCAGCGCTGCGGCCGCGACAAACGCGGCGGCGATGCGGCGGGAAAGAGACACGGCTAACCTTTCACAGGGGACACTTACGTAACGGTAGGCTACATTATCCTCATGCGTCCCACCCACCGTCCGCTATTTCTATTGAAGTCTTTCGCGCGATTCGTGCCCGCCGTTACACGTTCAGGCATGGTCAGCGCCGAAGGCGGACCCCGCGCGGCACTCGCGCTGGCACCCAACCTCGCGCGCTACTGGTTCACCACCGCCCGCGAGGTCGAACAAGGCGCCGCAGCGGTCCCAGACCGCATCGCGCTCATCGACGACACCGGCGTCCTCACCTACCGCCAACTCCGCGACGACTCACGCCGCCTGGCCCAATGGCTCCTCACCGTGAAAGACGAGCGCGGCCTCGACGAGCTGCGCATCGGCGTCATGGCACGCAACGGCCGCGGCATCATCCTCCCCCTCGCCGCGAAAGGCTACGCAGGCGCGCACATCTTCCTGCTCAACATCGGCTCCTCCACCGAGCAGCTCGCAGGCATCTTCGCCGAAAACGACATCGACGTCCTGTTCGTCGACGACGAATTCGCCGACCGCGTGCCCGCCACCCCGGGCCTCACCGTGGTCCGCGCGCACGAAAACGGGGGCGCGGGCCTGAGTATTCGGGAGGTGGTGGGCCGAAGGGACGTCGATAGGCAACTGCCCCGCTGGCCCAAACACGGCAACCTGGTGCTGATGAGCTCGGGCACCACCGGCATCCCCAAAGGCATCGTGCGGCCCGAACCGCGCCTGCCGTTCGTGGTGGCGGGCTACCTCCAAGCGATCCCCTGGCGCGCAGGCGACACCGTGCAGCTGACCGCCTCGATCTTCCACACCTGGGGCTGGTCCGCGCTGCAAGTGGCGCTGGCGACGCGCTCCACCATCGTCACCCAACGCATCTTCGACGCCGAGGCGTGCTTCACCCAGATTGAGAAGTACCGCTGCGACGGGCTGATCTCCTCGCCCATCTTTTTCAAGCAGATGCTCGACATCGACGAGTCCTACGACACCTCGTCGCTGCGCTACCTCGCCTCCGCAGGCAACGCCGTCACCCCGTCGCTATTGCGTCGCACTACCGAACGCTTCGGGCCGATCCTGGCCAACGTCTACGGCTCCACGGAACTCGCGCTCGCCGCAGCCGCATCGCCCGAGCAGATGCAGGCCGACCCCACCACCGTGGGCACAGTCCCGCCCGGCACAGTGCTCAAGCTTTACGACGACCACGGGCGCGAAGTCGGCGTCGGCGAAACCGGACGCATCTTCCTGCACAACGAAACGGCGCTGCGCAGCTACACCAACCCCGACACGGAAATGGTGGAGATCGACGGGCTGATCGAGATGGGAGACCTCGGCTACTTCGACGCCGACGGGCACCTGCACGTCCAGTCCCGCTCCGACGACATGATCATCGTCGGCGGCGAGAACGTCCACCCCCAGTCCGTGGTGGAGGTACTCGAGGACATGCCGGGCGTGGGCGAGGTCTACGCGCACGGCGTCGACGACGCGGACACGTTCAAGCGCATCGCTGTGTGGGTGGTGCGCAGCGCCGACATCACCGCCGAGGGGGTGCGCGAGTGGGTGGGCTCCCACCTGGCGGACCACTCCGTGCCGCGCGACGTGCACTTCGTGGACGCGCTGCCGCGCAACGCCGTGGGCAAGGTCGTGCCGCGCTTCTTGCCCGGTTTAGGACAAAAAAATTGAGCCACCTGCGAGAATCGAACTCGCGACCTTCTCATTACGAGTGAGATGCTCTACCGACTGAGCTAAGGTGGCCGGGCATACCAGATGCACCGCTGCAAAAGTGTAGTGCAGCGCGGGGCATCTGGGAAACCGGCTGGTCACGACACCTTGCAGGCGAGCCGGATCCTTCCAAGCATCCCGTTGAACGCCACCGCCGGCTGCACCTGCTGCGCGAGGCGCTCGCGGCACTGCGCAATGGCCTCCTGACACTCCACCAGGGCCTCAGGGGTGGTGCGCTCGGCGATCTCGCGGGCCAGGCCCTCGTAGTCTGGGTGGATCAGCGGCAGATCCGCGCCGGACTGGATCATCATGGCGTCTCGGTACACCCCCGCTAAGTCCACCAGCACCAGGTCGAACATGTCGCGTTTGCGGCGGGTGCCGCGCTTTTTCTGCTCCTCTTCGAGCGCTTTTATCGACGACGCTACGCCCCCCAACGCCTTCACCGCCCCCTTCCCTTTCGCGCCCATGCCCAGGGCGTTTTCGAGCTTCGCCCGCTCGGCCTCGTCCTCGGCCTTGTGGGCCTCGACCGCCTCGGCTTCCGCCGCCTTCACCAGCGCGCCGACAGCCTGGAACGCCTGCGCACCATGGAAGACAAGCTCCGCCAGGTTGATCGCCATGGACCGGCGCTGCTGCACCTTCTCGGAGCGCACCAAAAGCCGCGCCCGGCCCACATGCCGCATGGTCGCCGCGGCGGCAAGCCGAGCGTCGTGCTCCGTCGCGCCTTCTTCTTCCACCAAGATCCGCACGACCTCGTCTTCGGTCGGCGCGGGTATATACAGGTGCCGGCAGCGAGAGCGCAGCGTCTGCGGGAAGTCGTGCGGGTCTGCAGAGGGGGCGCACATGATAATCACGGTGTGCTCCGGCGGCTCCTCCACCGTCTTGAGCAACGCGTCGGCGGCGTCCGTGTTCAAACGGTCGGCGTTTTCGATGACGATGACGCGCCAGGGGGCGACCGTCGGTAGGCGTGCTGCCTGCGGCACGATCGTGTGGCGCACGTAATCCACAGGGATGTTCACGCGCTGCGGCACCACGTGCAGCAGATCGGTGTGCGTGCCTGCCAGGGCAAGACGGCACGCGTCGCAGCGCCCGCACCCGATTTCGTCCGGGTTGGTGCACATCAGCGCCGCGGCGAACGCTAACGCCGCCTGCGAGCGGCCCGCCCCCGGAGGGCCGGTGAAGAGCCAGGCGTGGGTCATGGCGTAGCCGTCGCCAAGCCTGGCAGCTTTTGCCGCCGACAAGATCGTGTCGCGCACCGCCGGGGTGCCGGCGAGGCGCTCGCTGACGCTGCGGGTAGTCACGGAGGATCAGCGTACCCGCGCGCTAAGGTGATACACCATGGAACGATTCTGGCGCGAACTACGGTGGCTCTGGGGCACGTCGTGGCCCCTGTACGCCGCGACCGTGCTGGGAACGAACGTGCTGGCTGCGATCGGCTCGATGCTGTTCGTGCGCTACCTCATCCCCATGCCCGAGGTGCGCGAGCTGGGCCTCGGCGGGCAACTCGGGGCGGTCGGTGTGATCTACGCGGCCGTGGCTGTGGTGCTCGGCGCCGTGGTCACGCTGTACCTGTTCCGCCCGGTGCTGGAGTGGCAGCGCCACCCCGACGGCCACGACCCCAACATGGTGCGCCACTTGGTCATGCGGCTGCCGGTGCTGCAAACCATCATCGTGGTAGCCGTGTGGGGCATCGGCATCGCGATCGTGACGGCCGGGGCGTTGCGCGTGGATGCGCGCCTAGCCGCCGTCGTCCTCACCACCGCGCTGCTCACCGCGTTTGTCACCGCCGTGTTGACCTACCTGCAGGCGGAACGGCTTGTGCGCCCCATCGCCGCGTCCGCGCTGGCGCGCCGGTTCGAGGATTCCACGCTCCAGCCGCCGATCAAGTGGCAGCTGTACCTGACGTGGTTCACCACCTCCGCCGTGCCGATGGTGGGCGTGCTGCTGCTCACGATTGCGCAGCGCTACGGCTACTTCACGGGGACGGTCGGCGAGCTCACTTCCGCGATCGTGGCCCTCATCACCGCCGGCATTGTGACGGGATTCGTTGGCACCGCGCTGGTGATCATGAGCGTGGCCGACCCGATCAAGGAGCTGCAGGGCGCAATCAACCGCGTTCGCCGCGGCGAGCAGAACACGCAGGTGGACATCTACGACGGTTCCGAGATCGGCGTGCTGCAAGCCGGGTTCAACGAGATGATGCGCGGTCTGCGGGACCGCCAGCGCGTGCGCGACATCTTCGGCCAGTACGTTGGCGCGGAGGTCGCGCAGAAAGCCCTGGAGGAGGTTCCCGAGCTCGGCGGCGAGGAGCGCAAGGTGGCGGTGCTGTTCATCGACGTCGTCGGTTCCACCTCGTTCGCCGTGGACCACACGCCGGAGGAGGTCGTGGCGGCCCTCAACGACTTCTTCGACGTGGTCGTAGAAGTCGTGCACCGCAACAAGGGCGTGATTAACAAGTTCCAGGGCGACGCGGCGTTGGCGGTGTTCGGGGCGCCCGTTTCGCTTCACGACGCCGCCTCGCACGCCCTCCAAGCCGCCCGCGAACTCCAACGCGACTTGGCCGGCCTAGAACTCAAAGCCGGCATCGGTGTGGCCTCCGGTCACGTGGTGGCGGGCCACGTTGGCGGGGCGGACCGCTTCGAGTACACCGTGATCGGCGACGCCGTCAACGGCGCGGCCCGCCTCACCGACCTGGCCAAGGACACCCCCGGCATGGTGCTCACCAACGCCGCCACGCTGCGCGCCGCGAACGAGGTGGAGCAGCAGCGCTGGACGCTGATGAAGTCCGTGGAGCTGCGCGGCCGCGGCAAGATGACGCAGCTGGCCCGCCCAGTGCGCTCCACCATGGCTGACCGGTACTAGCGCCTGTTTTCAGGCATGCCGATGTGCCCGCCTGTGTGGGGCGGGTTTTTGGTGGTTGTGGGGGTTAGCCGAAGAGCAGTTCCATGGCGCCGGGGGTGGTCATGGGCACTTCCACCCCGTTGGGGGCGATCCAGTGGATGCGGGCGTCTGCGTTGTCGATGTAGCCGAATGGGCCGTTTCGGTTATCGGCGTTGACTCCGTTGTGGAACGGGCAGAGTTCGGCGAGGTTGTCCATGTTGGTCATGCCCCCGTGAGCCCAGGCGTGGATGTGGTGCGTTTGGGTGGTTGCGGCTGTGGCTTTGCAGTCCGGAAACGCGCACGCCGGGCAGACAAGCTTCGACATGGTTTTCTGTTTCGTGTTGGCGAGGCGCTTGGTGCGGTACAGGTTCACCGGTCCGTGTTGCGGGTGAAACGCCGCGACCTCTAAGGTGTCGCCGAATTCGTGGCGGAGGTATTCGGCACCGGTCATGGTGGTGCCGTCGGTCAAGATCAAGGTGACCTCGTCGCCGTCGCCGTCGCTGGCGTGGATGCGCACATGGTCGTCCACCGGTACCAGGATGATGGGGCGCGGGTGTGCGTGCGGGAGGCTGTCTCCGTCGCGCAGGAGGGTGAACAGTGCCTCGGCCATCTGTGCTGCCGCCGGGTTGTCGGAGGTGATCATCTGGCGCAGCAGGTGTTCTAAGTCGGCGAGGTCTCGCTCGTTGTAGGTCACGATCATGGTGCGCATGCCTGCCTTCGACCGGGAGAACCGGCAGGCCGGTTTGGGTGGTGAGACCGGCACGTGGATGAGCCGGTTGATGCGTTTGGTGAGCGCCCGGTAGGAGCCGCGGTGGCGCACGAGGTCGAGGCGGATGCGCCAGCGTTCGGCGGCGTCGCCGACGGCGGTGAGTTTGCGCTCGATGAGCACAACTTGATCCACCGGCATGCCGTCGGCGGCGGTGAGCGCCTCGCGCTGCTTGCGGGTGAACTGGGTGGGCCCGAAATAGGTGTGGTGCACACGCGCCAGGTCGCGCACCCGGGCGGTGGACAGGCCCGCGGCCACCGCGGCGTCGCGGTCGAAGTCGGCGAGTACACCCACACCCGCCGCGGCAAACTCGGAGAAATTCATGCACGAAACGCTAGGTGGGCGAATGCGCGTCGAAAAGCACCCGCGCAAAATCTGTGGATAACCCCCGCGAAAAGCCGGCCCCGCAACGGGGGCTATCCACAACTAGCGCTTGCGGGCCTTGACCACGCGCTTGGTGGTCTTCTTCGGCTTCGCGGCCTTCTTGGTTGCCTTCTTCTTTGTCGCCTTTTTCTTGGTCGCCTTCTTGCCGCCGTCCTCGGCCTCACGGGCCCGGCGGGCGGAGAGCAGCTCGTTGGCGCGCTGGTCAGTCATGGTCTCCGGGGTGTCGCCGCGCTGCAGGGACGCGTTCGTCTCGCCGTCGGTGACGTACGGGCCGAAGCGGCCGTCCTTGATGCTCATGGGCTTGCCGGAGACGTCGTTGTCGCCCAGCATCTTCAGCGGCGGCTTCGCGGCGGCACGCCCCCGGCGCTTCGGCTCGGCGTAGATGCGGCGCGCTTCCTCCAGGGTGACCGTGAAGATCTGGTCCTCCGATGCCAGGGAGCGCGAGTCCGACCCCTTCTTCAGGTACGGGCCGTAGCGGCCGTTTTGGGCGGTGATGACCTCCCCGTCGGCCGGGTCCACGCCCACTTCGCGCGGCAGGGATAGCAGCTGCATCGCCTCGTCGAACGTGACTGAGGACGGTTCCATGGAAGAGAACAGGGACGCCGTGGCGGGCTTGAGCTGCTCATCGACCAGCTGCGCCATGCGCTTTTCCTTCTGCGCGGCCGCGGTCTTGGTCTCCCAGTTCTTCGCACGCTTGCCTTCCTCGGCGCGCTGTGCGTCCTCCGCGGCGCGCTCGTCGGCGATGATGTCTTCGGCGCGGGCTTCAGCGACGGAACGCTCGTCGTCGCGCACGAGCTCCGTGACGTACGGACCGAAGCGGCCTTCCTTGGCCACGATGGTGCGCCCGTTGGCGGGGTTGACGCCGAGCTCGCGGCCGGACTGCGGGGTGGCGAAGAGCTTCTCCGCCATCTCGAGCGTGATCTCGTCCGGGGTAGCGGATTCGGGCAGGTTGGCGCGTTGGTACTCCGGCTCGCCATCGGAGGTCTTGCCAACGACGCGCTCGATGTAGGGCCCGTAGCGGCCGACGCGGACGACGACGGGGCGGCCGGAATCGTCGTCGAAGAGTGTCAGCGAGTTGGCCTGGCGGGCGTCGATGGATTCGAGGTTGTCCTCGATCATGTGCTTCAAGCCCCCGCGGCGGGCAAGCGCCTGGGCCATGGATTCTTTCGCGTCCGCGTCGCCGAAGTAGAAGCCGGACAGCCAGCGGGTGCGGTCTTGGTTGCCGTGGGCGATCTCGTCCAGCTCGTCTTCCATGGAGGAGGTGAAGTCGTAGTCCACCAGCGCGTCGAAGTTGTTCTCCAGCAGGCCCACCACGGAAAACGCGACCCACGACGGCACGAGCGCGTTGCCGCGGGCGACCACATAACCGCGGTCCTGGATTGTTTTGATGATCGATGCGTACGTGGACGGGCGCCCGATGCCGAGGTCTTCCATCTTCTTCACCAACGACGCCTCGGTGTAGCGCGCCGGCGGGTTGGTGGAGTGGCCGTCTGCAGTGACCTTATCGGTGTCTAGCTCGTCGCCCTTAGCCAGCTGCGGCAGGCGGGTTTCGTTGTCTTGTTTATCGGAGTAGGCGCGCAGCCAGCCGGGGAAGGTGACGGTGCGGCCGGTGGCGGCGAACTCGCACTGCTCTCCGGCCGTGTCGCCCGCGACGGTGACCTTCATCGAGGTCCCGCGCGCGTCCTGCATCTGGGAGGCCACGGTGCGCGCCCAGATCAGCTCGTAGAGCTTGAACTCCTCGGCGTCGAGCGAACCGGCCAGCTGGCCCGGGGTGGCGAAGCGTTCGCCGGCGGGACGGATGGCCTCGTGCGCCTCCTGGGAGTTTTTCACCTTGCGGTCGTAGATGCGCGGCGTGTCGGTGACGTAATTGGCGCCGTACAGCTCGCGAGCGGCGGAGCGCGCGGCATCGAGTCCTTGCTTGGACAGGGACGTCGAGTCTGTACGCATGTACGTGATGTGGCCGTTTTCGTACAACCGCTGCGCGATGCGCATGGTGCGCGCGGAGGTGAAGTGGAGTTTGCGCCCGGCCTCCTGCTGCAGCGTGGAGGTCATGAACGGCGCGTAGGGCTTGCGCGAGTACGGCTTCTCCTCCACCGCCGTGACGTGCATGGGTGCGGTGCCCAGCGCGTCGGCAAGCGCGTGCGCCTTTTGCTTATCGACGACAACAGCTTCGCCCTTCAACCGCCCCCGGTCGTCGAAGTCGCGCCCCTGTGCGATCCGCTTGCCGTCGAGGGCGACGAGCTTGGCGTCGAATGCTGTGTTGTCCTCCTTGACCGCTTCCCGAGGAACGAGGGAAGCGGTCAAGTCCCAGTACTCGGCGGGGATGAACGCCATGCGCTCGCGCTCGCGCTCCACGATCACGCGGGTGGCCACGGATTGCACGCGGCCAGCGCTCAGGCGCGGCATGACCTTCTTCCACAGCACCGGGGAGACCTCGTAGCCGTAGAGGCGGTCCAGGATGCGGCGCGTTTCCTGCGCGTCCACGAGGTCCATGTCCAGCTCACGCGTGTTCTCGGCGGCCTCGCGGATGGCGGACTCGGTGATCTCGTTGAACACCATACGCTCCACCGGCACCTTGGGGTTCAGCGTTTCTAGAAGGTGCCAGGCGATCGCCTCGCCTTCGCGGTCCGGGTCTGTTGCCAGCAGCAGCTTGTCGGCTTGCTTGAGCTTGGCTTTGAGGTCGGAGACCTTCTTTTTCTTGTCCCCGTCCACGACGTAGATGGGCGTGAAGCCGTCCTCCGGGTTCACGCCGAGTTTCGCCCACGGTTCCTTCTTGTACTTCGCGGGGATATCGGCGGCGCGGCCGGGCAGGTCGCGGATGTGGCCGACGGAGGCCTCCACAATAAAGTCGTCGCCGAGATACTTCTGTATCTTTTTCGCCTTCGTTGCGGACTCCACGATAACCAGAGTCTTGCCGCCTGCAGCCACGTTGACTGACACCTCGTTTCACACAGAGTTATTCCCTTACAGACAACTAGCACACGATTGTGCACCCGGGTAATACGACTACACTGCTCGGGTGCCCCGGCTGCGCCCGCATCGGCGATTGGAACGGTCTTCGCATCGGGGACGGAAAGGATGCGTCTTCGTGGTCGATTCCCTCATCGATTTCTTGCACACGCTCATGGCGATGCCGGTGTTCTACCCACTGGTGACCGTCCTGATCGTCGCTGATGCGCTGGCGCCGGTGGTGCCGTCGGAGACGGTGCTCAACCTCGCCGGGGCGTTCTCCGCCTCGCGCGGTGTGCCCAGCGTGTGGGGTGTCATCTTCGCCGCGATCGTCGGCGCCATCATCGGCGACAACATCTGCTTCGCCCTCGGCGGCAAGCTCATCCACCGCGTGGAGGCCCTGGACCCGGAGTCCAAGGCTGGTCAGGCGATCCAGTGGGTGCGCCGCAACATGAACCGGGGCGCCGGCGCGACCATTATCGTCGCCAGGTTTATTCCCTGGGCACGCTGGGTGGCCACGATCGTGCTCGGATCGGTGCGCTACAGCTGGTTCAAGTTCATTTTCTTCGACACCTTTGGCGTCATCCTGTGGGCCTTCCTCAGCGTCGGCGTGGGCTATCTCGGCGGCCGCATCCTGCAGGACTATCCGCTGCTGGCCATGCTGCTGGGCGTGGTGCTGGGTTCGTCGGTGGGCTACCTCATTCAAAAGGCCCAGAACAAGCTGGCGGAGTGGCGCGACGTGCGCCAAGGTGTCAGCGCAATATAAAAACGGGGCCTTACCGCAAGGCCCCGTCGATAAGCAGTCGCGCTTAGATCGCGCGCACCTGCTGCGCCTGCGGGCCCTTAGCGCCCTCGCCGACCTCGAACTCGACCTGCTGGTTTTCTTCCAGGGTGCGGAAGCCGGAGCCCTGAATCTCGGAGTAGTGGACGAAAACGTCGGAGGAGCCGTCGTCCGGAGCGATGAAGCCGAAGCCCTTTTCTGCGTTGAACCACTTAACAGTTCCGGTTGCCATGGTGAAACCTTTCAATAATTCTTGATGATGATGCCGTCCACCAGGGCCTCATCGGGTCCTGGTGCCCGCGTGCACAATCCTCGCGAGCACCGCATCGGGCGCACACAAAATCTGTGACCGACAACCAGTGTGCCACGAATTGCGTGCTTTAGCACTGGAAAGTGGCATACTTCCCAGTCATCATGGTCTCCCCCTTCGGCGCCGAGCTCGTCGGCGCGCTCGAACGCCGCCACCCGTCGGCCACCATCACGCACGTCGAACACGTTCCCGCACGCCGTGCGCGCTACGCGGATTGGCCCGCGTGGGTGGAGCCGAGGTTGAGGCAGTTGCTTATCGACGCAGGCTTCGCCTCCCCCTACCTCCACCAAGCCCAGTGCGCGCAGCTGGCATGGCAAGGGCGCGACGTGGTGGTGGCCACGGGCACCTCTTCCGGCAAATCGCTGGGGTACCAGCTGCCGGTGCTCACCGCACTGGCACAAGATCCGACGGCGTGCGCGATCTACCTGACGCCGACGAAGGCGTTGGGCTCCGATCAGTTGCAGGCGACGCTGCGCATGACCAACGGTGCCGGGCTGGAGGGCATCCACCCGGCGCCCTACGACGGGGACACGCCGGTGGAGTCCCGCGCTGGCATCCGCGAGCACACCCGGTACGTGTTTACCAACCCGGACATGCTGCACGCGGGCATCCTGGGTTCGCACGCGCGGTGGGCACGCCTGCTGCGGCACCTGAAGTATGTGGTGGTGGACGAGTGCCACACCTACCGAGGCGTCTTCGGCGCAAACGTGGCGCTGGTGCTGCGGCGGCTTTTGCGCATCGCGCACGCCTACGGCTCCTCCCCCACCGTGATCTACGCCTCCGCCACGGCGGCAGACCCGGCCGGGCAGGCGCAGCGGCTCAGTGGGCGTGCAGCCGCGGCCGTGACCGAGGACGCCGCCCCCGCCGGCGAGCGCACGATCGTGCTGTGGGAACCCGGCTTCATCGAGGGCGCCGAGGGCGAGGGCGGGGCGCCGGTGCGCTACCCGGCTACAACCGAGGCTGCTTCGATCTCCGCCGAGTTGTTGTTGCAGGGCGCGCGGACATTGACGTTCGTGCGCTCACGGCGCGCGGCGGAGACGGTGGCCATGCGCACCCAGGAGCACCTGGTGGTGGCAGGCCGCGCTGACATGGCCGACCGGGTCGCACCGTACCGGGCGGGCTACCTGGCGGAGGACCGCCGTGAGCTGGAGCGCCGACTCGACGAGGGCGACCTGCTCGGCGTGGCCACCACCAACGCTTTGGAGCTGGGCATCGACGTCGGCGGCCTCGACGCCGTGGTGATGGCGGGCTTCCCGGGCACGGTGGCGTCCTTTCGCCAACAGGCGGGGCGTGCGGGCAGGCGCGGCCAGGGTTCCGTGGCGGTGCTGGTGGCACGCGACGAGCCCATGGACACCTACCTGGTCCACCACCCTGCTGCCCTGCTGGGCAGACCGGTGGAAAACAGCGTGTTCGATCCCTCCAATCCGTTTATCTTGCGCGGGCACGTGTACTGCGCCGCAGTGGAGCGTCCGCTCACCGAGGCGGACGTGGCCGCGTTCGGCGCCCGCGACGTGGTGGACGACCTCACCGCGGCCGGTTTACTGCGGCGCCGGCCCAAGGGGTGGTTCGCGGTGCCTCAGCTGGGCGGCGAGCTCACCCCGGAGTCGGCGCACGCCTCAGTGTCGCTGCGCGGCGGGGTGGGCGAGCAGGTGATGATCGTGGACGTCACCGACGGCCGCCTGCTGGGCACCGTTGACGCGGCCCGCGCCATGAGCCAGGTGCACGATGGCGCGGTATACATCCACCAAGGTGAGTACTTCGTGGTGCAGTCCCTGGATCTGGACGATTACGTCGCGCTGGTTGCCCCGGAGCGGCCGGACTACTCCACGCAGGCGCGCTCGACCACGGACATCACCATCCTGGGCGCACCGCACGAGCTGGTGAACCCCTCCCCTGGTTTATGGGTGGCCAGCGTGGACGTGGAAGTCATCGACCGGGTCACCGGCTACGTCGTGCGGCTTGCCGACGGCACCGTCAGCGAGCACATCCCCTTGGAGCTTCCAGAGCAACGCCTGGTCACCCGAGCCGTGGCGTACACAATCGACCCGATGGTGCTAGACGAGCTAGGAATCACCGCCGGCGAGACCCCCGGCGCGCTGCACGCCGCCGAGCACGCCGCGATCGGGCTGCTCCCGCTTTTAGCCACATGCGACCGCTGGGACATCGGCGGCGTATCCACCGCCTTGCACCAGGACACAATGCTGCCCACCGTGTTCGTCTACGACGGCCACCCCGGCGGCGCCGGATTCGCCGACGAGGGCTTCGCCCGCTTCCACGAGTGGATCGAAGCCACCTGGGAGACGGTGCGTTCCTGCGGCTGCGAGGACGGCTGCCCCTCGTGCGTGCAATCGCCGAAGTGCGGCAACGGCAACCAACCGCTGGATAAACACGCCGCGCTGAAGCTGCTCGGCGCGCTGGTGACCATGACGGCGGGGCTGGCGCCGCGTTGGGGCGGCGCCAGTCACGGTGCCAGTCACGGTGCCAACCAGGACGACGGACGTGGCTAAGGCGACGGCCGCGGCTAGGGCCCGGCACGGGCGGCTGCCTCGGCTCGACGGCGGGTAGCGCTCACCACGATGTCGCCCGCGTCGAACTCGCAGGAGGCAACGCGTGCCCCGTTGAGGTCGGCGGTGCGCTGCGCCGCGCCGCAGCCGTCGAGTCCCCGGTAGACAGCGGTAGCACCCGCCACGGCAGCCAGATCGGCGGCTACGCGCACCCGGTGGGTGTCCGCCACCTGCATTCCGAGCGCCACCACCGCCAGCGCCAGGGACACCACGGCGGTGATGATGCCGGTGGCGGTGATGGTGGCGGAGCCTTCGTCGTTAAGCATGCGCATCAGAACTCCACGGGGAACACCGCGGTGGCGCGCATGGTGCCGATTGGCGCGGGCACGGCCGCGGCTGCGGTGGCCAAGCCGGCGCGCTCGGTGATTGCGACCTCGCCGCGCGGCGCCGAGTAGTCCACGCCCAGGGCGTAGGCACGGGCTGCGGCGCCGGCAACGTCCACGGCGGTGATGTAGGCGGCGACGGTGGCGATGCCGCCCACGATCGCCGCGGTGACCACCACGAGGGCCGATAGCGACAGCGCGGTCTCGACGGTGCTCATCAGCCTGGGGTGTTGCTCAGCGCGTCGGTGATCACGCCCTCGATGGCGTTGGTGACGCCGTCGCCGTTGACCACGAGGTAGAGTACGCCGGCGAGCGCAGCGGCCGCCAGAGACCCGAAAGCATATTCGATAGTACTCATCCCCTGGTCAGAGTGTATTTTTCGCGCTTTTGCCACAGCGTACAGGTACGTGTGCGTAAGTGCAGAGTTGATGTATTGCATGGGAAAACTCCTTCTAATTGGCGAGTGTTTGGCCGAGGCTAATCACCGCGGGCGCGAGCCCGAGGACGAAAAACGCCGGCAGGAAGAATGCGGTCAGCGGGATGGCGATGAGCACGCCCGCGCGTTCCGCTTTGGCTTTGGCCCGGTCCCCTGCGCCCGCACGGAGCTGGGCGGCAATGCGCCCGCAGCCGGCGGCAAGTGAGGTACCGGAGGTGGCGGACAGGGTCACAAGCCCGGCGAGCTCGTCGCCACCAGGAAGGTGGCGCAGCTCGCTCCAGGCGCGCTGAGGTTCTACGCCCAGCGCCGCCAGCGAGGCCACGGTGTGCCACGGGCTCCGGCCGTCCGCGTACGTCTCGGCGACGGCCGCGGCGGCTGCGGTGGCGGGCAGGCCTGCTGACACACATGCTGCGAAGAGCTCGATGTCGCTTGCGCAGCGCTCCGGGTCGGCCGCGGAGGGGCCGTCGCGCGGAGCCTTCGGGGTGTGTGCGGCCACTCTGCCTTTGGGCCCAGCCGGAGCAATCACCAGCGCACCGGCGATAAGTAGTGCGGGAAGCAGGCCGATCATGTACTCGCCCCCTGAATAATCCAGCCGGAGACCAGCACCCCGGCACACACCATTGCTGTCCCCACCACCAGCAGCACGCCCCCAATCCCGCCCCCGGTGAGAAACGCGAGCGGCGACGCTCCCATCGCGGCCCCCATAAGCACACCGGCCACGGGGAGCGCGGCGAGCACGGCTGCGGTGGTCTGCGGTCCGGCAAGCGCGGCCCGGGTGGCGTCGCGGTGCCGGTTGGCGTGATCGATGTCGTCCCGAAGCGCCGCCACGAGCCGGGCCAGCGGCACCCCGCGTGACGTGGAGATCGCCCACAACGCACCGAGGCGCCGCAGCTCCGGGGTCCGCGGGTCCAACTGGGTCCCGGTGCGCGCCTGGTGTGCGATTCGCCTCGCATCCCCGCGCAGCTGCGTCTCTTCCACCTGTTCCCCGGCCCTAGCCAACGCGTCCGGAAGAGTCGCGCCCGCTTCCAAGTTCGCCGAGACCGCGCCGAGGTAGGAGGCAGCTGCGGCACTCCTGCGACGCGCAACCTTGGTGGCACGCCGCGTGCGCATCACGTGCACGGCGGTAGCGCCGGCCATCGCGGCGGCAACCACTAAGCTGACGCGTCCGACCATGACCGCGCACGCGGTGGCGAAAACGACGGTGACGGGGATGATCCGGGGCGCGGAGCGGCGGGCACCGTCCGCCACGCGTCCGACCGGGGCCGGTCCCGCTACTGCGGCTGCTCCGGCGATGAGGAGTGCTGCGATCATGGGAGCAGCTCCGCGTATCCGGCGAGCTCCCCGCGCTCGGCGTCCCACACCACCCGCGCTCGCACCGGCTCGCCCTCGAGCACGCCAACCTGCTGGAGAAAGCGGGTTCCGTCGGCACGGCGCTTGACTACGAGGACTACGTCGATCGCCGCCGCCAGCTGCGAGTGCAGCCCGGCGCGGTCCAAGCCTCCCAACGCGGCCAGCGCCTCGAAGCGGGCTGGCACCTCCTCAATGGAATTGGCGTGCAGCGTGCCGGCCCCGCCGTCGTGGCCGGTGTTGAGCGCCGCCAGCAGGTCCACCACTTCCCCGCCGCGGATCTCCCCCACAACAATCCGGTCCGGGCGCATGCGCAGGGATTGGCGCACGAGGTCCGCGATCGTGATCGCGCCCGCTCCTTCAGCGTTAGCGCCTCGGCTGGTCAGGTTGACCACGTGCGGATGGGCGGGCGTGAGCTCCAGCGTGTCCTCGATGGCCACGATGCGCTCGGCGGGATCCACCTCCGCCAGTAATGCCGACAGCAGCGTGGTCTTGCCGGAACCTGTGCCGCCGACTACAACGAACGCCTTACGTTGCGCCACGATCCTGCGCAGCAGCGCAGCCCGCTGCGCATCCATCGCCCCGCGCGCCACCAGCTGATCCAGCGTGGCCGAGGCGGTGCGCAACACGCGGAGAGAGATGCACGTGCCCGTTTGAGCGGTGGGTGCCAATACGGCGTGGAATCGAAGCAGGGTGCCGTTGTCGCGGGTGACGTGGCCGTCGCAGAACGGCTGCGCATCGTCGAGCCGGCGCCCGCAGCTCACAGCCAACCGGGTGGCCAGGCGACGCACGGACGCCTCGGAATCGAATGCCATCTCCGAGCGCTGTAGGCCTTCGCCGGTATCCACATACACTTCGTTGGGTCCGTTGACACAGATATCGGTCACGGCCGGATCTGCCAGCAAGGCCTCCAATGGGCCGGCCCCGGTAGTGTCGTCGCGCAGCTTGCGCATGATGTCCAGAACCCCGATATCGCTGATCACCACCGCCTCCTCGCGGATAATTGCGGCAACTCGAGCCGGATCGGGTTGAGCGGGCTCGTCGGCCAGGCGGCGCTTCACACGGGCGAGCACGTCGTCCATCTAGGCCACCTCCCCGAGCACAGCCTCAGCGGCACGGGCGATCGTGCGCGGCAGTTTCACCGGCAGCCCCGACTGGTCCAGCTGCTTGGTCAGCCCCCGAACGTCCTGGAGCTGTCCGACCACCGTGGCCTTTGCGGTGTCTTCTACCTGCCCGGGCTCCAGGGACGCCCACGCGCCCTGCCGCAGCACGAGCACGCTGGCCACCCCGGCGGCTTTGCACTCGGCCACCATCCGCGCAGCTGCGGCGGCAGCGCGCAACTCAGGCCGCAGCACAATCACTGCGAGGTCACAGCGGTCCGGCAGGAGCTCCAGCGGCGCATCCACCACCGTGACCCCGGCAGAGGACGACGCCGCGGCTACCGCGCTGACCTCCGCCGCCCCGAGGCGGAACGGGTCCGCAACCGACGTGCGGGGGAAGGTCAACAGCGCTATCCCGTCGTCCGTGGTGGGCAGGGCACCGCGCAGCTCAGCGCGCGAGACTGCTCCACCCGCGCCGAAATCGACCTCACCCCACCGCGCGCCGGGCGTGTGCTCCAGCCCCAGCAGCAGATCCAGGCCCCCGGAGTAGCGCTGCGCATCCACCAACGTCGCATCCTCCGCCGCCCGGCACACCGAAGCGGCCAGCACAGATGCCCCGGCCCCGCCGCAGGCCCCGAGCACTGCGATCACCTTCCCGTCCTCGGCCCCCGAAGGCGGCGCGAGCGACAGCGCCCCGATTCCACGTAGGACATCCGCGGCCTGGGCCGGCAGGGCGTAGACGTCATCGCGCAGCGCGGCTGGGGTGGTATCCGCCGCCACGGCAAAGACGTTCGGGGCGCGGGCGATGGGGCCGAGGGTGGGGGCCCGGAGGTCGTCGATAAGCACGGCGAGCGCCTTGGAAGCGTAGCGAGTGAGCTGGGTGTCGTCCGCAGCGTCGATGACCTGGCGGCCGGTGGCGGCGGCAATGTGGATGGCTTCCGCGTGCAGGGTCGGGTCGGCCACCGCGACAACGATGGTGCCGGAATTCGTCTGTTTCATGCCCGTAGCGTGCAACTCCGGCACAAGCGAAACAATAGGCCTGAGATTTTCTGTGGATAACCCGCCCAGTTCGCGGACACCACAACAAACGCGCTGTGGATAAGTCGCAACACGAGACACACCCGTTTCACAGGCAGTAGCTACGCACCCGTAGGGTCGGAGGTCTACACTGCTCACCATGTCTGCTAACACGCCGGTGGCGGCCTTCTTCGACCTGGATAAGACGATCATTGCCACGTCATCCGCGTTCGCCTTCGGCAAAGAGTTCCTGCACAACGGGATGATTACCCGCCAAGAAGCATGGGACCTCTACCTGAGCAAGGCGCAGTACATGCTGATGGGCCAATCCAGCGAGAAGATGGACTCCACCCGCGACGCGCTCGCGCAGATGGTCGCCGGGTGGGAGGTAGATGACATCCAGCGCATCACTCGTGACACTCTGCGCGAAGTGGTGGCGCCGGCCATCTACGCCGAAGCGCGCGAGCTTATCGACGCCCACAAGGCCAAAGGCCACCACATCATCATCATCTCCGCCTCGGCGAAAATACTGGTCGAGCCGATTGCCCAGGAGCTGGGCGTGGACACCGTCGTCGCCACCGAGATGGCGATTGAAAACGGCAAGCTCACCGGCGAGATCACCCGCTACCTCAAGGGCGAGGCGAAGGCGGAGGCGGTACGCCAGTTCGCCGCCGATCACAGCTTCGACCTGGACGCCAGCTTCGCCTACTCGGACTCCGCCACCGACATCCCCATGCTGGAACTGGTGGGCAACCCGGTGGCGGTCAACCCCGACCGGGCGCTGAAAAAGCACGCGCTGGCAAACGGCTGGCAGGCCCGCACTTTCAAAAACCCGGAGCCGCTGATCCAGATGCCCAACGCGCGCGAGGTGGGCATCGGCGCCGGGGTGATCGCGGGCGTGACCGCTCTGGCGGTGGCGGGCGTACTCATTGCGCGCGCCGTTTCAGGCTCCGGCAAGGGTGCAGGCGAGAAGCGCCGTTCCGCCTAGTTTCACCCCGATTCGGGCAAACACCCCCGCGTATCGCTAACATCGTGTGAAGAATTTCCAGGCACCTTCCCGGGTGCCACGTGATTGCCACCCAGGAAGGTGAACAACAGTGAGCAACGAAGGCCTCTACACCAGCGGCTCCACCGCCGTGAACGCCAAGGTGGATTCCATTCCGCTGCGCGACACCTACGCCACCCAGCCGGGCAACGACTCTATCGGCACCCTGATCTCCAACGCTTCCCAGCAGGTCTCCACCCTGGTCCGCGGTGAGATCGAGCTGGCCAAGGCTGAAGTAGTCGGCGAGGTGAAGAAGGGCGCTGTGGGCGGCGGCATGTTCGCCGTGGCTGGCGTTATCGCCCTGTACTCCACCTTCTTCCTCTTCTTCGCGCTGGCTGAGATGCTCGCTTCCTGGATGCACCGCGGCTGGGCGTTCCTCATCGTCTTCCTGCTCATGCTGGCGCTGTCCGGCCTGATCGCTTTCATCGGCTTCAAAAAGATCAAGAAGATCAAGGCGCCGGAGAAGACCATCGAGTCCGTCAACGAGCTGAAGAACCTCAAGCCGGGCCAGGCCCAGAAGAACCTGGCCAAGGACGAGGCCGGTCTCTACACCTCCACGGGCACCGGTTCTTCCGTCCCGCGCTCCGGCTCCACTGCCGTTAACCGCTAACGCAGGCCTGAGTGTCCGCGGGGCCGCGCAGGCTCCGCACATCCCCTACGCGCTGCTGCACCTGGTGTGCAGTCAGCGCGTATCCCGTTTCAGAGGTATCCAGGGACGCCCCGAAAATCATGCCGGCCACCTCGCCATCCGGGGTGAGCAGCGGCCCGCCGGAGTTGCCCTGCCGGATGTTGCCGCGGATCGTGTACGCCTCGCGCTCCACCCGCCCAGTGGTGTAAATGTCTGGCCCGGCAATCTCCAGCTTCCCTCGGATGCGCACCGGGGCCGCCTCGAAAGGCCCGGACTTCGGATACCCCATGATCATCGCGTCGCCGCCCGGCGCGAGCTCGCCGCCAGCCCAACGCAGCGCGGGCAGACCGAGCTGGTCCGCGCGCAGCACTGCGATGTCGGTGTCGGGGTCGTAGAGCACCACTTCCGCAGGCTTGACCCCCAACACGGTGTCTAGCGCAACGCGCTGCGTGCCGGCCACCACGTGCGCGTTGGTGAGGACGTAACCGTCCTCGATGACAAACCCGGAGCCCATCAACCTGCGGCGGCAGCTTTCCGCATCGCCCATCACGTGCACGACGCTCGGGCGCAGCTTCTCGACGACCTCCGGCCTCACCGCTTCTTCACTCGGCGCCGCCACCTGGGCCCCACGCGGCGATTCGAAGGGGGGCACCAAGGGCGGCAGCCCGGATTCGTCGAGAAGCGCGGCGAACCTCGCGGGCAGCTTGGAGGCGTTCTCAGGCGCAGCGGCATTGATACCGCCGAAGACGCGGGAGGAGCGGATCCCCTCGCCCAGCTCGCCCGGTACCGAGGCGGCGAGCGGGATGGAGATGAACCACAGCACGGCCGCCACCGCCACCGACTGGAACACGGCCCCGAGCACGGAGTCCACAGCCCGGCGACTCTGTGACCGCATGCGACTCCGGACGCTGCCGCCCACCGTTGCGCCAACGAGGTTGCCCACACCCACGAACAGGACGATAACGGCGATGAGCAGCACAATGCGTGCGATCTGGGATTCGGCGAGGTCAATGGCGAAGGGGGCCAGCGCCAGACCGATGACCAGCCCGGCGACGATCCCGACGGCGGAAACCACCGCCGAGAAGGCTCCCTGGCGCCACCCGCTGATGAAGGCCGCGATGACGGCGAGCACGAGCAGGACGTCGATAACCAGGTGCATTCCGGAGATGTTACCGCTCGCGGTTAGCGGAACGCGCCAGCGCAGCCCGCAAGTCGCCCGGCTTCTCGTCCCACGGCCGCACCCAACCGCCTAGATCCAGCACCACCGCGAGCAGCAGGCCGGTAAAACCCCACACCAGGTACTCCCCGGCCCAAAACGCCGGGCCCGCCCACTCCTTGATCCCCAGCATCGCCCGATTCGCCGGGTCCACCAACGCGCGCACCGGGACGAAAAAGACCGCGTCCGTTTCCTCCTCGCTTGCCGGGTACACGTTCCCCGGCTCAGGTGTGAAGGCCACCACCGGGCGTACCCGGCGGTTGCTGCCCCCGGTCGTCGCTGTGTCGAGCAGGGCCAGCGGGATTACCCTATCCGGGTCAAGGCCGGTTTCCTCTTCCGCCTCCCGCAGCGCGGCGTTCACCGGCCCGCCGTCTGCGGCGTCGATGTGCCCGCCTGGGAACGCCATCTGCCCGGAGTGGCTGCGCATGTGCGGAGTGCGATGCGTGATCAGCACCCGCGCGTCCTCCGGCAGCTGCGTGGCCCGCGGATCACCCGCAAACAGGATCAACACCGCTGCCTGATCGTCCCCTCCGCGCTGGTGAACCCGCGGCGACAGCAACCTGCGCGGGATTGCACTTCCCCCTGCCTCGATGGCATCCACCAGCTGCTTCAGCCACACAGGCGCACGGTCCGGCCGCAGCTGCGCGTCCATCTAGAGCGCCCCCTCGACGGCCTCCGCGAGCTCGTCCGCGGACGTGAACTCGCGGGCGAATACCGCCACCTGTTCCCCGCCCCGCAGCACCACGGTCACGGGAACCACCGGGGGCAAGCCCTGAGCCGCGGCGAAGGCGCCAGAGCCGTCCTGGTAGCTGGGCAGATCCACCCCCAGATCGTCGAGCAGCGCCGCGCCGTTAGCCGCGTTGCCATCGGCGTGCACACCCACCACGGAGTATTCCGGGTGGGTGCGGGCAAACTCCTGCACCGCCGGCAGCTCCGCGCGGCACGGCTGGCACCACCACGCCCACACGTTGACTACCGTGACCTCCTTCGCTGCCCCGGCCACCTCTCCCCCCAAGCACGGCAAGTCGATGCCGGCCGGGCAGTCGGGCCTGTCAGGCACCACCGTCTCGGCGGCGCTGTGTTCGGCTGCGGGATCCGCCGAAGGATCGTCCATAAGCAAACTGCGCGCCCCCACGATCACCAGGGCGGTCACAGCCACGATGACGATGACGCTGATCCAGATCGAGCGCTTCATGCCATCCCCAGAATGTGGTCGCGCTCCGGCCCGGTGACCAGGTCCGCCGCCTCCTCAGGCTCGGTGGGGCCAGCGCCGAAGCTCGGGCAATCGAAGGCGATCGGGCACACGCCGCAGGCCGGCTTGCGGGCGTGGCAGATGCGGCGGCCGTGGAAGATGATGCGGTGGGAGAACATGGTCCACTCACGGCGCTCGATCAGGTCCGCTACGGCGTGCTCGATCTTCACCGGATCCGTCTCCTCGGTGAGCATGAGCCGTTTGACTAAACGCTGAAAGTGAGTGTCCACCGTCAGCCCCGGCAGACCGAACGCGTTGCCTCGCACCACGTGCGCCGTCTTACGGCCCACCCCCGGCAAAGTGACCAGGTCCTCGAGCGCGGTAGGTACCTCCCCGCCGAAGTCCGCCACCAACGTTTGCCCCAAACCGATGAGGTTTTTCGCCTTGGACCGGAAGAAGCCGGTCGAGCGGATGATCTCCTCCACCTCGGCTTGGTTCGCTTCTGCGTAGGCGTGGGCAGTGGGATACGCGGCAAACAACGCAGGTGTGACCATGTTGACCCGCGCGTCCGTGGTTTGAGCTGACAGCACCGTGGCCACCAGCAACTCAAGTGGATTGGAAAAATCCAGCTCCGCGTGCGCGTCCGGGAACGTCAGCGCCAACGTGCGGTTGACGCGGCGGGCGCGACGGGTGCGGCCGATCTCCGTCTCTGTACCTTTCGCCGCCGGGTGCGCTCCGGGTCGGCGGTGCTTCTTCGGGGTGGTCGACGGCATGGGGAACATGCTACTAATCGGTCTCGTAGAATGACACCCATGAAACTCATTCTCGTGTTGCTGATCCCGGTGGTACTCGGAGCGTTCCCGCTGGCGATGGAGCGGCTTGAGACGCGAGTGGTGGATTAGACGAACTTCCCAAACACCTGCCCGCCAGACGATGGCAGTGGTAGAGTGCGGGAGGCAATGTGACGGCCGCGAAAAACCGGGTGGAGAGTGACCACTTCCACGGATCGCAGCTGCCCGAACCGAGGAGGACACATGGAAGGCGTACAGGACACCCTGGCTCGCGCCGGCATTTTCCAGGGCGTAGACCCGGAAGCAGTTGCCGAGCTGATCAGCGAGATGGACACGGTGACCTTCCCCAAAGGCACCACCATCTTCGACGAGGGTGAGCCGGGCGACCGCCTCTACATCATCATCGAAGGCAAGATTAAGCTCGCCCGCCACGCCCCGGACGGCCGCGAGAACCTGCTTTCCGTGATGGGCCCGTCCGACATGTTCGGGGAGCTGTCCATCTTCGACCCCGGCCCGCGCACCTCCTCCGCCGTGTGCGTCACCGAGGTCACCTGCGCATCCATGGACTCCAAGATGCTGCGGACCTGGATTGATACCCACCCGGAGATTTCCCAGCAGCTCCTGCGAGTCCTGGCTCGCCGCCTGCGCCGCACCAACGCATCCCTGGCAGACCTCATCTTCACCGACGTGCCGGGCCGTGTTGCCAAGACGCTGCTGCAGCTTGCCAACCGCTTCGGCACCCACGAGGGTGGCGCGCTGCGCGTCAACCACGACCTGACCCAGGAGGAAATCGCCCAGCTCGTCGGCGCCTCCCGCGAAACTGTGAACAAGGCGCTGGCCACGTTCGCCCACCGCGGGTGGATCCGCCTAGAGGGCAAGAGCGTGCTTATTGTGGACACCGAGCATCTCGCCCGCCGCGCCCGGTAGCACCAGCCACCGTTTTGCGGTTTTCTACAACACGCGCCGCCGTCCGGGATGGACAAGCGGCGCGCTAGCTTTTTCTACCGTCGCCTACGATGTTGCCTTGAGGTAGCGCAGCGCCACCCGGGTGGACTGCTCGGCGGCGCCGCGGAGCACAGGATCCACGTCGTCGTAGATCGCATCCACGAGGGTATTGATGTCGGCGTTCTCCCCGTGGGTCTTCAACGCCTCGCGGATCTGGTCCAGGCGCTGGTTGCGCCGGTCGATGTACTTGCGGGCGTAGGCCGACAAGTCCGCGCCCTCGGGGCCGTGGCCCGGGAGCAGGGTAATGTCTTTGCCCTGCTCCTCGAGCAACTCCAGGGAGTCCAGGTACGCGCCCAAGTCTCCATCCGTCTCAGAGATCATGGTGGTGTGGCGACCGGCGATGGTGTCGCCGGTGATGATGGCTTCCAGCTCGGTGGAGGCGGGATCGCCCGGATAGACAAAGAAGCACACCGAATCGCTGGTGTGCCCCGGTGTAGCAACCACCTTCAGCTGCGGGGTGACGCCGTCGACGGTAACCACCTCGCCGTCGCTAAGCGGATCAGCGCCAGAGCTGTACTGCGGGTCAAACGCGCGAACAGGAGCACCGGTGAGCTGACGGAAACGCTCAGCGCCGTCCGCGTGGTCGTGGTGGCGGTGGGTGAGGAGGATAAGCGCGACCTCCCCCGCCTTCGAGTGGAGCACGTTGAGGTGGCCTTCATCCTCCGGGCCCGGATCGACGACGATGCTGCGCTGATCCCCCTCCCCCTTGATCACCCAGGAGTTGGTCCCCTCGAGCGCCGCGTAGCTGGGGTTCGGCGCCAAGACCACCGCGGCGTTGGCGGTCACAGGGCGCAGTTGGCTGTAAGCGGGATGTTCCATACGCCCCAGCGTACCCGCTTAGCAGCCGAATTAAAGCGAACTAGCTCTTCAGCTCAACGACGAGCTCGACCTCAACCGGCGAGTCCATCGGCAGCACGGCAACGCCCACCGCGGAGCGTGCGTGAGCGCCTGCCTCGCCGAAAACTTCCTGCATGAGCTCGGACGCGCCGTTGATGACGGCCGGTTGGCCAGTGAACGCCGGATCGGACGCCACAAAACCCACGACCTTGAGCACGCGGGCGACGTTGTCGATGCCCACCAGCGCGTCCACCGCAGCGATTGCGTTGAGCGCGCTCTGGCGGGCGTAACCGTAGGCGTCCTCCGCCGATACTTCCGCGCCGACCTTGCCGGTGGCGGGCAGCGCGCCGTCTACGAACGGGAGCTGCCCGGACGTCCAGACCTGGTTGCCTGCCTGGACCGCGGGGACGTAGGCCGCGACCGGCGCGGCGACAGCGGGCAGCTCGATGCCGAGTTCCTGCAGGCGCTCAGTCCACATCTACTCGGCCTCCCGCTTCATGTAGGCGATCACGTTGTCCTGGGTCGGCCCCGGGGTGACGGTGACAAGTTCCCAACCGTCCTCGCCCCAGGTATCCAGAATCTGCTTGGTTGCGTGCGTGAGCAACGGAACCGTTGCGTACTCCCATTTCGTCATGGCGCCCAAGACTACCTAGAGCCCGACAACTTCGCCGCCGGCGGCCAGGTGCTCGGCCCAATCCGTCACGTGCGGGTTCTTGCGCAAAACGGCGCGCCGCTGCCGCTCGGTCAGCCCGCCCCACACGCCGAACTCCACCTTGTTATCCAGGGCATCTGCGCGGCACTCAGTGAGCACAGGGCAGGAACGACAGATGGCCGCGGCTTTACGCTGCTCAGCGCCCCGAACGAAGAGGGCGTCCGGATCCTTGCCGCGGCACTGCGCGTGCGTTACCCAATCCTCGCGGTCAAAGACGAGATGCCCGGATGCGTCGCACTTGCGGGACGTCACTCGCTGAGCGTTGCGCTGCGCGGTGTTTGCCAAAGCTGTGGTCATAGCCGTGCTCCTTTGCCCGAGTCTCCGCGCCGTTACGGGGCGCGGTTTATTCATTCGATCGCATAACCGCGATCCCATGTAAATATAATCACAGCTAAAATCTTCCTGTCGAATGGGTCACAATTTTGGGGGGTCTTTTGTATTCCCCCGCGCGCGTTGCGTCATTTAAGGTATTGGCGTGTCCGCACTGAAATCCCTTGGAAGCCTGTTGGCCGCCCTCGTTGCGGCCGCGCTGGCCATCGCGCTCTGCCTTGCGCCCATTGCAGGTTTAGGCGGTGCCGCAATCGCGCGCACCGACGAGACGATGCAATCCAATCTCTCCGACCTCACCCACGGCGAAGTTCCCGGCGTTACCACGATTAACGACGCCTACGGCGAGCCCATGGCCTGGATTTACAAGCAACGCCGCTACGAGGTCCCAAGCACCGGGATCTCCCAGTACGCCAAGGACGCCCTCGTGTCCACAGAGGACCGTCGCTTCTACCAGCACGAGGGCGTGGACATGCAGGGATTCGCCCGCGCGATGGTGACGAACGTGCTGGCTGGCGGCGTGGAACAGGGCGCGTCCACAATCAACCAGCAGTACGTGAAGAACTACCTGTGGCTTGTCGATGCAGAGAACGAGGAGGAAGCCAGCGCAGCCACCGAGCAGTCCATCCCCCGCAAGTTGCGGGAGATGCGAATGGCGTCCGATTTAGACAAGACGCTGGAGAAGGACGAAATCCTCACGAGGTACCTCAACCTCGTTTCCTTTGGCAACCATGCGTTCGGCATCGAGGCGGCAGCCCGCACGTACTTCGACGTCTCCGCACACGAGCTCAACCCGGCGCAGGCGGCCCTGCTCGTTGGCCTCCTGCAATCCGTGGAGGGTTTGAACCCCTACACCAACCCGGAGGGTGCAATGCAACGCCGCAACACCGTCCTGAACAACATGGCCGCGGAGGGGTACCTGGATCAGGCGGAGGCCGACCGTTTTGCGGGCGCGCCGCTCGGCATCCTGGACAAGCCGCACACCCTGCCACAGGGCTGCATCACCGCCGGCGACAAGGGGTTCATGTGCGACTACGCCCTGCGCTACCTGGCGGACAAAGGGCTCGACTTGGACACCATCCAGTCCGGGTCCTACACCATCACCACCACCCTCGACCCAGCGGTGCAGGAGGTGGCCACCGGTGCGGTGCGCCGCAACGTCAGCCCGTACACCCCGGGCGTGGCGGAAGTCATGAACATCGTCCGCCCCGGCGCCGATTCCCGCGACATCCTGGCCATGGCGTCTTCCCGCTTCTACGGGTTGGACCTGGATCAAAGCCAGACCGTCCTACCCCAGCCCACCTCCCTGGTGGGTGCGGGCGCCGGCTCGGTGTTCAAGATCTTCACCGCCGCCACCGCCCTGGAGCAGGGCTACGGCCTAAACACCATGCTGGACACCCCGGTGCGTTCGGTGGTCTACGGGATGGGCGACGGCGGCGCGGAGAACTGCCCGCCTGACGCGTACTGCGTGGAAAATGCGGGCGTGTACGCGCCCCGCATGACGTTGCAGGACGCGTTGGCCCAGTCGCCGAACACGACCTTCATCGAGCTGATCCAGAAAACCGGTGTGGCGCCTGTGGTGGACACCGCCGTGCGCCTGGGGCTGCGCTCGTACACGGACGAGAACTCGTTCGGCGACGGGCGATCCATCGCGCAGGCCGCGAAAGAAGAAAACATGGGTGCGTTCACCTTGGGCCCGCTAGCGGTCAATGCCCTCGAGCTGTCCAACGTGGGCGCGACCCTAGCTTCCGGCGGGCGCTGGTGCGAGCCCAACCCGATCAAGGAGGTGCTGGACGAGCACGGCAAACAGGTCTTCATCAACCGCCCCGCCTGCGAGCAAGCCATCAGCCCCGAGGTCGCCGGCGCACTGTCGCAGGGCATGTCCAAGGACGCCACGGAAGGCACTGCGGCAGCCTCCGCCCGCAACAACGGCTGGTCCGCTCTGACCGCAGCGAAGACGGGTACGACGGAGTCCCACCAGTCCACGGCGTTTTTGGGTTTCACCCGCGGCATGGCGGCCGCGCCGTACATCTACAACGACGGCACCCAGTCCACCCCGCTGTGCACCGCCCCGGTGCGACAGTGCCCGTACGGCACCCTGTTCGGGGGAAACGAGGCGGCGGACACGTGGTTCCAGGCCGCGGCGGGAGTCCCAGGAGCGGCAACAGGGGGCCTCCCCCCGACCAATGCGGTCTACGAGCGCGGGACGATGCGCACGGCCCTCGACGCGGTGGTGGGACAGTACTCCTCGGCGGCGAAATCCCAGTTGGAGTCGCAGGGCTACACCGTTGTGGTGAACACCGTCTACGGCAGCGGCTCCCCCGCTGGCACGGTGGTGTCGGCGATCCAGGACGGGCCAGGCAATACCGTCACGTTGAACATTTCCGACGGTAACGGCACCCCGCCCAGCGCCAACACGGCAACACCTCCGGCCGCGCCCGCCGCGCCCTCACCGCCGGCTGCCCCGCCCTCACCGAGTCCCGCCGCCCCGCTCGACTTCGGCGGGATCGAGCAATCGCTTACCGACGCCCGCGATGCGATCGCCGACGTCTTCTCCAACCCCTAACCCAAGCGGGATTTCACCGCTTCCGAAATGCGCTTGCCGTCGGCGCGGCCCTCGGCCTTGGCCGTGGCAGCCTTCATCACCTGCCCCATTTGGGCCATTGAGTCGGCGCCGGTCTCGGCGATAGCTTCGTCGATAAGCTGCGCGAGCTCGGCGTCATCGAGCTGCTTGGGCTGGTACGCCTCGAGGACCTTCGCCTCGGCGAGCTCAGTCTCGGCGAGGTCCTCGCGGCCGTTGGTGGTGTAGATTTCCGCGGACTCGCGGCGCTTCTTGATCTCGCGGGCGATGATTTTCTGAATCTCCGCGTCGTCCACCTCGTGCTTGGACCCCTCGGTCTCAGCCGTCTGGATCGCGGCCAGCAGCATACGGATAGTGCCGGTGCGGTCCTTTTCCTTCGCCTTCATGGCTTCTTTGAGGTCTGCACGGATCTGGTCTTTCAATGCACTCATGGCAGCGAGGTTACAGTGGTGCCGATGAAGAAGTTGACAGGAATTGGGGCACTTGGCATTTCCGCAGGCGCATCCGCGCTCGCGTGGGGGTTCGCGCAGCGCGACAACTTTCACCTGCGCGAGTACGAACTGCCGCTGCTGGAGCCGGGCGTACTACGGGGACGCGACGAGTTTCGCATCCTCCATGTTTCCGATCTGCACATGATCCCAGGGCAGCGCAAGAAGGTGGAGTTCGTCTCCGGCCTCGACACACTGGAGCCGGACCTTGTGGTCAACACCGGGGACAACCTCTCCGACAAGGGCGGGGTGCCGTGGGTGATAGACGCGCTGGGGCCGCTGCTCAACCGTCCGGGCGCATTCGTCTTCGGCACCAACGATTACTGGGCCCCACGGCCGGTGAACCCGGCGAAGTACCTCACCGGCGCGAAGCGCGAGCCGTCCTATGAGGACCTGCCGTGGGAGGGCATGCGCGCCGCGTTCATCGAGCGCGGCTGGCGCGACGCCACCCACCAGCGCCTCGAGTTCAAGGCTTCCGACGTCCGCCTCGCGCTCACCGGCGTGGACGACCCGCACCACGAGCTAGACGACTACTCGCGTGTTGCAGGAGCGCCCAACGTTGACGCAGACCTGTCTATCGGGCTGCTGCACGCGCCGTACCGACGGGTGCTGGACGCGTTCGAGGCGGACGGCTACCAGCTTGCCCTCGCAGGCCACACGCACGGCGGGCAAATCTGCCTGCCTGGTGGCCGTGCCATTGTGACCAACGCGGACATCGACCGGGAACGGGCCTCCGGACTGCACCCGTACGGCAGGATGTGGATGGAAGTTTCCAACGGCCTGGGACAGTCCAAGTACGCGCCCGTGCGACTGTTCTGCCCGCCGTCCGCGACGCTGCTCCGCGTAGTGGAAAAGCGGTAATCGGCTGGGAGCTTGCCGCCCCTGGCCAGCTGTTTTGTCCCACGCGCCAGCCGGGGGTATTGTGTTCCGAGTACCGAGGGCAAGCGCCCGAGATACAACCGGGATATGGCGCAGCTTGGTAGCGCGCTTCGTTCGGGACGAAGAGGTCGCAGGTTCAAATCCTGTTATCCCGACCATAGAAAACCCGCCTGTGTGGCGGGTTTTTGCGTTTGGCTGCCTTATGTGCCCTTTCTCAGCCACGGGCGGAGTCTGAGATGATGCGGCTGAGGCAGTGCGGCCTGTGCAGCGCGACCCAGGCCTTGTGCCCTAAACGCCCCGCCACCCCCGGGTTTGCGACCAGAACCGGGAGGGCGGGGCGTGTCGATGCCAGGCAGTTAGAACTTGGCAACCGGGCCGAGCACGGAGTCGACCGCGAACGGGAAGACCAGCGCGATCAGCGAGACCAGGCCGAGCACAGCCGACAGCGCCAGGATGACGGTCAGCAGCGGGTTGGATGCCGAGGAACCCTCCGCGGAGGCCGCCGGGTTGGTGTCCTCCGGCTTGGGCTCAGCGGGCTTGGTGTCCTCCGGCTTGGCCTCGACGGGCTTCATCTTGTTGTCGAAGGTGAGGCCGTGGTTGATGCCGTCGATGCCGAGGGCGTTGTTGACCAGGAAGAACAGGTCCGTCTGGTCGATCTGGCCGGTGACGTTGGCCGCGCCCGGGCCGGATGCGGCCACACGCAGTTGCGAACCGGTGTGCTCCTGGCCACCCAGGGCAACGGCATCCTCGTTGCTCTTTGCGGTGGCGAAGTTGACGGCCATGGTGGAGCCCTCAACGGTGGTCAGCTGCGTGACGCGGCCGGCGGTGTTGCCGCCCTCGTAGGTGATCTGGGCGGTGTGGGCGTGGTCGGCGGTGGCGACGATGAGGGTTTCCTCACCGGTCTTGTTCACCCAGTTCTGCACGGCCTGGACAGCCTCGTCGAGCTGGCCGACCTCACCGATCAGGCCGCAGGCGTCCGCCTGGTGGTCAGCCTTGTCCGGGGATGCGGACTCGACCTGCAGCAGGAAGCCGTTGTCGTTCTGCAGCAGCTCCAGTGCCTTGGTGGTCATGGCGGACAGGCGCGGGGTCTCAGCGGTGAACTCCGGGTTGGCCACACAGGTTGCGGGCGCCTGGTCGCCGCCGTCGGTGGTCGGGATGGACTGGTTCAGCACACGCGGCATGTTGCCGCCGGAGAACAGGCCCAGCACCGGCTTATCGGCGTTGGCCTCCGCAATGGCGTTGAGCTCGGAAGCGTTGGTGACAACCTGGTAGCCGTTGTCCTTGGCGTTATCCAGGACGGACTTGCCTGCAGTCCAGGTGTTGCCGTTTTCGCCCCACTGGCCGCCCTGCTTCACCTCGGCGTCGAAGTACTTGCGGCCGCCGCCCAAGGTGACGTCGGCACGCAGGTCGACGATCTGCTCGGAGATGGAGCCAAGGCCGCCGTTCTCGCGCAGCTGCTCACCCTTGGCAGGCTTAAGATCGCCGGACGGCGCGTAGTAGGAGCGGTTTAGCGCGTGGGCAGCGAAGGCTGCCGGGGTGGCGTCCTGGATCTCGGCGGTGGTGACGTTGCCGATCTTCATGCCCTTGGCCTTGGCCAGCTCGCCGATGGTGGCGACAGGCTTGCCTGCGTTGTCTACGCCGATGGCGCCGTTGTACGTTTTCACGCCGGAGTTCCACGCGGTGCCGGACGCTGCCGAGTCGGTGACGTAGTTGGGAAGGCCGGTCTCTTTATCCAGCGCGAAGGTGGTCAGGTAACCGGTGTAATCCAGGTTGTCCAGGCCCTCGAGGCGGCCGGCGGAGCCCTTGAGGTAGTTGCGCGCCGCGGTGATCTCGGAGTCGCCCGTACCGTCGCCGATCAGCAGCACCACGTTCTTGGCCTTGGACTTGTCAAGCTCTTGGCCCTTGGCGCCGAACTGGGAGCACTCCCCTACCTTCGGCGCGGTGCCAGCAGAGACGAGGTAGCACAGCTCATTGCCGGGCTTCGCCTGTCGACGGTTCGCCAGCGACTGCACCTTGTTGCCCTTCGCAATCTCCCACGGCTGTTGGCCGCCCGGGGTGCCGCCGTTGAGGCGCAGCGCGTTCGCCATGACGTAGAAGGCGTCGGTCTGATCCAGCTGGCCGTTGACGTTCTCGGAGCCCGGCCCGTAGCCCGCGATGCGCACCTGGGTGCCGGTGTGCATCATGGAGCCGGTCTTCAGGTCCCCGTCGACAACCTCCCATGGCTGGGTGCCGAAGGCGACGGACATGACCGCACCGTTGTCCTTGGGCGAGGTCAGGCGGGTCACGGCAGCGACGGACGGCTCGCCGTCTGGGACGATCTCCGCGGTGTGCGCGTGGTCTGCGGTGACCACGATGAGGGTGTTCTTGTCCTTCTTGGCAAAGTCGAGGGCTTCTTTAATCACCTCGTCGATCTGCTCAGTCTCGCCGATGAGGCCGCAGGCGTCGGCGGCGTGGTCCGCCTTGTCAATGGAAGCGGATTCGACCTGCAGGAAGAAGCCCTTGTCGGCGGAGGGGTCGTCGAGAAGCTCGATAGCTTTCTTCGTCATCTCGGCAGCGGTCGGCTCGTTGCCGGTGTCCTGCAGCGTGCAAGACTGCGGCTGCTGCTCCTCGGCGACGCCCGGGACGGTCTGGTTGTAGCGACGGGTCATGTTGCCGTCGTTGAACAGGCCCAGCACCGGGGAGTTCTGGTCTGCCTTGGTGATGCCGTCCAGACCAGCCTGGTCGTCGACGACCTGGTAGCCCTTGGCAATGGCGTTGTCGCGAACGGTCTTGCCCGCCTCCCACTCGGCGCCGCCGTCGTTCTTTTCGGTGAGGAACGGGTTGCGGTTCTCACCGCCGGCCTGCACCTCGGTGTCGAAGTACTTGCGGCCGCCGCCGAGGGTGACGTCGGCGCGGGTATCAATGATCTGCTCGGAGATGGAGCCCAGACCGCCGTTCTCGCGCGCCTCCGCTCCCTGCACAACCTTCTTCTCTCCCGACGGCGCGTAGTAGCCGCGCTGGGAGATGTGGGAGTGCATCGCGCCCGGGGTTGCGTCCTGGATCTCAGCGGTGGAGACGTTACCAGTGCGCATACCGGCGTTCTTGGCCATTTCCAGGAGGTTCTCATGCGGCTTGCCCGTGATGTCCACGGAGAGCGCACGGTTGTAGGTCTTCGCGCCGGTGGACCAGCCGGTGGCGGACGCAGCGGAGTCGGTCACGTACTGGCGCTTGCCGTCCTCACCGACAGCGAACGTGGTGTACGCGCCCGACGCGGTGAGCTCATCCAGGCCTTCGAATCGGCCGTTTGCGCCCTTGAGGTAGTTGCGGGCCGCGGTGATTTCCTGGTGGCCCATGCCGTCGCCCAGGATGAAGATGACGTTGCGGGCCTGAGCATCGGAGTTGCCCTGGCCGCCCTTGCCAAACTGGGTGCAGTCGCCCGGCTGCGGGGCAACGACGTTGCCCTCGCCGTCGATGGTGATGCAGGTGTCTTTACCGTTGAAATTCTGCTCCGGAGCAGCAATGGAAGTGGGCAGGTTCGCCATAGCCAGCGCAGATACGCTGACCACGGTCGCGGCTGCCTTAAACGGGAAACGCATGAGAAGGTTCCTTGAGTAACGAGCGGTTAGATGCCGGTTTTTCAACCAGCTGGCAAGCTACGCCGACTACGTTTCCTCCAGGAGACGCTCAGGTGAATTTTAGGTGACACCAAGATACCGCCAGCTCAGGGGCATTCATCCCCGGGCGTCAATTGGAAACCAATGCCACTAAGCGCGTGTTCATCCTCCCGCGGACCCTCCGCCGGAGGGTTAGCCGATGCGCGGAAGCCCCAGCTGCGCAGCCAGGTCCGGCGCAACCACCGGCAGTGCCACCGCAGCCGCGCCGAGGGCGACCAGCAGCGCCGCGACGACACCGACGACGATGCCAACGGTGCTGCTGGATTGCTCATCCGCCGGAGCGGGCTGCTCCTCGGTTGGCTGCTGTGCGGTCGTCGAGTTCGTCGCAGCCGCCGTCGCCCTCTCGCTCGCGGTCGCGGTCGCGGTTGCGGTCGCCGTCGCGGCGGCTGTCGACGTCCCTCCGGTCTTCGGCACAACCTCTTTCAAAGTCGGGGTCGGCTTCGGTGCCGGCGGGAGTTCGGGCACAGACGGTGTCATGGACGGCTGCGCTACCGACGTCGGTGCGAGCGGGATCTGTGCCGATGAGGTCTTTTCCGTCTTCTGCGTCGACGTGCCTCCCACCGTCCCGCCCGCCGCGGGGTCCAGGCCTCGGGCGGCAGAGGCGGCCTTGTCCAGCACAAGTTTGCCGTTGGCGGATGTGCGCAGCACCCGGAAACGGAGCGCATCCTTGCCCGAGCCCTCGACGATGTCGTACGTGACGGCGTACCCCTTGGTATCCCGCGGTTGCGCAACCGCACCAACCCCGAGCCGCTGCCTGGCACCCTCGGGGACATAGAACGGCGCGTCGCTCTTCTTGGCGGATTGCGTCACGCCGTCAGGGGCGAGTTGTGCCTCTCCCCTGCCTTGCACGTTGACGGGGATCGCGTCGATGAAGAACATGGTGGTCCCCCACACATTGCCATCCTCGTCGCGCACGAGCCCGATGCCCATACCCTGGGCGTCCGCGCGCAGCAGGTTTTCGTTGTGGACCGGGGAGTTACGCCAGCCCTCGAACAGTTGCTCCGCCACCCGCTTCCACTCAGAGTCGGTGTCCGCGTAGTACCCCTGGACGATGATGTTCTCGCCGGAGTGCCCCCACTTTTGCATGTCCGAGTGGCGGAAGGACCCGGGCGCGACCATGGCCCCTTCGAGTCGTACTGTGGCTTGCCCCAGTGGGGATCGTCCTGGTCAGCGATCATATGTCGTGACCAGGCGAGCGCTTGCTCGTCGTAAAGCTTGTGCGTGACTAGCGGGTGCAGGCCGTTTGTTTCACGGTACTCGTTGATCATCTCCTCGATCGCCTGCGCGGCGAGCCGAGCGCGCACTTCTGTGGAGTTCACGTTGACTGTTGCGGTTTGCGCGTCCGCCTCTGGCAGGGGTGCGATTTGGACGGCGGCGAGCGGAAGCGCCAGCGCAAGTGCGAGCGCGGGCAGGGTGGACCGTTTCACGGGGGCTCCTTTTCACTGGAATATGACACCTTTAAGGTACGACGATCTCGCCGGATCCACACGGTGCTCCCCGAATTAAAGTCACGGGGGCAATTGCTTATGGACGCAAAAACCGCCCCGGCGACCCAACGTCACCGGGGCGGTTTATCACGCGAGGGGGTGTGCCCTACTTCTTCGAGGACCTCGCTGACTCAGCAGTGTTGTCATCCTTCGAGGAGCCGAGCACGGTCAGCCCGTTGTCAAAGCCGTCCTCGGAGCACGCCTGCGCCACCAGCACGCCGGTAAGCGAGAGCAGCGCAATCGCGCCGAGTGCGATGCCGGCCGGCTGCAGCTGCTCCGCCACCGGGGCGAAGCGCTGGTTGATCGCGTTGACCTGACCCTCGATCTCGCGGACAAACTCCGGCTTCTCAACGCCGTGGCCGACACCGAAGTCCGGCATGTTGCGGCGAACCGCTTCGTCGAACCGCGCGTTGAGCTGCTGGATCTGCGGACCGAACGCCTCGTTGACGCCGTAGCCCACCGCGCCGAGGATGCCTAGCGGCAGCAGCCACAGGAACGGGCTGTTTGCGGCGAACGCGTTAGCCAGGCAGCGACGTGCCTTGTCGGAGGAGGCCTTGTCGTCCTCCGGCGTCGGAACGGCTTCACCATCCGCAATGGTGACTTCCATTTCAACACTGGAAGTGTTGCCGTTCGCATCGGTGACCTCGACAGGCAGCTTCACCTTCGTGCCAGGCTTGGCGTCCGCCGGCGGCGTCACGCGCAGCTTGCCGGTATCCGGGTCAACGCTGCCTTCCCAGCCTTCCGGCCATTCGAGCTTGCGGTACCTGTTGCCCTCAACGTGGCCGGTGGAGGGCTCAACATCCGCCGTCTGCCCCGGGCGCAGCGTCACAGGGCTGTACGTCAATTCGGCTACGAGGTCCTTCGTGCCGATCTCGAAGATGTAGTCGACCGGCTCGGTGACAACCTCGCCCTTGCCGTTGACGTAGCGCTTCAGGCCCGGCACGCCGTCCTGAACAACGCGCGACTCGCCACGGGTGAGCTCCGGGTTCTGGCGCACCTGCACCTGGAACGGGATCTCCTCCGCCCACTCCACATCGTCTGCCGGCTTGCTGCCCACGCGGACAACGCGCTGGACCGGCTCCTTGACCGTGTTCACCGTGGGCTCACCATTGACAACCTGGATCTTCACCTGGCCTGCGGCGCCCTTGACGTCCTCAACCTCGACGCCCGGTTCAAGCGTTGGATCCCAGACAATCTTGGTGGTGAACGGAAGCTCGACGATCCGCTCGAAGTCCGGCAGCGGCTGCGGTGCGTCCGGCTTCTTGGTGCCGACGCGGATGACCGCGTTCGTGGGTGCGACCGTCTGCTTGGCCGTGGTGATCGGATCACCGAACGGCCTGCCATCCTTCAGCCCCTGGACGGTGGTGACGACTTCCTCACCAACCTCCCCCTGGGCAATGACCTGGGTGCCCTCAGGCAGGTTCGGGTCCTCGATGACTTCGGTGTCGAACGGCACCGGACGGGTCACAGTGGTGACAGCCTTGTCGTCCGAATCGTCCGGACCGTACTCGACGATACGTTCAACCGCCGCCGAGTCCTCGAGCTTGACTACCTCACCGGTCTTGATGTCGATCCTGTAGCGGACAAGGCCGGCCTTGCCTTCCTGCACGATCTTCCGCTCGCCCGGTTCAAGCTTGAAGTTCGGGCGGACGGTGGTGCCGAAGGGCTGCACTGAGGTGAACTCAAACGGGTTGGTTATCACCTTGTACGTACCGACCTTGATGATGTGGTCGGTCGCCGCAGTGGTCTCCTCCGTGCCGTCGGCGCGGTGAATCACCCGGCCCGGCTTGCCTTCTTGCACCGTCTCGTACTTGCCAGCCTCGAGTTGGGCATCGAGGACGACGGTCACCTTGAACGGGGTCTCCTCGGTCCACTCGACGCCATCAGCCGGCTTGCTGCCGACGCGTACAACGCGCTGCACCGGGTTTGTCACCGTTTCAACCTTGGACTTGCCGTCGGCCACAGTGACCTGGACCTTGCCGTCCACACCTGCGACATCCTCGATCTCCTGGCCCGGCTCGAGCGATGGGTCGAAGACAATCTGGGTGGTAAACGGAAGCACCACGGTCTCAGTCACGTTCACCGGCTTGGGCTGCTGCGTCACGGTGGACGTCACTGGCGAAGGCACCACGGTCGAAGTTGTCGTCTCGATCTGCTTCACCGTGGTCGGGACCGTCGTCGCAACGGTGGTCGGCACCCGCGTGGTGACCGTCGTCGGAACGTCCTTCGTCTCAGTCACCGTGGTCGGCATGCCAGCCTTGGTGGTCGTGGACACGACAGTCGTCGGCGTCGCGGTGGTGATGGTGGTCGGCACCTCAACGCGCGTCGTTTCGGTGGTCGTGGACTTCTCAGTAGTGGTCGCCGTCGTGGTAGTCGGCACCGTCGTTGTCTCCGGCTTCGTACCGACGCGGATGATCGCCTTCTTTACCGGCTTCGTCACCTCGGTGGTAATGGTCGGCTCGCCAACCGGCTTGCCGTCCTTGATCTCCTGGGTCGAGGTGATCGTCTCCTCGCCGTTTTCGCCCTGCTGGTCGACCTTCTGCTCGCCCGCGGGCAGTGTCTCGTCGAGAATGAACTCGGTCTCGAACTCGACGGGACGCGTCGTCTCAGACGTCAGCGTCTGATCATCGATCGTCGGTCCGTACTCAATGATCTGGTCCTTCGGCTCCTTGGTCTGCTCCTCCTTGGTGTCCACCTTGGAGTCAGCACCCACAGAAGAGAAGTCGGCGGTGAACTTCTTCTTGCCGTACTCGCCCTCCTGGACGGTCTTGACCTCGCCCGGCTTCAGATCCGGGTTCGCGCGCACAACCGTCTTGAACGGAACCTGGGCCGTCCAGGTCGCGGTGTTCGTCGCCTCGTCCGGCTTCGTACCCACGGTGACAATCTGCTCGGTCGGCTCAGTCACCGTTGTCTCAGAAACGGTCGCCTCACCATTCTGCGCGGAGTTGACCACCGGCTGAGTGATCGTGACCTTCTTCGTGCCCGGCTTACCCTCCTGGGTCACCTTGGACTCGCCCGGAGCAAGGTTCGGGTCATACACAACCTTGACCGAGAACGGAATCTCCGTCTCGTAGGTGTTCACGGCCTGGCCCTCGGTCTTCGTGCCCACGCGAACGACGGCGTTGACCGGCTCCTTGGTGCGCTCAGTGGTCACCTTCGGCTCGCCAACCGGCTTGCCGTCCTTGATCTCCTGCGTCGCAGTCACGGTGTCCACACCGTTCTCGCCCTGCTTATCGACGACCTGCTCACCCGCAGGCAGCGTCGGATCCGCCACAAATGTCGTGTTAAACGGCACCGGGTTCGTCGTCGTCGTGGTCAGCGTCTGGTCCGCAATCGTCGGACCGTACTCAACAATCTTGTCGGTCGGCTCAGTGCGATCCTTCGACTCGGTCACCGTGGCCTGGCCATTGGTGCCCTCAAACGTCGCGGTGTACTTCGCCTCGCCGTTCTTGCCCTCCTGAACGGTCTTGACCTCACCCGGCTTCAAATCCGGGTTCGGACGCACAACCGTCGAGAACGGAATCGGCTCGGTCCACTCAACCTTGTCGGTAGCAGTCGCCTGCTTGGTGCCGACCTTGATCACCTCAGTGGTCGGCTGGGAGGTCACCTTCTCGTCGCGCTGGGTGTCGGTGACCTCGCTGTTGACGATGGTCTGAGTCACCTTGACGGTCTTCTCACCAGCCTTACCCGGTGTCACGACCTCGTAGGTGCCAGCCGGCATCTCCGGGTCGTACTCAACCTTCGTCTCGTACGGCACCGGCTCCGTGTGCTCAACCGTGTTCGACCCCTCAGTCTTCGTGCCCACACGGATGACAGCATCCTCCTTCTGGGTCACGATGGTGGTCTCGACCACCGGGTCACCGGAGGGCTTGCCGTCGACAAGCTTCTGCTTCGAGGTCACGGTTTCTTCGCCGACGACGCCCTGCTTATCGACGACCTGCGTACCCGCCGCCAACGTGTCATCCGAAATGATCTGGGTGTCGAACGGGATCTTTCGGGTGGTCTCGGTGACCAGCTCCTGATCGTCCAGGCGCGGGCCGTACTCGATGATCTCCTCGACCGGGTCCTTTGTGTCCTCGGTCTCAACGACTGCAGCCTGGTCACCGGTCGAGGTGAACTTGGCGGTGTAGGTGCGCTCGCCATTCACGCCCTGCTGAACCACCTTCTGCTCACCGGGCGCGAGTTTCGGGTTCGGGCGGGTGGTGGTGCTGTACGGGATCGGGGCGGTCCAGGTCACATCCTTGGACGCGGTAGCCGGCTTCGTGCCCACCCGTACGACCTCGTTCTTCGGCTCCGCGGTGCGCTTCCAGGTGCCGTCGCGCTGCTGCTTTTCTACGCCCGCAACGCCCTCGGTTTCAACCTCGTACGTACCTGCCGAAAGGGCGGGATCGTAGACGTATTCCACGCCGAACGGGACCTCACGAGTCGGGTTGTCCTCGATGGTGATGACAGCCGTGGTTTCGTCGGTGGATTTGTCCTCGTAGGTCACCGTCACTGGGACGGAAACTGTGTCGCCCTCCTTCGCAGTCTCCGGAATCTGGGAGATGACGTTGCCCTTATCGTCCAGGCTCACAGTCCACTCGCCGTTGGCGGTGGCAACCTTGTAGGTCGGGTTACCGAACTCGTTGTTCTTACCGGTAGCGGTGAAGTTGGCTCCCGGAACAATGACGAACGGTTTCTCCGAGGCGTATCCGACTTCGTCCGGCTTATCCACGCTCAGCGGGGAGGTGATTTGCTCACCCGGGTACGCGGTTTCCTCCGGGTAGCGCGGTTCCGCCTCGTATTTGAAGGAGTGAGCGACGACGGTATCTACCGGCACAGTGTCGGTAGTGCCGTCCGGGTAGGTGACGGTGACGGTGTTGGCCTTCCGATCGCCGCCCTGCGCACCTGCAGGCGGGGTGACGGTGACGGCACCAGTGTTGGGGTCGATCTCGTAGGTCCAGTCGTCGACACTGGTTGCATTCAGCGCAAACGTCGACCCCTCCGGAGCGTTCTGAATTTGGTGAGTGACGGGGGCCTCGGGCTTTGTCACCTCCACCGGGTAGGACGGGTCATAGATGGATTTGTAGTCGCCGACAAGGAAACTCAGCTCCTGCTCGTCGATAGTGCCGTCGGGGTACGTCGCGATGATCCTCGGGCTAGCCATGTCGCCCGCCTTCGCATCTGCGGGCGAGGTTGCGGTCACGGTGCCGTCTCCGGCTACGTTGATGGTCCACCCTGCAGGCACAGTGGCCGGGTCAACCGTGTAGGACGCAGGCTTAACCGGCTTTTGGTTCTTGCCGATCACGCGCTTGAGCGTCGGCGCTGCCGACGTCATCTTCTCGCCGATCTTTCCACGGATGGTCGCAGGCGGGTAGACCACGTCAGTGGTCTGGGTGTTGTTCGGGTCGACGATGACCAGCAGCGGAATGATGTCCTGCGTGCCATTGGAGTAGGTCACCTTCACAATCGGCTGGGCGAAGCTGCCCGGGCGTGCATCAGTACCCGCAGGGGACTCAACGACCACGGTGTAGTCGCCGTTATCCGGATCACGGAAGTACGCGTCCCAGCCCTCGTAGATGTTCGAGTCGTCAAGCTCGATTCGCGCGTTGTACTTCTCCACCAGGTCTGCGAGCGTGTCGCCGTTGGAATCGGGGACGTTGGAGAAGGTGCGGGTTTGACGCTCGTCGGTCGGAGCGTTGTCCGCAACACCAGAAGTGATGTTCTGTTGGCGGGAGTCGTAGTTCGGGTCGTGATTCTTCGCGTCGTCGATATCGAAGGTTTTCGTCGCGATGGTTTCGGGCGAACGGTAACGCTCGGGCGCGAGGCTGGAGTTGTAAACCGTCCCCGGATCGCTGCCGTTCTCTTCGGCAGCCGTCTTCAATCCCGCCAAGTCGCGCGGCAGCGCGATCATCTCGAACGTGATCTCGTCCGTCTTCGTGTATTTGGGCTCGTCCTTGATGTAGTCCGCCATCTCCCAGTAGATGTCGTTGCCCCTGCGGGTGATCTTACCCGGAACCTCGCTGTCCTTCGGATCCTTGGCCTTCGGATTTTTCGCGATGAAGCGGAGGCGCTCAAGGGAGTCATCGTCTGCGGAGACGGTACCGACCTTCACCTCCACGCCGGGGTTGATGACCGTGGCTTCGTAATTATCTTTCTCGTTATCCAGCTGGTCGGCCCAGTCGATGGTGATCGGGGTGCAGTCAGCGTTCTCGCTCGGCCACGGGTTGACAACGCCGTTGACATGAAATTCGCCACTGTCAGAGAAGAAGTAGCCGTAATCTGCCTTCCAGTCATTGTTGTACTGGCCCTTCCACCCGATGGTCATGCCACCGTTGGCGATCTGATTCACCTGGCCCTCGGTGAGATTCATCTCCGTTCTGAACGTCCGGGCCGTCTGGCCGCGTGCCGGCGGATCGATGACCATCTTGGGCACGTCCTGGACGTAGTTCACGGACCCCGTCGCGGGTCTACCGATCGTCTCGCCCGGCTGCAGCGGGGAAAGTGTTACCGTTCTGCTCGAAATCGGCGGGTTGTTCGGGCCGTCGACGACATTCAAAAAGTTAAAAGTGCGCTCGCCGGAGGTGTCCGCCTTGACCTGGAGGCCGAAGTTACGGTCGGTCTTGATCGCCTCGCCCGGCACACGTCGTTCGTAGCTAAGGCCCGAGTTCAACGAAACCTCGTCAGTGAGCTGGACGCCACAGGTCAGCGCCTTGCTGTTGAGCTCGGACTGCTTCGGCGCGACAGGTTCTTGCGTGTCGGTATAGCGAACGTTTTCAGCCGCGGCGGAAGACGGCGCCACGATCGCCGCGCCGCCGAGTGCGAGCGCGATGGTGGACGTGATGACAACGCCGGAACGGCGGGCGCGTGATGCGCGGTCAATTTTGGGCACGTGAGCTCCTTAATTAGCGAGGCCTAGAGCCGCCGAAAAGCGGCTGGCGATAGATAACATCACATCTTAGCGATGTTTGGCTACACGCGCTAAAAAGATTTTTCCGCCTACACGCGCCCCTTCGAGCCTGCTAAACCCGCTGCGGCGAGCATCGCGCTGAGCAGGAACCCCGAAATTATCCCGCGGTAATCTCCTCCGTTACCGGCCGCAGAAACCACCGTGGTAGCCCAGTGCATTGGGGTGGATTGAGAGACCGCAACCACCGTGGCAGGTACCTCACCAGTGGTAGCCGTACGCCACACCCACCCGACGAGCGCAGCCTGAACAACCGACAACACCCCCGCCGTTGCCATACCGACACCTGCCGGGAGCAGCAGGAGTAACACGTACGCCAGTCCCGAGGAAGCAAGGGTTCCCCCGAGCATTCCAGCGAAAACTAACAGGGTCGCGCTGAGATCCAGCCCTGAACCGAGCACCCAAGCAAGGATCGCACCGGCACACGCCGTGAGCACCGAACCCATCCCAAGGATCCACCAACGCCTGCCTGCGGCAAACCACGCCGCAGCCGCTAACGCTGTGCCACCGAAGACAGCCAACACCGCAAGCAGCATCGCAGCCACGGGAGCGAGAGTAGAGCCGGAGGCCTCGCCTTCCTGCGCATTCTGTGCTACCGCTGGCACCGGCAGCGCTGCACGTACCGCGGAGACCTTCTCGGCATTCAGCCCCGCCATGTGGTCGATCTTGCCCACGCCGGCAACGAGTTCGTCGATGCCACCTGTCGCCTGCGAGGTTTGCGACTGCAGCTCCGCCAACCCGCGCGCAAGCTCCGCCGAGCCGTTTGTGGCTGTATATATACCGTCATGAAACCCGTAGCCGGGTGCGGCGAGCTGGTTGGCAAGGTCGCGTGAGCCGTCGCGAAGCTGGTTCATCTTGGCCACAGCGTCCGGCGGCAACTGGGCAGTCTGCGCCTGCTCCCGCAGCCCCGCCAAGGAATCCCGGGCCTTGACTGCCTCTGGGTCCTTCGCATCCTTGAGCTCTTCGAGGGCCCGGTCGATGGCGCCGACCACCTGGCCGCGCACCGCCTCGAAACCGGTGACCTGGCCAACGACCTCCCCGATGGAGTCTGCCAGCTGGGTCGCGCCGGCCCCGAGCTGGCCAGTGCCCGCCTGCAGCTGGACCATGCCGTCGGAGAGTTGTTGGGAACCGGTCTGGGCGGCCGTGAGGGCGTCGATAAGCTGCTGCGTCTGCGCCTGCGCCTCCCCAATGCCTGCGGCGAGCTGGTTCGCGCCTTCCGCAAGCACCTTCGCCTGCTGGCCGGCCTCGCCTGCGGCACGGCGCGCATCGCCCAGATTGTCCGGGCCCACCTGCGGGGCGCCGGAGACTTCTGATTCTCCAACGGTATTCGCCCACGTGTCGGCCGGGCTCATGGGCAGAAACGCCCCGATGAGCAGTGCAAAAAGCGCGCATCCCAACCGCAGACCGTTGCCCGATTTCATGGGATTGTTCTTAGCACTCGCCGTCTCCGCGCTGCGGGAGGCGCGCTGCCGGAAATATGCACCGTTAGAAGCATGTCGGTGGAATTGATACTGTCGTAAGGGTTCTTGCCAAAACCATGGATTGAAATGGGTTCACCATGACACTTCCCCTCGTCATCGGGCTCGTAGCTGCAACGGTTGTTCTCTCCCCGTTGTTGGTGCGTGTCATGGACAGGAAGGCCGGGTATCCGCTTGCGGTGCTGCTGTTCGCCGCAGCTGCCGTGCTTGGCTCGAAATTCTCGGCCGTCTCCCGCGGTGCGGACCTGGTGTGGTCCAAAGAATGGGCGCGCGACGTAATGGGGTCGGGCACCTCCGCCGAGTTCTCCCTCCGCGCGGACGGCCTCGGCATCTTCTTCGCGCTTTTGGCCCTTGTCATCGGCGGCGTTGTCTTCGTGTACTCCGCGGCCTACCTACCCAAAAAGGACGGAAACACCAGCTTCTACACCATCATGACGGCATTTACGCTGTCGGTGCTGTTGCTGGTGCTGGCCAATGACGCGGTGCTGCTGTTCATCGCCTGGGAGCTGGTCTCCATAGCGTCGTTCCTGCTTATCGCCCGTTCCGGCTCCTCCGGCGAGGCGGGGTCCTACCGCACCCTGATCCTGACCTTCTTCGGCGGCCTGACGCTGCTGGCGGGGCTGGCCGTAGCCGCAGTGCAGACGGGCACAACGAGCATCGAAGGCATTCTCGCCTCGGACGTGTGGGGCGATAACGGCGTGACCGTCGTGGTGGCGTTGCTGATCGCGTTTTCCGCATTCACCAAAGCCGCGCAGTTCCCGTTCCACTTCTGGCTGCCGGAGGCCATGGCAGCGGCCACACCGGTGTCCGCGTTCCTGCACGCCGCCGCAGTGGTGAAGGCAGGCGTGTACCTGCTGCTTCGCTTTTCCACCATCTTCCACGACGTCGCAGCATGGAACTACCTCCTGGTGGTCACCGGCCTGTTCACCGCGCTGATGTCCGCGCTGTTTGCCATTACGAAGACGGACCTGAAGCACCTCACCGCGTACTCCACCGTGTCCCACCTGGGCTGGATCGTGGCCGCCATTGGCGTGGGCACCCCTATCGCCCTGGCCGCGGCGTTGACCCACACGCTCGCGCACGCGTTGTTCAAGTCCTCACTGTTCATGCTCATTGGCGTGGTGGACCACGAGGCTGGCACGCGCGACATGCGCCGCCTGGGCCCCATCTACAACAAGATGCCGTTCACCTTCTTCTCCACCATCATCGCCGCCGCCTCCATGGCAGCGGTGCCGCCGCTATTCGGCTTCGTGTCCAAGGAGTCCATCCTGGACGCGTTCCACGAAACGCAGCACGGCGCGCTGCTGCTGACGGTGGCCGGCATCGCCGCGTTCCTCACCTTCGTCTACTCCGCGAAGATCGTGTTCGGGGCGTTTATCGACGGGCCGAGGGACCTCCCCGACGTCCACGAAGCCCCCGTGGCGTTGTGGCTCCCGGCCGCCCTGCCGGGCCTGACCTCGGCCGTTCTCCCGTTCCTGCTTTTCTGGGTGGACAACCCGGTGTCCGCCGGCGTGCGGGCGGTGACTGGCGACGACAGCTTCGCCACCCACCTCGCACTCTGGCACGGCGTGACGCCCCCGTTCCTGGTCTCGGTGGCGGTGCTGGTGGCCGGCGTGGTCTTCGTGCTGTTCTTCCGCAAGCCGGTCTTCGAGGCACTGCGCAACAAGCAGCTCCTGCCGGCGGACGGCCCCGAGGTGCTCAAACGCACCACCCGTGGCCTGTCCGAGTTTGGTAAGCAGCTCGGCTCCCTGGCGGACGGGTTCAACCCGTCGCGGCACCTGTTCCCGCTGCTCGCCTCCGTTGTGGGCATGGGGCTGACCGTGCTGCTGCTGACCGACGGCATCGACGGAGTGACCCCGGCGCCACGTGCAGAGGGCCTGGATGTGTGGTGGGACCTCATCCCGTTCGCCATCATCGCCATGTCTGTGCTCGGCATGGTGCTCACTCGCTCCCGCCTCGCCTCCGCGGTGCTGCTGGGCACCGTCGGCGTGGGCATGACGCTGCAGATGTTCATGCTGGGCGCCCCCGACGTCGCCCTGACCCAGTTCCTCGTTGAGGCACTGACCGTGGTGATCATCCTCGTTGTGCTGCGCTACCAGCCGCGCATGTTCCCGGAGACCAAGACGCGCCGCAAGGTCCTCGCGTCAGTGTTCGCCGTGATCGCCGGCGTGGTCACCTTCTTCGGTGTCTACGGCCTGACCGGACGTCGTGGGCGCTCCGAGCTGGCGGAGTGGTACCTCACCGAGGGCGGCAAGGCCACCGGGGCGGACAACATCGTCGCGGTGATCATTGTGGAATTCCGTGGCTTCGATACCTTGGGCGAGCTGTCGGTCCTCGGCATGGCCGCCGTAGTGATCGCCGCGGTGGTCAGCTCCATGCCGCGCCACCTCTTCGAGGCGGGCACGCGCCCGCGCCCGTTCGGTCAGTCTCAGCTCAACTCCATCCCGCTGCGCAAGGCCGCGGCGCTGGTGGCGCCGGTCCTGGTGGTGCTCTCCGTGCTCATCTTCTTCCGCGGCCACACCGCCCCAGGCGGCGGCTTCGTCGCCGCCCTGGTCATGGCCACGGCGTTTGCCATCAACTACCTCTCACGCGGCGCGGACGCGGACGTGGTGAAGAACCTCACGCCCATCCGGCTCACCGGCTGGGGCATCATCATCGCGATCAGCTCCGGCTTCCTCGGCTTCATCGAAGGCGGGTTCATGTACGCCATCCACGGCGAGATCGCCGGCGAGCACATGACCACGTCCCTGATCTTCGACTTCGGCATCTACCTCGCGGTGCTGGGCATGGTTACCGCCGCCATCAATGCGCTCGGCGGCTACCTGCGCCCCGGCATGGACCTAGCGGATCTGGATTATGCGCGCGACGAGGAAAACCCGCTGCCCCGCGTGCCGGAGCCGGAGCACCCGGAAAACGCCGTGGACGCCCACCCCGAGCCGATCAACCCGGCGCACGACCCGCAACCGGTTATCACGAAGGAGCTCTAACCCATGGTCATGGCACTTACCATCGCGGTCCTTGTCGCGGGATCCGTGTACCTGGTGTTGCAGCGCGGCATGGTGCGCATCGTCTTCGGCATGTCCCTGTTCGGCCACGCCACCAACCTCACGCTGCTTGCCGGCGGCGTGGGCGCGTGGCGCGGAGAGGCGTTTCCCTCCCGCGTGCCGTTCGAGGACATGGGTGACCCCCTGCCCCAGGCGTTCGTCCTCACCGCCATCGTGATCGCGATGGCCACTACTACGATCCTGCTCATGCTCTCCTCGCTGGGCCGCAACGACGACACTGCGGAGCAGCCCACCGGCACGGACGCTGGCTACTCCAAGATGTGGCTGAGCCCGTCTGCGCTGTCCACCGCCGGCCGCAACGCGCGCCTGAACCCGAAGCGGCTGGAGGAGATCCATGCCCGCGAGATCAGCCACGTTGACAACGAAAGCCTGAAGGTGACTGACTAATGGCTGTAGACGCAATCCTGCCCGTCTTCGTGGCACTGCCGCTGATCGTCTCCGCGGTCACGGCGTTAAGCCCCTGGAAACAGCTCAACGACGCACTTGCCCTCATCATCCCCGCCATCAACTTAGGTCTGGGCGTGTGGCTGTACGGCTACACGCGCGACCACGGCACCATCAGCCACGTCATCGGCCTGTACCAGGGTGGCGTGGGAATCTCGTTCGCCGCGGACACGTTCTCGGCGGTGATGATCGTGACCACCATGATCGTGTCGCTGACATCGAACTGGTTCGCCGTCGCGGTAGGCGAGACGCAGTCCCGGTTCTACGTGCCGCTGTCGCTGGTGCTCGTTACCGGCGTTTCCGGCGCGCTGCTCACCGCGGACCTGTTCAACTTCTTCGTCATGATCGAGGTCTGCCTCCTGCCCTCGTACGGCCTGATCGCCATGACGGGCACCCGCCACCGCCTGCTGTCGGCCCGCATGTTCGTGCTGGTGAACCTGGCGGCGTCGACAATGCTCGTGCTCGGCGTGGGCTACCTCTACGCCGTCACAGGCGCGGTGAACCTCGCCGCCCTGCAAGGCGTCGCCGCAGGTCACGGCCCGGCCACGGTAGCCACCGGCATCGTCGTCATCGCCATTGCCGCGAAGGCGGGTGTGTTCCCCGTCTACACCTGGCTGCCGCGCACCTACCCGTCGACGTCCGCCGCCGTCATGGGCTTGTTTTCCGGCCTGCACACCAAGGTCGCCGTCTACATGCTCTTCCGCATCTGGGTGATCATGTTCGACATGGACCCGCGCTGGAACACGCTGCTCATTGTGGTCATGGTCATCTCCATGATCATCGGCGGCTACGCGGGCCTGGCGGAATCCACCATGCGCCGCGTGCTGGCGTACCAGATGGTCAACGGCATGCCGTTCATCCTCATCATGCTGGCATTTACGCAGGACGACGCACGCTACGCGCTGGCCGCCGGCCTGCTCTACACCCTGCACCACATGATCACTATCGCGGCCCTGGTGCTCAACGTCGGCGCGATCGAGGAGACCTACGGCACAGGCACCATGGCGAAGCTGTCCGGCATCGCCCGGCGCGACCCGTGGACGTCTGCAGTGTTTGTCGCCGGCGCGTTTTCCATCGTGGGCTTCCCGCCGTTCTCCGGCATCTTCGGCAAGGTCACCGTGGTGCTGGCGGCGGCGACTCCGGGCGACTGGCGCTCCTGGGTGGCCATCACCGCCATCATCGTCGCGTCCTTCGGCGCGCTGTTGTCCATGATGCGCCTGTGGCAGCGCGTGTTCTGGGGCCGGCCTATGCAGAACTACCCCGAGGCGCTCAACGTGCGCGCAAGCTTCATGCTGCCGTCCGCGGTGCTCATGGTTATCTCGCTGGGCATGTTCATCTTCGCCGGCCACATGTGGGACATCACCACCACCGCCGTGGACGACCTGCTTGACGTTAACGCCTACACTTCGGCCGTACTCGGCGACAACCCTGTCGGCGTCCCGGCGCCCGGCGACACCTTCGGAGGGGAGAACTAATGCGAGGCTTCTTCCACGGCGTGAAGTACGCCGCCTGGATCAGTAAGGAAATCTTCGTCGCCGGCTTCGACGCGGTCGCTGCCGCGTTCAACCCGCGCACGAAGTTTGAACCCATCGTCATTTATTACCCGCTGCGGGTGAACACGGACTGGGATGTGTTCTGGTTCTCCACCTCCATCACCGCAACCCCGGGCACCCTGTCCATGGGCCTGCGCCACCCGGTCACCCCGGGCGGGCCGATCACTCTGCTGGTGCAGGCCGCGTTCGGTTCGGACCCGGAGGATGTCATCGCGGGGTTGGTGGATATGGAGGAGCACCTGCGGCCGTCGTTAAGCGAACGCCCCATCGACCCGAAGACGGTGGCGTGGGAGCCGTACGTGGACCACGGCCCGGACAACACAGGCGAGCACGTGCCACCGGCGGAAAGGATGGATTAAGCCATGTTCACCACTGTCATGCAGGCCTGCATCATCGTGATGTCGGTGAGCCTGCTCGTGTCCCTGGCGGGGGTGATCCTGACCAAGGACGAGCTGTCGCGCGCGGTGATGGCGGACGTGATCTTCTACTCCATGATCGCGATCTTCCTCGTGTGGACGTTGTGGAACTCCTCCGCCATCGGATACGAGATCCCCATCCTCGCCGGCCTGGTGTGCGGCGTGATCCCGACGATCTCCATGGCCCGCATTATCTCGAGAGGACGCCGCTGACATGACCATCGCCGAAATCGTCGTCTCCGCCCTGGTTGTGGTGGCCACCATCTGTGTGGTTGCCACCACCATCCTGCAGCTGCGCGCACCCGACGCCCTTACCCGCGTGAACCTGCTCGGCCCGCTGGTGGTGATCGCGTTTCCGATCTTGGTGGTGGCCAAGCTGATCCGCTCGTGGACCACCACAGGCTTCGACCTCAACGACTTCATCCGTGCCGTCATCGCCATCTTCGCGGTGTGGGTTGTCGGCTCCGTGGCATCGTTCATCATGGGCCGCTCCCTCTACGGCGTGACCGTCACTGATAAAACTCCCCTCGCCGAGCCGCGCAACCGCTAACGTAGTGGGCTTGTGAGCAGAAGCGACGACGCCTACGTCACGGACCTTGCGCTGCGCGCCGGCCGGGGCGACAAGGGCGCGCTCACCGAGTTCATCCGCCTCACCCAAGACGACGTGTGGCGGCTGCTCGCCCACCTCGCCGGCCCCCAGCACGCCGACGACCTCACGCAAGAAACCTACCTGCGCGTCTTAGGCTCCCTGCCGCGGTTCCAAGGCCGCTCCACCGCGCGCACCTGGCTGCTCTCGCTGGCGCGGCGCGCGTGGGTCGACTCCGTGCGCCACGACATGGCGCGCCCCCGCAAATCGGCCGCCGAGTACGAGGACGTCGCCGCCTCCAACCCCAGCCCCGACAACCCCAACACGTGGAGCGATGTCATCGACGCGCGCTCGCTTCTCGACGAGCTGCCGCCCGAACGCCGCGAAGCCTTAGTCCTCACGCAAGTGCTGGGCTACACCTACGAGGAGGCCGCGAAGATCGCCGGCGTGCGGGTGGGCACGATCCGCTCGCGCGTGGCCAGAGCACGGCGGGATCTCGTTGCCGGGAGCCAATAGCCGGGAAAAGCTAAGGTTATGTGCATGCGTATTTCACAACCCTTGGCATTGACCACCCTGGCGGCGGTTGCGGCCCTGACGGTGGCGGGGTGTGCGTCGGAAAGCGATGACGCCCCCGCAGACCACGCCGAACACGCCGCGCACGCTGAGCACGACCACCCGGCGGACGGCGGCCCCGCCCCTGCCGGCATCATCGAGGCGGCCGACCCGACCTACCCCGTCGGCACCGAGGTCACGCTCACGGCGGACCACATGCCGGGCATGGACGGGGCGACCGCAACCATCTCCGGCGCCTTCGACACCACCGCCTACGCGGTGTCCTACACGCCGACCGACGGCGGCGCCCCGGTGACCAACCACAAGTGGGTCGTGCAGGAAGAGCTCGAGGGCACGGACGGCAAGACGCTCGGCACCGGCGACACCGCGGTGATGACCGCGGACCACATGGCCGGGATGCAGGGCGCGGAAGCCACCATCGACTCCTCTACCGACGAAACCGTCTACATGGTGGACATCGACTCTCCAGAAATGACCATGAAGCGGCACAAGTGGGTCGTGGAAAGCGAAATCCAGCCGAAGTAGCACCGTTTTACTAGATTGAACTCATTATGTTGAAGAACGCACTCTTAATTTCATTCGCCTTCATCGGCACCGTCGTGGGCGCTGGCTTCGCCTCTGGCCAGGAGGCGCTGCTGTACTTCTCCGCCTTCGGCACCCAGGGCATGTGGGGCGCCATCCTCGGCTCCGCGCTGATGCTCATCGCCGGCGTGACCATCCTCCAGCTCGGCTCGTTCTTCCAGGCCAAGGAGCACATGGAGGTTCTCGGCTCCATCTCCTCCAAGGTGATGGGGTGGATCCTGGACATCGCCACCATTGTCACCCTGTTTTCCATCGGCTTCGTCATGTTCGCCGGCGCGGGCGCGAACCTGAACCAGCAGTTCGGCCTGCCCGTGTGGGTCGGCGCGGTGCTCATGCTGGCGGCCACCATCGGCTTCGGCATGCTCGACGTGGACAAGGTCACCGGCGCGATCGGCGCGCTCACCCCGTTCCTGCTGGTCTTCGTCATCTTCGGCTGCGGCTGGACCCTGATCAACGCCCACCCGGACTGGTCCGCGCTCAACGAAGCGGCCGCGCAGGTGGACACCTCCCTGCCCAACTGGTGGATCTCCGCGCTGAACTACACCGGTCTGAACGTGATGTGCGTGGTGTCCATGGCGCTGGTGATCGGCGGCAACCAGCTGGACACCCGCGCAGCCGGCTTGGGCGGCCTCTTCGGCGGCCTGGGCTACCTGGTCATGCTCATGCTGCTGGCGCTGGCGCTGCTGGTGAAGATCGACACCGTCTCCGGCCAGGACATGCCTCTTTTGACCCTGATCACGGACATCAACCCGACCATGGGCCTGATCATGTCCCTGGTCATCTTCGGCATGATCTTCGCCACCTCCCTGGGCATGTTCTTCGCCCTGGGCAAGCGACTGTCCCGCGGCCGCGAGGACAAGTTCCGCGTCATCTTCATCTCCGCCTGCGTGATCGGCTTCGTGCTGTCCTTTGTGGGCTTCCAGCAGCTGGTCTCCACCGTCTACCCGATTTTGGGCTACCTGGGCCTCCTGCTCATCGTGGTGATGACGCTGGCGTGGATCCGCGGCATTCCGAAGCTGCGCAAGGAAGGCGACCGACGCCGCCGCGCGCTTGAGCTGACCCGCAAGAAGATGGACCCGGCCGAGCGCTTCACCAAGAACGACGAGCGCGAGCTGGAGTACCTCACCGCGAAGTCCAATGTGGACTCCGAGGAGCTGTCCGAGGCGCTCGAGGAAGAGGTTGCCCAGGAGCTGCTCGACGACGATGAGAGCGACTTCGAGGAAGAAGACCGCGACAACCCCTCCGACGTGGTGTACGTCTCCTACACCGACCCTGTCACGGCCGAGGAGTACGCCGCCAACCCGGACGAGCCGTGGAACGACCACACCGTCGACGACCTGATCGCCGCCGACGAGGCGGAGGAAGCTGCGGCCGGAGAGGACACCAGCCTGGGCGGCTCCACCGCGGTCGACACCGGCAGCACCGACGCGAACGGCACCGGCTCCACCAAGCTGTAGCCACCAACCCCAAAGCCCCTCTGACAGATTCCACCGGAATGTGTCAGAGGGGCTTCATTGCGCGTGGTGGCCGCAAGCCCGCGGCGGAATCTGTCAAAGACCACCCCGCCCCGGGCGCGAAACGCCCTAGACCAGCAGCTCCGCGATCTGGATCGTGTTCAGCGCCGCGCCCTTGCGTAGGTTGTCGCCGGCGACCACGAACACCAGGCCGCGGCCCCCGTCGACGGACTGGTCCTGGCGGATGCGGCCCACCAGGGACTCGTCGATGCCGGTCGCCGCGCGCGGGGTAGGCACGTCCACCACCTTCACGCCCGGCGCGCTCTGCAGCACCTCGGTGGCGCGCTCCGGGGTGACGGCGTCGGCGAACTCGGCGTGCACGACCATCGTGTGGCCGGTGAACACCGGCACGCGCACGCAGGTGCCCGCCACCTTCAGCTCCGGCAAGCCGAGGATCTTGCGCGACTCGTTGCGCAGCTTCTGCTCTTCGTCGGTTTCCAACGTCCCGTCGTCCACAAGCGAGCCCGCCATCGGCAGCGCGTTGAACGCGATCGGCGCCACGTACGGCCCCAGGTCGCTGTGCTTCACGACGTCCTCACGGACCAGCCCACGCGGATCCCCGATCTCCTCCACCTGGGTGGCCAGCGCCTCCACGCCAGCGAGACCCGAGCCGGAGACGGCCTGGTAGGAGGCGACGCGCAGGGTGGTCAGACCGAACGCGTCGTGAAGCGGCTTGAGCACCGGCATCGCCGCCATGGTGGTGCAGTTGGGGTTGGCGATGATGCCCTTCGGCGTCTCGCGCGCCGCCTCCGGGTTCACCTCGGAGACGACCAGCGGGACCTCGTCGTCTTTGCGCCACGCCGAGGAGTTGTCCACCACGGTCGCGCCGGCGGCGGCGAAGACGGGGGCCCACTCGCGGGAGGTGGAGCCGCCCGCAGAGAACAGGGCGATGTCCACGTCGGCGACGGATTCCTCGGTGACCTGGGTGAGGTCCTCGACGGTGATGTCCTCGCCCCGGAACTCCAAGGTCGTGCCGGCGGAGCGCGGCGAGGCGAAGAAGCGGACCGTGTCGGAGGGGAAGTTGCGCTCGGCGAGGATGTCGCGCATCACGCGGCCGACCTGGCCGGTGGCGCCAACAACTGCAAGGGTGGTCATGGGATAGCTCCTTCTAGCGTCCGGTGCCTGCGTAGACTACGGCCGGCTCGTCGCCGCCGAGGTCGAACTTGGTGTGGATGGCGCGCGCGGCCTCCGCCACGTCGGCCTGGCGCACGACGGCGGTGATGCGGATCTCCGAGGTGGTGATCATCTCGATGTTGATGCCCGCGTCGCGCAGCGCGTCGCAGAAGTCGGCGGTGACGCCCGGGTGGGACTTCATGCCGGCGCCGACGAGGGAGACTTTGCCGATCTGGTCGTCGTAGCTCAAGTCGTCCCAGCCTTCGGAGGCCTGCATGGTGCGCAGCTGCTCCATCGTGCGCGCCCCGTCGGCTTTGGGCAGGGTGAAGGTGATGTCGGTCTTGTTGTCCTCGGCGTTGGAGATGTTCTGGATGACCATGTCGATGTTCACCTCCGCGTCCGCCAGCGCGCGGAAGACCTTCGCGGCCTCGCCCACGGAATCCGTGATGCCCAGGATGGTGATCTTGGCCTCCGAGTCGTCGGTGGCCACGCCGGTGAGAACTGCTTCTTCCATGGGGATATCCTCCAATGCTCCGGCAACCAGGGTGCCGGTTTCTTTGCTGTACGACGAGCGGACTCGAAGTGGGACGTTAAACGCGCGGGCGTACTCCACGCTGCGCAGGACAAGAATCTTGGACCCGGACGCGGCGAGCTCCAGCATCTCCTCGAAGCAGAGCTTGTCCAGCTTCCTCGCGTCCGGCACGATGCGCGGGTCTGCGGTGTAGACGCCGTCGACGTCGGAGTAGATCTCGCACTCATCGGCACCCATCGCGGCCGCCAGCGCCACTGCCGTGGTGTCGGAGCCGCCGCGGCCGAGGGTGGTCACGTCCTTGGTTTCGCGGTTGACGCCCTGGAAGCCGGCGACGATGGCGATCTTGCCCGCGTCCACCGCCTCCTGCACGCGCCCCGGGGTGACCTCCAGGATGCGGGCGTTTCCGTGGCGTTCGGTGGTGATCACGCCGGCCTGCGAGCCGGTGAAGGACTGCACCTCTTCACCCAGCGCGTGCACCGCCATGGCGACCAGCGAGTTGGAGATGCGCTCGCCGGCGGTGAGCAGCATGTCCATCTCGCGAGCGGGCGGGGTGGGGTTGACTTGGGCGGCAAGGTCCAACAGTTCGTCTGTGGTGTCGCCCATAGCGGAGCAGACCACCACGACATCGTTGCCGGCCCGGCGGGTTTCCACCACTCGCTGGGCCACGGCCTTGATCCGCTCCGCGCTTTCCAGGGACGATCCCCCGTATTTCTGGACGATCAGTGCCATCTCAAACCTCCGCGGATCTGCGTGCATTCCAACGGCCAAGAATAGCGTCCCAAAACTGCCAAACTAGGCACCCGCGTTAATATCATTCACTGTGCACAACAATTTTCTCGCCGTCACGTTCGCGCTCGTTTCGGCCGCGACTATGGCGGCGGGGACGGTGTGGCGCCACCGCATCATGCGCGCAGGCACCGCGGAAGGCGAGAACAACGACTCCCCCATGCAGTCCATCAAGCGGCCCGCGTGGTGGGCGTCGATGGGCGTGGCGTTTTTGGCCTATGGCTTCCAGGCCGCCGCGCTCGCGTTCGGCTCCCTGCTGGTAGTGCAGCCGGTCCTCGCGCTGTCGCTGATGCTGACCTTGCTGTTTTCCGCGTGGGCGGAGAAGCGCCACATGCAGACCGCGGAGGCGTTTTGGGCCGTTGCGCTCACCGCTTCCGTGGGCGGCGTGGTGGTTTTGGGCCGCCCCCTGCCGGGGACGCGCGACCCGGCTACGTGGGAGTGGGTCACGGTCGTGGGTACCGCCGTGGCGATCATCCTCCTCGCCTACGCGACCGCTTCTCGACGTCCTCCGGCCGGCAAAGCCTTAATCTTCGGCGCCGCCTGCGGTGCGATGTACGGCTACCAGGCCGTGTTTTCCAAAGTGGCGGTGGACGACTTCGTCGACGGCGGCGTACTCGGCCTTGTCACCTCCTGGCAGCTGTGGGCCATGCTGCTCGCCGCCACCGCCGGCACGGTGGTGCAACAGTACGCGTTCGCGGCGGGCAACCTGGCCACGTCCCTCCCGGCGTCGAAGATCGTGGAGCCGCTGGTGGCGTTTTCCCTGGGCTTGTTTTTGCTCGGCGAATCCTTCCGCGTGGATTCGGTGCTGGGGTGGGTGGCCGTTGGGACGTCGATAGGCGTGATGCTCGTTTCGGCCGCAATACTCACACGAGTGAGCATCAAGTGATGTAAGGTGTGCCGCATGTCGCACGGGGCGCTTCTCCTTCTACGCCGCGGCGGGAATCAGGCCAACTAACACGGCCGGCACCCCGTCGCGGAGTTTTTGCTGGCCGGCCGTGGAACACACCACCGACAGAGGAGACCCCCGATGACCAACGATTTTTTCGCACCCCGTGAGATCCAAACCCCGTCCGGCCCGCGCCACGAAGACCAACCGGCGTGGAACAAGCAGCGCGGCTCGCAGATGCCAATTGAGCGCTACCTCTCGTTTGCCGAGGAGGTCGAGGACATCCAGCTGCCGGACCGCACCTGGCCCGACAAGAAGATCACGCACGCGCCGCAATGGTGCGCGGTGGACCTGCGCGACGGCAACCAGGCGTTGATCGACCCGATGAGTCCCGAGCGCAAGCGCCGCATGTTCAACCTGCTGGTGGAGATGGGGTTCAAGGAGATCGAGGTCGGCTTCCCCTCCGCCTCCCAGACCGACTTCGACTTCGTGCGCGAGATCATTGAAAAGAACATGATCCCCGACGACGTGACCATCCAGGTCCTGGTGCAGGCGCGCGAGCACCTGATCCGCCGCACCTTCGAGGCGTGCGAGGGCGCGAAGAACGTCATCGTGCACTTCTACAACTCCACCTCCAAGCTGCAGCGCCGCGTGGTGTTCCGCAAGGACCGCGAGCAGGTTAAGAAGCTGGCGACGGATGCGGGCGAGCTGATCAAGACCATCGCCGCCGACTACCCGGACACAAACTGGCGCTGGGAGTACTCGCCGGAGTCCTTCACCGGCACGGAGCTGGACTTCGCGCTCGAGGTGTGCGACGCCGTCGTCGAAACGATGGAGGCCACACCCGAAAACCCGATCATCCTGAACCTGCCGTCCACGGTGGAGATGATCACCCCGAACGTCTACGCGGACTCCATCGAGTGGATGCACCGCAACCTGGCCCGCCGCGATTCCGTGATCATCTCCCTGCACCCGCACAACGACCGTGGCACCGGCGTCGCCGCGGCCGAGCTGGGCTACATGGCGGGCGCGGACCGCATCGAGGGCTGCCTGTTCGGCAACGGCGAGCGCACCGGCAACGTGGACCTGGTCACCCTGGGGCTGAACATGCTCACCCAGGGCGTGGACCCCCAGATCGATTTCTCCGACATCACCCGCATCCGCGAAGTGGTGGAGTACTGCAACCAGCTGCGCGTGCCGGAGCGCCACCCCTACGGCGGCGACCTGGTGTTCACGGCGTTCTCCGGCTCGCACCAAGACGCGATTAACAAGGGCCTGGACGCGCTGGCGCAGAATGTCCGCCCGGACGCCACCAGCTCCGAGGTCTCCTGGGAGGAGCTGCGCGAGACCACGTGGGAGGTGCCGTACCTGCCCATCGACCCGAAGGACGTCGGCCGCACCTACGAGGCCGTCATCCGCGTGAACTCCCAGTCCGGCAAGGGCGGGGTGGCCTACATCATGAAGACCGACCACGGCATCAATATGCCGCGGGCGATGCAGCCGGAGTTTTCCGCCGTGGTGCAAAACATCACGGACAGCGAGGGCGGCGAGGTCAACTCCAAGAACATGTGGGACATTTTCGCCGCCACCTACCTGGACCTGGATTCCCCGCTGGAGCTCACCCACTACCGCATCGACGCCGCCGAGGAGGACGGCCAGGACACCCGCGTGGCCGCGACGGTGACCTACGAGGGCGCCGAGCGCGAGATCGAGGGCGCGGGCAACGGCCCGATCGCGGCGTTCGCCAACGCGCTGGAGCGGATCGGCATCGAGTTCGAGGTGCAGGACTACTCGCAGCGCGCACGCACCGCAGGCGATGACGCGGACGCGGCCTGCTACATCTACGCCGACGTGGACGGCACGTCTGCGTGGGGTGTGGGTATCGCCGGCTCCACCACGCGCGCGTCGCTGGAAGCGATTGTCTCCGCGGTCAACCGCTCGACTGCGGCGAACTAGCGCCCGCGCGTTATACTTGCGGGACTAAACCACACAATTAAGCGGCGGGAGGTGGCGTGATGGCGACGTATGAGGTCCCCTCGGGCCCGCGCCGTCTCCCCGTCGAGCGTCTGTTTGCCGACGTCCATTCGGTCACCCTCACCCCGGCCCTCGACGTCCTCGTGGACGGCGAGGTTGTGGGCTCGGTGGATGACGCGGAGCTGGGCCAACTCGCCTCCGCCGGCGTAACCCCGGTGGTGGCGGCGGAGCGCGGCGCTGTGCTGCTGCCACCGGCAGGGCAAGTGCTGCCGGTAAACACTCCCCCGCGGGCGCCGTGGGCGCTGCTGCCGGACGGGGAGCGTTACGCCGTCGATTTGCGTGGCGAGCTGCCGGTGGAACCGCCGGCACAGGTGTTGGCCACCTTGGCGTTCGACGACGCCGGGGAGATCACGCTTGCCGTGGACGGCAGCGTCGTCGGCGAGCTGGACGCCGCCGCGGGCGAGGCGCTGACGCCGACGCTGCGCCGCCTGGAGGAGCGGGGGCTCGTCGCCGTCGCCCGCGGTTACGCCACCTCCGTGGAAGGCGGCGTCGCCCTCGCCGTGTCGGCCGGGCCGATCCCCGCCGATGAGGTCCCGGCGATTTCCCCCCTGCCGCCGATCGTGCGCGAGGTGGAGATCCAACCCGCCACCACCAGCTTCTTCGCCACCATGGACGCGGAAGCCGCGGCTCTCGCCGCCGACACCGAGGAACGCCCCGACAAGGAAACCCGGGCCCCCGGCAGAGGCCGCGGTGCGCTTATCGCCGGAGCGGCCGCCGTCGCCGCCCTCGTCTTGGCGGGCGTGGGCACGGCAGTCATGAGCTCCCCATCCGGCATAGAGCGCGACTCTACTTCGGCATACCAGCAGACCACTGAGATATCTCAACCGCAGACGCAGCCGAGCAGCGAAACCGAGTCGGCGGCGTCGACCACCGAGACTTCCCCCGAGCCATCGCCAGCGGAACCGGAGTTCAGCACCGAGCTGCCAGCCCAGGCCCCGGTGCCCCCTGCCCCAGTGCAAGCCCCGGCCCAGCCAGCGCAGCAGGCGCCCGCACCCGCACCCGTGCAGCGGGCCCCGGCGCAGAGGGCACCTGCGCAGGCACCGGCTCCGGCGCGTCCGGCCCCTGCCCCCGCCCCGGCACCAGCTCCCGCGCCCGCGCCTGCGCCGGCACCCGAGGAGCAGGCGTACGAGTACTCCATCGGCGGGTTCAAGGTGCGCTCCAACACCAGACTTGATCAGCCACTGTACGAGGTAGCTGAGCCGTAAGCTACGTTGGAACGATGACTGAGAACGACTACCCCTACGTGGCGTTGTTTACGCAGGCCACGGGGATACACCCGTCGACGGGGCGCCTGCTCACCGTCGACGCGGTCACGTTCGACGCCGCCGGGCGGGTGGGCGAGGAGTTCCACGCCGTGCTCAACCCCGGCACCGACCCCGGCCCCGCGCACACCCACGGTTTAACCCCGCACGATTTCGCGCAGGCCCCGCGGTTTTCCCGGTACCTGCGGACGCTGGACAAGCTCATCGACGGCCGCGTCTTAGTCACCCACGACTCCCCCGTTACCTGGGGCTTCGTGGTCTCCGAAGCCCGCCGGGCGATGAACGCCGCCGCGCGTGCGAACCGCTCGCGGCGCGGGCGCGGCAACAAGCGCCGCCAGCGGGTGGGCCACGTGCCGAAGCCGGACGCCATCGTCGACCTTTTAGCCACTGCGCGCCGCCAGGGGCACGTGCCGGTGGACACGCGCATCAACGCCGTGGCGAACCTGGTGGGCGTAGCCTCCACGCCCCCGGCCGCCTCGCGCGAGCGCGTCGGCGAATCCGAGTCGGAGTTTTCGCGTGGGCAGACACTCAAACTGGTGGCGACGTACCTGGAGCTCGAACCGCGCGGGGTCGCCCAGTTCACCCCCGAGGATCTCGCGCCGGACCAATTCGGATTGCAACGCTCCTCGCTGCGCGTGGACGCGGAGAAGGCGCCGGCGATCGGGTCCAATCCAGGGTTGTTGGGCAAAGGCGGGCTGCTGCGCGGCATGGAGTTCGTCGTCTCCGACGACATCGCGGTAGACCCCGACCAGCTCATCGACGCCGGCGTGCGCGCCGGCCTGAACTACCGGGAGAAACTCACCCGGGAGACATCCGTGGCGGTCTCGGACGCGCTTCTACGCGGCGCCGAGCTGCGCGGCAAGGCCATGCACGCCCACCGCAAGAACATCCCCGTCGTCTCCGGCGAGGAGTTCGCGCGGCTAGTCGGTGAGATGGAGTCCGCGGAGTAGCCTTGTCCGCATGCAAGGACCAATCTCCCGCCTCCGCTCTGCGGCAGCCACCACCGCCGCGAATCTGGCCACCGCCGCCTCGCGCGCCACGGGCCGCGGCGCCGGCGGCATGATCGGCGGCCTCGTGGCCGGCGCGATCGACCCGAACATCATGGCCTCCCTCGGCGGCGGCCGCCCGGTAGTGCTGGTCACAGGCACGAACGGCAAATCCACCACCACCCGCATGCTCGCCGGCGCGGTGCGCGCGAAGCACACTGTGGCCACCAACGACGGCGGCGACAACATGGACGCCGGCATCATCTCCGCCCTCCTCGCCGGCAAGGACGCCGACGCGATCGTGCTGGAATGCGACGAGCTGCACGTGCCCAAGGTCGCCGAGCGCCTCAAACCGAGCGCGTTCGTGCTGCTCAACCTCACGCGCGACCAGCTGGACCGGGTCGGCGAGATCAACAAGATCGAGCGCGCGCTGCGCGACGCCGTAATGGCACACCCGGACGCCACCGTCATCGCCAACTGCGACGACGTGCTCATCACCTCCATCGCCTACGACCACCCCAACGTGGTGTGGGTCGCCGCCGGCGCCGGCTGGACCGGCGACTCCGTGACCAACCCCCGCTCCGGAGGCCACATTGTCCGCTCGTACCTCGCGGACAATGAGAAAAACGCACATGAGCAAAGCGACTGGTACGCCGTGGAACCGCTCCCCGACGGCCGCGAGTTCCGCCGCCCCGAACCCGACTACGCGGTGAAGGGGGAGCAACTGGTGGGGCCGGAGGGCGTCGTCAAGCTTGAGCTCACGCTGCCGGGCCGCGCGAACCTGGGCAACGCCGCCCAGGCCATCGCCGCCGCCGTGGAGGCGTTCGACATCCCGCTCGACGACGCCGTCGCCGCCGCAGCCGCCGTGGACAACGTCGCGGGGCGCTACACCACCGTCCACCTCGGCGACCACGCCATCCACCTGCTGCTGGCCAAGAACCCCGCGGGCTGGCAGGAGGCGCTGTCCATGGTCGACCGCGACGCGGACGGCGTGGTCATCGCCGTCAACGCGCAGCAGGGCGACGGCGAGGACGTCTCGTGGCTGTGGGACGTGAAGTTCGAGGACTTCGGCGACACCCACGTCGTCGCCGCGGGCGAGCGCGCCACCGACCTGGCGGTGCGGCTGACCTACGCCAACATCGGCCACGAGCTCGTCCACGACCCCGTCAAGGCCATCCGCGCCTGCCCGCCCGGGCGCGTGGAGGTGCTGGCGAACTACACCGCGCTGCTGAACCTGCGCCGCGCGCTGACCAAGGAGGAGGACTACCGTGCCTAAGCTCACCATCGGCCTGGTCCTGCCCGACGTGCTGGGCACCTACGGCGACGACGGCAACGCGCTCGTCCTGCGCGAGCGCGCACGGCGCCGCGGCATCGACGCGGCCATCGAGCGCATCATGCTTGACGACGACGTCCCGCCCACCCACGACCTCTACACCCTCGGCGGCGGCGAGGATGCCGCCCAGCTGATCGCCGCCGCGCGGCTGAGCGCGTCGCCGGGGCTGCAGGCGGCCGCCGCCGACGGCAAACCCATCTTCGCGGTGTGCGCCGGCCTGCAGGTGCTCGGCCACACGTTCCGGGCCCACGGCAACGAGGTCGAGGGGGTGGGACTTTTGGACATCACCACCGCTCCCCTGCCCAAGCGCGCTACCGGCGAGCTCGCCGCGACGCCGACGCGCGCCGGCATCACCGCAGAGCTGTCGCAGCCACTGACGGGTTTTGAAAACCATATGGGCGCGACCGCACTCGGGCCGGACGCGTCTGCCCTGGGGCGTGTGACCCGGGGCGTGGGCAACGGCGTCGGTGTCGCAAGCTCCATCGACGGGGAAAAAGTCGACGGCGTGGTCCAGGGCAGCGTCATTGCCACCTACATGCACGGGCCTGCTTTGGCCCGCAACCCGGAGCTCGCCGACTTACTCCTCGCACGCGCGCTCGACGTGCCGCTGGCGGACCTGGAGCCGCTGGAGCTCGACGCCGTGACACAGCTGCGCCGCGAGCGCCTGCGTTAGCGGTTGGGGCCGAAGAGTTGGTTGAGTGCTCCTCGGTTGGTGTTTGTGTGGTGGTGTCCGGTTGGTGATGCCCATATGGGTGCGCCGCGGTCCATGGTGATGCGTCCGCGTTTGCGTCGTGTGGGGTCATCGTCGTTGACCCGGTTGTGGTAGCGGCACAGCGGGGCAAGATTGTCCAGATTGGTCTCACCACCGTGTTGCCACGGTGTGACGTGGTGCGTCTGGCACGCGTATGCGCCGTGGCGGCAGCCGGGAAACGCGCACACCGGGGAAACCATCGCGGCAAGGTCGCGCTGCTTCTGGTTGGCCAAGCGTTTCGTGCGGTAGAGGTTCACCGCCCCGTGTGTGGGATGGAACGCGGCGACTTCCAGTGCGTGACCGAACTCGTGCTGTAAGTATTCGGCGCCGGTCATGGTGGTGCCGTCGGTGAGCACCAGTTCGATCTCGTCGCCGGCACCGGCGAGGATGCGCATGTGGGCGTCGATGGGCACCATCACGATCGGGCGGGGTGCGGCGGCAACGACACCTTCTGCTGTGCCGTCGAGGATGCGCCAGAATTCTTGTTCCATTTGGGGCGCGGCCGGTGTGGTGGGGTCGAGGTTTTGGCGCAGGCGGTGTTCTAAGTCGGCGGCGTTGCGGTCGGTGGTGTCGATGGTGATGCGTGCCCGGCCGTTTCTCGGCCGGGAGAAGGCGACCTGTTTTTTCTTCGGGGTGGTATCGGCGGGGATGAGTTCGCGTGCGGCGCGTTCAATCGCGCGGTACCCGCCGGGCACCTCGAGCAGTTCCAGGCGCAGCCGCCACCGCTCGGCCGTGTCTTTGACCCCGCTGATGCGGCGTTCGATCAGTGCGAGTTCGTCGATGGAAAACCCGTGAGCTTTCTGCGCGGCGAGGGCTTGCTTGCGGGTGAATTTCGTTGTTCCGTAGTAGACGTCCTGCATCGCAGCCCAGGCGCGGGCGCGCTCTGGTGCCATGCTGGCGGCCAGTGCGACGGACAGGTCGAAGTGCCGCAGCGTCTCCATGGATTCTGCGGCCATCGCCTGGATCAGTGCGTCGAACGGGTTCATGGCCACAGACACTAACCACCCCGCAACCCCACCGCCGCCACCCCTGTGGAATTCGCGCACCCACCCCTGTGGATAACCGGCAAACCTACAGGTAATTAGAGTTTCAGTCGGCCGGTCAGCGCGCGGGACAGCGTCAGCTCGTCGACAAACTCCAAGTCCCCGCCGAGCGGCATGCCGGACGCCAGGCGAGAGATGGTCAGGTCCGGGAAATCCTTGAGCAGCCGCACCAGGTAGGACGCCGTCGCCTCGCCCTCGGTGTCTGGGTCGGTGGCCAGAATCACCTCGGACACGGCGGGCGCCTCCGCCCCGTCCAGGTCCGGTAGCACCCCGCCGATGCGCTGCAGAAGCGGCGCGATGGCCAGGTCCTTCGGCCCCACGTTGGCGAGCGGGTCCAGCGCGCCGCCGAGCACGTGGTAGCGCCCGGAGTACTCGCCGGTGCGCTCGATGACCTGGATGTCTTTCGCGTCCTCGACCACGCACACCGTGGATTTGTCCCGTCCGGAGTCGGCGCAGATGCGGCACACGTCTTCGCGCGAGACGTTGTTGCAGATGCGGCAGAACGTCACCCCGTCGCGCACGGCGGCCAACGCGGCGCGCAGCCTATCCACGTCCTCCGGGTCCTCCTTCAGCAGATGGAACGCGATGCGTTGCGCGGATTTCGGTCCGACGCCGGGGAGGCGCGACAGCTCGTCGATAAGGTCCTGCAGTGGTCCTTCGAACACGGCGTCCTTTCACAAAGAAAAAGGCGCCCGGCCGCGGGGGCCGGACGCGCGGGGGCAACAGTTAGATGATGCCGCCGAACGGGATCTCGCCCGGGCCTGCCTGCTGGCCGCCGACGGGATTGCCGCCCTGCGGTGCGCCGCCGCCCATCGCGCCGCCGGTCAGCGGGGCGATCTTCTCCTCGGCGAGCTTGCCGGCCTGGTTGTGGGCGTCGCGGTACGCGGCGAGGATGAGGTCCTGCAGCGACTCGATGTCGTCGGCGTCCACGGCCTCCGGCTTGATCTTGATGTCCGTAATCTCGGCGCCACCGGTCATGGTGACGGTGACCAGCTCGCCGCCGGCGGTGCCGGTGACCTCGGTCTGGAGCAGCTCCATCTGTGCCTGCTGCAGCGCAGCCTGCACCTCGGCTGCCTGGCGGATGAGCTCCTGCATGTCCTGGGGCTGGGTCATGGTGTGTCCTTTCGTTCGCTAATAGTCCGCGTGCCAGTCTACAACGGCTTCGCGCCGAGCTCCGCCGCGAGCAGGTCCATGGCGACCTCGGTGGCGTCGCGCCGGTCGGCGCTGCCTTCCTCATCGCGCGCTTGGTCCGCCATGTCGCGTTCTTCGTCCTCGCGGGTGTACGCGGGCTCCTCGCCTATCGACGCCTCCGGCTCCCCCTCGTCGTAGTCGTACGGTTCGGGCGGGGGCGGGATTTCGTCGCGCTCCTGTTTCGCCTTCGCCGCTGCTTTCTGGCTGGCCGCGAGGGCTGCCGCGCGCCAGTCATCCTCGCGCTTGGTGGGCTGGGGTGGCTGCGGCTGCGGCGCAGGTGGCTGTTTCGGCGGAGCCGCCTCCTGCGGCCTGCCGAGCGCGGCGGGCGCGTCCCACCCGCTGGCCGGGGCGGGGTCCTCGGACTCGGTGGCCTCGGATTCGGTACCCGGGTTCCACACCTCGCGCTTGGCGGGACGCCGCAGGTTCGCGGTGGCGGGGTCGGTGCCGATGACGCAGCGGACCTGCACCTTCGCACCCAGCTTCGCGGAGAGCACGGCGGCGATGTCGGCGTTGTTCTTCTCCGCGTTGATGCGCTCGGCTAACGCGCCGGTGTGGTGGCCGACCACGAGCACGTCGCCGTCGAACCCGAGGGGTTTGGCCTCGGTGAGCATGATTTCGGCGACCTTGTTGCGTTCGCCGACGGACTGGCGCAGCCGTGTCCAGTCCCGCTCGATGCGCTCGAACAGCTCGTCGGTGTCGGGTTCGTTGGCTTCCGGCGCTGCATTTTCGGCAGACTGGGGGGCCGGTGCACTCTGCTTCGGCTGCGCGGGCCGCTCAGCAACCTTCGGCTCGGCGGGCTGTTCCTGCGGGCGGTTGCGCGAGTTCGCAGCTGCGGCCGCGGCAGCAGCTGCCGCGGCCGCACCGCCGCCCTCGCGGGTAGGGCGGCCAGCCTGTGCAGACGGAGCGGGCTGGGCAGGCTCAGCTGGCGCAACCGGCGCGGGCAGCGCTGCCCCACCCGCCTCGAGGGTGAGCAGGTGCGCGGCCATGATCTCCAGCAGCAGGCGCGGTGACGTCGCGCCGCGCAGGTCGGCGATGCGGTCGTTGACCTCGGAGGCCAACGTGGCCAGGTGCTGCGGGCTAAACCGGTGCGCCTCGTCGGTGAGGATGTCGGCGCGGTCCGAAGGTGCGTCGACAAGCCCCTGGCCAAAGGCGTCGGGGACGGTGCGGATGAGCAGCAGGTCGCGCATGCGGTCGAGCAAGTCGAGCGCGAAGCGGCGGGGCTCGTGGCCGGACTCGATGACCTCGTCGATTGTGCGGTACATCGCGGCGGCGTCGCGGTCCGCGAGCGCGTCCACGGCGGCGTCCAACAGCGTCAGGTCCGTCACGCCCAAAAGGGGCAAAGCGAGCTCGTAGGTCAGCCCATCCGGGCCGGCACCGGCGAGCATCTGGTCCAGGATCGACAGCGTGTCGCGCGGCGAACCGCCGCCGGCGCGGATCACCAGCGGGTAGACGTTTTCGTCCACGTGCACGCCCTCTTCGGCCACCACGTGCTCCACTAGCTCGCGCATGGCCTGCGGCGCCAGGAGACGGAACGGGTAGTTGTGGGTGCGCGAGCGGATGGTGCCCAGCATCTTTTCCGGCTCGGTGGTGGCGAAGATGAAGATCAGGTGTGCAGGCGGCTCCTCCACGATCTTCAGCAGGGCGTTGTTGCCCTCCTTGGTAATCATGTGGGCCTCGTCGATGATGAAGACGCGGTAGCGCGACTCCGCCGGCGCGAACAGGGCACGTTCGCGCAGCTCACGCATGTCCTCGACACCGCCGTGGGAAGCGGCGTCGAGCTCCATCACGTCCAAGTTGCCCGACCCGCCCGGCGCGAGCGCCACGCAGGATTCACACACACCGCACGGGGTGGAGGTGGGGCCCTCCACGCAGTTCAGGGAGCGCGCGAGAATGCGGGCGGACGAGGTCTTGCCGCAGCCGCGCGGGCCGGAGAAGAGGTAGGCGTGCGAGATCCGCCCGTTGTCCAGGGCGGTCGACAGCGGCCGGGTCACCTGCTCTTGGCCGATGACCTCGCCGAACGTTGCGGGGCGGTATTTCCTGTACAGAGCCACGCGGGCAAGTGTACCCAGCGCCCCGACACGCCTACTTCGCGTTCGCCTCCGCGGCTTCCACGCAGGCCAGCAGCACGCAGGTGGCCACGCCGTCCATGGCCGTGCGCACCTCGTCCAGCGGCGGCAGCGACGGCGCGAGGCGGATGTTCGTGTCCGTCTCGTCCACGCCGTGCGGGAAGGATGCGCCGGCCTTGGTCAGGGTGATGCCCGCGTCCTTCGCCAGCTCCCACACGCGGGTGGCGGAGCCGTCGGTCACGTCCAGGGAGATGAAGTATCCGCCTTTCGGCTCGGTCCACTCCGCCACGCCGTATTCGCCCAGGCGGTCGTGCAGGATCCCAATGACGGCGTCGAATTTCGGCGCCAGCGAGCCGGCGTGCTTTTGCATGAGCGTGTGCAACCCTTGGACGTCGCCAAGCAGACGCGCATGTGCGAGCTGGTTTTCCTTGTTGGGGCCGATGCCTCGGATGGAGGCGTGGGAGGTGTACCAGTCCAGGTTCTCTTTCGAGGAGGCGAAGAAGGCGACGCCGGAGCCTGCGTGCGTGATCTTGGAGGTCGACGACATGTACCAGAAGCGGTTCGCGTGGCCGTGCCGCTCGGCCAGTGCGAGCACGTTGGGGTTGTCCACCTGGTCCTCGGTAAGCGTGTGGATGGCGTAGGCGTTGTCCCAGATGATGCGGAAGTCGGGTGCTGCGGTTTCCATCGCCGCGAGCTTCTCGACGACCTCCGGCCCGAACGTAATCCCGGTCGGGTTGCCGAAGATGGGCACCGTCCACATGCCCTTGACCTGCGGGTCCTTTACCAGCTCCTCCACGGCGTCCACGTCGGGCCCGTCGGGGGTCATGGGGACCTGGACCATCTCAAAACCGAAGTGCTCGGTGATGGCGAAGTGGCGGTCGTAGCCGGGCACGGGGCAGAGCCACTTGACCGTCTCTTCGTCCTTCCAGGGGCGCTCGGAGTCGTTCGTGCCCCAGATATAGGCGTAGGAGATGAGGTCGAACATGATGTTCAGGCTGGAGGAGTCGCCTGCGATGAGGTTTTCAGGGGCAATCCCGAGCGCCTCGGCCCACAGCTCGCGGATGTCCGCGATGCCTTCCAGGTTGCCGTAGTTGCGCACATCCGCACCCGTTTTGTCCTTGTAATCTCCCTCTCCGGGCAGAGAAAGCAGCGCGTTGGAGAAGTCGAGCTGCTCGCTTGACGGCTTGCCGCGCGTGAGGTCCAGGTTGAGGTTGCGCGCCTTGAGCTCCTCGTACTGCTGACGGGTGCGCTCCGCCAGCTCAGTGAACTGGTCTTGGGAGAGATCCTTAAGTGACATGCGCCCTATCGTACCGGCATAGAAAAGGGACCCCACGCACCTGCCAGAGCTCGCTGACCCTTGCTGCGTTCCCGCCCTGGGGGAGTTCACAAGATAACACCGCGTGGGATCCTGCCCGCTACTGTAGCCAGGAAGCGCACGCACTTACAAGCTGCCCGCCCGAGCTGCGGTTTTGGCCACGGGCCCGGGGTGGTCTAACATGTGCCAAGACGCTTTCGAGTGTCGCTGGAGGATTCGACTAGCGGCCTATGTCACACGCCTGGAACGCGTGCGGGTTTCACGACCCTCGTGGGTTCAAATCCCACATCCTCCGCACTTTCTTGCCTGGCTCACGCTTTTTCAAAAGCGCGGGCGAGGCATCTTCAGTCTGGCAACGTCTCTGTTCGCAAGGCCATGCTACGGTGTCCGAGTGCAAAAGCCTGGCAAAAGTGGAAGACAACGACGGCTTGTCGATATGGCAGTCAGCCCGCCCGACTTTCACTACACCCGGCCGGCAAATGCAGAAAAGTTTTAGACAACGCAATTGTGCTTCAACCTGAAGGCACCTGTACGCTGCACGTGGTTGCGTGGAACTACCGCGGAAAGATCGTGGACTTCGCGCTCACCCAGATGGCAGACGAGGTGGAGGATCCGCGAAATGGAGACGACCACGTCGCCCGATACGACTGTTGCCACAGCGAGGTTCATAAACACCAGTACTTTCGTTCTGGCCACCATTTTCAGACAGGGGCAAAAGAGCAACGCACGGTTATAGCCAAAATTGAATCTCAGGACCCCTCTTGGGAAACTATCGACGCCGAGTATGATCGCTACTACGATGACATGACTGAATCTTGGGCAGCGAACTACAGGAGGTGGGATTCGGATGGACGCGAGCAACAGTGAACGCATCAAATCAGGCAGAATGGCCGTTCGCCTGTTGGCAGATCCCCAAGTCCGCGAGAGCCTCCGTCGTGCATCAGTCCCGTTCGATGCCCCCGTTGTTGTCTGCGAGTGGGAAACTTCCATGGGGGAAGTCATGTGCATGATCGAGCGCGGGTGCGCAGCAACATCGGCACAGGTGGAGCACGTTGTCATTGCGTTCCGCCGCCAAGATGAGATGTTCACAATCATTGCCTCCAGCTCAGACGTTCGGGTTCTGGGGGACTACATCAGTGCGAGCGAAATACATGCCGCGAGTCCTATCGGGCACGTTTACGAGGCGCTTCAGCCGCATAAGAAGTGGAACCTCGACTTTGCAAGCACGGCCCCTACGGAGCCTGCGGTTGTCAGTCTGGCCGGATTCAACTTTGAACTCGTGTAGACCCCGCAGAGTTACCTCGGTGAACTCCGCGCGAACTTCGGGCGAATTCCCTGCTACATCGTCCCCTCCCGGTCGCGAGCCGGCGCAATCGGTCCCAAGATATGGGGCGTGTGCAGCTACGAGCGGGTGAGGGAGCCGAAGGCCGTCGATAGGCAGGCACGCGTCTCGCGGCGAAGGTTCCTGCGCACGGCCGCTGTGGCAACGTCGGCGGCGGGCGCGGCGGCGATGGTGCCCAGCGCGCAATCGCAAAGCCCCCTTCCCGCCAAACCCATCCCCGCCGAGGTAGAGCTGCAGCCGCTGCCGTTCGTGCACGGCGTGGCCTCGGGCGATCCGCTGCCGGACGCGGTGGTGATCTGGACGCGCATCACCCCCGACGAGGCCGCCTTTCCGGGCTCCGGCGGCGGCGCGGCCACCCGGGTGCGCTGGCGAGTGGCGCGCGACGAGGAGCTGCGTGATGCGGTTGCGGAGGGCGAGGCGGAAAGCCACCCGGAGAGCGATCACACCATCCACGTGGACGTGCGCGGTTTGGACGCGGGCACGGTGTACTACTACGCCTTCACCGTGGTCGACGGCCCTCACAAAGGTGCCGTCTCCCCGCTCGGGCGCACCACCACCGCCCCCGCCGGCCACGTGGACAGGCAGCGCTGGGCGATCGCGTCCTGCGCCAACTGGGAGGCCGGGTTCTTCTCCGCCTACGCGGACATGGCGCAACGCGCCTTGGCGGGCCAGTTAGACCTCACCGTGTTTCTGGGCGACTACATCTACGAGTTCGCCCAGTACGAGTACGCCGGCTACGGGCCGGTGCGCCTGCACCACCCCGCCCACGAGACGGTGAGTTTGGCCGATTACCGCATCCGCTACGGCCGCTACCGCACCGACCCGGATCTGCAGGACGCCCACGCCGCGCTGCCATGGGTGGTGGTGTGGGACGACCACGAGGTAGCCAACAATTACTGGCGCGACGGCGCGGAGAACCACGACCCGTACGAGGGCGACTTTGGCACCCGCCGCGACGCCGCGATGCGCGCCTACTTCGAGTGGATGCCGGTGCGCCTGTCCGAGACCTCGGAGCAGGGCCGCATCTACCGCTCGCTGGAATTCGGCGACTTGGTGGAGCTGACCATCATGGACCTGCGCACCTACCGCGACGTGGAGTTTTGGAAGGGCGGGGCCCGCCAGCCCGGGGACGCGCGCTCCATGCTGGGGTCCGAGCAGTACGACTGGCTCACCGACACCTTGGAGCGCTCCACCGCCGCGTGGAACGCCTTAGGTAACTCCGTGATGTTCTCCCCGCTCCACGTCGGCGCCACGTTCAACAACCCCGCCACCCGCCCGGTCGTGGAATCGCTGAGCGCGAACATCTTGTCCACTAAGGTCCCCGTCCCGGAGCTCAACGAGCTCCCCCTCAACGGTGACCAGTGGGACGGCTACGACTTCGAACGCCGTCGCCTGATCAACACCCTTGGCCGCCTGGGCAAGCACCCCATTTTTCTCACCGGCGACATCCACTCGGAGTGGGCGCACACCATCACTCACGCGGGTGCTGAGATCGGCTGCGAGATCGTCTGCTCCTCCATCACCGCCCCAAACGTTGCGGAAGCGACGAAGATCCCGGCTGGTCACCGCATCTTCGACGTGGCCAGCAGCTACCTCCGCGCCGCGAACCCCAGCCTGCACCATGTGGCTCTGGACACGCACGGCTACACCATCGTGGACATCACGGCAGAGGCGGTGGGCGTGGAGTACCTCCGCGTCGGCGACATCCTGGCGGCGCACTCCCCCGTCCGCTCCGGCGCAACCTTGACGTGGCGCCGGGGCGCGGGCTTCGGGCAGTAGCTTGCTTGACGACGCCACGTTCCGCCCCCGCGCAAAAAGGCCCAGCCACGCGGGCTGGGCCTTGAGGCGTTACAAGGGGCTACTCAGCGGCGGGCTTGTCCGCCTCGTCCTTCCGAGAGGAACCCTCGGTGGAGGAGGATGCCCACTCCGGCAGCTCGCCGTCCTTGCACAGAGCGGCCAGCACACCGAGGCCCGCCGCCAGGCCGGCCAGGGATAGACCGATGGCAGCAGCCTGGGTGACCTCCGGGCCAAACTGCGCCTGCAGGCGGTTAGCCTCGATCTGGATCTGCGTCATCCACTCCGGCTGCGGGCGACGCTCACCGCCGAAGCCCAGGTCCGCAAGCGGGTTGGGAATGTTCATCTGCGCAGACACATTCGCCGCGGCCTTGCCCAGCTCCTCACCGATCGGTCCGGCCAGCGGCGCCCCGATGGCGATGAGCAGGCCGAGCGGGACCAGCCACAACAGCGGGTTGGACTCGGACGACATGTTGGCAAAGCACTTCTGCAGGTTGTCGGTGGAGCCCTGCTCGGCGACCACAACGCCGTCAGCGGGCTGCTTCACCTCGACCAGCACTTTGACCTCGCCGGCGCCGTCCTTGGTCTTGAACACGAGCTCGTAGGTGCCCGGCTTCGTGCCCTCCGGCACGCCGATGGTGAAGGTGTTATCGCCACGCTCGACGATGGTCCAGCCTTCCGGCAGCTTCGGGTCGGTGCCGTTGTCCGCGTTCTTCGGGACGTAGACGACCAGCGGGTCCTTCTGGCCCGGGGTGAACGGGATTGCGCCTTCGGCGATCTCACCCACCTTCACCGGTACCTTCTGGATCTCCTTCTTGCCGCTGGGGAAGGTGATCTCCACCGGGATCTCGAACGTGGAGCCCGGGGTCGCGTCCTTCGGTGCGGTGATGCTCACGTCGCCCGTCTTCGGGTCAACGGTGATGGTCCAGCCGTTCGGAATCTTCCAGCCGTCCTGGATTTTGTAGGACGGATCGCCCCCACCGCCGCCGATGACCTTCGGGGTCAGCTCCTTGGTTTCGCCCGGAACGATGATGATCGACGGCCCGGTCTTCTCCGGCGTCTCTGGGGTCTGCGGTGTCTTCACAATCACCGTGGCCGGAACCTCATCGGTCTTGCCGTTCGGGTCGGTGACATTGACCAGGATGGTCTGGGTGTCGCCCGGCTTCGCGCCCTGCGGGATGGTCACGGTGATCTTCCCGGTGGTCGGGTGCACGGCCGGCTTCCACTCACCCAGGTCCTGCTTCGGCGCGATCTCGAAGGTGGAGCCCTCGACGACCTTGCCGGTCTGCGGCAGGGTGACTGTCTCGCCCGGCTTGTCGGTGACCTTGCCGTAGCCCGGCTGGTTAAGCACAATGACCTTCGCCGGGACCTTCTTGTCGGTGGAACCGTCCGGGTACGTCACGTCGACCAGGATGGTCTGGGTGTCGCCCGGCTTCACGCCCTGCGGGATGGTCACGGTGATCTTCCCGGTGGCCTCATCCACGGTGGCCTTCCACTCACCCAGGTCCTGGCCCGGGGTGATGGTGAAGGTGGAGCCCCCGGGCAGCTTGGTGTTCTGGGTCAGGGTGACCTCGGTGCCCGGTTTGCCGAACTTTTCGCCGTAAATAGGGGTGGTCACGGTCGCGTCGAAGTCCACGACCTTCACCACGGGCGTGAGCGTATCCACGGAGCCGTCCGGGTACGCGACCTCCACGGTGAACTCCGCGGTGTCGCCGCCCTTGGCGGTCGCCGGCGCGGTTACCTTCAGGGTGCCGTCGGCGGCCGGCTCGGCGGTCCAGCCCTTCGGGGCACCCGTGACGGTGTAGGTAGCGTCCACCGCCGCGCCGCGCACGTTGCCCGGCTGGGTCTTCAGCGAAACGTTGATGGTGTTGCCCGGCTTCGCGCTCTGCGGAGAGTTGTACTCCGGCGAGAACTGGGCAAGAGGTACATCTGCGTTGAACAGCGGGGACTGGTTGGTGACGATGCCGTTGTCGCCCACGACGCGCAGGGTCTGCGGCGAGTTGTAGGACTCGTAGCGGTGGTTTGCGGTCTCCTTGCGCGGGTTGGCCGTGAGCTCAACGCTGACGTGTGCCGGCTTGTCGTTGTCAACGTCCCCGGTGGCGCCCTTGGGGAGGGTGACGTACACCTTGCCGTCGGCGTCGACTCGGACCTTCGCACCCGCGATGGCCTTGCCGCCGACGGAAACGGCGCCGGACAGGCGTGCAAAGTCGGAGGCGCTGCCGTTGGCGACGGTGATGCCGGTGTCGTACTCGGTACCGTCAGCGATGATCGGCTTGGATTCGGTGGAGGACGGGGTCAGCGGCAGGCAGTCGTCGTTCTCCATCGGCCACGGTGCGACCTCGGCGTCCACGCGGGAGGTGATGCTGGAGAGATCTGCGGCCTGAGTCGAAGGCACGGTGACGTCCCATGCCCACGTCTGCGTGTCGGTGTTCGCGTCGATGCCCAGGGTGCCACTCGAGGTCAACGACCCACCCGGGGCGACGGTGACCTTGCGTGGCGCGACCGGCGCCAGGTCGGTGACGTCAATCTGCGCGGGCAGCTTCGGATCGACGTTGGGGACGTCGTAGCTCCCCTTGGAGGTGGACGACAGCGTGAAATCCAGATTCTTCGCCGGCTTGGAGGTGTTGTTCACCTGAAGCTCAACGGAAGCAGATTCGACGATCCGGCCGCCGTCGCTGGAGACGGTAATCCACGGACGGTAGACGGTGTTGGCGGGGTTATTACTCGTGCCCAGGGTGATGCCCTGGTAGGTCTCCGCCTCTACCTGGCCCGGCTGGGTGTTGCTCACGCTGTTTTCAAACCGCACGTTGCACTTGAGAAAGCCCGGGTTCGAGCTCACGCCCGGCGGGCTGATGAAGGTGCTCGGCAGCGCCGACGCGTTCGGTGCGATGAGAGCGGAGGCGCCGAGTGCAAGGGCAACGGTGCCCGCAGTGATCTTCTTCGGGTTCACTAAAAATCTCCTCAGTTAGTTCGGTTACACCACTGCCGCCACCCCGGGGGCGGGCAGAGGGCCACCGACAAATATGGAGAAAGCTGAGAGATTTAGCAATATTTTATTGTATAATCCGCAGATTATGTATTGAATACCCTTAAACAAGCTCAGCCTGAAAATACCCACGCATCGCGCGGGAGCCGCTCCGGGTCGAACTTCTCCAGCAACGTCTGCGCGTCGGATATCCCCACGTAGCCGAGCGATTCCGCGATTTTTTCCACTACATCCGCGGCGCTTGCGTGGGCCATCATTTCTCGCAGCGTCACGGCCCCATCGCGCTTCGCTAACCGACGTCCCTCCGGCCCAACCACCAACGGCACATGAATATAAAACGGTGCTGTGAACCCGAGACGGTCCGCCAAGTACGCCTGAGCCGGCGCTGAGAAGAGCAGATCGTCCCCCCGCACCACCTGATCGACGCCTTGGTATCCGTCGTCGACCACCACAGCCAGGTTGTACGCCCAGTCCCCCGCCTGCGCCTGATCAACCCGCCCGCCGCGTTTGAGAATCACATCGTCCACCGGGCCGGTGTACTCGCCCGTGTAGTAGTCCCGCACCGTCCACTCCCGCGCGTGCGCACGGAGCCGGATGGCGGGGAGGCGGCCTTCGGCGTGGAGCTCGGAGCGTCGTAAAGCACGCTGCTCCTCCGTGAGATCGCGGCAGGTGCCCGGGTACATCCCCGGCTGCGCGTGGGGCGCGGACGCCGCCTCGCGGATGTCGCGGCGGGTGCAGTAGCACTCGTAGGTGTCCAGCTGGGCGAGGGCGTCCGCGTAGGCGTGTCCGCGGTCGTGCTGGTACAGCACGGGCTCGTCCCACTCGAGCCCGATCGCCGCAAGGTCCTCCAGCTGGCGTGCCGCGGACTCCGCGCTGGAGCGCTCCGAGTCGATGTCCTCCACCCGCATGTAGAAATTGCGGCCCGATTGGCGCGCAAACAGCCAGGCGAGCATCGCGGTGCGGAGGTTGCCAACGTGGAGATCGCCGCTCGGGGACGGAGCGTAGCGTCCAGCTGGCGCGATGAAGTCAGACATGTGTGCCATGATAAAGCCCATGTCATCCCGCGTTTCCCGCTCCCCGTACCCGTACCTGCTCGCCGTGTTCTGCGCGGTGTTTCTCATCTCCAACATCACCGCGCAGAAGGGCGTGCAGCTCGGGCCGCTGATCACAGACGGCGCGTTCTTCCTCTTCCCCATCTCGTATGTCATCGGCGACGTCATCGCCGAGGTCTACGGCTTCAAAGCTGCACGCCGCGCGGTGTTTACCGGCTTCGGCATCGCCGTCGTTGCCGTTCTGTCTTTCTACATCGCAATCTGGCTGCCCGCCGCGGAGTTCTACGACATGGACGAGACGTTCTCCGCAGTCCTGGGGCTGCTGCCGCGCATCGTGCTGGCGTCGCTGACCGGCTACGTGGTGGGCCAGCTACTCAACGCGTGGGTGCTGCAGAAAATGAAGGACCGTTTCGGCACCGGCAACCTGTGGGCGCGCCTGATCGGCTCCACCATCGTTGGCGAGTTCGCCGACACGCTGCTGTTCTGCTCTATTGCCGCCAGCGTGATCGGCATCGACTCCGCCGGCGCGTTTGTGAACTACGTGCTGGTCGGCTTCGTGTGGAAGACGCTCATGGAGGTCGTGCTGCTTCCGGTGACCTACCCGACCATCGCCGCGGTGCGCCGGGCCGAGGAGCGCGCCGACTACCGCCCTGCGTAGTAGCGGCCCAGGAACTCGTCGCGGTAGGCCTCGTAGTCCCCCGCATCGATGGCCGCGCGGATGTTGTCCACCAGCCGGATCATGAACTCCAGGTTGTGCATGGTGCACAGTGTGCCGGCCAAAAACTCCTTAGCCTTGAGCAGGTGGTGGATGTAGGCGCGCGAGTAGTTCTCCGACACGTAGCCGCCGAACTCCTCGTCCACGCCCCGGAAGTCCCGCTTGAACCGCGCGCCGGCGAGGTTCATCCGCCCGTCCAGGGTATACACGCCGCCGCGGCGGCCCAGCCGGGTCGGCGCGACGCAGTCGAAGGTGTCGGCACCGGCCTCGACGGCGGTGAAGATGTCGTCCGGCTCGGAGATGCCCAACAGGTGGCGCGGCATGTCCACGGGCAGCTCGTCGGTGACCCAGCCGACAATGGTGCCTAAGTTCTCTTTCTCCAGCGCGCCGCCGATGCCGAAGCCACCGAACCCGCGGCGACCCTCCGAACGGGCCTCGTGGTCGAGGTCCATCAGGCCCCGCACCGCGTGGCGCCGCAGGTCCTCGTACTGGGCGCCCTGCACGACGCCCCAGAGGCTCTGGAGGGGTTTGCCTGAACGCGCCGTCGTTAGGCGGTCGTGCTCAATGAGGCACCTGCGGGCCCAGCGGCGGGTGCGCTCCACGGAATGCTCCTGGTAGGCACGGGTGTCCACCAGCGTGGTCAGCTCGTCGAACGCGAACATGATGTCCGCGCCGAGGGAGTGCTGGATCTGCATGGACACTTCGGGCGTGAAGCGGTGGGAGGAGCCGTCGATGACGGACTTGAAGTCCACGCCGTCGTCGTCCACGCGCGCCATGCGGTCCTTGTTGGCGGCGCGGATGTCGCCCTCGGTCAGCCCGGCGGTGTCCATGGCCAGGACTTTCTTAAAGCCCACGCCCAGGCTCATCACCTGGAACCCTCCCGAATCCGTGTAGGTGGGCCCGTGCCAGTTCTCAAACGCGGCCACTCCCCCGGCCTCGTCCACGATGTCGGGGCCCGGCTGCAGGTACAGGTGGTAGGCGTTGGACAGGATCGCCTGGGCACCGGTTTGGCGGATCTGCTCCGGGGTGAGCGTTTTCACCGTCGCTTTCGTGGCCACGGGGATGAACGCCGGGGTCTGAATCGCACCGTGCGGGGTGTGGATCACGCCCGTGCGGCCGTGGTGGCCCGGCGCGGGTTCGAGCTGGGTTTTCGCCTCAAACGTCACATCGGTCATGCGTGTTCCTTTTCTAGTTCGGTGCCCTCCACGTCCACTTCGGGCAGGATGCGGTCCAGCCACCTCGGCATCCACCAGGTGGAACGCCCGAGGATGTACATGGTCGCGGGCACGAGGGCCATGCGGATAAAGAAAGCGTCGAAGAGCACGGCCACGCCGAGCGCGAAGCCGAAGATCTGGATGAACGGCAGCGGCTGGTCTAAAAACGCGATGAAGACGGCGATCATGATGATCGCGGCGGCCGTGACTACGCGCGCGCCTTGCGCGAAGCCTTCCACGGTGGACTCGTGGACGGCACGCAGCCTATCGACGTCGTCCCGCTCCCCCGCCTTCAAATACGCCTCCCTGATACGGGTGACCAGGAAGACCTGGTAATCCATGGCCAGGCCAAAGGTCACGCCGATCATGAAAATGGGCAGGAAGGACAGGATCGGGCCCGGGGTGTTGACCAGGCCGGTGAGGCCCTCCTGGAACACCAGCACCGTCACGCCGAACGCTGCGCCGACGGACAGGAGGAAGCCCAGCCCGGCCACCAGCGGCACCATGATGGAGCGGAACACCACCATCAGCAGCACGATGGCCAGGCCCACCACGATGGTGAGGTAAAGCGGCATGGCGGCGGCGAGCTCTTCGGTGATATCCATCTGCACCGCCGTGAGACCGGTAAGGCCGATCTCGGTGCCCGTGGCGTCTTCGATCTGGCCGATCACGTCACGCACGCCGTGGGCCACGGCGAGAGTGCGCTGCTCTTCCGGCCCGCCGTCCGGGGTGGCCAGGATCTGCGCCGCGGTGAGGTCCTCGTTGGCCGCAATGAGCTGCGCGTGCTGGATGCCGCCCACCGTGCCCACCTCGCCCACGGCGTAGAGGAAGCTAGCCAGCGCGGCCTTCTCCGCGTCCCCGCCGGCCTCGTCCGGGATGGCGTCCATGTAGGGCTGGAGGATCTCCGCGCCCGGGTTCACGCTATGGGCGTCCACCACCAGCAGCAGCGGGGCGTTCACGCCGGGGCCAAAACCCTCGGCCATGAGGTCCGCGGACTTGCGCTGGGTGGTGTCCAGGTTGGAGGTGGTGTCCGACGGCAGGGCCATCTCCAAGTCCAGCACCGGGATCGTCAAAGCGCCCAGGCCCAGCACCACCACGGCCATAACCAGGCCAGGTGCTTTCTCCACGAAGCGGACCCAGCGCCTGCCCATGGAGTTCTCGTCCAAGTTCTTCCCGGGCCGCGCACCCGGTCCGGGGTTGCCGGCGATGCCCGGGATCTTGCCCGCGAACGCCTTGGAGCTCCACAGGCCCAAAAGCGCCGGCACCAGCGTGAGCGCCACCAGCACGGCGATCGCCACCGTGGCGGCGGCGGCCAGGCCCATCCAGGTGAGGAACTCGATCTGCGCCAGGGCCAACGCCACCAGCGCCGTGAACACGGTCGTGCCGGCGAAGACCACGGAGGAACCGGCCGTGCCCACCGCCATGCCCGCGGCCTCCTCCGGCGGCAGATCCCTCACCTCCTGGCGGAAGCGGGAGAGGATGAACAGCGCGTAATCAATGCCTACGGCCAGCCCGATCATCACGGCGAGCACCGGGGTGACGTTGTTCAGCTCGACCCAGTGCGTGGCAAACAGCACCAGCAGAGCGCCGATGCCCACGCCCACCACGGCGGAGATCAGCGGGATCACGGACGCCGCCAGGGAGCCGAAGGTGACCACCAGCACCACAAACGCCACGGCCAGGCCCACCAGCTCGGAGGTGGTCTTCACCGCGATCGGGTCACCGAAACCGGCACCGCCCGCCTCCACCTCGAGGCCCGCGTCGCGCCCGATCTTCATGGCCTCGGTCACCACATCGCGATCCGCCTGCTCCACGGACATGGAAGACGGGGCATTGAACTCGAAGGTGGTGTAGGCAATACGAGCGTCGTCGCTAAGCATCCGCACGTTGTACGCGTCCGCCTTCGCGCGCTCCTCGGGTAGGCCCATCCCGGTCATCTGCCCGACGATGGTGCGCTGCAGCTCCTCGTTCACCTTCACCGGGTTGCCGAAGCGCTGGCCCTCCACGCCCAGGTGGTCGCGGATGTAGCCGACGGTGGCATCCATCGCGGCCATGTTGTCCGGGGAATCTAACCGCTGGCCCTCCGGCGCCGCGAAGACCAGGTTGACACCGGGCGCGGTGGCGACGTTGCCGGCATCCGGGAAATTTTCCGCCATCGTGTCCAAGGCGGTGATGGCGGGAGTGCCCTCGATGGCGAACTCGTCCGTAAACGGCCTCATCAGTGAGAGCGCGCCGGCAGCCGTCGCGCCGAGCAGCAGCAGCCAGGCGACGATCACCCGCCACTTGTGCAGGTAGGACCAGCGCCCCAGTTTGTACAGCAGTTTCGCCACTTAAGAAACGTTTTCCTTCCCGCCCGCTACCCGCGCGAGCGTAACCCGGCCCATCCTAGTGGGCGCCCCGACATGCGAAAAGCCCCCGTTGCCGGGGGCTTCACAGTTGGCGGTAGCGGCGGGATTTGAACCCGCGGTGGTTTTACCCACACTCGCTTTCGAGGCGAGTACCTTCGGCCGCTCGGACACGCTACCGCCGAATAGATTAACGGCAGCGCGGCCGGTTAGCCAAATTAGCGGTTGGTCTCGTCCTCGGCCTCATCGGCCTTGTCCTCAACCTTTGCGGCGACCTCGTTGGCCTTGTCCTTAATAGCGTCCCCAGCCTCGGACAGCTTCTCCTTGACACCACCGAGGAGCTGGTCAGCCTTGCCCTCGTTCTTCAGAGAGTCGTTGTCGGTGAGGTTGCCGAAAGCTTCCTTCGCGTCGCCCTTGAGCTGGTCGCCCTTACCTTCGAGAGCCATAATCATTCTCCTTTGCTCTAAGTTTTTGGTTCCGTTCGCCCACTATAGGCGCGAACCCCGCGGTGTGGGATAACGATTCAATTACTCCTCAAACCTTCAAAGAACTTAGACAGTAAACGCCCAGCTTCGACTTCCAGCACCCCACCCCGAACCTCCGGGACGTGCAGGTGGTGCGGGTCCCGGATAGCGTCGAGCACACTGCCCACCGCGCCCGTCTTCGGCTCCCACGCGCCGAAGACCAGCGAGGACACCCGCGCACCCAAAATCGCACCGGCGCACATCGTGCAGGGCTCCAAGGTGACCACCAGCTCGCAGCCGTCCAGCCGCCACGTACCCAGCATGCGCGCGGCTTCCCGGATCGCCTCCACCTCGGCGTGGGCCGTGGGATCGCCGAGTGCCTCTCTGCGGTTCACCCCCCGGCCCACCACCTCCCCGTCCGCGCCGAACACGACGGCGCCCACCGGCACGTCGCCGGCGGGCGTCTGCGCCGCGGTGGCGAGCGCCACCCGCATCCGCTCCTCGGCGCGACGCAAGCTAGCCGACAACGTCGTCCAACTCGTCGCCAAAGCCCAGCTCGTCTGCGATGGTCTGGGCGAGGTCGGCGGGATCGGCGTCGTCGTCAAGCAACATGCTCATCTGCTCCTCGCTGAGCCCCAGATCCGCGAGGATGGCGAAGTCCCCGTCCGCCCAGGCGTCCACATTGTCCAGCTCGTCCGGGTCGATGTCCGGGACTTCCACACCTGCCTCATCCAGGATGTCTGCGGCAAAGTCGTCGTCCACCGCCATCGTGGCGTCCGAGATGAGCACGCGGGTCTGCGAGGGGCCTGGACGGACGATGACCAGGTAATCCTCCTCTACGTTCAGCAGCGCGAACGCGGCGCCCTCGGAGCGCAGGTTGCGCACGGCAGTGACGGAGGTGGCGAGGTCCGTGAAGTCGTCGTCGAACTCGCGCACGCTCCACGCGCCCCCGGTGCGCTCAACGGTGACGGCGTACCCGTCCGGAAAATCCTGACTCATGGGTTCGAAGCGTAGTCCGCGGCCGCGGGGGTGTCACTAGACTTGTCCCGGTGACTACCCATCAGCTGCCTCCAGTGTCCATCCTCGGCCTCGGACTCATCGGCGGGTCGCTCATGCGCGACCTGCAAACGCGCGGCGAACGCGTCTATGGCTTCACGCTGCACGGCGCGCGGGCGGCGCGCAGGGACGGCTTCGACGTGTCCGACTCCGTGGAGGAGGTCCTGCGCCGCGCTGAAGCTGAGCGGGCGTTAGTGGTGGTGGCGGTGCCCATGCGCGCGGTAGCCGACGTGCTGGACCAGGTAGCCGAGTACGCACCCAGCTGCTGGGTGACCGACGTGGTGAGCGTGAAGCAGCCCGTCTACCAGTTGATCGTTCAGCGCGGCATGCAGGCCCGATACGTGGGCGGGCACCCCATGGCCGGCACCGAGTTCTCCGGCTGGACCGCCTCCCAGGAGGGGTTGTTCGCGGGCGCGGCGTGGGCCGTGACCTACGACTACGCGCAGGACAACCCCGGCGACACCTCTTGGGCCGAGCTGTTCACCACCGTGTGCCGCATGGCGTCCGTGGTGGGCGCGGAGGCGGTGCCCGTGTCCGTGGGCCGCCACGATGAAGCCGTCGCCCGCGTCTCTCACCTCCCCCACGTCATCGCCGAGGCGCTGGCGCTGGTCGGCGACCACGGCGGCACCCTCGCCCAGTCCCTCTCCGCCGGTTCCTTCCGCGGCGCTACCCGCGTGGCCAGCACCGCCCCTGAGCTGGTGCGCAACATGTGCGAGACCAACGCCGAGTCCCTCGTGCCCGTGTTGGACGAGTACATCGAGCTGCTTCAGGCCGCCCGCGAGACCCTCGCCGCCACTCCCCCCTCCATGGAGGCGCTCGCCGAGTCCGGCCACCGCGCCCACCAGCGCATGGCGGCGCGCAAGGGCGCCCGCCGCGAGTCCGTCTCCCCCGTGGAGATCTCGTCCCGGCCGGTCATGCGCGTCCACCCGGGAGCTCCCGGCTGGGTGCGCCAACTGGAGCAGATCGAGTCCCTGGGCGGGCGCGTCGAGGTGTTCTAGGGGCCTTACGCGTTCTCGCGGCGGCGACCCAGCGCCAAGTACGCCCCACCGATCAGCATCGCCAGCACACCCAGCGCGATGATCGCGCGCATCGGGGTACCGGTGTCCGCGAGATCTCCGTCGCGCTCGTCCGAGTCGTAGTCCGACGCGGTTGCGCGCGTGGAGGTGTTTGCCTTCGCCACCGCGGTGGCCTTGCCCGCGCGGGTGACCACAGTCGCGGACGGCGTCACGCTGGTGGAGCGGCCCGTTGCGCGGGCGGTGGTGCTGGTGGTCACGCTCGTGCCGGCGAACGTGGTTCGCGTGCTGTTGGTGCCACGCTGGCCCGCAATGCCCGCCGCCCCGGCGATGGCCGCTGCCGGAGCGAGAAAGGACGACGCGATCGGCTTGATGTCGTTGATCGCCTTGAGCACCTGGTCCGGGCGGTTCAGCGTCGACGACGGGGTGGCCTTCGGGTCGCGCGGGAGGACAAGGACAACCTCGCCCTCGTCGCGGCGGACGGTCACCTCCGTGTTGTTGTAACCCTTCGGCGCTTCCTTCAGGGTCAGGCGGATAAGGCTGACGTTGTCCTTCTTCGGATCCAGGTAGATCTTGCCGCGGCCGTTGGCGCCGGTGGTTCCGGCAACGGTGCCGTCCTCACTCCTGAACTCCGCGCCCTCGACGAGCTTGTCGTCCGCCGTCTTGACCAAGACGTCGAACTCGATCAGGCCCGAGGGGTTCGTGGTCGTATTCGGGGTCGTGGTGGTCCTGGTTGCATTCGGGTCTGCCTGGAGGACGAAGACAGCCTTGCCCTCGCTGCGACGCACGAGCACCTCTTGGTTGAGGTAGCCCTCTGGTGCCTCCCGCAGCTCGAGCTGGATCAGCGGCAGGTTGCGTGCGGGATCGTTCGGCGCCAGGGCAAGCTTGCCACGGCCATCTTGACCGGTAGCGCCAGCCACTCGGCCGTCCGCGCTCTTGAACGTGGCACCGGCAACGGGCTTGCCGTCTGCAGTACGGACCTCGACGTCAATCTCCAGCAGGTCGTCGGCCGCCGGGGCCGGCTCGGCCGGGGCTGCGGGCGCGACGCTGGAGGAAGTGGCCGGCTTCGGCTGCAGGCCTGCTACAGCCTTGTAGTTGTCGGCCTGAGTGCGGTCAGCCTCGACGGCAACAATCTTGCCGTCCTCGAGCTTCACCGCGTTGCCCTCGCCATCGGCGAACAGCGTGGCATCGCCGTCCAGGTAGGCGAACTCGAACGCCCCAACCTCGGCCAGGTCAACGCCCTTCTCCACATCGACGTTGGACTGGACGACGGTCGCCTTCGCGGGCGCCAGGTCCAGGGTCCGCAGGGTCGCCTTGCCGTCGTTGACGGACAGGGCGACGAGCTCGTCGTCGTTGCCAGTCGGTGCCCACGCGAGAGCGGGAATGGTGCGCTCGGTGTCGATGTCCTTCTTCGCAAACTCGAGGTTCTTCAGCTCGGCTGTCGCACCGGTGGGGTCGTTGGCGAGGTCTTTGGTGTAGACGGAATCGCCGTCGATAAGCACGAGCGTGCCGTTGTTGGTGAAGGTCGCCGAGGTGATGTCTTTGGCGTTGACGTTCGGGATCTTGCCCAGGTCCTTCAGGTTGCCCGTCTGCGGGTGGATGCGCAGGAGGTGGCCCTCATCCGAGATGGCGTAGAGGCGGCCGTTGGTGGGGTTGCTGGCGAGCGCCTTGTAGGTCTGGCCGTCCGACGTGAACTCGGCGTTCGAGGTGCCGGAGCCGGTCGTCTCCTTGGGCACGATGAGCGCCGCGAAGTCCGCGAGGATGTCAGCCCAGGGTTTGGTCGTGGGGGCCACGCTTGACGACGCCTTCGGTGTATCCGCCACCACGGTCGTGGTGGTGACGTTGTCTGATACCGGCGCAGACGCGGACGGGGAGGTGGTGTCCTCCGTGGCCACGACCGTCGCCTTCGAGGTGGTGGGCTCCGCGCCCGGCGTCGCGGTGTCTGCCTTTGCGACAGGCACGAGCGTCAGCGTGCCCGCGACGGCAGCGGCGAGCGACAGCCCGACCGTGCGGTTGACCTTGGAGTTTGCAGACATTTTTACCTCTCGAATGTGGAACAGCGCTCGGACGCCAAAAAACACCTACGAATCTATACGTTTCAGCGCGCTGTCTCAATATTTAAAAGTGGTAAAAGCACAGCACCCCGGCCCTGTCGCGGTGGTGCGACGCGGGCCGGGGTGCGGTGGCAGGCTCAGCCTAAGTGGATTCTGGGCCTAGTTGGCGGGCTGCTTAGCCTCGGCGTCAGCCTGCGCTGGCTCCTCGGCCTGCTCTTCGGTCTGCTCGGTCTCCTTGGATGAGCCGTTGGAGCTGGAGCCCTCAGACTCGCGGGAGGAGCTGCCTTCCGAATTCTTGGACGAGCCGCCCTCGGAGTTCTTGGACGAGCTGCCACCCTCGTTCGGCTCGTTCCAGCCGAGCTCGCAGCTGGCGTAGTACAGGCCGGTGAGCAGCGCAGCCAGCGCGATCACGCCAACGCCTGCAGCAGCAGCCGGAGCGGCCGGGTTGATGGCCGCCAGCTGGCTATTGACCTGGTCGATCTGCGCCTGCCACTGTGCCTGAGCCTGACGCATCCACTCGGGCTGCTGGAAGCCGATGCCCAAGTCCACGTTCGGCATTGCGCGGCGGACGGCCTCGTTGGCCTGTGCGGCGGCGGCGTTCAACTCATCCTCGAACATCACGCCGATGCCACCCATGACCGCGGTGAGCAAGCCGATCGGAACCAGCCACGCAACCGGGTTGGAGACGGAGGAAGCGGTGGCCAGGCACTTGCCCAGGGAACTGCCGTCCTCTTCGCTTTCAACGGTGGTTTCGCCGCCGGCTGCAGCTGGGGTCTCAATCTGGAGGCCGATAATGAGCTCGTCATCACCCAGAGTGAAGGGCTTGGACTCCAAGATCGCGCCCGGCTCGAAAGAGTTCTTCTCCGGGTCCCTCGGCTCCACCAGACGCAGGTTGCCCGGGCTTTCGATCTGGAAGGTGTACTCGCCGTATGGAGCACTTTCGAACAGCACGTTGCCGTCGGTGTTGGTCACGCCGCCTACTGCTGGCGAGCCATCCGTCGGCACCAGGGAAACCTTCATGCCGCTAAGACCCTCGCCCGGGTCCTGCTTGCCGTTGCCGTTCAGGTCGATCCAGGTGATTGCAGAAACATCGTTGGCAAACTCCGCGCCCTCGGACACCACAATGTGAGCGTTGCCCTTGAGGTTCTCACGCGGGGAAATGATCAGCACGGACGACGGATCCTCGCCGTAGTCCGGCTCACCGTCGAAGTTGCGACCACGGGCCGGACGTTTCGGCAGCTCACCGCGCGCCTCTGCGGCGTCGTGGTGGTGGGTACCCGGCTCAAGGCCCTTGGGCAGCTCAGCGGTGAAGATGACCTTCTGGCCCGGCAAGAGTGTGCCGTTGAATCCCTCCGGAGCAGTGACCTTGAGATCTTTGACCTTCTTCAGCTTGGTTACGTCGAAGTTCGGATTCTTCGGATCAATCAGTCCTTCATACACCGCATCAGTGAGAGAGACGTTGACCATCGGCGCAGAGCCGGTGTTCTTCACCTCGTAGGTGAAACCGAGCGGGGAATTTGCCGCCGCCCTCACCGGCTCGGCGGCGTTTGTGGCGAAGCGGGCGTTGACCTTCTTCTCCACCGCACCACGCAGGAACTTGGTGTAGGCGGAGTCCGGCAGCGAGCTGACCTTTTCTCCCTTCGGCGTCACGCCGTTGGCCGTTGCGACGTTGTTGAAATCGAACGCGTCGTCCGGCGCCTTCATGGTGGCGTTGAATACCTTGGACTCACCAGGCATCAACTTCGACTCAGCTGTCCAGCCCTTGGGCATGGTCAGCTCGATGTTGCGCTTGCGCAGCTCCGGGTCGTCAAAGGTGATGTCCGTAATGGGTTCCTGGCCGTCGTTGGTGACGATCAGGGCGTAGACGAGGTCTTCACCCTCCTTGACCGTCATCACATCGTCAACGAGCTCGCCGTCCTCGTTTTCAACCTGCCCGTTGTTATCGGCATCGCGGCCCCATACTCGCTTCTCAAGCTTTAGGGACTTGTTCTTGGTCAGGTGGATCGTAGGCAGCTCAACGTCCTCACCTGCACGCACCGGAATCTTGATCGGTTCCACGCCGTGATCCTGTCCTGGGGTGAGGATTTCAACCTCGTGGACGCCAGGGATGACACCGTCAATCTCGAAGGAGCCGTCCTCCTTGACCGGGATGACACGAGAGTTGCCGCGCGGGTCCGTCACCACAACAACGGTGCCGGGGACTGCGTTGCCGTTGCCGTCGTCGACGCGGCCCACGATGGTCTGGGTAGCCGGGGCTTTCACCTGAATCTCGCCGATGTTGGTCGGCTCGCCCTGCTTCACCTTCACCGTGCGGTTGAGAGCTTCGCCCTTCATGTCCACATTCGGCCAGCCTTCGGGCAGGTCGATGATCAGATCGAAGTCAGCTTCTCCCTCGGGGAAGTAGGAGAAGTCGATCGGCGGGGTGACAAAGTAGCCGTCCGCATCCACGGTGAGCGGCACCTCGTAATCGAAGGCCTCACCGGTGGTCGGGTCAATGACGGCCTTCTTCACCAGCCGGACGATCGAACCGGTGATCGGCCGACGAGAGTCGTCGATCAACCAGCCGTACATGGAGCCCGGTTTTGGAGCCGGCTTGTTGTTATCCAGATCCACTTCCGGCTTCTCCACCTTGATCGGCGGCAGCTTGGTAGTTTCACCCTGCTTCACCGGAACAACCTGCGGCTTCGGATCATTGAAACCCTCAGGCGTCTCGACGATAACCACGTAGTCGCCGTCAGCCGGCAGCTCCGGAACCTCAAACTTGCCGTCCGGCTTCACCTCGATCGGGTCACCGACCTGGTTGCCGTCCTTGTCCTTGACGATGACCTTCGTCGAGGGAAGGTCCTTGCCGTCCTTGTCCTTCGTCGGCAGCGGCTTGCCCTCGAGGTCCGTGACGGTACCGGTGATGCTCGGTTTCTTGGGTTGCGGCTTAGCAGTCGTAGTGGCCTTGGAGGTGGTCGGTTTCGCCGTCGTCGGGGTCGCCTTCGACGTGATTGTGGTCGTGGTGGACGGCTTCGGCGTCGTCGTGGTGGACGGCTTCGGCGTCGTCGTGGTGGACGGCTTCGGCGTCGTAGTCGTGGTGGACGGCTTCGGCGTCGTCGTGGTGGACGGCTTCGGCGTCGTCGTGGTGGACGGCTTCGGCGTCGTCGTGGTGGACGGCTTCGGCGTCGTAGTCGTGGTCGAGGTGGACGGCTTAGTCGTAGTCGTCTTGGTCGTGGTCGTCTTAGTCGACGTCGGAGTAGACGGCTTAGTCGTAGTCGTCTTGGTCGTGGTCGTCTTAGTCGACGTCGGAGTAGACGGCTTAGTCGTGGTCGTCTTAGTCGACGTCGGAGTAGACGGCTTAGTCGTAGTCGTCTTGGTCGTGGTCGTCTTAGTCGACGTCGGAGTAGACGGCTTCGTCGTGGTCGTCTTAGTCGACGTCGGAGTGGACGGCTCCGCTGGCGTTGAGGTTGGGGGAGAGATGCGATCCGGAGTGACATCACCAATCGAAGCATTACCACCCGCCGGCACCTTCACCGTCGAGTCCACAGGCTTGGAGTACCCATCAGCAGGAGTCACCACAACGGTGTACTCACCCTCAGGCAACCCCTCCAACTTCAACTCACCATCAGAACCAACCGGCACATCATGACGCGAACCGTCGCTACCAACAAGCTCAACCTTCGTCACAGAACCAGGAGTCACCGAACCAGACACCGAACCCGGCGCACGATCCGGAGTGACATCACCAATCGAAGCATTACCACCCGCCGGCACCTTCACCGTCGAGTCCACAGGCTTGGAGTACCCATCAGCAGGAGTCACCACAACGGTGTACTCACCCTCAGGCAACCCCTCCAACTTCAACTCACCATCAGAACCAACCGGCACATCATGACGCGAACCGTCGCTACCAACAAGCTCAACCTTCGTCACAGAACCAGGAGTCACCGAACCAGACACCGAACCCTTGCTGTTAAAGGCAGTGCCAGCTTGTCCCGACGCGTTGCCAAGGCTTACTTGGCGGGGCTTGCCATCATCATCCACTCTGACGTTTCCGTCCTTGTCCAACTCGACGGCCGAGATCAAGGCAGGGTCGGCTGAGAACCGCACAGATCCTTGCGGTTTCATGCCCTCAATCGGCCGATCCAGATAGAACGTAAATCCCCGCCCGTCCGAATCCGGCACACCAGTTCCGGTGAATTCTTCCGAATACTCTTCAGCCTCTCCCTGTTCGTTAGCGTAGCCGTAGCGGTACACGGCTGTAACGGGGAACGAGTCAGTGACGGCGAACCGACGATTCTTGTATTCCCAATGGTTCAGCTTGACAGCGAATGCGTCAACATCTTTAACCTCATTGCTGAGATCGGAGAAAACCGAGTAAAAATGATCCCCTTTGTCATAACTGACCGAGGCAGTCACCGGGGTCCTATTTTCGGCGTTTGCGAACTGGACTTGCCCAGCCGGACCGCCACCAACAACGCTCGGCACCGTCAGACCGGCCAGTGCCAGAGAGACGGACGTCATGCCGGCGATGACGGAGCGCTTGCCGGAGTGGCGGCGCGGGTTGTGGCCAACGAAGGACATTGCGTTATAACGCCCAGGGTTCGATGGACCCTGGGCGGCAGCGTCCGAATTGAACTCGAACGGCGAAGAAGCGTTCTTCAAAATAGCTCCAAAGGTTGTTTTACAAATGGGAGAAATTCGGGGAAGAAGTACACAGAACACACTTCTCCCGCGGAACTGTCGTACAAGCTACCAATTTGGACAGGCTCTTTCAAGCAAGCGCTAATCGCAAAAACGCCTTTAATCAGCGCCTTTTCAGTTTTATACGCTTTTCTAGGTTTCCGCGGAAGCATCTCTCAGGCAATAAAGAAGTCTGAGAAACATAAGAAACGCCCCACGCGCAATGCGTAGGGCGTTCCAATAATTGGTGCGCCCGGAGGGATTCGAACCCCCAACCTTCTGATCCGTAGTCAGATGCTCTATCCGTTGAGCTACGGGCGCGTATTCAGTTCGTTGCCGTGTGGACAACGTCAAAGAACATTACACCCGGGTACACCTACCGCCAAAACACCAGGCCACAGCCCCGGACAGCCGCCAGCTACAACCCCAGCACGGACTTGGCAATCAGGAAGTAGATCACCAACCCCGTCGCGTCGCAGAAGGTGGAGATGAACGGGTTGGAAAACACCGCCGGGTCTGCGCCCACCGTCTTCGCCACGATCGGCATCATCCCGCCCACCGTGGCGGACATCGCACAGACGCAGAAGAGTGTTGAACCGATCACAATCCCGATGTCCTGCCCGAAAACGGCCCAGGCAATACCCAATCCGAGCACGCCGAGCACCGCCCCGAGCGTGGCACCTACCCGCAGTTCGCGCCACATTACTTTGAGGATGTCGCCTTTGGTGACGTCGTTAAGCGCAAGTGCCCTTGTCACCGTCGTGGCCGCCTGGTTGCCAGTGTTGCCGCCGGTGCCGGTGAGCAGCGGGATGAACAGCGACAGCACGGTCACCTCGGCGAGCGTGTCTTCGAATACGCCGAGGACCTGCACGGTCAGGATCGCGGAGAGCGCCAGCACCAGCAGCCACACGATGCGCGAGCGCACCAGCTTCAGCACCGGCGTGGACAGGTACGGCCGCTTGAGGGACTCGGAGCCGCCCTGACGCGCGGAATCCTCGCTGTCGGCGTGTTCGACGATGTCGGCGGCCTCATCGTGGGTGAAGATGCCCACGACGCGGTTACCGCCATCCACCACCGGAAACGCGAGCAGCCCCGAGGACAGCAGGCGGCGCGCTGCGTCCTCCGCATCGTCCGTGTCGCGTACCGAGGGGTAGTCGCGCATGAGGTCGCCAACCTGCGCGTCCTGCCGCGCGGTGAACAGGTCGCGCAGCCCCACCACGCCGCACAGCGTGCGCTCGTCCCCCACCACCGCGACGGTGTAAATCGTCTCCAGATCGTCCACATTTGCTCGCAGCTTCTCGACGACGTCCCGCACCACCTCCCCCGGCTCCACCACCGCCACCTGGGGGCTCATCGCGCGGCCGACCGACCCCTTTTCATAGCCCAGAATCAGGTCGGTATCGGCCCTGGCATCCTCGTCCAGGTCCCCCAGGAAGCGCTCCGCGATCTCCGCTGGCATGTTGTCCAGCATGCGAACGCGGTCCTCGGCGCCGAGCGCGCTGAACAGGCCGGCAACGTCGTCGCTGGCCAGCTCCTCCACGATCTCGGCCTGGTGCGCCGGATCCAGCGCGTCAAAGGCCGCGGCAGCGCGCTCCGGCGAAAGGAGGCGGATAAGCACAGCACCGCGTCTCGACGGCTGACGCTCCACCACGTGAATGACATCATGCAGCGGAATATGAGCCAGCTCCTCCTGGATGCTGTCTAAGTCCTCGGAGTTAATCCGGTGCCGGTTGAGCTGCTTTTCAAGGTGGGCGCGTGTCGCCACATTGGCCGTGTTCACACGGTGAGGGTACCCGCCCGGAAAATTTTTGGCCTGGAACGCTCGGCTTAATAGCGACTGTATGTAAAAATCTACGCGTGATCTGCGATAAGTGTCGTGTATCGCTGGCAAACCGCTGACTTTTAAAGGAGCCACCATGGCCAACTCCGTCCGATCCCGCCGCGTGTCCATCGCGGCCGGAGCCCTGTCCCTCGCCCTCGTGGCCCCGTTTGTTTCGCCTGTCGTAGACGTGCCAGCGGCGCACGCTGTGGAGGCCTCCGCCTTTGACACCCGCTACACCACCGGCAACTTCTGGAACGTGCAGGAGGCCGTAGTGCAGGGCTTGGTGTTAGAGCCCGGCGACACCGTTGCCGCCACCACCAACACCATTTTCAACTGGCGCTTCCGCACCTCCGGCTGCAGCCTGATCCTGATCCGTCCAGAGTCCGACACAGCATTCCACTCTGGCAACCGGGACATCCCCATCAGGGTGACCAAGGCTGACGGCACTTCCTACACCACCACCCTGCTGGTGAACGTGGTGGACGCCAGGGCCACGGGCAGCACCTTTACAGAGCCGGCCGATCAGTGCCCGACGCCGGAGCCCACCACCACGACAGAGGCAACCCCCACCGAGCCCGCACCGACCCCCGAGGACACCCCGGCGGAGGGGCCCACCACGACGCCGGCCACCACGACTACGACGGCGGTGGCGGAACCGACGTCCACAAGCACGAGCCCCCAAACCACCGCCTCCACCTTCAACGGGCGCTACACCACCGCCAACTTCTGGAACGTGAAGGAAGCCGCCGTGGAAGGGCTGACGCTGCAGCCCGGCGACGTTGTGCAGCCGACCACCAACACCGCGTTTAACTGGCACTTCCGCAACGACAACGGCACCCTGGTTGCGATCCGCCCCGACTCCGCCGCCGCATTCCGGACCGGTGACGTGGACGTGCCCGTACGCGTCACCGCAAACGGGCAGACGTTCCGCACGACCCTGCGGCTCCACGTTATCGACAAGCGCACCGTCGGCGAATGGGAAATCCAGCTAGACAACCGCTACGTGGTGGACTTTGAGAAGTCCACGTCTGCGCAGCCCGTGGCTGAGATCACCCTGCCGGAGGGTGTGAAGGTATCGAAGAGGGGAATCGCTCCGGCTGGCTGGACCGTCTCCAACGACGGCGCAACCGTACGCGTCACCCCGCCGACCACGTTCAAGGAGGGCGACTTCGACCTCCCGATCAGCGTGAATGACGGGACTGACACGTTCGACGCGACCCTGAAGATCGCAGCGAAGAACCCCGCCCAGACTCCTGCAGAGACCGCAGGCACCGTCGCCGGCATCCTCGGCCCGATCCTGGGCGGCCTAATCGGCGCTGGCACTGGAGGCGGCCTGCTGGGCAACCTGGGCAACATCATCGGCGGCGGAAGCGGCGACGGTGAAGGTAGTGGCGGCGGTGCTGGTCGCCTGATCAACGTCGTAATCACCGGCAACGCCAACCCGTCCAACATCGGTAACGGCAATGGCAGCCCGAACGTGATCATCACGAACAACGCCAACCCCAACGTGATCATCACCGACAACGTGAACCCACGGGACAACCTGTCCAACAACGGCAACCCGTCCGTCGTCGTCACCGGCAATGCGAATCCGGTGGTGACTGGGAATGCGAACCCGAACGTGGTCATCACGAACAACGCGAACCCGACTGTGGACATCAAGGACAATCTGTCCAACAACGGCAACCCCTCCGTCGTCGTCACCGGCAACGCAAACCCAGTCATCACGAACAACGCCAACCCGTCCGTCGTGATCACCGGCAACGTGAACGACAACCTGCGCGAGAACGGCTCCAACAACTCCGTTGTGGTCACCAATAACGCCAACCCGGTCGTCACCAACAACGGCTCCAACAACAGCGCCGTCGTTACGGGCAATGCGAACCCGGTAATCACCAATAACGCCAACCCGGTCGTCACCAACAACGCCAGCAACAACGGCTCCAACAACAGCGCCGTCGTCACTGGTAATGCGAACCCGGTCATCACTGGCAACGCCAACGACAACCTCCGGGAGGCCGGCTCGAATAACAGCGTTGTGGTGACCAACAACGCCAACCCCGTCGTTACTGGCAACGCCAACGACAACCTCAACAACAACGGCTCTGGCAACAGCGCGGTAGTGACCGGAAACGCGAACCCGGTGGTGACCAACAATGCAAACGACAACGGCTCCAACAACAGCGTCATCGCCACTAACAACGCGAACCCGATCATCACCGGCAACCTGAACCCGTCGGACAACCTGAACAACAACGGTTCCAACAACTCGGCCGTAGTCACCGATAACGCCAACCCGAACGTCGAGGTTAAGGACAACGCCAACCCGACTGTCGTCATCACCGGCAATGCCAACCCGGACATCCGCGACAACGGCAACAACAATGGCTCGGACAACAGCGTCGTCGCCACCGGCAACGCCAACCCCGAGGTCATTGTCACCGATAACGCCAACTTCGGCCTGTTCGGGTCTTCCCGTAAGCGCGGCCAGAACGGTGCGGAGCAGGACGGCGAGGGCAACGGCGACAAGGGCAGCTCCGGTTCCAGCCTCTTCGACACCAACGTGAACGTCGAGGGCGGCTCCTCCGACCCGCGCTGCATCGCGTCCCTGGTCGGCCTCGGCCTTCCGCTGATCGCGCTGGTGCCGCTGGCTCTTGCCAACCAACTGAACATCGACATTCCCAACACGGCTGAGCTGAACGCGCAGGCAGCGAACGTGGTCAACCACGCTGCGCGTCAGTTCGGGCTCGCCCCGGAGCAACTGACCGCTGGTGCGGGCGCACTGGCCGGCCTGGTCGCCGCGCTCATCGTGGTGTCGGCGGCGAACACCTGCGTGCCTAACGTGAAGAGCGTCGACGTCAACGTCGGCCGCCGCCCGGTGGAGACGGTTGCCGCCCCGGTCATCGAGACCGCCGGCGCGTAGCCCCCACCACCCCAAACGCCCCGCCACCGCGCGGGGTGTTTGCATTGGTCGGTTTGTTCACCCGAGTAAGTCCGCTGGATGAGCGATTTCGGCCCAGGCACCCAGCCGGGGCAGGCCCCACCCTGACAAATTCCACTGGAATCCCTTAGGCGGACCCTAAACGCCCAGGTCGGCACCAACCGTCTGCGGAATGTGTCAAAACCCGGCCAAAGAAACCCCCAAAACCCAAAGAAACCCCCACCCAACACCCCGCCAACCACCCACAAACGCCGAAACCCCCGCCAAGCAGGGGTTTCCAGCTAAAATCCAAACGTGCGCCCGGAGGGATTCGAACCCCCAACCTTCTGATCCGTAGTCAGATGCTCTATCCGTTGAGCTACGGGCGCGGTGGCGGAGATGACAGGATTTGAACCTGCGGCCCCCGTCAAGGGGGCAACTCCTTAGCAGGGAGCCCCATTCGGCCACTCTGGCACATCTCCAAGCCTCGTTACACACTACCCGGAACCGTTCGCTCGACCAAATGGCCAGCAGAAAGTCCGTATACTCGCCGTCATGAAAATTCACACGTGGCTCACGTCCGGCCTCGCCGCCCGCGACAACTCCAACGACCCGTCCGACTACCTAGTTTGGTTCCCCGCCAAGCTGGATTCGCTGACCACCGGCCCCCTTGTCGGCGAGAGTGCGTCCGTCCCCTTCTACCTCACCCCCAAGACCTCCGCACTGACAGAGACCGCCGAGGGCATCGTCTTGCTCGGCGTGCCGCTCGGTGAGCTCGAGGGCAGCTGGCGCGCGGACAACCAGGGCAACTCCACCGAGAGCATCGACGATATTGCAGGGCTGCTTGGCGACAATTTTGCGTACCGCAACGACGGCGCCGCTGTGGTCCAGCTGCGCGGCGAGTTCCCCGTCGAGAAGGTCCAGGTCGTCGCCGGCCAGAACCGCCCCGACACCAAGCGAGCGAAGGATCTGCTTATCGACGTCCCTTCGGACTTCCCCGGCGAACGCCAATTCCACACCATGCCGGAGCTCTTCCCTGACGAGCTCGCCTAACCGATAAAAAACCGGCTCGGGATCACCTCCCGAGCCGGTTTTACCTTCAAAAAAGAAATTGGCGGAGACGGCGGGATTTGAACCCGCGGAGGGATAAACCTCGCCGGTTTTCAAGACCGGTGCATTCGGCCGCTCTGCCACGTCTCCAACGCGAGCAGTCTAACGTAGCCTGGCCGCATGAAGGCAATCAATGAGGAACTCACGTTTTACGACACCGCTTCGCCCACCCTCCGCGACGGCGAAGTCCTGGTCAAAGTCGCAGCCGCTGGCGTGAACCGGGGTGACCTGATGCAGGCCGCGGGCAAATACCCGCCGCCGAAGGGCGAGTCCGAGATCATGGGCCTGGAGTGCGCGGGCGTGATCGCGGACCCAGGCGCCACAGACCGCGAACAGGGCCAGGAGGTCGGCTGCCTGCTCGCCGGCGGCGGCTACGCGGAGTACGTGGCGGTGCCGGAGGGGCAGCTCACGCCGATCCCGGAGGGCCTCACGGTGGAAGAGACCGCCGGCGTGGTCGAGGTCGCCTGCACGGTCTGGTCGAACCTGGGCATGGTGGCGGGAATCCAGGAGGGCGACCGGGTGCTCATCCACGGCGGTTCGGGCGGCATCGGCTCCTTTGCCATCCAGATGTGCAAGGCAATGGGGTGCGAGGTTGCTGTGACCGCCGGCAGCCAGGAGAAGCTGGAGTACTGCCGGGAGCTCGGCGCGGACGTCCTCATTAATTACAAGGAGCAGGATTTCGCGGAGGAACTGCCCGAATGGTCGGACACGATCCTGGACGTGGTCGGCGGGCCGTACCTGGAGCAGAACATCAAGGCGCTGAACACGGACGGGCACCTCATCGTCATCGCGGTGCAGGGCGGTCCGAAGGGCACCCTGTCGCTGGGACGGATGATGCCGCGGCGCCTGTCGGTGCACGCCACTACCCTGCGCGCGCGCCCGCGGCCGATGAAGGCCGCGATTGTGGCCTCCACCGTGGAACACGTTTGGCCGCTCATCGAGGCCGGCAAGATCACCCCGAACATCTCCGCGCGCTTCCCGCTCGCAGACGCGAAAAAGGCCCACGAACACCTGGATTCCGGCGCCAACACCGGGAAGATCCTTCTTGTGGTTTCCTAGCCGAGCGGAGCGCGGCTAAGCGTCACTAGGCCAAAGACGCCACCGTGCGCACCAGCTGCTCGATGTCGTTCTGCGTGTTAAACGGCGACATGGCGATGGTTACGGCGCCGCCGATGTCGGCGACACCCATGTCCTCGAGCAACGGGGTCGCACAGGTCTGCGTGGCCACGATGCCGTTGGCGAGCAGGCGGCGCAGCACGGTTTCGCTGGGTACTCCGGTCACGCCGAACGCCAACCGGGGGATGCGCTCCACCCGCGCGTCCGCGGCCGCCTCACCGCTCACGCCGACAATGTGCACGGCGGGCAACGTACCCAGGAAGGTGTGCAAGTCGTCGCGCAGGCCGTTGAGATAGGCGGTGGTCGCCCCCATCGAGTGTTTTAGGCGGTTGCGGCGGGTCGGCCGCCCGGAGAAACCCTCCACCAGGGACGCGTAGTGGTCCACTACCGCGGGTACGCCTCCGGCCAAACCCTGGGAAACCTCCAGCTCCAGCGCGTCCATGTTCAGGCGCTTGAACATGGTGGAATCGCGGAAGATCAGCGCGGCGATGTCGGGGCCGCCCAGCTGCGCGATGTCCACCGCCGCCACGTCCGCTCCCCACACGTCCAGGTCGAGGGGGCGGTAGGGGGCGTACGCCGTGGCGTCCACAAGCACCCACGCGCGGGATTTCTCGCGCACCGCGTCCACGATGCCGGAGACCCCCACCACGTTGCCCAGCTCGGGGTGCGCCGCCGGCACCGACACCAGGCGGGTGGACCCATCCGCGATCTCCGCGTACTGCCAGGCCGGAAGGTCGCCGGTGGCTAAATCGGCCTGGGCCCACTTCTCCTCCAGCCCGGCGCGCCGCAGCCGCTGGGTCAGGTGCGGCCGGTCCAGCGGGTTGAGCACGATGGTGGAGCTGCGGCGCAGCATCGGCGCCATGGCGGTTACCAGCGCCGAGTACAAGGCAGGCACGCTCGGGCCCAAGATCACCTGGTCCGCGGTCACACCCGCCAGATCCGCGATGGCCACTCGCGCCATCTCCGGGTAGAGCTGCCCCTCCGGCTGGCCCAGGGACTGCTTGGAGTGCGAGCCCAACACCGGCTCCGGCGGCGGCACCAAGGCGGCGCTGCGCACGCTGCGCCACACCGCGGAGGCCACCTTCTCCGGCACCTGGGGCCGGTCGTGGGCGTTGAGGTACGTCCAGCCGTCGCCCAGCGAGGTGTACAGACCGCGCACCCCCCACACGTCATACGCCACGGCCAACCTCCCTTCACGCAAGAATGCACCCAATTATGCACGCCCGTCCGACACGGTGCACACCGCCAGCTCGGGCGTAGAAATGCAGTGCACTAGGGTGAATTGCGTGCACAACGTAGAACAGCTGCGCGCAGACGTCGCCCGCATGACCAGCCCTCCGGGCGAGAACACGCCGCCGTCGAAGTCCAAGACATTCCGCCGCGCATTCGATGATCTCGTGCGCGGATGGGGCCAGCACGAGCTGTGGCTGCAGCTGGGGTGGCAGGACATCAAGCAGCGTTACCGCCGTTCCACCCTGGGCCCGCTGTGGATCACCATCGCCACCGGCGTGATGTCGCTGGCGCTGGGTCTGCTCTACTCCATGCTGTTCCAAATCGACGTGGCGGACTTCCTGCCGCACGTCACCGTCGGCTTCATCGTCTGGGGCTTCATCTCCGGCTGCATCAAGGACGGCGCGAACGTCTTCATCGAAAACGAGGGCCTGATCAAGCAGCTCCCCTCGGCACTGTCCGTCCACGTCTACCGGCTGGTGTGGCGCCAAATGCTGTTTCTGGCCCACAACCTGGTGATCTGGCTGCTGCTGGTGCTCATCTTCCGCATCCCGCTGACGCTACACACGCTGCTGTTCATCCCGGGTCTTGCCCTGCTGGTTGTCAACGGCGTGTGGGTGGCCATGTTCTTCGGCATGGTGGCCACGCGTTTCCGCGACGTCGCGCCGCTGCTCGAGGCGCTGGTGCAGCTCCTGTTCTACGTCACCCCGATCGTGTGGACGACGAGGACGTTGAAGGAGCAAGGCGGAGCCGTCGAGAAGCGGGCGATGCTCGCGGAGATCAACCCCCTGTTCCACTACTTGGAAATCGTGCGGGCCCCGCTTATCGACGAACCTCTGGCCCCCTACCACTGGGGCATCGTCCTCGCGTGCACGGTGGTCGGCGTCCTGATCACCCTGCTTGCCATGAAGCGTTGGCGCTTCCGCGTGCCGTACTGGGTATAGGAGGTACACCGTGGTTTCCATCGACACCTACAACGCCTGCGTCGACTTCCCCATCTTCGACGCCAAGTCCCGCTCCCTGAAGAAGGCCATGATGTCTTCCGCCGGCGGCAACATCGGCAAAAACGCCTCCAACACCGTGGTTGTGGAGGCGCTCCGCGACATCAACCTCCACCTGCGGGAGGGCGACCGCGTCGGGCTGGTCGGCCACAACGGCGCCGGAAAATCCACCCTGTTGAGGCTCTTGTCGGGGATCTACGAGCCCACCCGCGGCGTCGCCGACGTGCGCGGCCGCGTCGCGCCAGTGTTCGACCTCGGCGTGGGCATGGACCCGGAGATATCCGGCTACGAAAACATCATCATCCGCGGGCTGTTCCTGGGCCAGACGCGCAAGCAGATGAAGGCCAAGATGGACGAGATCGCCGAATTCTCCGAGCTCGGCGACTACCTCTCCATGCCGCTTCGGACCTACTCCACCGGCATGCGCGTGCGCTTGGCCCTGGGCGTGGTCACCTCCATCGAACCGGAGATCCTGCTGTTGGACGAGGGCATCGGGGCCGTCGACGCCGCCTTCATGGCCAAGGCCCGGGTGAAGCTGGCCGAAATGGTGGAGCGATCCGGCATCTTGGTCTTCGCTTCGCACTCCAACGACTTTTTGGCCCAGCTGTGCAACACCGCCCTGTGGGTGGACAAGGGCGAAATCAGGGAGGCCGGCCTAGTCGCCGACGTGGTAGGCGCCTACGAGGGGCCTGAGACCGGCGAGTACGTCGCGGAGTTGGTGGAGCGGTTCCATGGCGGGGGTGGGGGCGAAGCTGTCGTCGATAGGCAGTAGCTTTTTGACAGATTCCACCAACATCCGGCGGCCGACCCGAAAACCCCAGGTCGCCGCCAACCACCCGCCGAATCTGTCACAACCAACGCCCCACCCCTGACAGATTCCACCAACATCCGGCGGCCGACCCGAAAACCCCCAGGTCGCCGCCAGCCACCCGCCGAATCTGTCACAGCCGCAGCTCCCGAATGAGTGCCGCGAGCTGCCGCACCAGCTTGTGCAGCGTCGCGGACGTGTACCGAAGCACCCGCCAACCGGAAACGGTGAGGTCCGTGTTGATCTCGGTGTCCTTCTTCCACTGCCGATCCTCGCCATGGTGGGCGCCGTCGTACATGATGCCGATCCGAAGCTCGGGGATGGCAAGGTCGAACCTGGTCACCACCCTGTTGCCGTCGCGGACGACAACCTGCTCCTCCAGGTGCAGCCCGAAATGGTCGCACACCATTCTGGCCAGCAGTCTCATCTCGGTCTCCCTCGGGGAGTCCGCCAGGTTGCTCGATGCCGCCAGCGCCGAGGTGAGCCACCGCTGGCACACCGTTCCTTTGCTGGCCTGAAGGATGTCCGCTGGGGCGATGCCCAGGTGTCGCCGCACGCAGTCAATGAGCGTGATCGCCTCCACCACGTCCGGGCTGTAACCGGCGAAGGTGTCGCCATCGCTTAACGACGCCCTCCGGATCTCCCGCAGCGCTTGCGCCGTCGCCGCTGCCGGGCTGGCCACCTGCAGGGGGTACCCGCAGTGCCTGACCTGCCATATGTGCTCATTCTTGCACCCCCGCCGAACAATGGATGGCTTGCGGATGTTGCCGTGGGAGTTCCTGCCCGCCGCTGAGTGCATGAGCACCGTGTCTTTACCTTCCACCTGGTATCGGAGCCCGTACAACGCCAGAGCGCCGTGGGCGAGAACAACCATGTCGGGGTTTTCAATGCCGTGGGCGGCTGCGCGATACGCGGCCGGGATTTCGTAGAGCACGCCGCGCGGGTGCCTGCGCGCGTCCGCACGCGCTAACTCATAGGGCCGCGCCTCCCGGGCAAGCATGTGAAACCGGGCACTCACCTGGGTTGTTCTCATCCCTTGCGGGAGATCTCCCGCCGGGAGCAGACTGTTTCCTGGGCCGACTTCCATGCCGTCATACAGATTCACCATGGCTACTTAGACGCGAAAAACCGGCGTGTGGATCCCTCGGGCACAATGAAGCCCATGACTGCGCTTGATCCCCGCGGCACCACCGCCGCCGTGATTGTCACCCACCACCGTGTTGACCTGCTCAAACACTCCCTCGAGCAGGTGGTCAACCAGACGCACCCGGTGGATTGGGTGATTGTGGTGGACAACGGGGCGCAGGAAGAGGTGCAATTGCTTCTCGACGACCTCGCGGCCCACCGCGCCATCTACCTTCCCTCGCACACCAACCTCGGCGGCGCGGGCGGGTTCGCGTACGGGTTCCTTCACGCCCTCGCGCTCGGCGCGGACGCCATCTGGTGTGCGGACGACGACGGCCGCCCCAAGGACCACACCGTCTTGGAGGAGCTCTACCGGGTGGCTGCGAAGCACCAGCTGGCGGAGGTCTCGCCCGTGGTGGCCAACATCGACGACCCGGAGAAGCTGGCCTTCCCATTGAGGCAGGGCACCACGTGGCACCGCCGGGTAGATGAGCTGGCGGGCGACTTCCTGCCCCAGTACGCCAGCCTGTTCAACGGCGCGTTGATCTCCGCAAAAGCGATGGAGCGCATCGGCGTGCCGGACTACCGCCTGTTCATCCGCGGCGACGAGGTGGAGTACCACCGCCGCCTGGCACAGTCCGGCCTGAAATACGGCACCGCGCTGACCACCTTTTATTTGCACCCGGACGGCTCGGGCGAGTTCCACCCCATCATGGGCGGGCGCGCGCACGCCCAGTTCCCGGACAACCCCACCAAGCGCTACTTCACGTACCGCAACCGCGGTTACATCATCAACCAACGCGGCATGAAGAAGATGCAGTTGCAGGAGGTGGTGCGCTTCGGATGGTTCTTCCTGGTGGAAAAGAAGGACCCGAAGGGCTTCTACCAGTGGCTGAAGCTGCTTAGGCGGGGGGCGCGAGAGGACTTTCGGCGGCCATAGTCTTCTTGGACTCCTTGAAGATCCAGTGCCGCTGCAGCTCAAAGTTGGTCACGGTGGCCACGCCCTGCGCGATGACGAAGGAGACGAGGTTCTTCCACGGGTTTTCCAGGCCCATGGAGGTCAGCGGGGAATCCGTCACCCGCCACAGCACCATCTGTACCGCGAAGGTGACGGCGTAAAGCACGAACACCGCGCCGGCCTTCTTCGCGTTGATCTTGGCGTTGAAGGAGAACTTGGAGTTGAGCACGTACGCGGCGACGGTGCCGAAGACCCAGCCCACGGCCTTGGCAAAGTCGCGCTGCCACCCCAGCGGCACGTCGAGGGTGTAGGTGATGCCGAAGTCGATCACGGCGCAGCCCACGCCGACCAACAGGAAGGGCACGAGCTGCTGTTTCAGGGTAGAAGTGGAAGCCACGGGCGAATACCCTACCCGCGCATGAGCTGGCGGTAGATATCTAGCATCGCGGCCGGGCTCCTGCCGCCGCCGATCTCATCCAGCAGCGAGAGGGACTCCGCACACAGGGCGCGGATCTCACCCACCGCCAACGGCTCGTGCCCCAGCGACGCGAAAATGCTCTCCGCGATGTGGGCGGTGTTCTCGCCCGCGCAGCAGGTCTGGGCGAATACCATGGCCCAGAACGCGTCGCGGGCCACTGGGTTGTCCTCCACCGGCAGCGCCCCAATGCTCGGCCCCGCGCCCACGTCCAGAGCCTGCAGCAGCGGCGCGAAGTCGTGGTCCTTCGCCCGCGCCATGAACTCCCGCACTTCGCGGCGCAAGCCGCCCAGCCCGGCGACCTCGCCGATCAGCCGGGCGTTGACCTCCGCGATGTCGAAGGGCACCCCGCCGAACGAGCCCGAACCCGCCACGCACACGGACGGCGGGGTTGATTCGTCGCGCGGGTAGATGTCGGCCAGCTGCATCTCGAAGGACCACAGGCCGTGGGAGAAGTGGGTGGATTGGCCGGGGGACCGGAGGACGTCGTGAAGCTTGAGCCCCCGCGGCGCATCCGCGCCAACGTCCGCGATGCCGAAGACCTCGCCCACCACATCGCAGCACTCGGCGATGGTGACGTTTTCGTCGATGCCCGCCCAGCGGTACACCACCTCGTCCGACACCAGCCCGACGCGCACGAGCAACGTCGCCCCGGCGCGGCGCTGCGCAAGGCGGATCACCGGCGCCAGGTGGCCTGAGCGGTAGAGGGTGCTGGACATGGCGCCCAATATAGGCTTGATCGCCATGAGGAAGCATTACAAAGGCGACGACCCGGACGCGACCCACGAGGCAGCGCAGCGTATCGACGCTCCGTTGTCCGACTTCATGGTCCGCCTCATGGCGGAGGAGATGCCCTTCGTGGACTCGAAGGGCCGCACCCGGATCTACGAGATCCTGCGCGAGCACAAGGAAGCCGGCAGACCTGTGATTTCCAGCCAAGAAGAGCTGCCCGCGGAGATTCGTAGCATCATGGACCTCTAGTCCGGCGGTAGGGTTGTGGGCATGGAACTGACAACCCAATCCCTCTACGGCTGGGGTCGCACCGCACCCTCCACCGCCCAGGTGCTCTCCACCGCCGACGTGGACACCATCGCGCAAGCGGTCAAGCAGGTAGCCGACGAGAACTCCGAGCTGCCGGAGCACAAGCGCCGCGGCGTGATTGCCCGCGGCATGGGCCGCTCCTACGGCGACCCCGCCCAGAACGGTGGCGGCCTGGTCGTGGACATGACGCCTTTGAACCGCATCCACTCCATCGACCCGGACACCGGCATCGTGGACGTGGACGCCGGCGTGACGCTGGACCAGCTGATGAAGGCCGCGCTGCCCTACGGCCTGTGGGTTCCGGTGCTGCCGGGCACCCGCCAGGTCACCATCGGCGGCGCGATCGGCCCGGACATCCACGGCAAGAACCACCACTCCGCGGGCTCCTTTGGCAACCACGTGCTGTCCATGGAGCTGCTGGTGGCGGACGGCCGCGTGCTCCACCTCGAGCCGACCGGCGAGACCGCCGAGCTGTTCTGGGCAACCGTCGGCGGCATGGGCCTGACCGGCATCATCCTGCGTGCACGGATCCAGATGACGTTCACGGAGACCGCCTACTTCATCGCGGACACCGACCGCACCGACAACCTGGACGAGACGATCGCGTTCCACTCCGACGGCTCCGAGGTGAACTACACCTACTCCTCCGCCTGGTTCGACGCGATCTCCGGCCCGCCGAAGACCGGCCGCTCCACTATCTCCCGCGGCTCGCTGGCCACGCTGGACCAGCTCAAGGAGTACGCGCCGAAGCTGGCCAAGGACCCGTTGAAGTTCAAGGCCCCGCAGCTGATGACGGTGCCGGACATCTTCCCGTCCTGGACCATGAACAAGCTGTCGCTGATGGCCATCGGCGAGGCGTACTACCTGATGGGCGCCCCGTCCCGCAACGACGTGAAAAACCTCACGCAGTTCTACCAGCCGCTGGACCTCATCGGCGAGTGGAACCGCGGCTACGGCAAGGCCGGCTTCCTGCAGTACCAGTTCGTGGTGCCCACCGACGCCGTGGAGCCGTTCAAGGACATCATCTACGAGATCCAGGCGTCCGGCCACTACTCCGCGCTCAACGTGTTCAAGCTGTTCGGCGAAGGCAACCAGGCGCCGCTGTCCTACCCGATGAAGGGCTGGAACGTGTGCGTGGACTTCCCCATCCGCCCAGGTCTGAACGAGTTCCTGGACCGCCTGGACGACCAGGTCATGCAATTCGGTGGCCGCCTCTACCTGGCCAAGGAGTCCCGCACCTCCGCGGAGAAGTTCCACGCCATGTACCCGGGCATGGCCGGCTGGCTGGAAACCCGCCGCGCCATCGACCCGACCGGCGTGTTCGCGTCCGACATGTCCCGCCGTTTGGAGCTTCGCTAGCTCAGCTCCAACGAAGAAAGGATTTTCGAAATGTTGAATGCAGTAGGCCAAGCCCAGCACATCCTGCTCCTCGGCGGCACCAGCGAGATCGGCCTGGCCATCGTGGCCGAGCTCGCGTCCCGCGGGGGCAGCCCCACCGTCACGCTCTGCGCGCGCAAGGACTCCCCGCGTATCGACGCAGCTATCGCCGAAGTCCAGCGCGCCGGCGCGGGCCACGTGCGCCTCATCGACTTCGACGCGCTGGATTTCGCCTCCCACCCGGCCGTGATCGACGCCGCGTTTGAAGACGGGGACGTCGACGTTGCCGTGGTGGCTTTTGGCACCCTGGGCGACCAGGAGCAGCTGTGGCAGGACCAGTCCGCGGCAGTGGCGTCCGCCCAGACCAACTTCACCGCCCCGATGTCCGTGGGCGTGCTGTTGGGCCAGCAGATGAAGCGCCAGGGCCACGGCACGATCATCGCCCTGTCCTCGGTGGCGGGCCAGCGCGTGCGCCGCTCCAACTTCGTCTACGGCGCCTCCAAGGCCGGCATCGACGGCTTCTACCTGCAGCTCGGCGAGGCCCTGAAGGACGACGGCGTGCAGGTCACCGTTGTCCGCCCCGGCCAGGTGCGCACGAAGATGACCGAGGGCCTCGACGAGGCCCCGCTGACCGTGAACAAGGAAGACGTCGCCGAGGCAGCCGTCAACGCCGCCCTGGCCGGCAAGCCGTCCGTGTTCGTGCACAAGCTCTTCGGCCCCATCTCCCTGGTGCTCAAGGCCATCCCGGCGCCGATCATGAGCAAGCTCAACTTCTAGCTCTAGTCCTTCTCTCGGCCGGTCTGCGCGAGCACCTTTTCGCGCAACCGGCCGGTCCCCAGCACCGCCAAGACGCAACCGATCAGTGCCACCACAACGAGCGCGCCGAACAGGGCCACTTTGTCCAGCACATTGACGTGGGCAAAGACCATGACGGAGCCCATCAGGCTGCCCATACCGAACCCGAGCAGTGCCACTACCAGCATTGGTATGCCAACCTCGCGGACGGCCACCTTGGTGTGGAACGCCGCGGGCGCGCCGATGAAGTAGAGCGACTTGGTCAGCTGCTTCTGTTCCACCACGCCCAGCGCCTGGGTGAGCAGCGTGGACGACACCATCAGCAACGTCGCGAAGACGACGGTGATGACCACACCGGAGGGGATATCGCCTGCGATCATCATCAGGGCTGGGGCTTCGTCAATTTCAGGTACCGCTGAGAACCAGCCTCCAACACCGCCGATAAACGCCACGAAGTAGAGCGCTGTCACGCGCTTCCAGGTGGTTTTGGCGCCCCGGCCTACCCGGCGCGTGGCCACGTAGTTGGCAGCCCCGGGCACCCGGTAGCTCAGCCGCGCGAGCAACTGGATCACACCGACCGCGATCAGTGCGTTAACGGTGAGAATGCCGCCGGCTACGACCAGCACCACCACGAATTCCAACGCGTCTGCCTCCGGCGCGATGGTTAGCGAACTCAGGTAGCGGTACAGCAGCACCGCACCAACTACTGACAGCACCAGCGTGATCACGCTTTGGCCCTTCGGCGGGATCTTCTTGGTCACGCCGAGTGGGGTAACGGCGACTCGTCGTAACGCGAGCCACACGGAACAGGCGGCCAGGACCAGCACCACAATCCACGCGACGGGGATGACCCACCAGGTGAGCATCTCCCAGGCACCGACACGCTTTTCCTGGAACGCCAGCAGACTCCACGCCGGGCACGTGACCACGTACAGCACCGAGCCCAGCATCAACCCGACAAGCGCCTGGCGCAGCGACTCCAAAATCATCATCCCGCGCACCTCACCGGCCGTCGCGCCAATGAGGCGAAGCACCGCCAGGTGCTCCTCGCGCCCGCCAAGGTTCGCCCGCGCGGCCTGAGTGAGCAGCCCCAATAAGCTCGGCACGAGCAGAACACTGGCAAATAAGGCGAGGAACACGTACGCCAGTGAGAGCGGATCGGCCTCCACGAGCGCCTCATGCGGGTGCATGTTGCGCGCGACGAACATCCAGGTGCCGCCCATGAGTGTGCACAGCATCCACGTCGCTACCGTCACCGAAACCAGCGACAGCGCGCGCACCCAGCGCTCGCCGATTTGCCGCTGCGAGCGCCCTTCGCTTGTCGAAGACACCGCCGACCGCATCAACGTCACCGCACTCATCGCGCCACCTCCGAGTGGATCAGGCCGTCGCGGATTTCAACGCAGCGGCTGCACCAGTCGGCGATCTTCGGGTCGTGCGTGACCACCACGAGCGTCACACCAAACTTCTGGCACACGGCCACGATCTGCTGCATGACTTCGTGGCCGGTGGCCTGGTCCAGTGCCGCGGTCGGCTCGTCGGCGAATACCACCGATGGTGGCCCGGCCAAGGCACGCGCGATGGCCACGCGCTGCCCCTGCCCGCCGGAGAGCTGCCCCGGGTACCGGTCCGTGAAGGCTCCTAGACCCAGACGCGTGAGCATGTCCACAGCATCCTCGTGCGCCTCGACCCGCGGCACCCCGCGCATGATCTGTGGCAGGGCAACGTTTTCGGTGGCGGTCAGCTCGGGCAACAATTGGCCGTCTTGGAAGATGAAGCCGAAGTGCTCGAGGCGTAGGCGCGAGCGTTCGGCGTCGCTCATTGCGGCCACGTCGCGGCCGTCGAAAAGCACCTCGCCATGGTCGGGCACGAGCACGCCGGACATGCAGTGCAGCAGGGTCGACTTGCCGGAGCCAGAGGGCCCCATAATCGCCACGGATTCGCCGTCGCTCACCGTCAGGCTGATGCCTTCGAGGACCCGCTGCTGGGGGAATGACTTTGTGATGTCTCTGAGTTCAAGCATGGTTTCTATTTCACAGGTGGTCGTCGCTAAGCACTATGGCCCTGGCTCCCGAATATGGGTAGTGCTAGCTCTACCCCGCTACGCTCGCGGGCATGCGGCGAAGAAGGAACCACGAGCAGTCGGCAGCGGCAAAAATCCACCAGCTCACCGCGTCCCGGCGCAAGATTGCGGAGGCGTACGAGGTGGAGCGCCTGCGCATCGAGCGCGACCTGCACGACGGCGCGCAGCAGCACTTCGTGGCCGCCGCGATGAAACTCGGTGAGGCCAGGCTCGATATCGATTCGCCGCTTCTCGACGACGCCGCCCGCGACCTCCGCAATGGCCTCGATGCGCTCAGGAGAACCGTGCACGGCATCCACCCCCGCGAGCTGTCGGACCGCGGGCTCATCGCCGCGATCGAGACGGCCGCTGCGCAGTACGGCCCGCACGTGACGGTGCGCGCGCCACACGAGCTACCGCGTATCGACGCCTCCGTCACCGCCGCCGCCTACTTCTTCACCGCCGAAGCACTCACCAACGCCGCGAAGCATGCACCACAGCAGCCGGTCAGCGTGCTGGTGACATGCGACCACACCTTGAACATCTCGGTTACCGACCAGGGCGGCGGAAACGCCCGCATCACCCCTGGCGGCGGGATCGACGGCATGCGGGAAAGAATCGCGGCGTTCGGTGGCGAGCTGGAAATCCACTCACCTGACGGCGGCCCCACCACCGTCACCGCCCGTATTCCGCTGCTGCTGTTCCGGGGAGAAAGTGGGATTGCGCCATGAGGATTATCATTGCGGACGACTCCGCACTGCTGCGAGAAGGTGTTGCCGGCCTGCTTACCCGACGCGGCCACGAGGTTGTGGCGCAGGTGGACAGTGCGGATCGGGTGCTGGGGGTCGTCGATACGTATGCGCCAGACCTGGTGATCACGGACGTGCGCATGCCGCCGAACATGCGCGACGACGGCCTGCAGGCCGCGCTGGATCTACGCAAACGGGGCCCGGTCAACGTGTTGGTGCTGTCGCAGTATGTCGCGCCTGCCTACGCCCGGGAGTTGTTCTCCGGCGGCGACGGCGGCACCGGTTACCTGCTCAAGGACCGCGTCGCCGAGGTGAAAGACTTCATCCAGGCGTGCGAAACGGTGGCGTCCGGCGGCGTAGTCATCGACCCGGATGTCGCCAGCGCACTCATGGCCGCGAGCTCGCGCTGGCTGACCACGCTCACCCCGCGCGAGATGGAGGTACTCGAGCACATGGCGGAGGGCCTGTCCAACGCGCAGATCGCCGAGAAGCTCTACCTCTCTGGCGCAGCGGTGGCGAAGCACGTTTCCAGTATCTTCTCCAAGCTGGGTCTCACCCCGGACGAGGACAACCGTCGAGTACGCGCAATCCTGATGTACCTGGCAGAACGTGGAGTTGGGTAGCGTATGCGAAACTGTTACGCATGACTACCGCTTACCACTCCGACGAGCTATCGGCGGGGCAGACTGCTGTCCGAACCGTCGCGGCTGGGCTCGCCGGCGGCGTGCTGGCCCTTGCGGCCTGGTTCGTGCTGCATCGCGTCTCGCTGCCGGCCTTCAACACGTCGATGGTGACCAGGTCGCTGGCCACCGGCGCGTCGTTCGTGCTCATCGGCATCGGTGCAGCTCTTGCCGTGTTGTGGTCCAAGGGAAAGCGGCCTTGGATCTCTTCCGCCGTAATGGCGCTGGTGCCGGCGGGGCTGGTGGTGTCCTCGATCGGCGTTCCGCTCGCCGCGACCAAGCTGTATCTGGACGGCATCCAGGTGGACCAGGGCTTCCGCACCCAGTTTCTCTCCCGCATGACCGAAAACCTCGGCCACGCCGATATGGCGTACAAGGACTTGCCCACCTTCTACCCCATGGGCTGGTTCTGGCTGGGCGGGCGCACCGCCAACGTGCTGGGGATGCAGGGCTGGGAGGTCTACCAGCCGTTCGCCATCGCCTCCCTCGCCGCCGGTGCGGCCATGCTCACCCCTGTCTGGCGGAGGCTGACTGGCTCGCTGCCCACCGCGTTGGCCATTGCCACGGTGACCACCGCGGTCGTGCTCACGAAGGTGCCGGAGGAGCCCTACGCGGCCGTGGTGGCCATGTTCGTGCCCGCGGCCGCAGTGATGGCGCACCGGGCGGTGAACGGCTCGTGGGCGGCCACCGTTGCACTCGCGGTCTACCTGGGCATTTCGGCTAGCTTTTACACGCTGTTCACGGCTATCGCGGCCCTGACGGTGGTGGTCATTGCCGTTGTGGCGGCGGTACACCGACACAGTGCCGCACCGCTTATCCACCTCGTCGCCGCAGGCGCACTATCGCTGGCCATCGCCGCTGTTGCCTGGGGCCCGTATATCTGGCGGGTGCTTACCGGCGACGAGCAGCTGGAGTCCACCGCGAACCACTTCCTGCCCATCGAGGGCACGTATTTCCCGCTGCCTTTCTTCGCTTTTTCCCTGGTTGGGCTGCTTTCCATGATCGGCCTGATCTACCTGATCAGCAGGATTAGGGATCCGGAGATTGGGGCCCTTGGGGCGTCGATAGGCGTGTGCTACTTGTGGGCCCTGGCTTCTATGGCGATCACCCTGCTCGGCACCTCGCTGTTGGGTTTCCGCCTGGAGGTGCTCGTTGTGGAGCTGTTTGTCACCCTCGGCGTGATTGCCATCGCGGAGTTTGGGCTAAACAAGTACACCCCGGTCGTCGCCGTTGTCCTGGCGGTGGGTGCGCTACAGATGGTGCAGAACATCCCGGTGGAAAACGAGGACTACATCGACCAGGCCTACGCCGACACGGACGGCAACGGCGAGCGCGCGGACCGCTTCCCGGCGGACGCGGGCCGCTACTACAACGAGATCGCCGCCTACATCGAGGACCACGGCCACAAGGAAAACGAGGCAGTGGTCTACACCGACGAGATCAACTTCATGGCCTTCCACCCCTTCTTCGGCTTCAACGCCTACACCAGCCACTACGCCAATCCGCTGGGCGAATTCGAGCATCGCAACGACGAGCTGAAGCAGTGGGCCGAGATCTCCTACGACGACCCGGAGAAGTTCACCGAGGCTGTGGATGCCTCCCAGTGGGAGCCGCCGGCCGCGTTCATCTTCCGCGACAACGGCAAGGACGGCTACAAAACCCACATCGCGCACGACATCTACCCGAGCCAGCCAAACGTGCGCTACGAAGGCTTGTTCTACAACCCCGAGGCGTTCGAGCAGGACTGGGACGTCAAGCAGATCGGCCCGTTCGCTGTCGCAGTGAGGAAGTAAGGTGTCCGCTGTGAGAAAAGTCCAGACCACCGCGATTGTCGCGGGCCTCATCGCGTTTGTCCTGCTTGTGCTCGTGCCGTTCTTGTCGGTGAAGCAGACGGAATCTTCCGTGTCATGGCCGCAGAATGGCACCGTGGGTTCCGTCAACGCGCCGCTGATCTCGCTGGCGCCGCAGGAGCTCGAGGTCACGGTGCCGCTGCAAGCCGTCGAAGCGCTCCGCAGCGACGAAACCATGATCCTGGGCACCCTCCCCGAGGACTCCCCCAAGGCCAGTGACCGCGGCTTTTTTGTCACCTCCCCAGACGGCGGCCTGGTGGTCAGCTCGCTCAACGACGTGCTTTTGCAGCTCACGCCCGCGCAGGTGAAGAAGTTGCCCGCCGATGCGCAGCTCACCGCGAAGCTCACCCACGAGGGCACCACGGTGGAGATCCCGGGCACGGATTACGCGGAAGACAGCGAGGACGACTACCGGCCGCAGCTCACCGGCATCTACACCGAACTCCAGGATGAGCAGAAGCTTGTCGACGCCGGATTGAGCGCCCACGTGGACATCAACTCCCGCTTCACCTCGCAGCCCACCCTGATGAAGACGCTGGCGATGGTCCTCGGCCTGATTTCCGCCGTGATTGCGCTGTGGGCCCTGCGTAAGCTGGACGGCCCAGCCCCGCGCCGCCAGCGCCAGCGTTTCAAGCCTCTCGACGGCCTGGTGGTCGCCGTGCTCAGCTTCTGGCATATCTTCGGCGCCAACACCTCCGACGACGGTTACTTGCTCACCATGGCACGCGTGGCCGCGAACACGGACTACATGGCCAACTACTACCGCTGGTACGGCGTGCCGGAGGCGCCGTTCGGCTCGCCGTTCTACGACCTGCTGGCCCTGCTCGCGCAGGTGAGCACCGCATCGATGTGGATGCGCCTGCCGTCGCTTCTGGCCGCTCTGGGCACCTGGTGGCTGCTCTCGCGTGAGATCCTGCCCAAGCTGGGCCCTGCGATTGCGAACAGGCGCGTCGCCCACTGGACCGCCGCGCTGGTGTTCTTGGCGTTCTGGCTGCCATACAACAACGGCACCCGCCCGGAGCCCATCATCGCGTTCGGCTTGATGCTCACATGGGCGCTGTTCGAGCGCGCCATCGAGACGGACCGCCTCGCCCCGGCCGCGTGGGGCACCATTACGGCGGCACTGACCCTGGCCTGCGGCCCCACCGGCTTGGCGGCGGTGGGCGTGTTCCTGATTTCGCTGCCCTGGGTGTTGGGGACCATTGGGCGTCGTGAAGCGAAGCTCGCCTACATCGCGCCGTTCCTCGGCGCGGGCATGGCGGTGATGGTGCCGGTGTTCAAGGACCAGACCCTGGCCACCGTGCTGGAGGCCACCGCCGTGCGCTCCCAGGTGGGCCCGGCCATGCACTGGTTCGAGGAGTGGAGCCGCTACTCCGTCCTGTTCGAGCAGACCGTGGACGGCTCCCTATCTCGCCGCTTCCCCATGTTCGTGCTCTTCTTAAGCGTGGGCCTGATCCTGTGGTGGTTCGCCCGCGGCGGGGAGAAGACGCCGACCGCGAAGCGCATGATGCTGATCATCGGCCTGTCCACCTTCTTCCTCATGTTCACGCCAACGAAGTGGACCCACCACTTCGGCATCTACGCCGGCCTGGGCGCGGCGATCGCGGCGTACGGCTCGGTGGTGCTCTCGCGGATTGCGCTGCAGTCCAACCGCAACCGCTCTTTCGCCACTGCGGCGGTGCTGTTCCTGCTGGCGCTCACGTTCGCGGGCTGGAACGGCTGGTGGTACGTCTCCTCCTACGCCGTGCCCTGGTGGGACCGCACCCCGCAGCTCAAGGCCGTCGAGTTCAACACCGTCATCCTTGCGCTCGCGCTGGTTGTTTTCGTGGTGGGCGTGGTGCAGAGCATGCGGGGGCCCAAGCCTATCGACGCCTCTCGGTGGGCCGGCATCATGTCCGCCCCTATTGCCGTGGCGGCTGCCCTAGTGGTGGCGTTGTCGTGCCTGACGTTTGTGAAGTCCTTCGCCTCCCAGGCCCCCGCCTACTCCGTGGGCATGGGCAACGTGCAGACGTTCGCTGGCGACCGCTGCGCCCAGGGCTCGGACGTGCTGCTGGAGGACGACACGAACGACTCGTTCCTCACGCCTGCCAACGGTATCCCGCTGGGCAAATCCCTCGACTCCGGGGAAAGCACCGGATTCACGCCCGACGGCGTGCCGGCCTTCATCGCCTCTGAAAACGCCGACACCTCAGACGCGAGCCGCCAGCAGGTGCAGGACGACGACACCGCGGACGTGGATCCGACCTCCGACGAGGCGCAGTCCACCTCCCGAGTGAACACGCAGGGCAACCGCCCCCGCTCCCTGCGCGGCGTGAATGGCTCCACCGTGCGCCTGCCGTTCGGCCTGGACTACAACCGCGTCCCGGTGCTGGGCACTTTCGAGGACACGCCGACGCAATCCGCGGAGTTGGAAACCGCTTGGTTTGAGCTCCCGGAGAAGTCCGAGGAACGCCCGCTGCTGGTGGCCTCCGTGGCCGGCCGCATCGCTCACCACGACATCAACGGCATCGAGCAGGAAGGCACCGAACTCAAGCTGGAGTACGGCCGCACCACCGAGGGCGGCGTGGAAAAGCTCGGCGACGTGGAGATGCTGGACCAGGGCCCGTCGCCGGCCTGGAGGAATCTGCGCTATCCAGTCGACCAGATCCCGGAGGAGGCCGACGTGGTCCGCCTGGTGGCCGAGGACTCCTCGCTCGCAGAGAGGGACTGGTTGGCTGTGACCCCGCTGCGCAACCCGAAGCTGGTGGAGCTGGGCCAGGTGTTCGACTCCGACACCCCGGGCTTGCTGGACTGGACCGTAGCGTTCCAGTACCCGTGCCAGCGCCCGTTCTTCCACTACGCGGGCGTGGACGAGATCCCGGAGTACCGCATCATGCCGGACGCCCCGGGCAAAGCGCAGCTGTCCGGCTTCATGGACTTCCTCGGCGGCGGCGCGCTCGCCCCGACGGAGGCGGTGAACACCTCCTACGAAATCCCCGGCTACCTCAGGGATGACTGGCAGCGCGACTGGGGATCAGTGGCGAAGTACAGCCGCCGCACCAACTCGGCCGGCGACGCCCCGGCGCTCGCACAGGTAGACGTCACGGAGACCACCCGGTGGGGCCTGTACACCCCCGGCCCGATGAAGGTACGCGACCCGAGCGAGTAAGAGGTATGATCCTTCCGCTATGAAACTGCCGAAGATTGCGGCCGCTGCCGCCCTGCTGTTGTCCCTGGTGGCCGCCCCCGCCGATGCCCAGCCGGTGAAAACGCTCCCGGGCCAGAAAGGGTGCGCCGCGCACTACCTGGTGGCGGTGCCGGGCGGCGCCAACACGGCGGAAGGCATCCCGGACTTCGTGCCGCACGGCGGCAACGTGTTCATGACTGGCATTCTCACCCGCGCGGGCACCGCCGGGGAGATCCAGCCGCTGTGGGTGTCTTACCCCTCCACCCCGTTCGCCACCACGGAGTACGAGAAGTCCAAGGCCGGCGGATTGAAGCGCGCCCGCACCACCGTGTCCAAGCTGGCCAACGCCTGCCCGGACGCGAAGTTCAGCTTCACGGGCTACTCCCTGGGCGCGGACATCGCTGCCACCCTGACCAGCGATATTGCCAACGGTCGCGGCCCCATCAACCCCGAGCGGGTCTCCGGCGTGGCGTTGTTTGCAAACCCGCACCAGGGCGGAAACGGTGCGGTGTTGTCCCGCGGCACGTCCCCGGATTCGCGCGGTTCCCTCGGTTCCCTGCCGGACGGCTACGGCGTACTGGGCCCGCGAGTGCTGGAGATCTGCCGCACGGACGACCTGGTGTGCTCCATGCGGGAGGCGCACCGCGGCCTGGTGTCCCCGGCCATGCGCACGAACCTCGCGGCCGGGCGCGTCCCGCTCAACGAGTTCAACGCGCTGTTCTACTCCCTGGGTCTGCAGTCTTTCGGTGTGTTCCGCGACATCCGCTCGCACGGCGGCTACAACTTGAGCCAGCAGCGTGAGGCCAGCAACTGGATTATCCAGCAGTCCCACGCCCCTTTCCAGATTCCCGTGCCGGAGTTGGAGCCAGATGTAGCATTGGGGCATGCATGACCTCTTTGAACTGGTAAACGGCGAGTGGGCCCGCACCCACGAGATTCCCGCTGACCGTGGTATAGATGGCGCGTTCTACGCCCTGCGCGATAAGTCCGAGGAGGATGTCCGCGCCATTTTGGAAGACGGTGCAGGTTTGGGCGGCGACATTTTCCAGTCCTTTATGGATGTCGGCCGCGTGAATGCTGCGGGCATCGACGCGTTGAACCCGGACCTCGCAGAGATCGAGGTCTCCAGCGTCGAGGATTTCGTGCGTGGCCTTGGCAAGCTGGAGCGCGTCGGCATCGGCGGCCCCGTCACCTACTGGGTGGAAAAGGATTCCCAGGGCGAGGACTCGGTGCCCTACATCATCCAATCCGGCTTGGGTCTGCCGGATGAGGCCTACTACCGCGAGGAGGACCACGCTGAAACCCTCGCGGCGTACCAGCAGCACGTGGCCAAGATGCTCGGTTTCCTGGAGCCGAAGTACCTGCTGGGATTGACCCCGGAGATCGCGGCGGAGCGCATTGTCAACCTGGAGACCCACCTGGCCGCCAGCCACTGGGACGTGGTCAAGGCCCGCGACGCTGTTGCCACCTACAACCCCACCACCCTCGAGGAGATGCCCCCGCTGGTGCGGGTGCTTCTGAGCGCCTCTGGTATTCCCGCCGGCAGAGTCATCGACATGATGCCTTCCTACACCGCCGACCTAGACGCGATGCTGCGCCGGGAGACGCTGGCGGACTGGCAGCTCTGGGCGGCGTGGAATATCCTGCGCTCCCGTGCCGGCGTGCTGGCAGAAGCCATCGGCGAAGCCAACTTTGAGTTCTACGGCAAGCGCCTCTCCGGCGCCACCGAGCAGCGCGACCGCTGGAAGCGGGGCGTGGGGCTGGCGGAGTCCCTGGTAGGTCAAGAAATTGGGCGCAACTACGTGGATAGGCACTTCCCGCCTTCCTCCAAGGAGCGGATGCTGGAGCTGGTGGACTATCTCATTGCCGCCTACCGCACCAGGATCCAGCAGCTGGAGTGGATGAGCGAGCCGACGAAGGAGCGGGCGCTGGAGAAGCTTGCCCAGTTCAACGCGAAGATCGGCTACCCGGAGAAGTGGCGCAACTACGACGGCCTCGAGTTCGGCGCGGACCTGGTGGAAAACGTGCGTGTGGGTGCCGCGTTCGAGCACGACTACCAGCTGTCAAAGATCGGCAAGGCGTCCGACCGCGGCGAGTGGGTGTCCTCCCCGCAGACCGTCAACGCGTTCTACAACCCTGTGGTCAACGACATCACCTTCCCGGCCGCGATCCTTCAGCCGCCGTTCTTCGACCCTGACGCAGACGCCGCCGAGAACTTCGGCGCGATTGGCGCGGTGATCGGCCACGAGATCGGCCACGGCTTCGACGACCAAGGCTCGCGCTACGACGGCCTGGGCAACCTCAACTCCTGGTGGACGGAGGAGGACCGCACCAACTTTGACAACCTCACCGCCAAGCTGGTGGAGCAGTTCAACGGGTTGGTCCCTGCGGTGCTGGAGGGCACGAAGACCAAGGGCGTGAAGGGTGAATTCACTCTCGGCGAGAACATCGGCGACCTCGGCGGCTTGGGCATTGCCGTCGTGGCGTACAAGAAGTACTTGGCGGACCACGGGATGGAAGATGCCGCACCCGCGAGCTTCGGCGACCTGGACGGCGAGTACACAGGTTTCCAGCGCCTCTTTTTGGCGTGGGCACGCGTGTGGCGCTCCAAGGCGCGTCCGGAGATGGCAGCGCAACTCCTGGCCATTGACCCGCACTCCCCCAACGAGTTCCGCTGCAACGTGATCGCCTCCAACGTGGACGAGTTCTACGAGGTCTTCGACGTGGAAGAAGGCTCCAAGATGTGGATCGCTCCCGAGGACCGGGTGACAATTTGGTAGAGCACATCAACGAGCAGGGCGACCCGAACTTCAACGTCGGCGGGATCAAGCGCGAGATGCCGCCCGAGCTGCAGCTGGAGCAGCTCGCGTCCTACATTCACGCCACCTACGAGGATTCCCCGAATTACCTGGCGCTTTTGCCTGACCGCATCACCCACGCCGCCATGCTCATGCTGGGCACTGCCGTGGACCACGCGCTTCCGGCCACCAAGTGGGCGCAGCAGGTCACTGTGGAGCCGCACGCGCTCGGCGCCGTATTCGTGCCCAGCAAGCCCAGCGGCAGGTGGGCCGTTTCCCTTTGGGACGGCCCCGCCGCGGCGAAGGACATGCTCTGGCGCCCCGATGTTGCCGCCGCCGCAGAGTTGTCCGGGACCACGATCCTGGACGTAGACAACCCAGCCGACGCCGGAGAGGCCGTGGCAGCGACGGGCGCAACCGTGGTGTGGGCCCTCGGCGACGTGGCGCTGCCGGCCGCGGAGAACTACATCGTCACCTTCCCCGACACCCAACCCCAGGTTGACGGCCTGATCCAGGTCCGCGCCGGCTCAGGATTAGAGGGCACCGAGTACTACGCGGACGGGTTTATTTCCACCCCGGCAGAGATACGTCGCCGAGTGCGGGATGCCGCAGACGCGATTTCGGGGAATCTTCCACCTGGTTGATGCCCATCCGCGTATCCACGGTGTTCTCGTAGGCGGTCCCGAGCGTCAGGGCCGCCACGGTCCAGGTTTCGTCGCCCGCCTCGCCGAAGGAGACGCTGCCGGTGGCGCTCTTCCGGTCGTCCGCCCACCCCATCTTGGAGCCCCGCACGTTGTGCAGCCGAGCGGTGCCGAAGCCCTGGATGAAACCGTCCTGCGCCACGGCGGCTTGCTTCTCCATGCCATTGAGCAGGGGTTTCGCCACCGGGTCCCACAAAATCCCGTTCACAAACGTGGCCAGGTCGCGCGCGGAGGTCTCGGTGTTGCCCCAGGCGCCGCCCCTGCGGGTCTGCCGCAGTTCGAAGTCTTCCGCGATCTCGTCGATCGCCTCGGGGTGCGCGCGATCCAGCTCGCTGGCGATGGCGTCGTCAGAGCTCTCCACCATCTTCTGCACCTTGTCCTTCTCCTCGGCGGTGCCGTTGTAGAGCACCCAGTAGCCGAGGTAGAGCTTGGCCAGCGAGAGTGCCGGTCGCGCCTCCTCCGCATCAGGCGAGATACTCACCCGCCCGTCGGGATGCACCACAGCGAGCGCGGTGCGCTCCCGCGCGTAGCTGGGATCCACATGGTAAGCGGACGCTTGGGGTGCGAGCAGCATGCTTATCGACGCCGCCAGCGCCACCCCCAACTTCCTCACAGCACCGATTCCGCTTCGTCGACGTCGTCGAAGACCGGCTCATCCACCTCGGAGAGGAAGAACTGCGCGCCGTTCGGGTCGTGCACGCCTGCGGTGCCGTTCTCGGGCCCGAACTCCACGCCGCCCCCTAGGACCTCCACCTGCTTGCACGCCGCGTCCACGTCGCGCACGCCGAAGTAGCTGAACCACTGCGCGTGCTCGCCGACGAACATGCCCAAAAACGGCGCGCCGTCCTCGAACGCGATGTAGTAGCCGTCTTCCTCGCGGATCTCCCAGTCGAAGAGTTCGCCGTAGAAATCGATCGCGCCCAGGCTCGGCGCGCTGTACTCGTACCACACCGGAACACCGGGCTCACCGGCGGCGACGAAGCGCTCCGACGGGTCCTTCAACCCGAACAGGCCGCCGGCCGGGTCCTGGCACAGAATCACCGTGTCGTCGGAGCTGAGCACCTTGCCGCCCAGCTTTTCCACGTTGTCGGGGCTGCCGATGAAGGAGGTCACCCACATGTCCATCTGCGCCGGGACTAGGCCAGCCACGGGTAGCCCGTCCTTGCGCGCGATGCCGTCCACGATTTCCCACCCGAGCAGCTCGGAGTAGAAGTGCGTGGACTTCAACACGTTCTGCGTGACCAGGTCCTGCCAGAACGGCATGCCCTCTTTGCCCTCGAATGCCGGCATTACATGTTCCTCCACTTCTCCGGGTCGAAGTCATCGTTGGCGGTGCGTTCGTCAAAGTAGTCCCCGTCGTCGCCGTCAACGACGACGGTGGCGGAGTCAGGGCCGAGGCCGACGGTATCGCCGTCGATAAGCGAGTGCCCACGCGAGGTGACCACCTCGTTGTTCACGGTGACCTCCCCGCCCACGATCGCCTCTTTGGCGTGGCCGCCGGATTCGACCAGATTGGCCAGCTTGAGAAATTGGCCGAGTTTGATCGTCTCGCCCGAAATGGGCACGTCGATATGCATGCCGGTTAGTGTAAGGCATGCGAAGAATCTGGGCGCTGGCCCTCACGCTACTGCTTGCCGGATGCACGCAAGAGGTTCCGGAAGAGCCCGAGGTGGTTGAAGAATCCACCGTGACCATCCGCTCCGTCGGCGACATCCTGGTCCACTCCGACGTGTACACCGCCGCGCGCACGGACACCGGCTTCGACTTCTCTCGCATGTTCGACCCGGTCAGGGGGTACATGCAGGACGCGGACATCACCACCGCGAACATGGAGGTCCCCGTCGCGGGCGAAGCGTTCGGCCTGTCCGGGTACCCGCAGTTCAACGCGCCCCCGCAGATCATCGACGCGCTCCAGGGCGCCGGTGTGGACATCGTGAACAACGCCACCAACCACTCCATGGACCGCGGCGGCGAAGGCGTGCTCGCGTCCACCGGCAACATGCGCGAGCGCGGCATGCTCTACACCGGCAGCTACGCCTCTGAGCAGGACGAAGCCACCCCGCGCATCATCGAGGCCAACGGCATCACCGTCGGTTTCCTCGGCTTCACCTACGGCACCAACGGCCTGCCCGTTGAGCAGGAGCATTTTGCATCGCTTATCGACGACACCCTGACCGCCCACATCGCCACCCTGGATTCCCAGGTGGACGTGGCGGTGGTGATGCTGCACATGGGCGAGGAGTACGCCCCGCTGCAGAATGACTTCCAGGAGCAGACCGCCGCGGCGGCCCTGGAGGCCGGCGCGGACCTGGTGCTCGGCGGGCACCCGCACGTGGTGGAGCCGTTCGCCGGGCCCATCTGGTACTCCCACGGCAACTTCCTGCACGGGCAGTGGGAGGAGCCGACCAAGATCGGCGGCATCGGCGAGTTCACGTTTACCAAGCGCGGCGACGAAGTCTCGTTTGCCGGCGCCCGGTTCATGCCCACCTACACCGTCGGCCCGCCCATCAGCTACGACCACCGCGTGATCCCCCTCGTTGAAGCCGCCGACTACGTGGACGTGGAGGCCTGGATGGCGGACCTGCGCGGGCGCCTCAACGTCGAAGTGGTGGACTATCTCTAGCGTTCCGCCTGGTCAACCGGCATGATGCTCATCGTGTCGATGTTCACGTGCGCCGGCAGGCTGGCCACCCAGCGCACCGCCTCCGCCACGTCCTCCGCGGTGAGGTTATGCTTGCCCTCGTACACCTCTCTTGCGCGCGCCTCATCGCCCTTGAACCGGTTCAGCGAAAAGTCCGTCTTCACCCTCCCCGGGTCGATTTCGCAGACGCGGATGCCGTTCTCCGCCTCCTCGCGCCTGAACGCCCTGGTCACGCCCCTCAACCCGTGCTTGGCTGCGTTGTAGCCGGACCCGCCCTTGTACGCGTCCGTGCCCGCCACCGACCCGATGTTCACCACCAGCCCCTTCGCCGCCTTGAGCTGCGGGTACAGCGCGCGCGTGACCCGCATGGTGCCCATCACGTTGGTCTCGAACATCCACTGCCAGTCTTCATCTTGCGCGTCCCGCAGGTAGTCCAGCTCCTTGGCACCGCCCGCGTTGTTGACCAGCAGGTCCACGCGCTCAAGCTCCGCCAGCTTCTCCACGCTTCCCCGGTCCCCCACGTCCAGCCGCACCGCCACGCCCCCGATCTCGTCGGCGATTTGCTGGCACATGTCCAGGCGCCGCGCCGCTACGACGACCTTCCAGCCGTCATTTGCCAGCGCTCTGCAGGTCGTCTCCCCGATGCCTGCGGACCCACCCGTGACTACCGCTACCTTCTGTTCGCTCATGCGCCGAAGTGTAGGCCCTCCCACAACATCCAGATGGCTAACGCTATGAAGATTGCGCCTGTGGTGACGTCGATAAGCTTGCCGTATTGCTCGATGGCCCGCGACATCGCGCGGACCGCCAGCGCAAACCCCACGAACCACGCGATACCGGTGAGCACGAGTACCGGCGCCGCAACCCAACCGACGTGGGCGAACTGGGCGAAGATCGCGCCGAAAAAAAGGATCGCCTTGGGGTTGGAAAGGTTGGTGGCCAGACCGGTGAGGAACGGCCTCGCCACCTTTTGCCCTGCCGGGATCTCGGCACCCGAGCTGTGGATGGCGCCGACGCCCATCCACAGTAGGTAGGCGCCGCCCAGGATCTGCAACACGGACAGAATCCGAGGAAATGCCTGCATCAGAGCGCTCAGGCCGGCCAGCGAGGCGACGATCCAGATGGTGTTGCCCAGCATGATGCCCAGCGCACACAGCACGCCCGACCTGCGGTCCTTCGAGCCGACGCGGATGATTTGCACCAGGTCCGGCCCCGGGCTCGCAATCGCCGCCAGCCACACTCCGAGCAGCGCGATCATCGTTCCTCCATTTGCCGCATGGTGATGTTGAGCCTGCCTTCGAGCAGGTCGGACGTGCCACTCCTTGCGCCGAGCACACCGTGCCTAGCCCTCCTTGCGGGCCCGCCGAACACCACCGCGTCTCCGGACATGAGCAATGTATCGCGGCCTTCGATGCGGAAGACGGTGTCCTGCCCGAATGAGAGGCTGACCACGGCGTTTCCAGACTTCTCATCCGCGTCCACATGCAGCCCCATCCCCTTGCCCGGCGGGTAGAAGTTGACCAGTGCGGTCTGGATGCGCGGAGTAGGCCCAACGAGGGGATCGATCTCCCTCGCCCGCTCCATGACGCGGTCGGCGATGCCCTGGAAATTCCCCGGAACCGCCGGCACCGGGTGCCCATCGACCTCTCTGAGCATCCGGTACGGATTGGTGGCCCAAAACCACCCCAGGGACAGCAGCCAGGCATCCATTTGACCGTTGCCGACCTTTGGACGTCGCATAGCAACCGGCGTCCCCGCCGCCTCTCGCGCAAGCTGACGAGCCTGCCCCACAAGTGCATGCTGCTCCTCCTCGTCGAGGAAAGCAGGCAGATGCACAGCACCAGGAATGATGCGAGCAGGCGGGCGCGGAACGGCGGTGAAGAGCACATGATCAATTTAGCGTGTCGGACCTGTTTTGTATGGTTTGCGGATACTTCGGTGGAGCTGACAGTAGCATATCGAACATACATACTGTCAAGAGCTCCTCTTATCATGGTGGAGATATTGACAGTCGTTTGTGTGTGCGATATGCTCGAACGCAACAAACAGAAAGGGGGGACGGTGACAACCGCAACCGCTACACCAAAACTGTTCCGTAACCAGCGAAAACACGACCCAGACAGCGAGTGCGCCCAGGCCATACGGGACACGTACTGGACCATGTTCGGCCACTACGCGTTTCCCGGCTTCAACGTGGACGATTTCGACGCCACCGTGACACAACTGCAGCTCGCCACCGGTTGGCACAAGGGGTTTGTCAAGAACGCGATCCTCGGCCACGCGGCGCTTCAAGAGCTGCCTCGGCTGCGCGAGCTCCAGCAGGACACGCGCGTGATGGACGTGGGGCACCTCACCGCGGTCTACACCGCCATCGAAGAGCTGGGGCCGGATGTCACGGAAGAAGCGCTCAAGCTTATCGACGACATTCTGTTCGACACCTTCACCCCAAAACGCCACGACCAGACCGTCCCGCAACGCAACACGGTCACGGACCGCATCAGGGCCGCCATCAAACGCATGGACCCAGACCGGGCGTACGACAAGCGCAAGCGCCAACAGCGCGAGAAGGACACCGCCGACCGGTTCCGTGTGGACGAGTTCCACTCTGGCGGCAAAGACCGTGCCGTAGTGGAGTTGATGACCAACCCGCTGTATGCCCGGAAAATCCAGGCCAACGTCACGGCCGTGGCCCGCGAACTGGGAATCAGCCACGCCGAAGCTGCGACCAAACTGCTGAGTGGGGAGTGCGCCGGCATCGAGGTGGTCCCTGTGCTGAACGTCTACACCCCGACAAACCGCGCGGTGGGTGGTCCGGTGTACCTGCCTGGCAGTGGCTGGACGGATATCGAGGCCACGTCGGCGTTTGAGGAGTGGCTGGCCGACACTTTCCCTATCCAGCGCAACTTGGACGAGGCGGCGGAGAAGATGCTGAAAGGCTACGCCCCCAATGATCCGATGCGCCGTGCCGTCCACGCCCGCCACCGAACCTGCATCTACCCCGAGTGCAACCGCCCGGCCGAGCAATGCCAGTTGGACCACCGCATCCCGTTCGAAGACGGCGGCCCCACCAAGGTGGACAATCTCTTCCCCTTATGCCAAAAGCATCACAATATGAAGACCGATCGCAGGGCGTTCTACATCCCCGACCCCCTCACCGGCGACGTGATTTGGTTGTTCGCTGACGGCTCCTACGTGCTCGCGGCGCAGGACAGCCTCCTGCACGACCAAATCACGCCTTACAACCCACGCTGGCAGTCGAACATGTCCAGCGTGCGCAAAAACCGGGCTCGTGCGGCGGAGTTCTTCGCCAAAGGTCACGCCATTCTGGACGCTTTCGACCGCGACCTGGACCTCGATCAGGCCAACGCGGCAATCGATGACCTAGAACAGGAATACGGCATGAAGTTTGGGTTCACCCCCGAAATGCCGTACGTGGAACCCCTCCCGCAAGAACCGGTGGAGGCCCCGTTCCCAGACCCGAAGGAGGAGGCTTATCGCAGGTAGAAGGTGTCCACCACCTCGTATTTCGGGCCGCCACTTCGGCCCTTTCCCAGGTGGGATTCGAGCAGCAGAACTTCATCGGCCGCAAACTCGGGCCCGGAGTAGATGGCGAGGGCATGGGCGTGGTCGTCCAGAAGCCACGGGTCCCTCGTCCGCGTGCCCGTCCGCGCGACAGACAGGTGCGCGCGCTGCCGACGCCGCACGTCTGGGTCGAGTTGGCAGTCCGCCATCAGGTCTTTGAGCGGTGCTTTGTCCCCGCCCACCCCGATCCACAGGGTGCGCCGGTCAAAACACCCGGCCCCCCGTAAATGCAGGCGGAGTGGCCGGGTGAACGCGGTGGCTTGGGCGAGGTGGTCGGTGACTGCCGCGGCGTCGTTAGGCTGCGCCCCGTAGAACGCCACCGTGATGTGCCAATTGTCCGGGTCGGACCACCGCACTTCTGTGCCCGAGAAGTTGCGGATGGGCCGCAGCGCGGTGATGAGGTGTTCGCGGACATCGGCCGGTGGGACGATCGCTGCGAAGAGGCGTCTCATGGCCCACACGCTACCCTGGATTGCCATGTTCGACCTCGCGAAAATCGGCAGCGGCCTCCCCGTCTTCCGGGTGATCGGCCAGCTGCCAGCGCAAGGGCCTCTCGTGGTCGAGGCGCCGCCCGGCACGGGTAAGACCACGCTGGTGCCGCCGGCAATCGCAAATAAGGTGGGGAAAACGCTGGTCGTGGCCCCGCGCCGGGTGGCGGTGCGGTCCGCGGCGCGGCGCCTTTCGCTTCTCGACGGCGCTCCGCTCGGCCACCGCGTCGGCTACAGCATCCGTGGGGAGCACAAGGACGGCTCGCTGGTGGAATTCGTCACGCCCGGGGTGTTGCTGAACCGCCTGCTGAACGACCCCGGGCTGGAGGGCGTCAACGCGGTGGTGGTCGACGAGGTGCACGAGCGCCAGCTGGACACCGACCTGGTGCTGGCGATGTGCATGGAGGTGGCGCTGCTGCGCGACGACCTCTATCTGGCCGCCATGTCCGCGACCCTGGACGCGCAGAAGTTCGCCGACCACATGGGCGCGCAGATCCTCTCCACGGAGGCCGTGACCCACCCACTGGACATCGCTTACACCCCGCACCCCGAGCGCATTCAGGGCACCCGCGAGTTCTACCGGCACGTGGCCATGCAGGCAGGCGGCGACCACCGCACGCTCGTGTTCGTGCCGGGTGCCCGGGAGGTGGACCTGGTCTGCGGCTACCTCAAGGACGCAGCGCCCCTGCACGGGCGCCAGAGCAGCGCGGAGCAGGATGAGGCGCTCAACGGGAATGCCCGGGTGGTGGTGTCCACTGCGGTGGCGGAGTCCTCCATAACCGTGCCTGGGGTGCGCAAGGTGGTGGACGCGGGGCTGTCCAGAGTTCCCAAACGCGACAGCCGCGGCATGACCGGGCTGGTCACGGTCTCGGAGGCGAAAACGAGCGCGGACCAGAGGGCGGGACGCGCCGGCCGCCTGGGTCCGGGCGAGGTGGTGAGGGTCTTTTCCCGCGACGAGTACGCGAAGATGCAGCCGGATATCACCCCGGAGATCCTCACCGCCGACCTCACCGGGGCACTGCTGGTTATGAAGGCGTGGGGTTCGCCGGACCTGCCGCTTCTCGACGAACCGAAGGACCTCACCGAAGCCGAATCCAACCTCGAAGCACTCGGGGCGACACAAAACGGCAAGATCACCGCCTTTGGCCAGAAGCTTGCGAGTATGCCCCTGGATCCGAGACTCGGTGCGGCGCTTCTCGAATGGGGTGCCCAGGCGGCCCCGACGGTGGCCCGTCTCGCGGGGGAGGCGGACGCGAAAAGGCTGCGCAGGCTGGTAAAAGACAAGGGCCTGGTAGACCCCGGCGAGGTGATCGCGAGCGCCTTCCCGCAGTGGATAGCCAAGAAGATGGGCGACGAGTACCTGCTGGCGTCGGGCACCCGGGCGAGGTTCAATTCCAACGCCGAATGGATCGCGGCAGCGCAGCTGCAACGCACGCAGGGAGGCGCGATCATCCGGGAAGCCGAGCCGATCGCGTTCCCGGAGCACCGCGTGGTGGAGGAAACCCGGGCGTTTCTGGAGGACGGCAAGGTCAGGGGCAGGAGGATCGCGCGGGTCGGCGCGATCGAGTTGCGTTCCACCCCGGTCAAGCTCACCCCGGACGGGGCGGCGGAAGCGCTCACGGACGTGGATTTTGCCAGCTTCCCGCTGACCAAGGAGGAGCAGCACCTCAAGGAGCGGCTCGATTTCCTGCACGAGACCCGAGGCTGGCCGGACGTGAGCCAGGGCGATTATTCGCTGGAGGTGCGTGAGGTGGCCGGAGGTGCGTCGATAGGCAGTTGCGACATGCGGCAGGCGATGTTGAGACAGCTGGACTGGAAGCAGGTGGCGGAACTTGATGCCGCGGCGCCGAGGCAGTTCGACTACGGCAGCGGCCGGCCAGTGAAGCGGGTAAAGCTGCAGCACATGTTTGGCAAGAAGGGCGAGCGCGTGTCGGGCGTGAAGGTGCTCTACCACCTACTTTCCCCGGCAGGCAGGCCGCTTGCGGTCACCGACGACCTGGACAGCTTCTGGCAGGGCCCGTACCAGCAGGTGCGGAAAGAGATGCGGGGGCGCTACCCCAAGCACGCGTGGCCCGAGGACCCTACTGGCACTGAGAAATGATGGCGCCGGCGCCGGCGAGGCCCGCGGCGGCGAGGATGGCGGCGATGCCCATGTCCACGTCCCGGGAATTGAGGTCCCGTAGCTTCACGTCCACCAGGAACGGAACGTTGCCCACCTGCAGCTGCAGGTGGTTCTGCCGGGCCACGAACGGGAAGCTCAGCTGGGAAGCGAAGCCGAGTGGGAGCAGCACCAGCAGCGGCAGGCCGACACCGACGGCAGTGGCCGCGCAGCGGTGGGAAACCTCGGGGGCGTACTGGACGAACGCGTCGATGACCGCGCCCTCATCGGATGCGTCGTTGTCGGCGCCGACGGTGACGCTGACGGGGAACGTCTGGGTGCTATCGTCCGCGAACGTGGCGGTCACCGGCCACTCGTAGGAACCGGGGGTGACGTCCTCCCCCGGCGCGAGGCGGATAGTGCCGTCCGGGGTGATCGTGGCCCACGCGGGTAGGGACGGCGCGTCGTACCACGCGGCACCGCGCGGCAGCGGAGGTTCGATGGTGGCGGTCAGGCCGGGAGTGACGTTGGTGGGAACGTATCCGTTATCGGCGTGAGCTGGGGATAGAGGCGCGCATGCGAGCGCGAGCACGCTCGTCAGTGCGATGATTTTGGTGCGCATATCCGTGGTTCCCTCAGTTGTTAATGTTTATATGTCTGTGAATGTTTGATGATTGTAGTAGACAATTGCTGAGGTAGTGTTACTCGCCATGTCGAAGCGCACTGTCTCTGTGTGGACGCTAGTCTCACTCATCATCGGATCCACCATCGGATCCGGCATCTTCGCGCTGCCCCAAAACATCGGTTCAGTGGCGAGCCCAGGGGCGATGCTCGCCGGCTGGGCCATCGCAGGCGTGGGCATGCTCTCCATCGCCTTCGTGTTCCAGATCCTGGCCGTGCGCAAACCCCACCTGGATTCAGGCGTGTACTCCTACGTGCGCGCGGGCCTGGGCGACTTCATCGGCTTCACCTCGGGCATGGGCTACTGGCTCGGCTCCGTCATGGCGCAGGTGGGCTACGCCACGCTGTTCTTCAACACCTTGGGCTACTACTTCCCCGCCTTTTCCAACCGGTGGGTGCTTGCCATCTCCGTGTCCGCATTGAGCTGGCTCATCTTTTTCGGGCTGACCCGCGGATTGAGACAAGCGGCGGTGATGAATGCGGTCACGACCGTGGCAAAGCTCGTCCCGATCCTCGCCTTCATCGTCCTCGTGGCGTTCCTCGGCTTCTCCTGGGACCGCTTCACCATGGACTTCTGGGGCTCCAACCTACCGTTCGGCGAACAGCTCAAGGGCATCATGCTCTACACGGTGTGGGTGTTCATCGGCATCGAGGGGGCATCGGTGTACTCGAAGCAGGCGCGCGAGCGCAGCGACGTTGGCAAGGCCACCATCATCGGCTTCCTGTCCGTCCTCGCCCTGCTGGTCGCGGTGTCCACGCTCTCCTACGGCGTGCTCAGCCAGGAGGAGCTGGCGGCGCTGCCGGACAACTCCATGGGTGCGGTGCTTGAGGAAGTGGTGGGCCCGTGGGGCGGCGTGCTCATCTCCGTCGGCTTGTGCCTGTCCGTGCTTGGCGCTTACGTGTCCTGGCAGATGCTGTGCGCCGAGCCGATTGTGCTGATGGCGCAAGACGGCCTCCTGCCCCACTCCATGGGCCGCCACAATTCCAATGGTTCTCCAGTGCGCGCGCAGCTGCTGTCCACGCTGGTAATTCAGTTCTTCGTGGTGGTCTTTTTCCTCTCCTCCGCGTCATACAACGCCATGGTGCAGCTGGCCACCATCATGTACCTGCTGCCCTACATCTTCTCCTCCATCTACCTGGTGCTGCTTGCGGTTAGGGGCAAGGGCCTGACCCACCCGCACGCCGGCACGCGTTTCGACGACTCCGGGCCGGAAGTTTCCCCCCGCGACAACCGCAGGCACCTCTTCGTGGGCCTGATCGGCTCCGTGTATTCACTCTGGCTGATCTACGCCGCGGACCCGGTGTACGTGCTACTCGGCGCGCTCGCCGTGGTGCCGGGCCTGGTCCCCTACATCTGGACGCGCCGCAAGCACGGCGACAAGCTCTTCAACGCCTTCGAGTGGGTCGTGGTGGCGGTGGTTCTGGTCGCGGCGGTGATCGCTGTGGTCGGCCTGGTTAACGGGTCACTGGTGTTGGAGTAGGTCCCAGCCCAACTTCGCACATAGCGTGACGACGAGCCCAAGGAGCGCCACGCGCACCAGCGTAGACCCGCCCTTGAGCACCGTGCGCGCACCCAGCTGCGCGCCCACCACGTTGGCCACGACAAGGGCAAGGGCGAGCTTCCAGTTGATGAAGCCGCCGAGCCCGAACACCAACAGCGCCTTCGCCATCGCCGCCGAACGCACAAAGCCCTGGGTGAACACCGCAGTAAACCCCATGATGAGGAACATGCCGGTGCCGGGGCCGAACACGCCGTCGTAGCCGCCGACCACAGCCACGGCTACGGCGGCGAGGGCGAGGCGCTTGCCGGAAAAGATGCCGGCGCCCTCCTGCCCGAACTTTGGGTTCAGCGCCACAAAGACGCCCACTCCGACAAGCAGGATGAGGATGATTGGGGTGGCCACGGAGTCGTCGATAAGCGAAACTGCCCTTGCGCCGAGCGCAGCGGCGACCCCCGCAATGAACGCGTAGATCCAGGTCACCCTGGGCACCCCAACGCGGCGCACGAGGGTGGCGGCAGCGGATGCGGTGCCCGAGATCGCCGCGACCTTGTTCGTGGCCAGCACAGACGCCGCCGACATGGACGTGGCCGACATCAGCACCGGGATGAGCACGAGACCGCCGCCGCCGATCACTGCGTCGATCCAACCGGCGAACACGGACGCGGCGAGGAGGAAAACGGGCCCTGCAGGTCATCCGGCTGATCATGGTGATCCTCTTCGCCGGCTGGCTGCCCAAGATCCTTAGTGGTTCAGCACCTCGTGGGTGAGCATGTCCATGGGCATGGAACCCAGCTTCAGTGCCTTGACGTGGAACTCGTGCTCGGACATGCCCTGGGCCAACGCCTGGCGCCGCAGGTCCACCCAATCCTTGTAGCCGAGCGCGTAACACGGCGCCTGGCCCGGCCAACCCATGTACCGGTCCAGCTCGAACGCGAGGTTCGCTTCCGGCATGGCCGTGTTGTCGCGCAGGAAGGCCTTGGCGTACTGGGCGTCCCAGGTGCCGGTGCCCTCCGGAGTGGTTTTGCCCAAGTGGACGCCGATGTCCACCATGACGCGGGCGAGCCGGAGGCGTCGTGAGTCAAGCAGGCCCATGCGGTAACCCGGGTCTTCGAAAAAGCCGTGGTCTTCCATCAGGTGCTCGGCGTAGAGCGCCCACCCCTCGCCGTGGGCGGAGTTCCAGCACACGGACCGGCGCCACAGGTTCAGCTCGCTGCGGTTGAGCAGGGCGTAACCGTGCTGCAGGTGGTGGCCCGGAACCCCCTCGTGGAAGACGGTGGCCAGCTCCTGCCACGTGTGGAAGGTGTCCTGGCCCTCCGGCACGGACCACCACATGGTGCCGGGGCGGATCATGTCGTCGCTGGGCGGGGTGTAGAAAATGCCGCCGGAGCCCGCCCGGTCGATGCCGCACGCCACCTGGTGCAGCCCATCGGGCACCTGGAAGGCTTCGGCGGCCTGTTCGTTGATGCCGCTCATCCACTCGATGAGTGCGTCCGTGCCCCGCAGGATGTAGCGCTCGTCCTGGTCGAGGTTGCGGTAGGCGCCGGCCACGGAGATGTCGCCGTAGAGATCGTGCGCAATCGCGCGCTGCTGCTCCACGGTCTGCGCCAGCTGGTCCTGCGCCCACTCGTAGCCGGCGTCGAGGTCCACCTCGCGGCCGTGGAAGAACTCCGCGAAGAGCTGGTAGCGCTCGCGCCCCACCCCGTCGTTGTGGGAGGCCTGCGGGGACAGCTCGGTGGACAGCCAGTCCGCCATCTCCAGGAACGCCTCTTTGGCGTGGCCCACCACGTGGGAATCCGGGGACAGCCCCAGGTGGTCGAGCTGGGATTCCGTGGCGCCCAGCACCTCGCACTGGCTGATTACCGCGTCGATCTGCCGGTGCGACGCGACGTCGCCGCTGGCCGCCGCCTCCGCGAGGGACTCGCGGTAACCCGCCAAGGCGCCCGGGATGCGCGACATGCGCGAGGCGATGTTGTCGAAGTCCTCCTCCGTCACCTTCGGCATGAGCGCGAACGAGTCGCGGATGGTCTGGATGGGCGAATCGATGTTGTTCAGGCGGCACAACAGCTCACCGCGGTGGTGGAACTCCAGCTCGACGCTCATCCGGTCGCGCAGGATGGCGGCGGTGAGGTTGTCCACGTCGTCGAAGTCGTCCTCGTCGTCGGAGGCGTCCGTGCAGTCGTTCAAGGCGTCCACGTCCGCGACTACGTCGCGCATCCTGTCCGCAAGGCGGTCCCAGTACTCGGGGGAGAAATCCTGCAGCTCCCCGTCGTGGCCGTCGATGCCGATCTGGGTAGCAAGAGTTGGGCTGATCTCGGCCAGGTCGTAGACGAAATCTTCACAGGTGGCGTCCAGCAGGGACGGCTCTCGTCCGCCCATACCACTATCCGCTTCGTTGGTCATGCCGAGCGATTGTATCGGAGCTGGCCAAATGGACAATTCCGTCAGCAGACAGGTAAATATATTCATCATGAATTTCTCACGTCCCCGCACACCGGCAGCGAAGTGCCTGCACTTGATTCGGTTGTACGAGACGACGTCGAGAAGCGATCTTGTGAAAGCTACCGGACTTTCACAGCCGACCGTCACCCGTGCGATCGCCGCGCTCGTCGACGCCGGCTACGTCACGGAGCGCAACGACCTCACCCAGTCCAAAGGGCGCGGCCGCCCAACCATCCCGCTGGAGCTAGCCGAGATGCCGGGCGTGCACGCCGGCGTGTCCGTGGGCACGGATTCCACTTACATCGCGCTGTTCGACCTCAAGGGCCGCACGCTGCTGTGCCGCGACATGGACATCACGGTCTCCGAGGTCAGCGAGGACGACTTCATCCAGTCCATGATGGCGGGGCTGAACCAAATGACCACCAAGGTGGACCGGCCCCTGCGCACGGTGGGCGTGACCACCTCCGGCACGGTGCGCGACGGCGGCAAGGTATTCGCCCCCAACCTCGGCTGGGACGGGGTGGACATCGGCGAACAGCTGCGCGAGCAGTTCTCGGTGCCGGTGGAGGTGTCCTCCATCAGTAGCGCGATCGTGGGCTCGGAGATGCAGTCCACGCCGTCGCTGGACACCCCGTCCGTGATGGCGCTGTTCGCGGACGATTCCATCGCGTGCGCCATCTCCCACCCGGACGGCGTGGAGCCCATCGAGGTGGAGCAGGGGGAGCTGACCACCCAGGGCTTGATCGACGCTATCGGCGCCGAGGGCATCCGCTCCCTGCGCGACGCGGTGACGGACAGCCGCGAAGACACCCGCTACGCGCTGGACAGGCGCGCGCGTGGCCTGGGCTCCCTGGTGGCGAGCCTGTGCTCGCTCCACTCGCCGGCCACCGTGGTTGTTGCGGGCAGCGCGTTTATCGACGACCCGTTGTCCAGCGCCCCCTTCGCCCGCACCGTCCGCGCGGAGGCGCACTACTACCCGGACCTGCGCGTCATCCCCTCCCACCGCGAGGTCGTGCGCGACATCGCCCGCGCGGTGGCCCTGGACCGCGTGCTGCGCGAGCCGCTGCAGGTGACGGGCAAGTAGATGAGGCGCGTCGCGTGGATCCTCGCGCCGCTGCTGCTCGTCGGCTGCGCCGCGGAAGAATCGGAGCCGCTACACACCGCCGTGACGACGGTGCCGGCCCCGGACCCGTTTGCGGAGCTGGCGGAGGCGGTGGCCGGCATAGAAGAGGACACGAACACCGAAGTGGGCGTCGCGCTTTACGACGGCTCCGCCATGACCGAAGCCGGATCCCTCGACTGGCTCCCCGCGTGGTCCACCATGAAGATCCCGATCGCCCGCGCGGCCGCCGAGCACTGCGGGTACGGCAAGGAATACGTCTCGGAGCTGACAGAAGCCGCGATCGAGTGGTCCGACAACGACGCCGCCCGCGCCCTGTGGGACTGCATGGGCAGCGATAAGGAAGCCGCGGAAAAGGTTGGCGCCGAAATTGCGAAATCCGGCTCGCACGTGCGGGTCAACGGCGCCTTCGGCACCACCCGCTGGTCCTTTGCCGGCCAGGCCCGCTACGCCTACTACCTCAGCCAGCAGGACCAGGACGACCCCGTGTTCGCGGACATGCACCACATCGCGGAGGACCAGGCCTACGGGCTGGGCCAGCTCGAGGGCGTGCCCTTCAAGGGCGGCTGGTCCGACTACGAGAAGGACGGTTCCTGGCACACCCGCCAGTTGGGCTGGTTCGGCGGTTTCGGGGTGGCCGTCGGCGCCCGCTCAGCCGACGGCAGCTACGACGACACGATGGACGCCCTCGACCAGGTTGCCCGGCTGCTGAAAACTAGCGTCCCAGAAACTGGTTGATCTGCGGTTCGGCGAACCTGTACAGCGTCTGCAGCAGCGACAGCACCGTCAGCACGGTGGCGATGATGCCCAGGATTTCGCGCGGGGAGGACGAGGAGCCGCCCCCGCCGAACACCAGCTTCTTCGGAGTGGTGCTCGGTTTCTCCCCACCGTTGGCCGGGCGATGCAGCACGGTGTTCTGAGCACCCTCGATGCGGTCGGACCCGGCGCCGACACTGCAGGTGGAGGTCACGCTGGCCTCGCCTTCTGCGGTGACCACGCTGGCGAAACCGTAGGCCCGCATCCGCGGATCGATCAAGTTGTGCAGGTGGCCGTTACCGCTGTTGAACTGCCCGTTGGCCCGGACCAGCGCGCCGACCTCGCCGTAGCCCCAATCCTGCATCGCCTTGCCCATGCTGCCAACGGAGTGCAAGTTCTCGCCCGGCGCGGCCTTGCCCTTGTACGTGGCGGTTGTGATGTCGCCGCAATTGTTCGTGCACGTCGAGTTGTACGGGCGCTGGTGGCGGAAAAACTTCGCCGCCTCGGCGCCGCGCTGCAGGGCGATGCGGGACAGGCCGGCGTCGTACTGGGCGGCGTCCACGTAGGCCTGGCGGGAGGTCAGCCCCTGCTTGGCGGCGGCCGTGCGCAACGGCACCCCATCGAACGGCACGTTGCGGTCCCACATGTCTCCGCGCAGTTTGCGCAGCTCCCGCATGGCGGTCTCTTGGTCGGACGTGAGGTTGAACTTCGCCTCCACGGCGATGACCTGGTCGGCGGGCTGGTTCAGCTCCACGCCGGTGACGGGTGCCGGGTCAGCGGCTGCGAAGGGGGCGAGGGTCAGGGCTGTGGCGGCCGCGGTGGTGGCGGCGATTAGACGAGTGCGCATGACCTGAGCGTAGCGTGTACCAGAGCATAAAACCGGCTGGAACGAGAATGAAAAGTGCATCCGGCACCTCGAAGAGGCCGGCGGAGATGTTGGTGGCGGCGTACGGCACCATGAACAGGGCCAAGACGATCGGCCCCCAGCGCTCGAACACCCACACCAGCATGGGCACGACCCACACCCAGTGGTGGTACCAGGAAAACGGGCTGACCAGGCAGGCCGCTGTGCCGATGAAGGAGGCGGCGAGGGGGGCGGGAGCTCGTCGAGAAGCAATGAGCGCAAGCGCCGTAACGGCGGCGGCGAGGATGAGCCACAGCCAGGGCGAGTCCATGCCGGCGCGGGCGAGGACCTGGCGGATGGACTGCGCACCCGGGTTGTCGTCGGTGCCGATGCGGGAGGTGGTGAAGATGGCGTGCGCCCAGAAGTGTTTCGCGTCCGTGACCTCAGAAAACCCGGTTGCCACGGTGCACAGGAACGTGAACGCCGCGATGAACACCGCACCCCACCGGCGCTGCTGGATGAACAGGAGGACGAAGAACGCCGGGGTGAGCTTGATGCCCGCAGCCAGGCCCACGCCGATGCCGGGCAGCTTCACGCGCGGCAGGAAATCCAGGCACACCAGGCCCATGAGCAGCAGGTTTATCTGCCCGAAATAGAGGGTGCCCTGCACGGGCGACAGGCACAGCACGAACACCGCGGTGAGCAGGAGCGCGTGGCGGTCGGTGCCAGCCCGCACCACCAGCAGCAGCACCAGCACGGAGGCGGCCTTCCACGCGACGCCCAGGACAGTACTTTCCGCGAGCCAGGAAAACACCACGCCCGCGAACGGCGGGTACGTAAACGGCAGGCCGGGCAGCAGGTCGGCCTCGTAGAGCGGCTGGTGGTGCGCCACCTTCTCCCCGCCCAGCAGGTACACCTTCAGGTCGCTGGGGAACTCGGTGGTGAAGGCGTTGGGCAGGTCGCTGGCGGTGTACCGCCACACCGCGAACGCGAGAAGGACCAGCAGGCCGATCACAGGCCCAACCCGTCCAAGACCTCGTCGAGGGCGTCGGCGATGCTCGCCCTCCACAGCGTGTCCACCTTGGCGTCCGCGCGCCCCGGGCCGCCGTTGATCACGGCGGTGGGTTTGCCCTGCTTTTTGGCGTCCAGGATGAACTTGTAGCCGCTCATCACCGCCAGCGAGGTGCCGATGGCGATCACGCCGGTCGACTCCGCCAGCCACTGGGCAGCTACCTCTCGACGCCCCTTCGGCACCCCCTCACCGAAGTACACCACATGCGGCTTGAGCCTGTGGCTGTGGCACGTCGGGCAGGCGATCATGCGGAAACGCTCCACATCGGCCTGCCTGAGCTCCACGTCGCCGTCCGGGTTGAGCATGGAGCCTTCCACCTCCACGGACTCAAAGTAGGTGGGGTTGGCGGCCGTGAGGAGGGCGTCGATAAGCGAGCGCTCATGCAGCGTCTTGCAGTCCAGGCACACCACGTGCTCCATGTCGCCGTGCAGCGCGATGACGTTTTCGGAGCCGGCCTGAGTGTGCAGCCCGTCGACGTTTTGGGTGACAATGCCGCGGATCAGCCCCGCCCTCTCCAGCTCCACCAGTGCGAAGTGGGCGCGGTTGGGGCGGGCCTGGCGCATGTACCGCGTGCCCACGAACGCGCGCGCCCAGTAGCGGTGCACCTGCGCCGGCGAGTGCGCGAACTCCTGGAACGTCATCGGGCGGCCCTTGGTCAGGCGGCCGTGCTTGGAGCGGTAGTCCGGGATGCCCGAGTCGGTGGAGATGCCCGCGCCGGTGATGACCAGCGTCTTCGGGTCTTGGAGTTGCTCGAGGATCCTGCCTGCCGCGTCCGGGGTCGGCGGGGCGGTCTCGGCGACGACCCGCTCGATGGAGCGCACGGCAGAGCGGTGCGCCATGGCGATAGCTGGGTCGTCGAAGTTCGGTTCCATCGTCTGGGCAGTGTAGACCGCAGCGCCTCACCAGACCGTGTTGTCTATGGTGCCGATTTGCGAACCGGTGGGATAAGAGTAGGTTGTCCACGTCTTTATCAAATGAATGGACAGTTCTGTCTAGAAGGAGCCCCTATGCCTAAGTGGGCGACAAGCTTCGGCGCGCAAGTGATCTACGGCCTGATCATCGGCCTCGTCCTCGGCTTCATCGCCGTGGACGTGGAACCGCTGGCCGCCACCCTGGACTGGGTCGGGTCCACCTACGTCAAGCTGCTGAAGTTGCTGATCCCGCCGCTGGTGTTCACCGCCGTGATCACCTCCGTAGCCAACCTGCGGCAGGTCACCAACGCCGCGCGCCTGGCCGTGCAAACCCTGGTGTGGTTTGCCATCACCGCCTTCTTCTCCGTGCTCATCGGCATCGGGGTCGGCCTGCTGGTCAAGCCCGGCGCGAACACCTCCGTGGACGCCGCGGCGGCGGCCGAGCCGTCCTCCACAGGCTCCTGGATGGGCTTTCTAGACTCCGTCGTCCCTGCCAACATCTTCGGCTTGGGCGTCTCCGGTGAGTCCGTGAAGTTCAACGTGCTGCAGATCCTGGTGGTCTCGCTGCTCTTCGCCATCGCCGCAGTGCGCGTGGGCAAGCCCGCCGAGCCTTTCATCGCCTTCAACGAGTCCCTGCTCAAGGTGGTCCAGGAAGTGCTGTGGTGGATCATCCGCCTCGCCCCCATCGGCACCGCGGCGCTGATCGGCAACGCTGTGGCCTCCTACGGCTGGGACGCGCTCGGCTCCTTGGGCAAGTTCGTGCTGGCCATCTACATCGGCCTGGCGCTGGTGCTGTTCGTGCTCTACCCGATCATCCTGGCCGCCCACCGCATCCCGGTACTGGAGTTCTTCCGCCGCGTCTGGCCGGTGACCACGCTGGGCTTCGCCACCCGCTCCTCCATGGGCGTCATGCCGGTCACCCAACGCACCACCGAGGAGGCGATGGGCGTGCCGTCATCGTACGCCTCCTTCGCCATCCCGCTGGGAGCGACCACCAAGATGGACGGCTGCGCCTCCATCTACCCCGCCGTCGCCGCCCTGTTTGTGGCCCAGTTCTACGGCGTGGACCTGTCGCTGTCGGACTACGTACTCATCGTCGTCGTCTCCGTCCTGGGCTCCGCCGCCACCGCCGGCACCACCGGAGCGACCGTCATGCTCACCCTCACCCTGTCCACCCTGGGCCTGCCGCTTTCCGGCGTGGGCCTGCTGCTGGCGGTGGACCCGATCATCGACATGGGCCGCACCGCGGTGAACGTCACCGGCCAGTCCGTCGTGGCCACGGTCGTGGCCAAGCGGGAGAAGATCCTAGACGAGTCGCGCTGGTAGGCCTTACCTAAACGGCACCTCGCCGATCGCGCGGCGCAGCTTCCTGGTCCGCAGCCGCTCCGGGTGCCGGGCCAGCTTCTCCATCGCCCGCACCGCGCACATCACGTGCGCCTCCTTCGAGTTGGAGTAGAACGCCTGCGCACCAGCCGGCAGCTTCGGCACCGCGTGCAGCGGCAAGTCGGACACGGCGAGCAGGGTGCCGTAGGGCACGCGGTAGCGGTACCCGTTCGCGGCGATGGTGCACGACTCCATGTCCACGGCCGCGGCGGTGGATCCGCGCAGCCACTCCCACAGGTCTCGGGGAGCCTTCCACTCCCAGTTCCGGTCCCCGGTGGAAAGCACAGTGCCGGTGCGCATAAGCGACGCGTCCGCCCCGTAGACCTTGCTCACCGCCTTTTCCAACGTGCGCTGGATCTCCGGCACGGCGGGGATGGGCAGCTCGCGGCGCAGGTAGTCGTCCAACACGTGGTCGTGCCGCTCGTATGCGTTGCCCAGGATGAGGTCCCCGATGCGCATGCGCGCGTCCAGGCCAGCGCAGTGGCCGATCATGATCCACGCCTCCGGGCGCAGCACCGCCAACGAGTCGGTGATGGTCTTTGCGTTGGACGGCCCCACGCCGATGTTGATCATGGTGATGCCGTCGCCGCCCTCGGTGACCAGGTCGTAGCGCGGCATCTGGAACTTCGAGCCCAGCTCCAAGTCCTCCAACGCCACCGTGTCCGAAACCGTTTCCCCGCTGGGCAGCACCAGGCGTGTGTAGCGCGAGGATGGGTCGGACAACTCCCGCAGCCCGAACTTCACAAACTCGGTCACGTGCATGGCGTAGTTCGTGAACAGGATGAACCGCTGCAGCGAGTCGGCCTCGATGCCGGTGTAGTGCTCGAGCCTGGCCAGCGCGAGATCGAAGCGTTGCGGCCCGACGTGGAACAACGGTTTTTCCGCCCCGTTGAAGGCGTCCCAGTGGCCGTCCACAATCGCGTCGTGCACCTCGTCCAGGGCGGGGCGCGGCAGGTCCACGGTTTCGTCGATAGGCGGCATGCCCTTGATGTAGGCGGGCGGGATGAGCTCGTCCGAGTACCCCACCTCCACCTCGCACGGGTAGTTCGAGGTCAACGCCTCAAGCTGGGCGGTGAGGTAGCCCTCCATCAGATCGGGCTGCGAGATGACGGCGGAGTAGGTGCCGGCCTCGTCGACGTAGCCGAACGGCTCGGAACGGTCGATCGGGCGCCACTGACGCACCTCCACCGTGAGTTTGGGGTAGCGCACCTCCCCGTAGCGGCTGAAATCCCCCGAGCGTGCGATCTCGCACGACTCTTCATACAGGGCTTTAAGCTTCTCGACGGCCTCCGGTACCCGACTCATACCCCCACAGACTACTCACGGATCAGCACGCGCCGCACGAGTTCGACGCGCCGCCCGATCTCCTCCGGCGACGCCCCCTCGCGCACGCCCTCCTCGAGGAGGTGCTGGCAACCGGCGATGTAGAAGCTCGCCATGTCGTCCAGCAGCTGCTCGTCGGCGCCGCCCCACTCGTCGGCGCGGGACCGCAGTTCCTCGCGCATAGTGGGCAGCATGATGGCGACGACCTCTTGGTCGAGCATGCTGTGCACCGGCGAGTCGATAATGTGCACCGCAGCCTCGTACTGGTCCGTCAACGTCGTCATCAGGGCGGTGACCGCGGCCTCGAAGTCGCGGTCACTGCTGAAGCGTGCGACAAAGCCCTCGTACGCCTCTTTGATCATGTCCTGGGCGGTGGCCAGCACCAGGCCGTCGCGGTCCGTGAAGTGCTGGTAGAACACCTGGCGGCTCACCCCAGCTTCTTTCACGATTTGGGAGACGTTGAGCTCCGCGACAGGGTGCGTCTTCAACAACGCAACAGTGGCACCAACAAGAGCTTTGCGGGTGCGCAGGGCTCGCGGGTCGGTGCTTTCAGACCGGCGGCCAGGAACTACTTGGTTCATCCAGGATTCTCCAGATGCTCGGGCGTTAGGCTTCTGCGGTATGAGCCTAACCGATACCACAATCGCCCTGTTGCAGAACCTCATCCAAAATGGATGCGTCAACTACCTCACGGCAGATTCTGGACAAGAGACCAAAAACGCCGACACATTGGAGGCCTTCTTCGCAGGTACGGACGTGCGGGTCGAGCGCTACGAACCGCACCCGGGGCGGGTGTCCATCGCCTTCACCGTCGAGGGCACCGACCCCTCCGCCGAACCCCTGACGCTGCTGGGCCACACCGACGTCGTGCCGGTGGACGAAGACAAATGGACGCACGACCCGTTCGGGGGCGAGATCGTGGACGGCCGCGTTTTTGGCAGGGGCGCCACCGACATGCTCTACATCACCGCGGCGATGGCAGCCTGCGTCCGCGACGTGGCACGCGGCGAGCGCCCGCGCGGCACCCTGACCTTCGTGGGCTGCGCCGACGAGGAGGCGCGCGGGGGCTTGGGCGCGGCGTGGCTCGCCGACCACGCGGACTTCTCCTGGGCCAACTGCCTCTCCGAGGAGGGCGGCTCCCACCTCCCCGCCGCCGACGGCTCCGACGCGCTGGTGGTGGTCGTGGGCGAAAAGGGCGCCGGCCAGCGCCGCTTGACCGTCCATGGCGACGCCGGCCACGGCTCCGCCCCGTTCGGCCGCGACATGGCGGTGGCGAAGATCGCCGAGGTGGCCCGGCGCGTCGCCGCCATCGAGCCGGACCTGCGCAGCGACGACATCTGGGAGGGCTACGTCCGCGCCTGGAAGTTCGACCCGGACACGGAGGCGGCGCTGCTGGCCGGCTCCGGCTACGACGCGTTTGGCCAGCTGGAGAGCTACTCGCACGCGATGAGCCACCTCACCATCTCCCCCACCGTCCTGCGCGCGGGCGGCGCCATCAACGTGCTGCCGTCGGTGGCGTGGATGGAGCTGGACATCCGCCCCCTTCCCGGCCAGACGCAAGAGGAGATCGACGCGCTGCTGCGCGACGCATTAGGCGAGATCGCCGACGACGTCGAGATCACCCACCTCATCACCGAGGACGGGTCGGTGTCCCCCACGTCGGGCCCGCTTTACGACGCCATCCTGTCCACCTTCAACGAATTCTTCCCCGACGTCCCGGTCGTACCCACCATCGCGGCCGGCGGGTCGGACTTGCGCTTCGCCCGCCGGAAAGGGGGCGTGGGCTACGGGTTCGCCCTGCACGGGCGCGGCGAAACGTTGGGTTCGGTGCTGGGCGAGCTGCACAGCCACGACGAATCCGCCGCCGTGGAGGACGTGGACCTGACCGTGCGGGCGTATCGGTCCCTGATCCGCCGCTTCGTCGGGGCGTAATAACTGCTCTCAAACAGCTGTGAAATAATTAGGAGCGTGAAGAAATCTTTTGTATCTGCGATCACCGCAGCTTCCCTCGCCGCCGGTGCACTCTTCGTCCCCACCGCCAGCGCCCTAGAACCCACTGCCACGCCGTCTACCTCGGCACCCACTTCGGTAGCCGTCACCCCATCCCCGACTGAAACCGCTACGACTTCCCCCTCTGCTCCGGCAGTCGACGAAGAACTCACCACACTAGAAATCGTTCTCGGCGTTGTGGGGGTCATCGCCGTCGATGCGGCGATCGCTGGTGGCGTGTGCTGGGCGATGAAGCAGGGCATTATCCCGAACCCGGCACCACAGCTCATTCCGTGCCACCCGGCGGCGAAGCCAGCGCCAGCGCCTGCACCAGCCCCTGCACCGCGCCCGGCACCAGCCCCTGCACCGCGCCCGGCACCAGCCCCTGCACCGCGCCCGGCACCAGCCCCTGCGCCTGCACCGCGCCCGGCAGCGGCATCGAAATCGTATCCGAACTGCCGGGCAGTTTGGAATGATCTTGGCCGCCCGATTCGCCGCGGAGAGGCAGGGTATGGATCCCACCTGGACCGCGACGGCGACGGCGTGGGATGCGAAAAACGCCCAAAGTAGGCCGCCTCTGACTAGATCCAGCTAGTAGGACTCAGCTAACAGCCCTTTTTCGGCCTGAGAGCTGGAACCTACTAGCTGGATTTGTTTTTTGGGCCACACAGCTTTGCGCCACACCTGCCACATCTGCCCCATCCGTGACATACTGGCCCGCATGAAGATCCGCACCCTTGCCCTCACAGGAATCATGGCCGGCACCGTTGCCCTCGCGCCGACGGCCGGCGCCGACGCCATCGACGACACCCTGGCCAAACTGCCCTCCGGCCCGATCCCCTGCGACCAGGCCTCCCGCTACTGGACCAACGACGCCGACTACCAGCAGAAAGTCCGCCAAGCCAACGCGATCGCCGCCTTTGACCGCCGCGGCCCGCAAATCCTGGAAGCGCTCGGCCGCGTCGACGAAGCCGCCACCCGCTGCGGACTCAAGGGCACCAACAGTGGAGCAACCCAGGCGCCAAAGCAGGCGCCTAAGCAGAATGCACCTGCCCCCGCCCCCAAGCAGCAGGCTCCGCAAAACCTGGACGTGCGCCCGCAGTGGGCAGGGCAGATCCCGCAGCGCATCAACCTCGCGCCGGCGGGCGCGCCGTCGTTCGAGGTGTCGGTGGCGAACGTGACCACGCTGCAGCTGCCGGACATCCTCAAGCTGATCCAGCAGGCGCTGGCGCAGATCCTCGCCTACTTCAACATCCAGCTGTAAAGCTCTTCCCCCTCGGCGTGGATGCGCACGCCAGGGGCGGGGTCGAGCCACAGGTCCGTCTGCAGCGAATGTTGCCCGTCGGAGCAGTGGAACGAGATGGTCTCGTTGGTCTTGTCCATGACCTCCACCGACGCGCGGGTGAGCCAGGCGTGGCGACGGCGCACCCCGATCAACCGCCGATATTCGGTGTGCATCCACCCGCCCAACGGGGAGAGCTCGGAGGGCGAGGCGGGCAAAGCGGGACGCACGCTGTCGTCGGCGGACCAGCTTTCACCGCGCACGCCGGTGAAAGCCTGCTCATCGCCGTAGTAGATGGACGGCATGCCGGGCACCGTCATCAGCACCGCCGCGGCCAGCACCGCCTTGTCGGGGCCAACTGTGGAGGCGATGCGGTCCACGTCGTGGTTGCCCACGAACGTGTTCGGCAACACGCCAGTCGGGTGGCGCTCGAGTGCATGAGCGAGTTCCCAGAAGTTCACGTCCACAAGCGAAGACCAGGTTGCTTTCCACAGCTCGTACTGGGTCACGGCGTCGAGGGTGCCCTCTGCGGCTATAGACGAATAGTCGCCGTGGATGACCTCCCCAAGGAACATCGCGTCCGGGAACTCCTCGCGCACGCGCGCGAGCACGTCACGCCAAAACTCGGGCGGGACCGCGTAGGCGACGTCCAACCGCCAGCCGCTGATGCCGCGGCGCAGCCAGTGGCACATGATCTCCACCACCGCGTCCCGGATCGCCGGATCGGCGTGGTGCAGGGTGGCCAGCTCGCCGTGGCCCTCCCAATCGGTGTCGCCGGCCAAGCCCTGTTCCACCCACGGATGGGCGCGAGCGACGTGGTTGAACACGCCGTCGAGCATGACGTGGATGCCGCGGGAGGAGCAGGCGTCGATGAGCCAGTCAAAATCGGCGTCGTCGCCCAGGCGCGAATCGATGCGGAGGTGGTCCAGCGTGTCGTATCCGTGGGTGGCGGACTCGAAGATGGGGCCGAGCAGTAATCCGTTGCAGCCGAGCTCGATGAGGTAGTCAAGCCACGGCTCCAGCGCCCGGAGCCGGTGCGCCCGATCCTTCACTTCCCGGATCGGCGCGCCGAGGGCGGCCAGCGGGTAGACGTGCCACCAAATTGTGCGGTCCAGCATGTTAGGCGTCCTCTTCCCTCCCGATCAGCGGCTGCAGGCCCTTTGCAATGCGGTCCTTCCAGGTCTTGGCAATCTCCTCGTAGCCGCGGTCGTGGGGGCGCATGCCGCGGTGGGTGAAGTTGACCTTGGTGTTGCCCTCGTCTTCCTCGATGTCGAAGATCAGGGAGGTGTCGTCCCACTCGTGGTCTTCCTTCGGGTTGTCGGTGGGCTCGACGGTCCAAACCACGCGGTCGCCGTCCGCCTCCTGCACGGAAAAACCCACGTAGCGGTCGTCGTCCGAGTAGTGGAACTCGGAGCCCTGCTCGGCGGCGTCGCCCTCCACCTTCTTGTCCCACCAGCTGTGCGGTTTGGTGATGGCCCGGTACACCTCCTCGCGCGTAGCGGGCACGGAGAAGGACGCGGTGAAGTCCCGGATGGCCTGGGCGGTGGTGCCGTCGGCGAAGGTCCAGTCGGACAGCGTGTGGTCCGGGTCGTAGATAGCCACATCAATGCCGTCATTGCGGAATTGCATCAGCCCGTCTTTGATCAGGTCGCGGCCGGCTTTGTTGAAGCCGGTGACGTTGGAGACGTCGAAGATGAGCTTCTGGCAGTGCAGGCGGCGGCCCATCAGCCCCCGCAGAATCTTCTCCGCGCTGGTGAAGTTGATCATGCCCTGGAGCTCGACGATGTCGGCGTCGTCGCGACGCTCAATGCGCCGGATGCCCGGCGCGCGGTAGAAGTTGGAGGACAGCAGGTTCAGGCCCAGCGAGCTGGACAGCTCGCGGAAGATCTTCACCCCGCGCACCGAGTTGCCCTGCTTGTTCAGCCGCGGGCTTAACGACGCGATACCGAGCTGCCCCGGCAGCGTCCCGATCAACCCACCGGCCACACCGGACTTCGCGGGGATACCCACGTTGACCATCCACTGCCCCGACGCGTCGTACATGCCGGAGGAGACCATCACCGCCTGGGCAAGGCGGGCGGCCTCGGCGGAGACGACCTTCTCGCCGGTGACCGGCTGCGTGCCGCCGTTGGCCAGGGTGGCGGCCATGGCGGCGAGGTCTTTCACCGTCACTAGCACCGCGCACTGGGCGATGTAGCTGGCCACGGCGTCGTGCGCTTCGTCGCTGATGGTGCCGGCCTCGCGCAGCATGTGGGCGAACGCCTTGTTCCTATCCGCCGTCTCCAGCTCGGAGTTGAGCACCCGCTGGTCGATGGTGAGTTCCCGGCCGGCCAGGCGGGAGAAGTAGTTACGGAGTTTCTCGCTGCGCTGCTCCACCGGAATGTCGGGGCCGCCGATGAGCTGGTTCACCGTGATGGCGCCCGCGTTGATGAGGGGGTTGGCGGGACGCCCGTCGTCGTCAAGCGAAAGCTTGTTAAACGCCTCGCCCGAGGGCTCCACGCCCACATGGCTGTGCACCTCGTCCGGACCGTACATATCCAGCGCGAGCGCGTACACGAAAGGCTTGGAGATGGACTGGATGGAAAATTCGTAGTCCGCGTCCCCGACGGAGTACAGCTGCCCGTCCGTGGTGCAGAGGGCAAGGCCGAGCTTGTCGGGGTCGGCGTTTTTGAGCACGTCGATGTAGTCGGCGCGTTCCCCGCTGTCTTGGTCGCGGACATCGTCGACGATGGCTTGGAGGTATTCAGTCACAGGCGAGCGCATGGGAGACAGTCTAAAGGCGCAGCCGACACAACCATTTACAACGGCTACAATCGTATTTATTCGTTCCGCTATTTCAAGGAGGCCTGCGCATGTACAACGACACACTCCCCGACTCGAAGAACACCCACCTCGCCCCCGACCACGCTGAAACGGTCAAGGCCACGCTCGGACCGGTGGGCGAGAACATCCAAACCATTGCGGACACGTTCTACTCGAAGATGTTCGCGGCCCACCCCGAGCTCCTCTCCGATCTGTTCAACCGCGGCAACCAGAAACAGCACGCGCAGCAGAAGGCGCTCGCGGCGTCGGTAGTGAAGTTCGCCTCGCACCTGGTGGACGAGACCGCGCCCGATCCGGTGGCAATGCTGAACAGGATCGCCCACAAGCACGTCTCCCTCGGTGTGACCGAGGACCAGTACCAGATCGTGTACGAAAATCTTATGGCCGCGATCGCAGACGTGCTCGGCGACGCAGTCACGCCCGAGGTGGCCGAGGCGTGGAGCGCGGTGTACTGGCTCATGGCGGACGTGCTGATCAAGGCCGAAAAGGACCTCTACGCCTCCGACGGAGTGAAGGACGGCGACGTGTTCCGCAAGGGCAAGGTCGTTGAAAAGACGGCGCTGTCCGAGACGGTGACCGCGTTTACGGTCGAAGGCGACTTCACGGAGCCGAGGCCGGGCCAGTACACGTCTATCGGCGTCAAACTCGACGACGGCGCCCGCCAGCTGCGCCAGTACTCCATCATCGAAGGCGACGCCACGCGCTACCGCATCGCGGTGGAACGCGACGGCGAGGTGTCCACGTTCCTGACCGAGCGCGTCGCCACCGGCGACACTGTCGACGTCACCCTCGCCGCCGGCGACCTCGTACTGCGCCCAGGTGAGCGCCCGATCGTGCTGATTTCCTCCGGTATCGGCTCCACGCCGCTGACCGGCATTCTCAGCTACCTGGCCAAGCACAACGACAGCCGCCGCGTGAGCTACCTCCACGCCGACCGCTCGGCGCAGACCTGGGCGCAGGCGCAGCAGGTCCGCGAGCTGGTGGATGCGCTGGGCGACGGGTCCATCCAGACCTTCTTCCGCGACAGCGACGAGCGCATCGACGTGCGCGGGCTCGACCTCGCAGGCGCGGACGTGTACCTGTGCGGCGGCACGGGCTTTTTGCAGTCGCTGCGCGACGAGCTGGCGGCGCTTCCGGCGGATAAGGCCCCGGCCAACGTGTTCTACGAGCTGTTCAGCCCGAACGACTGGCTGGTATCCTAGCCCGTCTTACTCAGTCGCGCGCCGCACTCGCCGGGGCGGTCGTGCGGCAAAAGCTCCACCTTCACGTCGCCGACGCCCTGGTCCAAAAAGCCCTCGTGCAGGGCGCACACGATAGGGGCGGGGCGGGCGCCCCGCTCCGCCACGAAGGGGCAGGCGTGCAGCCCGAACTCGCGCACGCGCGCGTTGGAGCACTCCGGGCGCTGCACGGGGTCGAAGCCCATCTCGCGCAGCGTTTGGGCGGTGTGGCTGGCGGCTGTGTCCAGGTCGACGCGCAAGTTGCCGTGGCGGCGCGGGTTCACCCGGTCCGCCCACTGGCGGCCGAGGTCCTTGGCAGTGTCCGTGTCCCCGCTGGCCAGGGTGCTGGCCAGCACTTCCACCAAGGTGCTCATGGCCTTTGACGCCAGACTCGTGTGCGCCACGCGGGCGGTGTAGATGTAGGAGGGGCGGCCGCGGCCCGGCGCGGGCGCGATGTGGCGGTTGACCACCCCGGCGGCCATCAGCTCGTCCAGGTGGCCCCGCACGGTGTTGGGGTGCATGCCCAGCGCGCTGCCGATCTGGGCAACCTGCATGCCGTCCGGGGTGTCCTGGATCACCTGAAACACCTCGAGCTGCTTGAGGCTCAAGTGTCCGACTGCGTTGAACAGGTCGCTGGCTGGGCGGGGTGCGTGCGTCCGTTCCATGCGCATTCTCCTGGGTTATCTTAAGGTCGGGCATATTGTACGACTTCCTGAATTGTCCTACAACTCATAGTCCCAACGTTTCCCCGAAAGGAGTGGGGCCGATGACGCGCCGGACGCACATCGCCTCCTGGGCAATCACCGCCGCCGTCCTCGCCGGCGCGGCGTCGACGTCGGCGCTGGTGCAATCGCAGGAGGGCGACATCCCCACCGGCGACGACGTAGTCACCGCGGACGTGCGCATCGAGCGGATGCGCTACATCCCCGACCGCATCGAGGTCCCCCGCGGGACCAAACTCGTGGTTAACCTGGTCAACGACGGCGAGAAGGAACACGACCTCAAAATCGGCGACGCCAACTCCGGCCGCCTCTCCCCCGGCGAGACCTCGACCACCTACTTCGGGGAGTTCAACAAAGACACCTTGGGCTGGTGCACCATCGCCGGGCACAAGACGATGGGCATGACCTTCAGGGTCGACGTGATTTAATTACCGCAACCTGCGCCTTCACCGCACGCGCCAGCAGCGGGATAAACGCCGCCAGCACCCCGAACGCGACGAAGGAAAACGCGATTCGCGCATAGGAGTTGCCCACCGCCAGCCACGCCAGCAGCGCCGCGTTGAACAGGCCGACGCGCAGGTACGGAGCGCGGTTGAGCTCGCCCAGCCCTGCCTTCACCGCGGCCGGCCCGCCGCCCATGGTCACCGGCATGAGGTAGCTCATGGTACCAATAAGCAGCTGCGCAGCGAATCCGAGCAGCAACGGCAGCGTGGGCACCTCCAGCGTCCCGCCGAACACCCGCACCGCGTACCAGGTCAGCCCGCCGACGAGCCACGTCACCGCGCACAGCGCGGACAACGCTGGGTACGTCACGCGCCCGCGGGGATCCCTCACCACCGTCAGGGCGCTGGCCACGAACCCCTGGTACAGCCACACCCAGCCCGCCAGGATGACCACGGTGCCCACCCCAGTGACCGCGGACGCGCGCAGCAGCGAGCCTGCCACCGCGACCACCACGCCGGCCCCGGCGAGTGCGAGTGCCACCCCGACGCGGTCCTGACCCCGGGTGCGCCACATGGCCGGGAACAGCACGCTGAGCGCCCCCATCGCCGCCAGGCCGACAAAGCCCGCGACGTTGGTGAACATGTGGGCCTGCCGCACCGCGCCGTGCCACTGCCCCGGCAGCCCCGCGGACAGGGCGGCGCCGAACAGCGCACCCACCGGCAGGCAGCACGCCGAGGCGACAAAGCCGACCGCGCCGATGTGTATCCGGCGCGCAGATTTGACCTGCCCCGCCAGCACGATGGCATGCCAGGCCAGCGCCACCGCGACCACGAGCGCGCCCGCCCACACCAGCCAGTACCACCGGGCAAGCTGCCCCACCAGCACGGCGATGGTGGCGGCGTTGAGCAAGTAGGTGCGGGTGAGTTGGGCGGGCCGGGCGGCGTCGGAAAGCTTTTGCCCCAAGAAGCGCTCAGTGAGGTTTTGCGACCACAACATGATCGAGTTGGTCAAAATCCCCAGCGTGAAAATGTGGATGAGTAGCCACGAGCCGTCCGGGATGAACGGGTGTGCCAAGCCGGCGGCGAGAAAGACCGCCATCCAAATGCTCACCGGGCGCGAGGCCTTGCGGTGCCACGCGCGGGGGTTCATGTCAGGCATGGGTTCCTCCAGACTTCGGGTTGTCTCTGAAACACCACCACGTCGCCGCGCCAAACACCGCGGCCGCCGCCCCCAGCACGGCCATGACGCCGTGGTACGCGTCCGTGTACTCCACCCCGCGGTCCAGCCCCGCCTGCAGCAGCGACCCCGTCAGCGCCACCGTCAGCAGCGTCCCCAGCTCGTAGGAGACCTCCTCCACGCCCGCCGCCATCCCGGAGCGGTGCATCGGCGCGGACCCGATGATCGCGATCGAAGACACGCTCATCACCGATCCCGTGGACAGCCCGAGCAGCACCAGCCCGAACACCATGCCTATCGACGTCCCTCCGGCCACCACCACCCCGGCCCCCACCGCAGCACCGGCGAACCCGCCCGCGATCAGGGGCAGGAAGCCGACTTTGTGCAGGTACGCGCCGCCAAGCGTGGAGGCTGGGATAGCGGCCGCGGCCATCACGGCGACGGTGGCGCCGGCGGTAAGCGGCGTCAGCTCGTCGACAAGCTGCAGCTTCTGCGTGGTCATCAGTTCCGCGCCGGCGAGCACAGCCATGCCGCCCACCGCCGCGAGCACACCGCCGGTGAACAGGCGGGAACGGAAGATGTCGAAGGTAAGCAGCGGGTCTGCAAGCCGACGCTGGCGGCGCACGAACAGCCAGCCGCCAAGGACCGCGGCAGCAGCGGAGGCAACCAGAAGTACCAGGCGTTGCGTGTTGGCGGCCTGCTTGATCAGCATGGTCAGGCCCGACAGCGCAAGCAACGCGTAGAGCGAGGAGACCACGTCCCACTCCTTGTCCGGGTTGGGCAGGTTTTCCGGGGCAAGCGCGACTGTGAGCACCAGCGCCAGCGCCACGATGGGCACGTTGATGAGGAACACCGACCCCACCCAGAAGCGCTCCAGCAACGCCCCGCCAACCACCGGGCCCAGTGCACCGCCCGCCACCGCCACAGAGCCCCAGATGCCGATAGCGGTGTTGCGCTCTCGCTCGTCCGGGAACGTCATACGGATCAGCGCGAGGGTGGCAGGCATCATCACCGCTGCCCCCACGCCGAGCAAGCCGCGCGCGATGACCAGTTCCAGCGGCCCCGGCGCGAACGCCGCGCCGAGTGAGGCGAGGCCGAAAACGCCAAGGCCGACGATGAACATCAGCCGGTGGCCAACCCTGTCCCCCAGCGCCCCGGTGCCCAGCAACAGGCCGGACAGGACCAGCGGGTAGGCGTTGATGATCCACAGGCCCTGCTCCGGCGTCGCGTTATAGCTACGCTCCAACGCCGGCAGGGCTGTATAGAGGATTGAATTGTCCAGGCTAATCATGAGCAAGCCCAGCGACACCACCGCGAAAAAGCCCCAGCGCTGCCCCTTAGTCATGCGGCGATGGTACTACCCCGAGTTCTTGCGCATCTTCTGCCGCCGCATGTCGATAGCAAGCGTGATACCGACCACCGCCGCGCGCTGCCGCTCGTCCAACCCCGGCTCGATGCGCACGCGGTAGCTCGTCTTGCCCATCATCAACCGCCCCATACCGGAGTACTCCGCGTCCACGCGCGCGATCTCGCGGCCTTGGCTGGTCAACGAGTAATTGAGCTGGAATGCCTGGCCCTGAATCTGCACGTCGGGAAGGCCGGCCATCTCCACGTCGTACTTCGCCCCTATCCAGGCGAACCGCTTAGTCAGCTTGGCCAGCTGCATCGGCGGGCTGGCCAGGTGCACGACGTAGGTGTCGCGGATGAAGTTCACCGGGTCCTCGATGCTCAGCACGTGCACGCCGGCCGCGTCGAACACCTCCACCCCGCGCGACGCCTTGACCAGGTCGCTCATCTTCAGCGTCTGGCGTGCCGTGCCCAGCAGCTCCCCGTCCGGGCCCTCGATCGCGAACGCGTCGCGCCCCAGAGCTTTCGTTTGCTTCACTACGAGTTCTTGTTCCACCCACATGCCGACAAACTTAGTGCAAACCAGCTGGTTCGGCTCGCCGAGGCGGATTGTTCACTTTCGGGTTAAGGGTCAAAATGTGTGTCCGGATTCGTCGATTTGTTTGGGATGATCAGGGGGAATCCGGAAAATATATGCTCCTGAGGCTTATATCCGCCCCAGGGTGGCGAAATACCGAGGTGTGACAGCAGCGTGTGGTAGGAGCCGGTGTTGGCTTGATCAATGCCGAAGAACCGACCCCGCTGCCAAGTGTGCGGCGGAGAGATGAAACGCAACGGAACCACATCCAAGGACACCACTCGGTGGCGATGCAAAACCTGCGGTGCATCAACCACCAAAACCCGCAGCGACATCACCCACGCAGCGGTGTTTCGACAATTCATCGAGCACTGCACATCGACCACCGCCCTGAGGCAGAACGCAAAAGACGCCGGAATCAGCCGCTCCACCATGAAACGGCAGTTTTCGTGGTGCTGGCTTGTCGATGTGCCTGATCCCACGATCGGACACGAAGGCCGAGTCTACGACCAAATCTTCCTTGACGGCACCTACACCGCAGGCGGATGTCTCATTGTGGCTGCCACCTTGGATCACGTCATCGCCTGGCACTGGTGCACCCACGAAACCACCCGCGACTACCAACACCTCCTCGAACGTATCCCCGCACCCCTGATCGCCGTCATCGACGGCGGCCAAGGCGCCGCCAGCGCGATCAAGACATGCTGGCCTGGCACCAAGATCCAGCGCTGCCTCGTCCACGCCCAACGCGTGGTACGCCGCTACACCACCTCACGCCCACGCACCGACGCGGGACGAGCGATCTACCAACTCGCGCTCAACCTCACCAAGATCACCACATTGGATGAAGCCGCAGCCTGGGGCGTAAAGCTGCACGAATACGGCACTATCTACCGCGACTGGATGAACCAGAAAACCTTCACCACCGACCCTGTGACACGGCAACGTACCTGGTCGTGGACCCATGAACGCACCCGCAAGGCCTACAACAGCCTCAACCACCTCTGGCGTAACCAGCTGTTATTTGTCTACCTCGACCCACCCGACGGTGTGCTCGATGGCAGCCGGATCAAATCCACCACCAACAGCTTAGAAGGAGGGATCAACGCCCAATTGAAACTGCTTGCCCGCACCCACCGCGGCAGATCCGGCGAGCACCAGCGTCGGATGCTGGAGTGGTGGCTCTACCTCAAGACAGAACTGCCTGACGATCCAGTTGAGATCGCCAGGCAGTCCAACTGGGGCCAGGACCAACTCGCCAAAGTATCCACCCTGACCCACAACGAGAACCAAGCCGACCACGAAACCGGACGACCAGCCCTCTACGACAACGCTATCGACACCAACTACACACACTCAATCGGCATCCAAAAAGGCCAAATCTAACCCCCACGACACGCCGAACCAGACACACTTTTTGACCCTTAGCCCTCACTTTCCGGGGCACGCCGAAAAACCAAAAATCTCGAGACACTGTAGGCACAATGTCTCGAGACTTCACGCTGTGCCCGGGGGGGGACTTGAACCCCCACGTTCTTGCGAACACTGGCACCTGAAGCCAGCGCGTCTGCCAATTCCGCCACCCGGGCGGGCGACTTGATCAATATAGAACGCAGGTCACATTAACAACAAATCGCCAGCGCATCGGCCATTTACGGTACGCCACGCACGCTGGACGGATAGGTCGTGTCGGGGTGGGCACCTATACTGTCCGAGTTACTTAAATTCGCATGTGAAGAAAGGAGGTGCGCAGGAAATGGCAGTGATGGACAGGCTGGCAAAACTGGACAGCTCCCTGCAGCGCGGCTTGGACAACTCCATGGCGGCGCTGTTCGGCGGCAAGGTTGTGCCTGAGGAAGTCGAAGAGCTGGTCAAGCAGGAAGCCCAAGACTCGCTGGTGGTTACGGATAAGGACGAGTATGTCGCCCCGAACGTGTACGCCGTGGGCGTGTCATCGAAAGACCTGGAGAACCTGTCGCAGAACCGCGATCTTCCTGTGGACCTCGCCGATCAACTCATGCGGTACGTGCGCAACAACCAGTGGTTCCTCGACGGCCCTGTTGTCGTGCGTATCGCGGAGGAGTCGGGCCTGCGCACTGGCCAGCTGCGGGTGTCTAGCTACATCGACACCATGCCGGATGTGGTCAGCGGCTTCGACGCCATTGTGGCGGAGCCGACAAAGCGCCGCGCCTCACGCTCGCAATTGAAGGAGGATGCAATGTCCGAACCCACCACCGAAACTCCGCAACAGGCGGGCGAATCGACGGTGAGCCTGCTGCTTCAGGACGGCTCGTCGCGCACCTACCTGGTCCACGAGGGCTCCAACATCTTGGGCCGCTCCAACGATTCGGATTTCCGTTTGCCGGATACCGGCGTGTCCCGCCAGCACGCGGAGATCACCTGGGACGGCCAGGTGGCGGTGCTTGTGGATCTGCAGTCCACCAACGGCACAACCGTCAACGACGAGCCGGTGGAGAACTGGATGCTCGCCGACGGCGACGTGATCACGCTGGGCCATTCCAACATCGAGGTCCGCATTGTCGGCGCCCAGGACCAGCCGCAGGCGGGCGCAAGCGAGCCGGAGTTCACGGACTCGGTGTCCCACCCCAGTACCGAATATTTCCGCCCGTAGAAGGGATGCCATGGATTCGACGGTGATCCTCAGCGCCCGCTTCGGCCTGTTGGCCCTGCTGTGGGTGTTCATCTTCCTCGTCATGTGGACGCAGAGGAAGGATGTGGTGTCGGCGGGCGGAACGATGCGTCGTCAGGCAAGTGCCTCCGCACCCGCCCCCAGGGAGAAGGCGCGCACCCTTGCGGTAGTTGAGGGGCCGCTGAAAGGCTCCCACATGGAAATTGCCAGCTTGGAGGACTTGACTGTCGGCAGGGCTGGTGACAACGATTTCCAGCTGGGCGACGACTTCGCTTCCTCGCGCCACGCGCGCCTGTTCCGCAGGGGCAGCGACTGGTTCGTGGAGGACTTGGACTCGCGCAACGGCACCTTTGTCAACGGGGTGCGCATTGACCAGCCTGAGCGGGTGACCGTGGGCACGGACATGAAGATGGGACGCACGATTGTGAGGCTGATGCCGTGAAACTCGCGCTAGATTTCGTGGCTGTGTCTGACCGCGGCCTGGTCAGGGGCAACAACGAGGACTCCGCGTACGCCGGCCCGCACCTGCTCGTGCTTGCAGACGGCATGGGTGGCCACGCGGCCGGCGAGGTGGCCAGCCAGCTCATGGTGGAGCACCTGGAGCACCTGGACCGCGACCCTGAAGACGCGGACATGCTGGCGCTTTTGGGCGCAGCCGCCGAGGACGCCAACGCGGCGATTGAGGCCTCGGTGGCCGAGCACCCGGAACAGGCCGGCATGGGCACCACGCTCACCGGGCTGATGTTCAACGGCCGCGATCTCGGTCTCATCCACGTGGGCGATTCGCGGGGTTACCTCCTTCGCGGCGGCGAGCTGCGCCAACTCACGGTCGACGACACGTTCGTCCAGTCGCTGGTGGACGAAGGCAAGCTCGCGCCCGAAGACGTGTCCACCCACCCGCAGAAATCCCTGATTTTGAAGGCGTACACCGGCCGACCGGTGGAGCCCCACCTGGAGCTGATTGAGGTGCAGCCGGGCGACCGCCTGCTGTTGTGCTCCGACGGGTTGAGCGACCCGGTGACGCGAGAGACCATCGAGATCGCGCTGGGCGACGGCACCCCGGAGATGGCGGCCCAGCGCCTGATCGAGCTTGCGCTGCGCTCCGGCGGGCCGGACAACGTCACCGTGGTGGTGGCCGAGGTCGTGGAGTCTCACGGCTCTGAGGAAGCAACCCGCGCCGTGGTGAGGGCCGGTGCGCTGGCCCCGGGCTACCAGTCCTCCCACCCGGATTCCGCCGCCTCCCGCGCGGCGGCGCTGCTGCGCAAGTCCGAGACCATCACCCCGGATCACAACCGGGCCAAGACGCAGGAGGCCGACGGGCCCGACGACGAGGAGGACCACACTAAGGCCGGCTCGCAGCCGAGCTCGGTGTGGCCGTGGGTCGTCGCAACGCTCGTGCTGCTGCTCGTGGTTACTGCCGCAGCCCTGATGTGGGCGCAGTCGCGCGAGACGGACACCTACGCGCTCACGGTGGAGGATTCCGGCGAGTTTGTTGTGCAGCACACCACCCGCGACAACGTGTTCGCTGACGCGCAGACCGAAGATATCCAGCACGCCTGTTTGGCCGAGGACGGCAAGCTGCGCGTCATTGCCAAGGACACCACCCCGGGCGACTGCCACGTGTTTAACGTCGCTGATCTGCCTAAAGATCTGCGGGACGTGGAAAACGTCACGGGTTCCTACGACGATGTGCTGGCAAGACTGAATGAGCTGGCGGATGAAGCTCTGCCGGGCTGTGTGGACAAGCAGTCGCCCGACAACGACAAGTGCAGGGAGGTGCGATGAGCAGACTCGCTTCACGCAGCCGTGAGCTGCTTCTTCTGTTGCTCGCCACCGGCCTGCTCGCGCTGATGCTCTTTGGCTTAGAGACGAGCCAAGGGCGCACCCTGTCCACGGAGATGCTCTACATCATCGGTGGGTTCATGGGTGTGTACGCCATCGCGCACGTGGCCATCGCCTTCCTGGCGCCGTACGCAGACCAGGTGATGCTGCCGGTAGTGGCGCTGCTGAACGCCGTCGGCCTCGTGGTGATATACCGCCTTGACCTGGCCGAGCGCCCCGGTTACGGCCCGCTGGCGGAGCGCCAGATGATGTGGTCCCTGATCGGTGTGGGGCTCATGGTGCTCACCATGATTGTGGTGCGCGACCACAAGGCACTTTCGCGTTACTCCTACCTGCTGGGCTTGGTGGGCCTGATTCTGCTCGCCCTGCCGCTGGTGTGGCCGCAGCCCCCGGGCTACGAGGAAGCACGGATCTGGCTGTGGCTCGGCCCGTTTTCCATCCAGCCCGGCGAGTTCTCCAAAATTCTGCTGCTGATCTTTTTCGCACAGCTCCTCGCCCAGAAACGCGCCCTGTTCACGGTCGCCGGCAAGCGCTTTTTGGGCATGACGTTCCCACGCCTGCGCGACCTCGCCCCCATCCTCATGGTGTGGGCAATTGCCATTCTGATCATGGCGGTGTCGAACGACTTCGGCCCGGCGCTGCTGCTGTTCGCCACGGTGCTGGGCATGGTCTACTTCGCCACCGGACGCGCGTCCTGGCTGGCCATCGGCCTGGCGCTGGTGGCCGTGGGCGGGTACGCGGTGTACCAGATCAGCGCGAAGATCCAGGACCGCGTGGCCAACTTCATCGACCCGTTCGCGGACTTTGACGGCATAGGCAACCAGCCCGCGAACGCCCTGATCGGGTTGAGCTGGGGCGGCATCACCGGCACCGGGCTGGGCTACGGCCACCCGGAGTTGGTCCCCGTCGCGCACTCGGACTACATCCTGGCCGCCGTCGGCGAGGAATTGGGCTTTGTGGGCATCGCCGCGGTGCTGTGCCTGTTTGGCATCTTCATCACCCGCGGGTTCCGCACCGCGATGCAGACACGCGACTCCTACGGCAAGCTGCTCGCCTCCGGGCTGGCGCTGACCATTGCCATCCAGATCTTCGTGGTCGCAGGCGGCGTCTCCGCCATGCTGCCCATGACCGGTCTGACCACGCCGTTTATGTCTGCCGGCGGCTCATCCGTGATGGCCAACTACATCCTGCTGGGCCTGCTGCTGCGCATCTCCAACAGCGCGAACCGCCCGGCGGACTACGACGCGGTTGCGGCTGGCACCGCGCAGCGCCTCGGCCAGGCTGAGGTGGTGGGCGCGCGATGAACAAGTCCCTCCGCTTCGGCGCCGTCGTCTCCCTGCTGCTCATCGTGACACTGCTGGTGAATTACTCCATCGTGCAAGGCATGCGCGAGGACGAATACGCCCAAGACCCCCACAACTCCCGCATCCTCATGGAGCTGAAGCGCACCAACCGCGGCGATATCGTCGCGGGCGATACCGTCCTGGCGCAGAGTCACCGCGACGAAGCGGACGGCTTCTACCAGCGCACCTACCCGAACATGCCGTGGTCCTTCGCCCCGGTGGTGGGCTACGCCTCCGACCAGTTCGGCACCTCCCAGCTGGAGTCCACCCACAACGGGGACCTCACCGGGGATTCCGGCACCTCATCCCGTTTCTTGCGCACCGGGACGGAAGACGGCAAGAAGGGCGACACGGTCGCGCTGACCCTGGATCCGAACCTGCAGGCCTTCGCGTTCGACCAGCTGGCCAAGCCTGGCTATGAGGGGGCGGTGGTGGCCGTGAGGCCGTCGTCAGGCGAGGTGCTCGCGATGGCCTCGGCCCCCAGCTACGACCCCAACGGCATTGCCAACCCGAACACCGCCGAGGGCGCGTGGGCGGACGTCAACGGCAACCCCGCGAAACCGCTGCTCAACCACGCGACGCAGGAGCAGCTGCCGCCGGGCTCCATCTTCAAAATCATCACCACCGCCGCGGGCCTGCGAAACGGGTTCACCCCCGAGTCGCCGCTCACGGGCGAGGCGCAGACGATCCTGCCCGGCACGGACAACATCCCGCTGACCAACTACGGCGGGCAGCCCTGCGCCGGCGGCGGCCAGGTGCCCCTGCGCACCGCGTTCGCCCTGTCCTGCAACACCGCATTCGTGCAGATGGGCCTTGCGGCCGGGCCGGAGGCGCTTCGCGACGCTGCGGCCCGCTTCGGCATCGGCCAAAGCTACGACCTCGGCCTGCCCAACGCGGCCGGCTCGCTCGGCGACCTGCCCGGCGGAGCGGAGCTGGCGCAAAGCGCGATCGGTCAGCGCGACGTGACCATGACGGCGCTGCAGGCTGCGGTGATGGCCGCGACCATCGCCAACAAAGGCAAGCGCATGGAGCCGCACGTGGTACGCGCGGTGCGCGACGCCGACGGCAAGGTCGTGCGCGAAACCGAGCCGGTTGAGCTGGGCGAGGCCGTAACGGAAGAGGAAGCCGCGACGATCACGGATCTGATGTACGGATCCGAGCGCTGGACCTTCGGCTACGACGGCAACGGCTTCGCCTCCAAGACCGGCACCGCCGAACACGCGGAGGGTGCCGCGCCGCACGTCTGGTACGTGGCGTTCGATCCTGCCAAGGACGTCGCGGTGGCCGTCGTGGTGAAAAACGGCGGCCACCTCGGCGAAGCCGCCACAGGCGGGCAGGTCTCCGGCCCCATCGGCCGGGCCGTCCTGCGCGCCGCCCCCGCACCCGTGGAAGGAGCACAGTAGATGAACACCGAAAACCGCGAGGACCTGCAACAGCTCGTCGGCGACGGCTACCAGCTGCAGTGGATCATCGGCCACGGCGGCATGTCCACCGTCTGGCTAGCGGACGACCTGTCCAACGAGCGCGAGGTGGCCATCAAGGTCCTGCGCCCCGAGTTCAGCTCCAACGCGGAGTTTTTGGCCCGCTTCCGCAACGAGGCGCTTTCCGCCCAGGGGATCAACTCCGACAACGTGGTGGCCACCTACGACTACCAAGAGGTGGACACGGACTCGGGTTTCACCGTGTGCTTCATCGTCATGGAGTACATCCGCGGCGAATCGCTCGCGGACCTGGTTGCCCGCGAGGGCCAGCTGGACGAGGCGCTGGCGTTAGACGTCCTGGAGCAGGCGGCCCACGGCCTGGCGGTGATCCACCGGATGGGCCTCGTGCACCGCGACATCAAGCCGGGCAACCTCATGATCACCCAGAACGGCCAGGTCAAGATCACAGACTTCGGCATTGCCAAGGCCGCGGCGGCCGTGCCGCTGACCCGCACCGGCATGGTCGTGGGCACCGCGCAGTACGTCTCACCCGAGCAAGCGCAGGGCATGAAGGTCACCGCGGCCTCCGACGTGTACTCGCTGGGCGTGGTGGGCTACGAGCTTCTCTCGGGCAAGCGCCCCTTCACCGGCGACTCCTCCGTGTCAGTGGCGCTCGCGCACGTCTCCGCCGAGCCGCCTGCGCTGCCCATTTCCGTGTCTGCCCCGGCGCGCGAACTGATCGAGATCGCCCTGCGCAAAGACCCCGGCCAACGCTTCCGCGACGGCAACGAGTTGCAGCTGGCCATCTCCCAGGTCCGCCAGGGCCTGCGCCCCGCCCAGCCCGGCGGCCACACGCAGGTGGTGGCCACCGAGCCGTCCGCCACCGCGTCCACACAAATGCTGGCGAGCGTCGCCGAGGAACGCACCTCCCGCCCCGAGGGCGCCTACCCGCCGTCCGCCGCGAGGGCAGTTGCTTCTCGACGCCCTCCGGCCCAGCCCGCCCCCGCCCGAGCCGCCGCGCCCGCCCAGCGCGAGAAGAAGTCCTCGGCGGCCGGCCCGATCATTGCGGCCCTGCTGGCACTGGCGCTGGCCGGCGGGGCCGCCGCGTGGGCCTACTCCGAGGGCTTGTTCGACCGCTTCACCGGCGGAAGCAGCACGGCCACCACGTCGCCGACCTCGACAACGGCTACCCCCACCAAGGAGGAGGAGACGGAAGAGCCGGTCACCGAGACGACGACGCAGCGTGAACGCACCACCATCACCGAGTCGCGCAACCCGGGCACCCTGCGCTTCGAGGAGCCCACCGCGGAGCAGGCGCCCGCCGCGCCTGCTGCTCCCTCGGAGGCCGAGCGCCCCAATCCGGCGACCACTGAGCCGGCGCAGCCGTTGCCGGAGGTGGCGACGTCGAGAAGCAATGTGCCCGAGACCACTGCTGAGAACGCGCCTGCGATAGAATTGCCGAATCTTGAGAGCTTCCTCGGAGGTGGCAGGTAAATGCTGATCGCGGACCGGTACGAACTGGGCGACATCATCGGCACCGGCGGCATGTCGGACGTGTATGCCGCCACCGACGTGTCCCTCGGGCGCAAAGTTGCCGTGAAGATGTTGAAGATCGACATGGCGCGCGACGAGAACTTCCGCGAACGCTTCCGCCGCGAAGCGCAGAATTCCGCCCGCCTGAACCACCCGAACATCGTCTCGGTGTACGACACCGGATCCGTGGAAACCTCCGGCGTGGACGTGCCCTACATCGTGATGGAGCTCGTCCACGGGATGAACCTGCGCGACATCGTGCGCAATGAAGGCCCGCTCACGCCGGAGCGCTCCGCAGCGCTGCTGCTGCCTGTGACGCGCGCGCTTCAGGCCAGCCACGACGCGGGCATCATCCACCGCGACATCAAGCCCGCCAACATCATGGTCACCAACACCGGTGCGGTGAAGGTGATGGATTTCGGCATTGCGAGAGCGCTGGACGATTCCACCTCCGCGATGACGCAGACCTCCGCCGTCATCGGCACCGCGCAGTACCTCTCCCCCGAGCAGGCCCGCGGCAAGGCCGCGGACGCACGAAGCGACGTCTACGCCCTCGGCTGCGTGATGTACGAAACTGTCACCGGCGTCCCGCCCTTCGAGGGCGAATCCCCCTTCGCAGTGGCCTACCAGCACGTGCAGGAAGATCCGATGCCGCCGTCGGAGCGCATTGAGGCGCCGCTGTCCGACAACGAGGCGGTCAACGTGGATTCCGTCATCCTCACCGCGATGGCGAAGCACCCCGCCGACCGGTACCAGACGGCGGAGGAGATGGGCGCAGACCTCGCACTGCTCGAGCGCGGCAGCGTCACCACTGCCGCGCGCAATCATTTGGCGGCCGCCGAACAGGCTGTGGGCGCGCACGCTGCAGACTCCCCGTCCGAAGGCCACACGGTTGTGGTTGGGGATGTGGTGAGGGAACCTGTGGTGCGTCGAGAGGCAGGCGCCTCACCCGGCCACACCCGCTACGCCGACCACCGCGCCGCGAACGAGAAAACCTCCTCCAACTGGCTGAAATGGGTCGCGGCGCTGCTGGGCCTGCTGCTCGCCGCCGCGGTGAGCTGGTTCGTCTACGACTACTTCTCCACCACCGAGAACGACGCGCCCGCCCCCGTGCAAGAGGCGATGGTGCAGGTGCCTGAGCTTGTGGACGTGCCGCGCAACGACGCCATCCGCGAACTCGAGGGCCTGGGCTTTGCCGTGTCTGTGATGGAGGAGCCGAACCCGGACATCAAGCGCGGCAACGTCATCGCCACGAACCCGGCCGCCGGCTCCGAGCTGAAGCCTGGCACGCAAATCACCCTGACCGTCTCTTCCGGCAAGGAGATGACCGATGTGCCGGATGTGACCAACCTGACCACCGAGGAAGCGGTGGGGGAGCTAAAGAAGGCCGGGTTGGAACTCAACCCGAACGTGCGCCGCGAGAGCAGCGACAACATTCCCGACGGCATCATTTTGGGCCAGCAGCCTGCCGGCGGCACGCAGATTGCCAAGGGCTCCCGCATCGCCATTACCGTCTCCTCCGGGCCGAAGATGGTTCAGGTGCCGTCGCTGGTGGGGCTCAACGTGGAGCAGGCCACCGCGACGCTGTCATCGCTGCAGCTGCGTTCCACGGTGACCCATGTGGACTCCGCCAAGCCCGAAGGCGAGGTGCTGGCGGTCGCCGGCGAGAACACGGATGTGGAGACCGGCACCACGGTTGAGCTGCGCGTTTCCAACGGCATGCTCATGTCCATGCCGCAGATCACCCGCATGACCCCCACCGACGCGGAGCGCGCGCTGCGCGACGCCGGCTGGAACGGCCGCCTCGTGCCGGGCCCCACCGTGCCCACCGGGGCGCTTGTGGACGGCGGGCTCATCGGCCACCAGGAAATCGCCGCGGGCGACACCATCCGCAAAGACCAGGCCATCGGCTATAACCTGTGGAAGTTCGACGCCGGCGAACTGATCCCGCAGAATAACGCGGCCGCTGGCCGGGCTGATACAGTTCAACCCCAGAACCCGCAGAACGCGTTGCGGAATGTGCAGCGCGGGCTTGGGCTGTAAAGCCCGCACACACTCAGGGAGCGCAAATGCCTAAAGCAAAAGTAACCAAAGACCTCGTCCGCCCAGCAAGTAGCGCCGCCACCGGGACCAGCCGTACCCCGGTCAAGGTCAACACCGGCGGCACGCCGATGTGGTACAAGGTGATCATGTTCGGGCTGATGCTCCTCGGCTTGGCCTGGCTGATCCTGTACTACCTAGCCGGCGACCAAATCACGTGGCTCGCACAGCTCGGCCCGTGGAACTACGCCATCGGGTTTGCGGGCATGATCCTCGGCCTGCTCATGACCATGGGTTGGCGCTAGAGCGTTTTTCGGGGTGTGTGAAATCGGATTGTGGCAAATACCAGCCGCAATCCGATTTTCGCGTTGGTGGGGGTTAGGCGTCTGCGGCCATGGACGGCGCGAACAATGAATAAGCGCGAGGAAGGGGATGAGATGCCGTTCGGGCGACACATAACTGTATTTAAATAGTCCGATAGATTGCATCCGGTTCTTCACACAAGAATCAGTGTTATTACTGGTAAACAGGCTTCTATGACATGGCAATTACTTTAGTTTGACCCCAGATTGGGTGGATTGTTCAACAATGTTGTGACTCTTTCCAGCCAGTTGACTAAGAATTGTTTGAGAGCTCCTCACTGAGAGGTTGAGAAGCCCGCCCCTAGAAAAACCACAATTGATTCCCCCGAAAGGAACGCCAAATGCGCGCATTCCGCATCGCTGGTGCTGCCAAGGCCGCGATCGCAGCCGTCGCCGCTGTTGCAATCGCAGGATCCGGCATCACCGCCACCGCCCAGACCTTCGAAGAGTCCTACCCGGAGACCCCGGCAACAAACTCCGCACTGCCGATCATCCACACCTACCGGGGCTCGGATCACCTGAAGGCCAACGTGCTCAACCCGCGCCCGGTGTGCAATTCCACCGAGGACTACCGCACCATCGTCTACAAGGTGAAGGACAACTTCCTGCCGGTGGGCACCATCTCCACCACCAACCTGTCTGACAGCGCCATCCCACTGTCCCAGGACCTGTCGCGCACCCAGACCATCTCCGCCTCCGTAAACGGCTCCAAGACGGAGACCCTGACGCTCGGCGGCTCCGGATCCAAGGACGGCCTGCAGGGCAACATCGGCTACTCCCTGGCTAAGTCCCTGGGCTGGGATGTCTCCGGCTCCTTGTCCTGGTCCGTCGGCCAGAAGATCGGCCCGTACGACGTGCCGGCCGGCAACACCGGCGAGGCAACCTACGGCTTCCGCACCGTCACCATGACTGGTACCCAGCAGCGCTGCCGCCCGAACGGCACCTGGGCAACCCCGACCGCCTGGATCGCCAACATGCCGATCAAGAACGAGGTCCGCGTCAAGAACTACTCCACCCCTGCTGGCTCCTGGGCACCGAACAAGGGCACACAGGTCACCGACACCGTGGAGAACCCGAACCCGGCGTACAACGAGGACGTCAAGAAGATCGAGACGGGCGCAAACCTTGATGACGTCACCGCGGTCGGCAACGACGAAGCCACCGACGTGACCAACGACGACATCGCAAACGAGGGTGCCGAGGTCATCAACGAGGTCGAGGAAAACGCTGCTGACGAGGTCAACGAAGTCGTCGATAAGCAGACAGATGCCCAGCGCGACCTGGACCTTCAGCCGTACTTCACCGCTTCCTCCTGGAAGGTGCCCGGCGCCGCGGGTTCCGTAGCACTGCGCGTGAAGAACACGGGCGCGAAGCGCTACTGGGGCGAGTTCCCGGCCCTGACCTTCCGCGTCGAAGTCGGCACTGAGGCAGGCCCGGAGGGAGTTGACCGCCTGATCACCACCACTCGGTACAACGGCACCCACATCCGCGACCTGGGCTACGACTTCGACCGCGGCATCCGCACCTTTGAGGTGACCCTGTCCAACCCGATCCTCGCAGGTGACGAGATGCTGTTGGGCGCATTCTCCTTCGGCGACGGCAACACCAAGGAAGGCCGCCTGTACAACTACATGAAAGTCACCCAGACCGGCCGCCTCGCTGGCGACACCTCCTTCTACAACGACCAGGACGTGGACTCCCGCGACGTGACCGTCTCCGACTTCAACAAGAAGATCCGCGGCGTGTTCTAAAACTCCCGCTGGCTAAACACGAACGCCCGTTGAGTCCAACTCAACGGGCGTTTTCATGCAGTGAAGGTACTTCTCCTGTGCAGCGCGCTTGGCGGCAAGAGACTCGCGGACCTTCGGCCTTCAGGTCCGCATCGACCTTGCGCCAGTAGCCGTAGGCACCGTTCTATCCACACCTGTGGATAACTCTGTGCACAAACCCCACAGGGCTGTGAGATGTGCTGGTAGCGGTTCGAAAATCCCAGCGCCGATCGGCGTGTCGGAACCGCGCTTCGACGTGTCGTTCGACTAACCACACCGGTGTAGTTCTCCACAATGTGGATAAACCTTGTGGAAAACTCACAAGTACACCGGCGATGTGGACGGGATGGTCAGCGCCCAGATGGCCACGCACGCGGCAACAGCAGCAGTTCCGGCCGTGATCCAGCGGGTGCGCGGATTCGTCGAGGTCAGCGGCCACGCCATCGCCGCACCCGCAGCCAGGCCGCCGAGGTGGCCCCACAGCGACACACTCGGCGTGAGCAGGGTGTAGGCGAGGTTGACGGCCACCAGGGCAAGTGGCGCCCGCAGGTCTGTGGAACGGCGGGCAGCGATAGCGATCAGCAGCGCCATCAGCATGTAGAGGGCGCCGGAGGCGCCTGCCGTAGGCGTCGTGAAGCTGAAGGCCAACACGCTTGCCGACGCCCAAAGGACCCCCGCCACCCACGCCACCACAAACGGCCCGGAGCCTAGGAAACGCTCCACCTCCGCGCCCACCAGGACAAGCATGAACATGTTGAGGAACAGGTGCGTGATATCCAGGTGCATAAAACCGGCGGTGAGGGTGCGCAGGTATCCGGCGCCGTACACCTCCGGGCCGTAGAGCACGGTGCTGGCGCCGATCGCGGAATCCCACACCACGTCCGTGAGCGAGCGGGCCTGGATCGCCGCAGCGAAGAAAACGAGCGTGCAGATCACCGTGATGGCGGTAGTGACGGGAGCTGTGCGGGGGAGGTTGCGGAGTGTGGGCATGGTGTTCAGGGTACGAAAAAGCCCCCGCTGCGTGGCGGGGGCTCGGCGCTTCGCGGCGTCTTAGGCGATCTCGACGGACTCGATCACCACGTCCTCGACCGGGCGGTCCATGCGGCCGGTCTTCACGTTGGCAATCTCATCGACGACCTTCTTGGAGGCCTCGTCGGTGACCTCGCCGAAGATGGTGTGGCGGTTGTTCAGCCACGGGGTGGCGTCCACGGTGATGAAGAACTGGGAGCCGTTGGTGCCCGGGCCGGCGTTTGCCATGGCCAGGAGGTACGGGCGATCGAACTGGAGCTCCGGGTGGAACTCATCGGCGAACTGGAAGCCCGGACCGCCGGTACCGGTGCCGGTCGGGTCGCCTCCCTGGATCATGAAACCCGGGATGATGCGGTGGAAAATGGCGCCGTCGTAGAACGGGCCCTCGGTGGTGCCGGAGGCGTTCTTGGAGGAGTACTCCTGGGTGCCCTTGGCCAGGCCGGTGATGGTTTCGACCGTCTTCGGCGCGTGGTTGCCGAAGAGGTCGATGGCGATGTCGCCGTGGTTGGTATGCAGAGTCATCGTCTGTGTCTTCTGAGTCATGTGGTCTAGCGTACGCGGGTTGCGGCGGGCGGGGTCGTCGCGTCCGCGGTTCTTGCGCCTTCCACGCCGCACTCCTGGCGCATTTCGAAGAGAAGAGTTCGAAAACAGCCAAATTTCCGGTCATTTTCGAACTCTTCCGTTCGAAAACGACCGGAAAGGTCACGATATCGCCCCGCTAACCGGCCCTTCGAGCCCTCCAATGCACGCCGAATTGCGGTCGGTTGCGGGTGGCCTTCACCGTAGGCGGCCCAAGCACCTCTGAACGCTTTTTCGCTTCGACGATGCTTCGGACACAAGCGGCTTCGTCGTACAGCAGCTTCGACGCCCGGATGTGCTCGGTTTCATACAGCTGCTTACGGATCCAACTGTCTCGTTCGGCCTGCTCAAGGGCAGCGCCGGTGGGGTCGTTGGCCAGCTTTACGTCACCGTTGATCTCAATGACAAGCTGCCCCCACAGCAAGTCAGGACGCACAAATCGCCCAATCCACATCTGTTCTTGGGCGACAACCCCGAGCTCACGGAGGATCACACGCGCCAGCGACTCGTAGGGGGATTCCGAAAGCGTAGAGCACCACTCGAGTGCTTTACGAGCGTGCGCTATTCCTTTCTTCCGCTCCAGGCGCCTGATTGTCGCCTCGAGCTCAAGTCGAATTTGGCGTTGTTCGTCGAAGTTTTTGCGGTAGAACAGCGAATCCATCGCGACGACTCCATGACGCACCCCGTGCAGCCGTGCGACGTCCACAGCTGTACGCACCCGGTTGGTTAGACGGACCGTGTCATCGCTGCCATCCGGGGTAAACACCTGCATGTCCATCCCGGGAAGCGGCATCCAGAGATACTCGACCCCCTGTGGCCACTGGTTCTTGCTCGGCGGCCGTTGCCCAGGGTTTGCCAGGCTTACCGGGGCATCCTCGATGGGCAGCGTCCATAACCCCCAGACCATTGCGGCCGAGCGCCCGACCAACACCGACTGCTGCGCCGCGGCACCGGCCGAATACGCGCGGAGGAACTCGCGCTCATGGTTCTTCAGCTCGTCCCACACCTCAATGGGGATGTACTTGTTTGCAGAAAGTTTCCTGCAGGGCTGCTTATCCGACTCCCCCGGCCGCACCAGCAACTTCACCAATGCTTGTCTGTCCACGTTTCCCCCCGATCCGTGTGTTCCGCCCATGCTAATCGACGAGCACCCCACGCGGAAGGCCCCAACAAAGTTCGAAAGGAAGAGTTCGAAAACAGTGCCAAAAACGGCCGTTTTCGAACTCTTCCCTTCGAAATCTGCGGGCGGGCCCGGGCCGGGGTCGGGGGGAGGCGCCGCGCCTACAGCCCGCCGACAACCTCATCTCGCGCGGCGACCAGGTTACGCAGCGAGGGCTCGACTTCCTTGTACCCGCGGGTCTTCAGGCCGCAGTCCGGGTTGACCCAGAGGCGCTCGGCGGGCACGTTGTCCAGCGCCGCGCGCAGCAGGCCTGCGATCTCCTCCTGGGACGGCACGCGCGGCGAGTGGATGTCCCACACGCCCGGGCCGATCTCGGAGTGGAAGGTCTCGTCGATGTCCTCGAGCAGCTCCATCTTGGAACGCGCCGCCTCGATGGAAGTGACATCGGCGTCCAGGCCGGCCACGGCGTCGATGATCTGGCCGAACTCGGAGTAGCACAGGTGGGTGTGGATCTGGGTCGCAGGCTTCGCCTGCAACGAGACCAACCTGAAGGCGCGAACGGCCCAGTCGAGGTAGGCGGCGCGGTTGTCGGCACGCAATGGCAGGAGCTCGCGCAGGGCGGGCTCGTCGATCTGGATGACCTTGATGCCGGCGTCCTCCAGGTCGCGGACCTCGTCGGCGAGCGCGAGCGCGATCTGGTCGGCGGAGACGGAAAGCGGCACGTCGTCGCGCTTGAAAGACCACGCGAGGATGGTCACCGGGCCGGTGAGCATGCCCTTGACCGGCTTGTCGGACAGGGACTGCGCGTAACGCGCCCACTCCACGGACATGGCCTCCGGGCGGGAGACGTCGCCAACCACGATCGGCGGACGGGTGCAGCGGGAGCCGTACGACTGGACCCAGCCGTTTTCGGTGACCACGAAGCCGTCGAGAAGCTCGGCGAAGTACTGCACCATGTCGTTGCGCTCGGCCTCGCCGTGGACCAGCACGTCCAGGCCGATCTCTTCCTGCAGCTCGATGACCTGCTTGATCTCCTGCTTCAGCGCCTCGGTGTACTGCTCGTCGGTGAGCACCCCCTCGCGGTGGTCGGCGCGGGCTTTGCGGATTTCCTGCGTCTGCGGGAAGGAGCCGATGGTGGTGATGGGCAGGGTGGGCAGGCCGAGTTCTTCGTGCTGGACCTTGATGCGCTCGCTAAACGACGGCTCACGCTTCACCTCGCCCTCCGGCAGCGCGGCCACGCGGTCCACCACGGCCTTGTTGTGGATGGTCTCGGACTCGGCGCGGGTGCGCACGGCGCGGTCGGACTGAGCGAACGCCTCCTTCGCACCCTCCTCGCCGGCCACGAGCGCCTGGATCTCCGCCAGCTTCTCGTCGGCGAAGGCCAGCCACGGGGCGACCTCGACCGGGATGTTGCGCTCGGCCTTCAGGGTGTGCGGCACGTGCTGCAGGGAGGTGGAGGTGGACACGGACACGTCGCGGTCGCCGAGGGACTCAAGCACGTCGGTGCGCTCGCGCAGGTTGGCGGTCCAGACGTTGCGGCCGTCGATCAGGCCCGCAACCAGGTGGGTGGACTCCGGGATCTGGGCGCGCACGCGCTCCGGGTAGCCGGAATCGGCCTCGAGCGTCCACGGGGACAGGTCCACGTGCAGGGCCTCCACGCCCAGCTCGCCCAGCACCGGCAGCGCCTCGCGGGCGGAGCCGTACGGGGTGGTCAGGTACACGTTCGGGCGGTCCTCGGAGGCCAGCAGCGTGGACCAGGCCTCGCGCAGGTAGTTGGCAATCTCCGCGTCCGGGGTGGACAGGTCCGCCACCACGGCGGGCTCTGCAACCTGGACCCACTCCACGCCGGCGTTCTTGAGTGCTGCGAAGACCTCACCGTAGGCGTCGATAAGCGAAGGCAACAGCGACCACTCGGCCGGCTTGGACAGGGCGATCAGGGTGACCGGGCCGACCAGGAACGGGCGGACCTTGTGGCCGGCCTCGGAGGCCTCCTCCACGATGCGCAGGACGCGCTCCGGGACGGCCTTGATCTCCTGGCCAGCAGCGATCTCCGGCACGAGGTAGTGGTAGTTGGTGTCGAACCACTTGGTCATCTCCAGCGGCACGCGGGTGTCGTTGCCGCGGGCGAGCGCGAACTCCTCGTCCAGGTCAACCCCGCCCGGCACGAGACCGACGGTGAGCGCGGTCTCCAGCACCTGGTCGTAGAGCGCCACGTCGGCGGGGATGGCGTAATCCTCGGTCAGGCCGAGGTCGCGCAGGTGGTTGTAGTTGTTCACGCGCAGGGCGCGGGAGGTGGAGCGGAACGTGTCGGCGTCGATGCGGCCCGCCCAGTAGCTCTCCAGCGCGCGCTTGAGCTCGCGGTTCGCGCCGATGCGGGGGTAGCCCTCGATGGTGGCTTTAGGGAAGGTGGTCATTGTTGTCCTTTATCTATTCCGATGCGGTCCAGAAAGTCCCGCGTGACGGCCAAGTTGTTGTGCGTGTACACGTGGAGGCCCCCGGTGCCGGCGTCCAGGATCTCGCGCGCCAGGTTGGCGGTGAGCTGCATGCCGGCCTCGTACTCGTCCTCAGCGTCGAGCAATTGCTTCTCGACGCCCTCCGGCACCTCCAGCCCCGACAACTCACCCATGCGCCTGACCCTTTTCAGCGAGGTCATGGGCATGATGCCGGGGATGAGCGGAATGCGCACGCCCGCCAGCCGCGCCACTTCCACGAACTCCAGGTAGTCCTGGGCCTCGAAGAAGAGCTGCGTGATGGCGAAGTCCGCGCCCAGGCGCTGCTTGGTCAGCAGCACGTCCAGGTCGTGGTCGGCGTTGCGCGATTCCGCGTGCCCTTTGGGATAGCAGGCCACGGACAGGGCCAGCTTGCCGGCGGCGAGGCGGAAGGCCTCCTCCTCCTGCACGTCCTGGATCAGGTTGAGCAGATCCGTGGCGTACTGGAGGTGGTCCGCCGGCAGGCCCGTCTCGGGCAGGTCTCCCCGCAGGGCGAGGAAGCCGCGCACGCCGGCGTCCATAAGCACCCGCACCCACTCGGCCATCTCATCGCGCGTGCCGGCGGTGCAGGCGAGGTGCGCGATGGTGCGAAGGTCGGTTGTTTCCGCGATGCGGGAGATGACGCCGGCGGTGCCCTCCAGCCACTCGCTGCGCCGCGAGCTGGTGACGGAGACGTAGTCCGGGTTGTACTCGGCCAGGCCCGCGATGAGCTGGTCCAGTTTCGCCGCGTCGTCCGTGGGGCGCGGCGGGATGATCTCGAAGCTCAGCGCGGTGCGCTGGCGTTTCGGGCGGGGGCGGCGGATCAGCGGCGCGCCCTCGCGGTCCAGCGGTGCCGAGGCGGAGACCCTGGTCGAAGAGGAGGCTTCGAACATGGCGGGACCTTTCTCGGCTGGGGATGTGTTCAGGTTGCACCGTGGTTAAACGGTGCCTTGAAACTTATTGAGGCCACGTTGCGGCCACAATACGCGAGTGGTTTCACGGTGTGTTTGCGCAGCTTATGGTGTTATTCGGCATGAATGTTAATCACGCAAAATGAACCGCTTGGTCCACTTTTGCGTAACGCTTGGTACACGCGGGGCGCTTGCGTTGCTGCTGCCCGCCGCCGCGCCGCTCCCCCTGCCCGCCGCCGCGCCCCATCCCCCATCCCGCGGATCCAGCTACAAGGATCCAGCTATTCCTCCCCAGGGGGCCGATTAGCTGGCTCCTACTAGCTGGATCCAGCGTCGCGGGGCAAGTCGCGCCGGCCGCTCCCCCTGCGGATTTCGCTACGCTGGGCCGCGCAACCACCCAAAACGGAAAGAGAACCCCATGAACCTCAAGAACATCGGCCTGATCGTCGCTGGCGCTAACCAGGTGCGCAACTTCCTGCGCGACCAGAACGACAAGCGCGAGCGTGACGTGTACCAGTCCCTCCTGGACAACCTCAAGGACGGCGACCTGGACGACGTCCACGACAAGTTTGACATCGGCGAGCTGGAAGAACTCTACGGCGCAGCCCGCGCCCACGCCGGCGACATCACCCGCGACGCGCACGACCGCCTGGACCGCCGCCGCGCCGCGTTTGCGGCCGCCGCCCCGAGCCGCAAGGAACGCCAGGAGTTCCTGGAGAAGCACGCCAAGACCGCGAAGAAGAAGGGCGGCTTTGGCAAGGTCGTGGGCACCACGCTGGTCACGGCGGCACTGGCGGGCGGCGCGTGGGCGGCCTGGGAGTTCTTCCTCAAGGACAAGCTCACCGGCAAGGACGAGGAGGGCGTGAAGACCTACCGCCCCGCCCCTACCCGCACGGAGACGGACCGCCAGGGCAACTCCACCGTCGTCTACTCCACCCGCACGGAGGACGACCGCGAGCGCGGGCGCCGCGAGGAGGGCATCGAGGGCGGCGTGTTCCCGGCGGACGGGCACTCTTCGCTTGACGACGCGACCTCCGGCTCCTCCCGCGCCACCTCCGAGGACCTCGGCGGCGAGGGCCTGACCACCCTGGACACCCTGGCGGACGATCAGCGCAAGGCCACGCACGGCCGCCACGAGCTGAACGAGGACACCAAGTAGTTAGGCCGTCGCGCGCCACCCCGCCATGAGGTGGCGCACTAACCGGTCCCGCACGTCCGGGAACTTCGCCGCCAGCGGTGCGGCCAGCGGACGGGTGGCCACGATGAGCTCGGTGGCGAGCTGCATGGGCGACTGTCCGGGGGCGATGATGCCGTGGGGGGCGGCGGCGTCGATAAGCAACTGCACTTTGTCCATGAAGGCGTCGCGGCGCTCCACAACCGCCTCGGCGGTGCCGTCGGCGGCCAGGGCGGCGGCGAGGACGCCCACGCCGTGTTCGACGAGCGTCCACACGAAGGCCTCGAAGCGCCCGGCGGGATCGGCGTCGAAGCCGTCGAGTGTGCCGTCGAGGAGGGTTTCGATGTGGTCGAGGAAGACGATCGCGCAGGCGTCGTAGAGCGTGGCGCGTGTGGGGAAGTGCCGGTAGAGGGTGGCGATGCCCACGCCGGCGTCGGCGGCGATGCCTTCGAGCGTGATCTCGGAGTTGGGGCGGGTGCCGATTTGGGCGAGCGCGGCGGCGATGATTTGGTCGCGTTTGGCACGGGCGTCTGCGCGCATCTGTGTCCTCCCCCGTTTGGGTTTGACAGTGGCTCTTTTCCGGAGCACCATATCACGAGTTAAGTGATAGTCCACCCTACGGTTAAGGGACCGCATGACCCCCATACTCAGCACCCAAGACCTCGTGCTCCGCAAGGGCGACACCCCGGAGACGTTCGATCTCGGCCGGGGGCTGACCCTGCTGAACACGCGGCGAGAATCCGATTCGACCCTGCTCAGCCTCGCGCTGGCAGGGCGTTTCAACCCGCACAGCGGCACCGTCCTCATCGACGGCGAGGAGACAACCACCCGCCAGCGCTTCAAGCAGGTTGCGCTCGCAGGCGTGACGGAGATCGACGGCCTGGACCGCCTGGTGCGCATCCGCGACGTGATGCGGGAGCAGATCGCGTGGTCGCAGGGCTTTTTCGCCCGCACCCCGCACAAGGCCGAGGCGATCAAGTCGCACCCGCATGTGGAGAAGTGGCTGGAACCGCTACAGCTCGAAGGCATTGACTTAACGGCGCAGGTCGGCGACATCGGGCCGACCGACCGCTTCCGGCTTCGCGTGCTGCTCGCGCTGATTTCGCGGCCGGACGCGAAGCTTCTGGTCGTGGACGATGTAGATCAGGTGCGCAAGATGGACATCCGGCGCACGCTGCTGGACGACCTGCGCGGTGTGGCGGTCCACCTGCCCGTCATGGTGAACACGGTGAATGAGGAGGGGCTATGAGCGGCCTGCACATTGGATCCGACTTCCGCAAATTCGCGCACGGCAAGCTTCCGCCGCTTGCCATCATCGCGATTTGCCTGTTGCCGCTGCTCTTCGGCGGCCTGTTCGTGTGGTCCTACTGGGACCCGCTGGGCAACCTGTACAAGCTGCCGGTGGCGCTGGTCAACTCCGACGAAGGCGAGAACGGCCAGGAGGTTGTGGACGAGCTACTGGAGCAGCACCCCCTGGATTTCAAGGTGGTCAGCGCCGAGGAGGCCAAGAAAGGCATCGCCGACGGCACCTACTACCTGGGCATGGAGATCCCCACGGACTTCTCCGAGGCCGTGACCAGTGTGCAGGACGATGACCCCCATGCGGCCAAGATCAACATCACCTTGAACGAAACCAACGGCTTCATCCCCACCATGCTGGGCGACAAGGCTGCTGAGGCGATCACGAATGCGGTGTCGAACTCGGTGGGTGCGAAGGTGGTCGACCAGTTATTCGTGGGCATCAACACGCTTTCCGACGGCGTGCACAAGGCCGCAGACGGCGCGGAGCAGCTGGACGAGGGCGCCAACACTGCCCACGACGGCTCCGAGAAGCTCAACGAGGGCGGCACCAAGCTCAACGGCGGCATCCAGCAGCTCAACGACAAAGTCCAGCAGCTACCGGACGCGGTGACCAAACTCGACGGCGGTGTGACCCGCCTGCACGACGGCGCGAAGCAGCTCAACGACGGCCTGGGCACCGCCTCCAGCGGCGCCGACCAGCTCTCCAACGGCATGGTGAAGCTGCAGGAGGGTACGCAGCAGCTTGGCGACGGCGCTTCGCAGATCGCCGGCGGCGTGGACAAGATCGCCGGATTCGCGGGCAAGATCAACGAGCTGCAGGCCGCGTTGGACGACATCAACGCGAACCTGAACAACGTGATCGCGGACCTGGACCGCTCCCCCATCCCGGGCTCCACGCAGCTGGCGGATCAGGCGCGCGGGGTGCAGCTGCAGCTCAACGCCGGTCCCCTGCAGGCGGTGACGCAGAACGACCTGGTGGGCCAGCTCATGCAGCTGCAGGCCGGCGCCCACAAGCTGGCCACCGAGCTCTCAGACCCGACGGCGCAGTACCGCAGCGGCGTGGACCAGGCCACCGCGGCCTCCAAGACGCTGGCAGACGGCCTGAAGCGCCTGCAGGACGGCTCCGGCACCCTGCTTGCCGGTGTGACCACGCTGAAGGACGGCACCGGCAAGTTGGTGGTGGCGGCCAACACGGCCACCGACGCCACCTCCAAGCTGGCGGCCGGCTCCAACCAGCTGGTGGTGGGCCTCGGCGACCTCAATGACGGCCTGGTCAAGCTCTCCGACGGCACCGGCGAGCTCTCCATGAGCCTGGCCGACGGCGCCGAAAAAGCCCCGAGCTGGGAGGGCCAACGCCTGGACAAGGCCATCGACGCCGCCGCGGAGCCCGTGCGCACCCAACACGTCGGCGACGGCGTGACCTTCTTCGGCAAGGGCCTAAGCCCCTTCTTCCTGTCGCTGTCCCTGTGGTTTGGCGTGCTGATTATGTACATGATCATGCCGCCGTTTAGCCGCCGCGCCATCGACTCCGGCACGAACCCCCTGCGTGTGCTGCTGTACACGATGATCCCGTCCTTCATCATCGGCTTCGTGCAGTCTGTGGCCCTCTGGGTGATGCAGGTGCTCATCCTGGACGTGGAGCCGACGCACCCGCTGGCCTTGTTCGGCGTGCTGGTGTTCGTCTCCTGGGTGTTCGTGGCCGCCATCCTGGCGCTGAACACGGCGCTCGGCCCCGCGCCCGGCCGCCTTGCCACCATGGCGCTGATGTCGCTGCAGCTGGTGGCGTCCAACGGACTCTACCCGCCAGAGGTCCAGCCCAGATTCATCCAGTGGGTGCACAGCTGGGACCCCATGCGGTACTCCGTGGACCTGATGCGGTACTCCCTCTTCGGCACCCTGTCCTACGACCCCCGCATGTGGACCGCCATCACCGTCCTGCTCTTCGTGGGCGCAGCGTCTATAGCCATCTCGTGCGTGGCGTTGCGGGCCCGCCGGGTCCTGCGGCTGCAGCACCTCCACCCCGAACTGACGGTTTAGCTCTACCATGGGCGGGGTAGCAATCTTCCGCACGAACCCGAAAAGGATCCCGCTCATGTTCAACCCGCTCAACCTGATTCCGTCCGGCCTGTTTACCAAGCAGGACAAGGTGGACCTGCGTCTCTCCTCCGCCGCGCTGCGCATCCCCACTGGCGCGTACATCCTCAACGCCGGCCTGGGCAAGTTCCAGGTGGATAAGGAGGGCGCTGAGGGCCTGCGCGACATGGCTGTGGACGGCGTTCCGCCGCTCGGCCAGATCGACGCCGAGACGTTCGCCACCGGCCTCGCCTCCGCCGAGACCGCCCTCGGTGTGGCGCTGCTGTGCCCGCTGATCCCGAACCGCCTTGCAGGCCTCGGCCTCACCGCGTTCGGTGCCGGCCTGCTCAGCATGTACTTCGGCGGCGACCAGTACACCGAGGACGACGGCATCCGCCCCTCCGACGCTGGCAAGGCCATTGCGAAGGACGCTTGGCTCGTCGGCGCCGGCATCGCGCTTGCCGCTCTGCCAAAGAAGTAAGCTCACTACTCCCCCACCCCGTGCGCGTTTTGCAGCGTGCGTGGGGTTTTCGTTTTTCCTGGCGTAGCTCCTCAGGTTCCCACGGGTACGGTGCGGGCTCGCTGCCTCGGGGCCTTGGCGGTGACGCCGTCGTGATCGCGGCGGTAGATGCTTACTCCGGGATGCTTATTCCTCGGGACTGTTGTGGTGTGTGGCCAGTGGTTCGTCGAGAAGTAGGCATCCTGGGGTAAGCATCCTCCCGCAGAAACTCAAATTCCCCCTCGACGGGGCAAGAGATATGCCCACCAGGGGGGCCTGGTGGGCATTAGCTCTTCGGGGGATTACTTCTCCTTGGAGGAGGAGCCGCTTGCCGAGCCCCCAGCGTTCCCCTCAGCCTCTTCGCCGGCCTTGGGGGCCTCGGAGGTCTTGCCGGAGGAGCCATTCATCAGCGTCTCGTTGCCGGTTGCCTTGCCCAGCATGTAGGAGGATGTGTACTCCTCCGCACCGCAGGCACGCATGACGCCGTCGACTGCCAGCAGACCCAGCGAGATCGCAGCCAGTGCGCCGGCTGCGAGGCCGATGGCCTGCGGGTTGTCGATGGCAAACGCGCCCTGGATACCGGCTGCGCGCTGGGCGCGATCCTCGTCATAGATGCCCAAGCCGCGCTGAATCTGGGTGTTCGCCTCCTGGATCGCAGCGTTGATCTGCGCGGAGACGTGCTCCAGACCCGGGATCTGCACCTGCGACAGGATGCCGACCGGGATGGCCAGCAGCAGCGGGGCGGACAGGCCCACGATGCCGGCGATGCATTCGCCGTCGAGCTCTGCGGAAGAGCCCTTCTGCTCGGTCTGGGTGTTGATGTTCAGCTCGCCACCCATGCTCACCTCGACGGTGATCGTGCCCGGCTTGTAGGCCTGGTTTCCTTCCGCATCGATGAGCAGGTACTCAACCGGGATACCGCAATCGCCCGGCTTCACGGTTTCGCCCTTGGCCTGCTTGTCGGCGATGCACTGCTTCGCCTTTGCAATGGCCTCCGGCGTGCCCTGCAGGGTGACGCCCTCTGCCGTCGGGATCTTGGTCACATCACCGCTGATGATGGCCATGTCCTTGACACCCTGCTTGAACTCGACGTTCACAGCACCGGACTCGGTGTTGTTGTTGATGGTGATGCCAGGCAGATCCTTGTTGCCGCCAGCCGTTGCGCCCTCGGCGGAAACGGCGCCCTCCGGAACAACGGTGAACAGGATGTTGCGGACCACGTCGCCGTTGGTGTTGTGCTCCTCAACGCGGACCTTCTTGCCCGCGGTGCCCGGCTTTGCGGTGATTGCGAGCTCGCCGTTCTCGGTGGAGTAGTCCACGTGCTCAGCGCCGGAGACGACCACGAAAGTGTTCTGCGCAGACAGCTGCGGGAACTTGCGGGTCTGGCCCTCGATCAGGTAATCGCGGACGTCGCGGGTCTGCGAGACCTTGCCCTGGGTGATGTTGATGCGGTAACGGTTGATCTCGTTGCCGTTCTTGTCGTATTCAACGACGAGGCCCTTGTTGCCGGCAGCGTCGGCCTTCGGCTTGAGCACCCACTGGCCGTTGCGGTCCTGCGGCGCCTCGAAGAATCGGGCGCCTTCCACAACCTGGAAAGTGTTCTCCTGCTTCACCATGGTTGCTACGAACTCGGCGTTGGTGGACACCGTGTACTCGCGGCCGCCGACCTGCGGGTCGGTGATGTCCAGCTCGTAGATGGCCCAAACGCCACGCTTGTCCTTGACCTCGATGACAGCCTTACCGGTCTTGCTGTTCTTGCCGGTAATGGTGAGGTTGTTCTCGCCTTCCTTGACGTTGATCAGATCCTCGCCCTCGAGAACCTTGAACGTGTCCGGGTACTCCTTGTCCTGGTTGAAGACCACCTCAGCGATGGCGTTCCAGGACATGGAGCGCTTGATCGGGGTGACGTTGGCGTCGCGGCCCGGGGTCACGTTGATGGCGTAGCGCTCGAAGAGATAGCCCTCGTCGTTGCGGTTCTCAATGACCAGGGTGCCTTCAGCCTCGCGCTTGAGATCCAGGCTCAGCTCCTTGACGCCCTTCGGGGTCTCATCGCCTTCCTTGACTGCGTCCTCCGGCAGCGTTTCGCCGTCCTTGAGCGCGATGAGGTCCTTACCCTCAACGATGGACAGGTTGGAGCCAGCCAGGTCGAGCACGTTGTCGGAGGTGACGTTGTAGTTGATCTCGCGGATCTGCGGCTCACCAACGTTGTAGATGAAGGTGCTGATGTGGTCCGGAGCCTTGTCGTCGCCGCGCTGCTGGTACTCCTTCACCACAACCTTGCCGGTCTTACCCGGCTTGAAGTGCAGCTCCCACGCACCGTTGTCACCCATGGTGGAGCGATCGGTGTCGATGAGGTCCTCGCCCTCGACGACCTCGAGGATGTTCCCCTTCAGGCCCTGCTCAGCGTCCTCCTCGATGCCGCGGAAGATGCGGACGATGGAGCGGTCCACAACGTTCGTCTCGTTCTCTACGACCTTGATCTGGCCGGTCCAGTCACGCGGCGGCGCAACGTTGATGGTCCAGATAGCGACCAGCTGGCCGTCCTTCTCCTTGACGTGGACAATCGCAGTGCCGTACGCCTCGTCGTCGAGCGGACGCGCGTTGAGGTGCTTGCCGTCCTTGTGCGTGAACTCCTCGAGGGTGATGACGTCCTTGCCCTCGACGATCTCGTAGGTCCAGCCGTCCTTGATGTCGATCTGCGCGTGCTCGTTCGGCAGGTTCTCGATCGAGTCGTTGCGCAGCGTCGGGCCACCGTTCGGGTCCTTGACAATCTCAAGGGTGTAGTTGTACTCCACACCGTTGTCGTCGGTGAAGACGATCTTCACCTCGCCGGTCTCGCCCTTCTTCGGCTTGACCAGCCAGTTGGTCCCGTCCTCGCTCTGCGTGATGTCGACCTTGCCCTCGCCGGAGACGATCGTGTAGGTGCCGCCGCGGCGCTCGATGATGGAGGTGGAGGTGTCCAGGATCTGGCGGGTCACGTCGAACTTGGAGGTGGTGGTCTCGACGGTGACGATGTTCTCGCGAATGTCGCCACTCTCTTCGGTGACACGAACGATGACGTTGCCGCGGAACGTCGGATCCTTGACGTCGACGGTGACCTTGTTCTCATCGTCGCGAACCTCAACCTGGCTCGGGGTGATCTCGAGCGGGTTCCCGTCCTTGTCCACGAAGAAGTAGTCGAAGGTGTCCTTCGTGTTCTTCGGGATAACGCGGACACGGTCGTTGCTGCCCGGGTTGATCGTGTAGAAGAAGTTGTTGACCTTGACCTTCGTGGCGGTCTCAACGTTGACAACGTCGCTGACCTTCACGCGGTAGATGTACTGGTTGCCCTGGGCATCGGTGATGAGGATCTCAACCTCGCCCTCGCCCTTGAAGTCCGGCTTCGGAGTGATCTTCAGCTTGCCCTCGTCGGTGCGCTCAACGATGACAATGTCGCCACCCTTGATGATCTCGAAGGTCCAGGAATCGCCCAGGTTGCCCGGCAGCTCGATTTCCTTAGACTTCTCGCCCTGAGCAAAGCCCGCGAAGTTGTAGTACTCGCGAACTTCCTTGACGGACTCGTACACCTTCTCGCTGAAGTAGTTCTCGTTGTGGACAACGGTCGTGGTTGCGACCTCCGGAGCCGGGGTGACCGTCTTGGTCAGCACCGAGGTGGTGGCCGGCTGGGTCTCAACCGTGGTCTTGACCGGAGTGGTCTTCACGGTCTCAACAACGGTGGACGGCTCGCGGGTGACGGTCTTCGTCTCAGCGGTCACGGTCTCGGTGACAGTGGTCGGCTGGCCCGGGGTCTTCACAACGGTGGTGTAAGCGCCGGGGGTCTCGGTCACAGTCTTGGTCACCGGGGTGCCGTTGACTGTGGTCTTCACGGTGGAGGTGATCGGGTCCGGGGTGATGGTCTTGGTGACCTCACGGCCCGGGGTGGTCACGCGGGTGGTGACGTAGCTGTCCGGCTCGGTGGAGGTCACGGTCGTGACTACCGGCGGGAACTTCTTCACATTGGTGAAGGTCGTGGTCTCGTTGGTGGAGGTCTCGGTCACCGTACGCGGGGGCTGCGTCGTGGTGTAGGTGACGGTGCGCGGCGGTAGCACGTTGGTCTCGGTGACCGTGGTCTTCGGGTAGGTCACGGTCGTGGTGACGTTCTTCGGCGGCTGCTCGACGGTGCGGGTAACTGTCTGCGGCGGCAGGGTGATGGTCTGCGTGGTCTGGGTTGCCGGCGGGGTCACCCACTCGGTGATCTGGCCGTCCCACTTCGGCTTCTCCGGGTTCAGACCCGGCTGCTCGATCGGCACGATGCGCTGGAACGTCTTGGTGCGGTTCACACGCACGGAGAAGTTGTAGTTCTTCGGCACCAGGATGGTGACATACTCGCCGTTGGAGTACTGCTCACGGAACTGCTTGATCTTATTTTCGTTCGGCACAATGCGGTAACGCGGGGCGCCGGAGCCCGCGTCGACGACGCGGAAGCCAGTGATCTGCTCGAAGACTGCGTTAGTGACCACAGGGGTGGTGCCAGACTCGCGCTCGCCAAGATCGGACAGCTCGCGCTGACCCTTGTAAATTGCCTCGCGGACAGCGTTCAGGGCGCCGAGGTCGTTGCCCAGCAGAGCGCGAAGTGCGATTTCGTCGGTCTTAATCGCCTGAATGCGCTGCAGCGAGGTATCACCCTTGGCGTATGCAGCGTAGTCCGCCTGCAGCTTCATCGTCGCGTTGATAGCACCGAGGCGAACTTCCTCGCTGATGCCGTAACCGTCGCCGACACGGCCGGATGCGCCAGTAAGCTTGCGCGGCTCGTAACCGGCGGTCGGGTCGTTCCAACCGTTGCCCAGACCCCAGTCAACGCACCAGCCCGGGCCGAGGGTGGTCGGCAGCAGGTTGATGGACCAGTCGCTACCCTCCGACTTCTTTGCGTTCATGTACGCCGCAAGTTCGTCGTTGTTCAGCTTCTGGTATGCGTTCACGGTCAAGAAAGGGTCGTCGCCCACAGCTGCAGACGCAGACGGCGCTACAGCAGCCACCGAGCCAAGTACGGCAGTGGTGGAAATAAGCGCAGTCATGACGCGCTTCTTAAGAGTTGCGTTCTTCAACGGCTTCATTCCTTACAAGTCGGAGGAGATAATCGAAGCAGCCTTGAGATCACCTGAACACGGATCTCCAAACTGATAACTACACATTTAATCGCAAGATCGCCTTGGAAAATAGTCCGCACCCCCGCACAAGAACCGAAAACGCCGACTGACCCGCACAAACCCATAATCCCGACCCGCTGACCTTGCCCTTTAGACAACACTCAGGAAGAAAAAAGCAAGGTGATCTTCACCACACACCCAGCGATTGTTCAACAAAGCGTGAAAAAGGGTGAATGCCCGGAGATTTGCATCTCCGGGCATTCACCCTTTGCGAAGAGGTTTACTTCTCAGCGGAAGCAGCCTTGTCCTTGGAGGACGACGCCGACTCCTTCTTCGTAGACTCTGCCGACTTGCCGGAAGAGCCGTGCATCAGGAACTCGCTGTCCGTGGCCTCGCCAATCTTGTAGGAGGATGTCATCTCCTCCTGGCCACAGGCGCGCATGACGCCGTCAACGATCAGCAAGCCCAGGGTGATCGCAGCCAGCGAGCCAGCTGCAAGGCCGAGCATCTCCGGGTTCTGCACGGAGAAGGCACCCTGCAGGCCAGCCGCGCGCTGAGCGCGATCATTGTCGTAGATGCCCAGACCGCGCTGGATCTGGTCGTTCGCCTCACGGATCGCGTTGTTGACCTGTGCGGACAGGCCCTCCAGGCCCGGGATCTGGACCTGGGACAGGATGCCCAGCGGGATAGCCAGCAACAGCGGCGCAGACAGACCCACGATAGAGGCGATGCACTTGCCGTCGAGCTCCGAGGAGCCTTTCTCGGTCTGCGTGGTGTTCAGCTCGGCGCCAGCCGCGACGTCGATCACCACACGGACATCGGTGCCCATGCCGTTGTGGGTGCCGTCAAGCACGATGTACTTGTACCCGTTGAGGTAGTCGCCCGGCTTGATCTTCAGCTCGGAGCCTTCAGCGGTGCCCTTACCCGGCACCACGTTGTTCGGGTCGAGCGGCACCAGCTTGGTGCAGGTGCCCTTGGCCGGGTCGCCATCCTCGCACAGCTTGATGTCAACGCTGTTGGAGCCACCGGTGACGTTGACGGTCCAGCCGTCCTTGTTGTTGCCGGTCCACTTGATCTCCGGCAGGGTGTTGCCCTCTGCGAAGTCGGGGTTCTTCGGTACCTCGAGCTCGATGATGCGGACCGGGTTGCCCTCGGAATCAACTTCCTCAACGAGGAGGTTGCCGGTCTTGCCCTCCACCGGGGTGAGCTGGATCGTGCCGTTCGGCAGGGTCTTCTCGGTGACCAGGTCCTTGCCGCGGATGTAGCGGATCTCGTTCTTCGGGTCGCCCTTGATGATGCGACCGGTCAGCTCGTTGACCAGGGTGCCACGCTCTTCGGTGTAGCGCAGCGGCTTCGCCTCAGGAACAATCTTCACAACATCGCGGCGGACGATGACGTCGCCACGCTGCTCGACGATGACAACCTCCTTGCCAACGGACTCCGGACCCTTCGGGGTAACGATCCACTGGCCGTCGCGCTCGTCGATGTTCACCCACTCGGAACCCTCGGTCACCTTCAGCGGGTTGTCGTTGCGACGAACAACCTTGTAGGAGCCGTCGGTGCTGATGGTGTAGGTCTCCTTGACCGTGGAGTTCTTCGCCGGCTTGTTGGTGCCGTCCACGTTGAGGATGTAGCGGTAGAGCACGTTGCCACGCTCGTCCTTCACCAGAACGGTGGTGGTGCCCTTGGCGTCGTCCTTCGGGGTGATGACGAGCTCGTTGCCGTCGCGCACGATGTCCACCAGGTCCGGGCCGTCGATCTCGTAGGTCAGGCCGGACGGCAGGCCGATGCGCGCAGCGCTGTTGCCGTTGAGTTCGACGGTGGACTCAACCGGATCGACCGGGGAAACGTCGAAAGTGAACTTCTGGAGCGGCAGGCCGCGGGAGTTGAGGTTCTCAATGACAACGAGGCCGCTTGCACCAGGAACGAACTTGATCTGGCCCTTTTCCAGGTTGGAGTTCGCAGTGTCAACGAGGTCCTCGCCCTGGGTGATGCGCAGCTCCTGGCCGTCCTTCATGCCGGTGAAGGTGACATCGGAGCCTGCCTTCGCCGGCTTCTCAATCTCCTCGACCGAGCTCGGCACAACGTGGATGGTGTAGGTGACCACGGTCTGGCCCTGGGCGGTCTCGGTGAGCACGACGTCGCCTTCGAAGCCCGGCTTCGGCAGCACTCGGTACTTGCCGTCCTCCATAACCACGGTGACGTTCTCGCCGCCCTTGGTCACTTCAACCTTGTTCGGGGTGTCGCCGACCTTGCCCGGGGTGATGTCCAGGGTGTTGCGGTCGAAGATGGTGCGCTCGATCTCAGCCGGCTTGAAGGTCGGAGCGGCCTTCGGCTTGGCAATCACGGTGTACACGCCAACCAGGATGCGGCCCTCTTCGGAGTTCGCGTCCTTCTTGTACAGGTTGAAAGTGGCGGCACCGTTTTCCTTGTTCACGATGGTCCACTCGCGGCCGTTGCGCTGGATCTCCCAGTTGTCCGGGTTGTAGCCAGCCTGGCCATCAATAGCCTCAAGCTCGAAGTCATCGCCCTCGGCGGTGATCTTCACGGACTCGCCCTCGTTGATCGTGTGGGTCTCCACGTCCACGAGAACGTTGGTGCCCTGCTTGATCTTCAGGGTGTAGGTGTAGACGTTGCCGTCCTTGTCGGTGGCCTCGATGACCACGTCGCCCTCGGCGCCGGACTTCGGGGTGATCACCCAGAAGCCGTCCTCGCCCTTGACGATGCTCTCGATGAGGTCCTCGCCGGAGACGATCTTCGGCTGCTCCTCAACGTTTGCCACCTCGAGCTTGTAGGAGTTGGCGTTACCAATGGTGCGGGTCTGGTTGAAGCGGTCGCCCATCGCGTCGATGTTGAAGATGTAGTTGGTCTCGTTGCCGGTCTTCTTGCCGTCAACCTCCTCGAACACCTTCACCTTGACGGTGCCGCGCAGGACGTTGTCCTTCACCTTCAGGCGGAAGCCGCCCTCGACAGCCTCGGTGTCGGCAAAGTTGCCGCCCTCGACGATCTCGTAGTTCCAGCCCTTGGGCACCTGGATGGTCTGGGAGTAGCTGCCCACACCCACGTTGAAGTAGTGGTTGTTCTGAACAGCCTCGGTGATCTCGACCTGCTCGGCCTTCTCGTTGACCACGTTGATGGTGTACTCGTTGCGGTTGCCCTCGGAGTCAACCACGACGATGCGGACGGTGCCGGTGCCTTCCTTGACCGGGGTGACCTCGAGGACGTACTTGCCGTCTACGAGCTTCTTCTCCACCTTGACCAGGCCGTTGGAGTCGTCGATGAAGTCGATCTTCCAGTCGCCCAGGCCGCCGACCTCGAGCTGCTGGGACTTGTCGGAGTTGCGGAAGTCGAAGGCGTACTTGTACTGGCGGTAGTAGCGCTCAACCTCGGTGGTGCGCTCGATCTTCTCCACGTTGGTCACGGTGGTGTGCACCGTGGAAACGACGGTCTTCGGAGCGGCGGTGACCGTGGTGGTCTCGGTCTCCTCCGGCAGGGTGGTCGTCTCGGTGACGTAGACCGGGTCAGCGGTCTGGGTGACCGTGTTGGTCTTCTCCGGAGCGTCCTCGGTGGCCGTCGGGGTGATGGTCTCGGTCTTGGTCACCACAACCGGCTCGTCCAGGTACTTGGTCACGGTCGGCGTCGGAGCCGTCTCGGTAACGGTCTCGGTGACCGGCTCACGGGTGTAGGTCTCCGTCACACCGGACATCTCCGGCTGAGCCCAAGCGGTGACGGTCTTGTCCGGCTGGGAAGCGGTCTGGGTGATGGTCTTCACCGGCTGGACGCGCTCCGTCTTGGTGATGGTCGGGCGCTCCTCCACCTCAGTGAACTCGGTTGCGCGCACACGCTCGGTGACGGTGACGGTGGGGCCCTTGGCGGTCTCGGTCACGGTCTCCGCGGACGGGGTTACCGTGACGGTCTCACGGATGACGGTCTTGTGCGGCTCGTAGCCCTCCAGGCCCGGCTGCGCCACGATGACGATGCGCTGGTTGGTGCGCTCCTGGTCCAGGTCCGCGTAGACGTTGTAGTTCTTCGGAACCAGCACGGTGACGTACTCGCCGGACTTGACCTTGAGTTGGGAGAACGCCTGCTCGTTCTTGACCAGGTAGAACGCGGACTGGCCGAGCGGCTTGCCGTAGTTCTGGCCGATCTGGAAACCGGTCCACTGCAGGAACTCCTGTTGGGTCACCCTCGGTGCAGTGCCGTTGCTGTTGCCCAGCGTAAACGCGCCGTAGATGTGGCCGCGGAGCTGGTCCAGCATTTCTAGGTTGTTGGAGAGCAGTGCCTGGAGGGCGAAGTTCTTGCGCTTGGCTTCCGCTTCCTGACCTGCGTAGTACGAGTCCAACATGGATTTGGTCAGGTTGATGGCGGCCTTTTGAATGTCCGGGTGAATCTTCAGGTCCCCGCCGTAGTCGTAGTTGAAACCGTAGAAGCCGGAGGTGCCGTCCAGCTTTCGCACGTCGTACTGCGTGTCGTCGAACGGGACGTCCAGGTGACGGTCGATGCACCAGCCCGGGCCGTACACGGTGTCCATCATTTCCATGGCACGGTTGACCTTCTGCGTCGCGTTATATGCAAGCGCAACGTGCTGGTCTGCACTATCGAGCGCGGAGTACTGGCTAGTAATGCGTTGGTCCGCGTCAGCGGACGGAGCTGCGACAGCTACACCACCAAACGCCACCGTGGCGGAAACCATGGTGGCGAGGACGCGCTTCTTAAGATTTGCGTTCTTCAACGGCTTCATTCCTTACAAGTCGGAGGAGATATTCGAAGCAGCCTTGAGATCACCTGAACACGGATCTCCAAACTGATAACTACACATTTAATCGCAAGATCGGCTTGGAAAATAGTCCGCACCCCCGTACAACAATCCAAAACGCCGACTGACCCGCAGAAACTCAGAAAATCGACCCCCTGACCTTGACCTTTAGTCAACACTCAGGAAGAAAAAAGCAAGGTGATCTTCACCACACACCCAGCGATTGTTCAACAAAGCCAATTCAGCGTGCGGCGCTGGCCAGCACGGCAAAGGTCACGGCCGCTCCGGTGAGGTAGTTCAGCCAGAGGAACACCCGCCAGGCTCGATTCACAACAGCGGAGGTAGCGTCGGTGACGTTCCAGAACCTTACCGTGTTGGCAACGTACCCCAGCCCGAGCAGGCCCACTGCCCAGCCGGGTGAAGGCAACGCAAAGCAGAGGGCGGCTGCTGCCAGGTAGAGGGTGGAGGCGGAGCGCGTCGTAAGGCGAGCGCCCAGCTCGGTCGCCACGGAGCGCAACCCCCCGGCGCGGTCGGACTGGACATCCTGCACGGCCCCCAACGCGTGGCTCGCCATCCCCCACAGAAAGAAAGCCGCCAATGCCAGGCCGAGGTAGCCGCCGATGAAAGCGCCGCCGATCAGCGCGCCCACCACTGCGGGCAGCGTGAAGTGCGCGGGCGAGGTCACGGAGTCCAACAACGGAACCTCCTTGAAGCGCAGCGGCGGCGCGGAGTACGCCACCACCGCAAACAGCGCCAGAGCCAGCGCCGCCGACAACGCCCACGTCCCCACCGCAAATAGATACAGTGCGAACGGGATCACGGTGGCGGCGGAGGCGATCAGGAGCGGCCGGTGCATGGACCTGGGCAGCACCGCGCCCTCAACGCCGCCTTTGCGGGGTTGACAATGTCGGATTCGTAATCGAAGACGCCGTTATGTCACGCGCGCAAGAGTCCCGTCAGGTTCATGGTCAGGTAGGTGAGAAAGAACAGGAAGATCGACTCTTCCAGCGGCAGCTGCGGCGCCAGATCCACGCCCACCATGTACGGCGAATCCCCGCGGACACGAGTGCGGCCTTGCGAGGGTTGCGGAAGAACGCGGTTTTCCAACGGTGGTCGATGATCACCATCCCTGCCAGCGAAAACAGCAGCGCCCCCAGGTACGCGAATTGCATCACCGCGCCTCCGGCAGCGCGCCCGGGCTGGTGTCCCCGCGCAGACGCTTGAGCACGTTCTCGGCGGAGATCAGGCACATGGGCACGCCGACCCCTGGCGTGGTGGTGGCGCCCGCGTAGTAGAGGTTGTCCAGCCTGCGGCTCTTGTTGGACCCGCGCAAAAACGCCGACTGCCGGAGCGTGTGCGCCGGTCCGATGGACCCGCCGGACCACGCGTGGTAGCGCTCGGCGAAGTCCGCGGGCCCGAGCGTCTGCTTCACGACGACCCTTCGGTCTAACCCCTCCACCCCACACCACTGCGCGATCTGTTGTATCGCCGCGTCGGCGATGCGCTCCACCTGCCCGCTTGCCTGCTCTCGGTACATGTTGCCGTGGCCGATCGCCTCCTCGGCGGCGACGGGTACCAGCACGAAGAGGTTCTCGTGCCCGGCCGGTGCCACGTCGGGGTCAGTGGCGGACGGCTTGGACACGTAGATCGACCGGGAGGCGCCCAGGGGACGCTGCGCCACAGGGCCGTCGAACACCGCCGCGAAGTCGTCTTCCCACTGCCGGGAGAACAGCAGGTTGTGGTGGGCCAGCTCCGGAATTTCGCCTTCCACGCCGAGCATGACCAGCACGGTGCCGAGGCCGGGGTCGCGCGGGGCGAAATAGCGCTCGGCGTAGGTCTGCTTCTTCTTCGGCAGCAGGCGGGTTTCGGTGTGGTGGAGGTCTGCGGCGGAGACGATGATGTCGGCGGGGAGCCTTTGGCCGTCGATAAGCGTGATGCCCGTGGCCTTGCGCCCGCTGTAATCGATGGCCGCGACCTCGGTGTCGAAGGAGAAGCGCACTCCCTGTTCCACAGCCAGGTCGTAGATAGCGTCCATGACTGCGGCGAAACCGCCCTGCGGGTACGCCACGCCCTGGGTGAGGTCCGTGTGGCTCATCAGGTGGTACAAGCTCGGCGTGCGCGCGGGGTGCGAGGAGAGGAATACCGCGGGGTAGGTGAGCATCTGGCGCAGGCGGGTGTCCGTGAAGCGGCTGGCCACGAAGCGATCCAGCGGCTCGGTGAGGTAGCGCGCGAGCTTGCCGTACTGGCCCGTGATCTGCGCAAACGGCGCGAGCGAGCGGAAAGTGGTGTAGAGGAAGCACTCCAGCGCCAGGTCGTAGGTTTCCGCCGCACTGTCCAGGTACTCGCGCAGCTTCTCGCCGGCGCCGGGCTCTATGGATTCGAACAGCTCGATGGCGTTGTCGCGGCCGGAGGTGACGCCGATAGGCATCTCGCCCTCCGGGAACAGCCTGTACGCGGGGGTGAGCGGCTTGAGGTCCAGCACGTCTTCGGTGCGTTTGCCAAAGAGGGCGAAGAAGTGGTCGAAGGCGTCCGGCATGAGGTACCAGCTGGGGCCGGTGTCGAACCGGAAGCCGCCGACGGTTTCGTTGCCGGCGCGGCCGCCGTAGGTGGGCAGCTTCTCCACCACGGTGGTGCGGATGCCCTCTCGCGCAAGCAACGCGGCGGTGGCCATTCCGGCCACACCGGCGCCGATCACTATGGCGGTTTTCGGCTGTGTCATGCGGTTGTCGCTTTCTTCATGGCCCGGGCTGTGAGCCATAGCTTGCGGTGGTTGGGCACGCCGATGCGCGTCGTCTGCAGCTGCGCTGCCGGCGTCGTCGCGATCTTGGAGTTGAGCTCCCGATACAGCGCCTCGGCTGCGGCCACTCCCCCGCGCACAGACCGCGGCAGAAGCGCGATGGCCTGCTGGGCGCGGTCCAGCTCGGCGGTGATGCCGTTGGTCAGGGAGAGCTTGAGATCGTCGTCAAGCTGGGTGCCAAAGTACGCGCGCCCCAGCGCACGACGGTCCTCCCCCAGGTCACGCAGGAAATTGACCTTCTGAAACGCGCTGCCGAGCGCGCGGGCGCCGTCCTCCAACACACGGCGATCCGCGGACGCGCGGTCGCGCATGAAAATGTCCAAGCACATCAGCCCGATCACCTCAGCCGAGCCGTATATATAGGTATCCAGCTCCTCCGGAGTGAACTCCGTCTGCGTCAGATCCGCGCGCATCGAGGCGAAAAACGCCTCCATGTGGCTGTTGTCGATGTTGCACGCGCGGTGGGTGCGCGCCCACGCGTGCAACACCGGATCCGTGTGGAAACGGTGGCGCGGCGCGTGGAGCACCTGCTCCTCGTACAGGTCGAGGGCGGTTTCCGGGCACTCGTTGGCCTGCTCTGCCGCGCCGTCCACAATCTCGTCCGCAATGCGTACCACGGCGTACAGGTTGCGGACGTGCGTGCGCTCCGGCCTCGCCAACGCCTTCGTGGCCAGGGAAAAGCTCGTGGAATACCGTGCGATCACCTGCGCCGCCGCCTTGTCCGCCATGGCGTCGTAGCGGGAGAGGGAGGTGTTCACGGCTGTGAGCTTACCGTGCGGCCACGGCGCTACTCCTTGGACTTGTCGTAGGTGGCGGCGGCGATAATACTGGTGGGAAAATTGTCGTTCTAGAATTCCCACTTTCACACTTTGTCTACCCGCCATTTCGGAGTTTCATTCTGACTTTGACAGTGAAAAGTGCGAAACTCTCAGTACTTCAACCGATACGTCGTGCCCCGGCGGCCTTGACCGCCGAGCATGACCACGTGCCCGTGGTGGAGAAGGGGTTCAAGGGCGTAGCGCACTTGCGCCACCGAGAGGCCCGTCGCCGCCTGCAACTCCTTCAACGTGACCTGTGCGCCAGGAGTAAACGCCCGGTAGACGGAGGGAACGTTCTTGCCAAGGGAAGCCAGACCATCAGTGTGGAACGCGGCGGTGATGTCGGACCGCGGGGCCTCGAACCTCAGTGTGTCGCTCCGGGTTCCAGGCAAGGTGTACCGGCCGTCAGTCTCCTGGAGTACCCCTGTCTCCGTGAGCCTGTCCAACATCCTCTTGCAAAACTGTTCACTGTAAGGCGAGTAACGCTGCAGGATGCCGGAAAGCGTGGCACCACCGTGATTCCGCAGGTCCACCAGAAGATCTTCCTCCGTCGGGGTCAACCGCAGCCCGTCGCGCTGCAACCCCTCCAACCAGTCATCCTCTTCTTTCGTGAAACGGGATCCGCGCGGGAAGAGAACCTTGAATTCGACACCGTTGTCTATGAACTTTGGTTTGGGCAGGCGAGCCTCCCGGATCGCAGTCAGGATTTCCTGAATGCCGCCACCTTCTCCCTCAATTACACGCTCCCCGTCATCCATGCGGAGGTAACGCGCGATCTCGTACAGACGCTTATTTACCGGGGCTTTAGTCAGTGAAGGTGCCTCAAGCTGAGAAACAGATAGGCCACGCAAGCCGCCTGGGCTGACAATTATGAGCATGCGCTCCGTGAGCCTGATCTCCACCTTTTTGCCCACGTCCACCGAGGGCCCAAGGTCCCGGTGCACCAGAGCGTTCGAGAGCACTTCTCGGATAGCGCTTGGAGGAAACTCCGGCTGATCCACTAAGTGGCCGTTTTCGGTGTAGCGGCTTACGGTGTCCGCATTTCGCCGAATCCAGTCCATCGCTTCCGCCAGCATCACGGGCAACGGACCCTCGATCTCAGTGAGGTTCCTGTTTCGGCCGGCTCCTTCCCCTCGAGCCAGCCGCACCGCCGCTGTCGCTCCAAGTGCTGGCTCAACCGATTGCGGGAGGTAGCCCAGCGCGTACAAACCGCCAAGTCGAACGTTGCCATGGCTGTCCGTAACGTTAGTGACCTGCAGTAGCTGAGTGACATCGTCGATTTTGGCTATGCGGCTCCGGGAAGCACGCACCGTTTTCATGTATGTGTTGAGCACGCTGGTGTCAAGCAAGGCGGAATCGGTTCCCGGCAAAGATTCAAAATCGAAATGGTGCTGCTGGGTCTCAGTCAGTGCCGACAGCGACAGCATTTTCAAGTCATTCGAATTCATCACGTAGTCGCCGTCGGCCTGGCGCAAAAATGGTTTACCCTCGAACTTCGCCGGCTTTTCTGAAGGCAGAAGTGGCGTGACTTCCACAACGACTACGTTCTTCCCGTCAAGCACGTGGTGGAAAAACTCCAACTGTGGCGCCGGTGTCACCGCACTCCGGTTCACGTTTACCACGGATTTCTCCATCTTCGCGGGCTCGGCAACGCCGGTGACTTCGAACCCACGCCGTTCACTCACCCCAAGAATGAGCGCGCCAGCTTGTGGCATGTTCGCAAACGCGCACAGCGTCTCGCCGAGTTGCTCAGGGACTCCCCCACCTGCTGTTTTGCACTCAACCAAGCTTGTATCGTCCCCAAACGCGCGCAACTGGGAAAGGGTTTCACGCAACCGTCGCTCAGTCCAAGACACAGCTCACACTATATTCTCACTTTCACACTTTGTCTACCTGCCATTTCGGAGTTTTATTCTGACTTTGGCAGTGGAAAGTGCGAAACTCATGCTCACTTTCGCGGTGGAAAGTGCGAAGTTTACATCGCAAAGCAAAAAGGCTCCCCCGCATGGGAGGGAGCCATTCTGTGGAGCATAGGAGAATCGAACTCCTGACATCCTGCTTGCAAAGCAGGTGCTCTACCAACTGAGCTAATGCCCCGTCGCCCTTTCGGGCAGTGGGCCTAGCAAGAATCGAACTTGCGACCTCATCGTTATCAGCGATGCGCTCTAACCGACTGAGCTATAGGCCCTTGGAACGAATAGGAATATTACAGAGCACCCCACATACCTCCAAATCGCCAGCGTGTGGCCTAAATACGAGCGCTTGCTTCACGACGTTTCAACCTTCGGTTCGCCGGGGGTAGCGGGAGGGGGTAGCCAGGCGGGGAAAGTGGTGAACAATCCGGTGTTCCGCTACTCGTCGGCGTTTTCTATAGCAGTTTATGCGACCGCTGGGCCAGAAAGCTGCTGGTGACGGTCCCGTCCCCTTTCGTACTATCTTAGCTGCATTTTATGCATGCATAATTTGACGGTGCCAGAGGGGGCTGATCGTTGAACAAAGTGCGCCGCCTGCGACCGGATTGCTGAACAATCCGCCAGCTAGTCGGCCTAGAAACGTTGAACAATCCGCGGCAAGTGTTGAACGATCCGGCTGCGCGTACTCCCCGGTTTACCTGCGCATACACCTTGCATAAAGTCATGGTCATCGAAGCAGCCCGTATCAACCACCGGACACTCAAGGAGCAAACGAGATGCGCGCAGATATGAAGGCCAACGCCGCAATTGCCGGAACACTTGCCGCCGCACTGGCCTTCACCGGCATCCAGCCCGCTGCCGCCGACGAGACGGCAGCGCAGGATCCCTCCGCCCTCGTTTCCCTCGCCGAGGCCGAGTACGCGATCGACTCCGACAACGACGGCCTGCCGGACGACTGGGAGACGGGCGGCGTCGTGCTCAAAGACGGCACCGAGCTGCCGCTGCACGAGTGGGGCGTCGACCCCAACCGCCCGGATCTGTTCCTCCAACTCAACTGGATGGCGCCGCACAACGGCGCAAGCTTCGCTCCATCCGCGCAGTCGCTGCAGGACATCGTCGACCTCTTCGACGAGCACGGCATCACCCTGCACATCGACGCGGGCGAGACCTTCACCAACATTGCGAACTACACGGAGTTCCACGGTGGAGAGGTCCTCCCCTACTCCCAGTACTACTTCAACGGTGAAGTCACGGGGATACGCCTGCTCAAGGACATTGAGACGCACCTAGGCGACCGCTCCAACGTGTTCCGCCTCGGTCTCATCGGCGACCAGATCGACCGCGGCAACATGGCCACCGGCGTTGCCTTGGTGGGTGACAGCGCCTTCTTCGTGGGCAAAAACTCGCAGATCACTACCGACGAGCAGCTGCGCAACGCCATCCTCCACGAGTTCGGCCACACCCTCGGGCTGCGCCACAACGGTGCCGCGGACGCGACCCGCAAGCTGCCCCGCAACCACGCCGCTTCCCCGGATTACGTCTCGGTGATGAACTACAACCAACAGTTCTCCCACTTCAACTACTCCGAGCGCGGATACACCGCGCAAGGGACCGACGGCCCGATCGAGGTCCCGGCCGACTGGGACGCGCTCGTGCTGAACACCCCGCGTATCGGCCACGACGCCATCGAGCTCGGCGTCAGCTTCGTCTCACAGGGCGCAGCTGTCGGCCACGCCCCCGCTGCCCCGGTGGAGACCAAGGCCGAGAAGCGTGAGGTCCAGGTTGAGGCCCCCGTCACGGCCGGTAAGAACACCAACGTGGCCGCCATCATCGGCGCCGTCGTTGCAGCCCTCGCTGTGTTGGGCATCGCCGGTGCCGCCTTGAACGGCCTGCTGGCCTTCTAGCTGGCGTAGGTAAAGCCGGCAGGTGACGCCCTACTTCGCCCGGTTGGACATGGTGAAGCTGATGCCGCCCACCAGGTCCGCGACAGCGTTGTAGATGACCACCGTCAGCGGGGCCATGATCACCTGGAACAGGAACCCGACAAGGCCCAGGAGGCCCGCGGCAGACATGGCCAGTTTCATGTCCACCACTTGGTCGCCTCCCACGCCGCCGATGAGCGAGTTCACCGAGTCCACAACCCCGGCGCGCTCCAGGCCGTAATAGACCAGCAGGCATGCGCCCATCCAGGCAATAAACCCGACCATTGCCAGCAATGAGGCCACCTTGAAGGTGGATCCGGCGCCGATGTTGCGCACGGTCACTTTTCGGACAGCCACGGGCTACTCCTCATCCTCGCCAGCGGAGTCGGCGTTGGTACTTGCGGACGCGCCGTCGTGAAGCGCCTGCTCAATGGTCTTCTGCCCGGTGGCCACGGCGGTGGCCTCCTCCTCGCCTTCATCCTCGACGTTGCGGTCGATGGCCAGCAGGTCCACGCCGTCGGCGAGGTCCACGAGCCGCACACCCATAGTGGCCCGCGAGCTCGGGCGGATCTGATCCACCTCGGTGCGGATCACGCCGCCGGCGGAGGTAATGGCGAAGATCTGGTCGTCCTCGGCCACCGCGAGCGCACCGATGAGCTTGCCCCGCTTCGGGGTGTACTTGAAGGTCATCACACCCATGCCGCCGCGGCCTTGCGCGTTGTATTCCTCGATGGGAGTGCGCTTGCCGTAGCCGCCGGAGGTGGCCACCAGCAGGTATTCGCCGTCCTTGGCTACGGTCATGGCGAGCAGCTGGTCGTCGCCCTTAAAGCGCATGCCCTTCACGCCAGCGGTGGCGCGGCCCATGGGGCGCAGCTGCTCGTCGTCCGCGGAGAAGCGGATGGACTGGCCCTGCTCGGACACCAGCAGGATGTCGTCATCCTCGGCCACGAGGCAAGCTCCGATCAGCGCGTCGCCCTCGTTGAGGTTGATGGCGATCAATCCGGCGGAACGCGCGGACTCGTAATCGGTCAGGCGCGACTTCTTCACGCGGCCGTCGCGCGTGGCCAGCACCAGGTAGGGGGCGTCCTCGTAGGACTGGATCTGGATGATCTGGGCGATCTTCTCCTCCGGCTGGAACTCCAGCAAGTTGGCCACGTGCTGGCCGCGGGCGGTGCGGCCCGCCTCCGGCAGCTCGTATGCCTTCAGCCGGTAGACGCGGCCGAAGTTGGTGAAGAACAGGATCCAGTCGTGCGTGGAGCAGATGAAGAAGTTCTTCACCACGTCGTCCTGCTTCAGTTCGGCGCCGCGCACGCCTTTGCCGCCCCGCTTCTGGGACTTGTAGGCGTCCACCTTCGTGCGCTTGGCGTAGCCGGTGGAGGTGATGGTGACCACGACGTTCTCGCGGGCGATGAGGTCTTCTTCGGTGACGTCGCCGGTTGCGGCGACGATCTGGGTGCGGCGCTCATCGCCGTACTTATCCGCGATCTCCCCCAGCTCGTCGCCCACAATCTCGCGCTGGCGCTCCGGCTTGGCCAGGATGTCCTTGTAGTCCGCGATCTGCTCTTCGATGGCGGCCAGGTCGTCGATGATCTTCTGGCGCTCCAGGGCCGCCAGGCGGCGCAGCTGCATGGCCAGGATCTCGTTGGCCTGGATCTCGTCCACGTCGAGGAGGTCGATGAGGCCTTGGCGGGCGTCGTCCACGGTCGGCGAACGGCGGATCAGAGCGATGACCTCGTCCAGCATGTCCAGCGCCTTGACCAGGCCGCGCAGGATGTGCGCGCGCTTCTCGGCCTCGTCCAGACGGTACTGGGTGCGGCGCACAATGACTTCGATCTGGTGCTTGACGTAGAAGCGCAGCATCTGGTCCAGGCGCAGGGTGCGCGGAACGCCGTCCACAATCGAAAGCATGTTGGCGGAGAAGTTCGTCTCCAGAGCCGAGTGCTTGTACAGGTTGTTCAGCACCACGCGCGGCACCGCGTCGCGCTTCAGCGTGACCACGATGCGCATGCCCACGCGGTCGGAGGATTCGTCCTCAATCTTGGAGATGCCCACCATCTTGCCGGCGGTGACCTGCTCGGCGATGTTGTGGATGAAGTTGTCCGGGTTGACCTGGTACGGCAGCTCCGTGATGGTGATGACCTGGCGGTTGCCAATCTCCTCGATCTCGGTCACGCCGCGCATGCGGATGGAGCCGCGGCCGGTGGTGTAGGCGTCCTTGATGCCCTGGTCGCCCACGATGAGGCCCGCCGTGGGGAAGTCTGGGCCCTTCACGCGCTCCATCACGGCGTCGAGGGTTTCCTTCTCCTCCGCGTCGTGATGGTCGAGGATCCACTGGATGGCGTCCGCCAACTCGTTCAAGTTGTGCGGCGGGATGTTGGTGGCCATGCCCACCGCAATGCCGTTGGAGCCGTTCATCAGCAGGTTTGGCACGCGGGACGGCAGGACGGTCGGCTCCTGTGTCTTGGAGTCGAAGTTCGGCGCGAAGTCCACGGAGTTTTCGCGGATGTCGCGGACCATCTCCATGGCGATCGGGGTGAGCTTGCACTCCGTGTAACGCATCGCGGCCGGGCCGTCGTTGCCTGGCGAGCCAAAGTTGCCCTGGCCGTCCACAAGCGGGTAGCGCATGGCCCACGGCTGCGCCATGCGCACCAGGGTGTCGTAGATGGCCCTGTCGCCGTGCGGGTGGTAGTTACTCATTGTCTCGCCGACGGCCTTCACGCTCTTGACGTAGGAGCGCTCGGGGCGGAAGCCCGCGTCGTACATCGCGTAGATCACGCGGCGGTGCACCGGCTTCATGCCGTCGCGCACCTCGGGGAGGGCGCGACCCACGATCACGCTCATGGCGTAATCGATGTAGCTGGTCTGCATCTCCTCGTTGATGTCGATTGGTTGAATGCGGTCCAAGCCGCCAGTGGTGTCATCAGCCATGTGTATGGAGTCTAGCGGGGCTTCTGCTTGGAGCGAAGGAGCAACCTGGTATCACAATGGTATGGCTATGACGCTTCGGTTGACCGCAGACGAGGACAAGGCGCTCGTCCTCTTGGCGTCCGCGTGGGGGTGCTCAAAGCAGGAGGCGGCGCGCCGTGCGGTAGTCACGGCAGCATCGCGCCTGCTTGACGACGCCCACGTCACCGACCTCGCCCGCACCCTCATCCCCTCCTACTCCGGGATGGAGTCCCGGATCAGGCAGGCCCGCCCGTGAGAGGCTTTTCCGGCGAGCAGCTTTTGGCCGTCGCCGACGAGTACTGCGCCTTCCACGGCTGCCAGGTCCGCTCTTTCGCTGCTTTGGCGGCCTGCGCCGCCGTGCCCGGGTCCCGCTTTCATGGGGTCCCGGTGTTCGACTCAGTGGGGGCGGCCGCTACCGCCCTGGCCGAGACCATCCGGCTTTTGGAGCCACTCTCCGGGTCCAACCCCGGTTTCGCAGACGTCGCCGCTGAGGTGTACCGGCGCTGGGCGGGGTGAACCTAAGGAACGTCGATAGGCAGCTGCGCACGATCTAACATTTCGCACGATTTCGCACCTTAAAAGCCCAGGTCAGATTTTCCGCCCGTCAAATCGTGCGCACCCACGCTCCTCCAGCACCACCGCCAAGTGTTTCGGCATGCCACCCAGCATGTTCGTGGCGTACCGCAGCGGCTGCCACGCGATGGACGTGAGGTAGAGGTCGATGCGAGTGTCCTTGATCCGGCGACCGGGATCGTCATGGTTTGCGCCGTCGTAGTACAGCGCCACCCGCGGCTCCGGAAAGGCCAGGTCAGCGCGGGTGACCAACTCGCCTCGGTCGAAAAACTCCACCTGTTCCCGCAGCTCAAGACCGTAATCCCTGGCCACTTTGCCGGCCAGAAGGCGCATCTCGGTCTCCTTCGGCGAATCCGCAAGCGCACTCGACGCCTTCAGCACCGAGGCGAGCCACCTGTTGTCCACGCGGCCCTTGCTCGCTGCGGCGATCGCCTCAGGAGCGATGCCGAGAAACCTGCGGCAGGCGTCCACAAGCTGCACCGCACGCACGAACACCTCCTCATCGGCGGGCGCCACGACCGGCCACGAGCACTCCCCGACACGGATCAGCCTGAGGGCCTGGGCGGCGGCAACGGCGGGCGCGACCACCCGGATGGGTTCGTCGCGGCACACCACATGCCACGTCTCCCCTGGGCCGAGCGGCTGCCGGGTCAGCGTGGGACTGAATTGGCCACCGAGTTCCTTCTTCCGAACCTTCGACGAAATCAGCACCACATCGTGCGCGTCCGCAAGGTACGGCAGCCCGTACAGCGCCAGCGCGCTGAAGCCGGAAACCGTCGCGCCCGGGTGCGCGAGCGCGAACGCCGCCGCCCGGTACTCCGCCGGCACTGGATAGCTCACCCGGCGCGGGTGGCGCAGCGAATCGCGCAGCACCACACCGCTTGTCCTCAGGACGAACCGCGGTACCACAAACCGCCCGTTGACGCTGGCCATCCCTGGCGGGACCCGCCCCGGGTTGGTGTGCAGGAGGCTGCCGGTGGCGATGCGCATGCCGCAGTAGAGCTGTCTCATGGTGTTTAGACGCGAGAAGTTGTGGCACGGTTCCCGTCGCTGCACGTTGAGCCCGCTTCCGCGCAGTTCAGCAGTTACAATCCAGGATAATCCAAGTTCCCCCTACGGAGGTTCCTATGAAGCTACAACGCACTGCCATCGCAATCGCGGGAACCGCCGCGATGTTCGTCGGCGGCATCGTTTCCCCCCACGCAATTGCCCAGGAAGCAACCACCCAAATGCAAGACCCCCTGAGCACGCTGAGCTGGCCCACCGCCAGAGTTGTCCCAGGCAGCACAGTGCAGATCGCACCGAATGACACATTTCCCACCAACGTTCGCTTGGAGGGTGAAGATGAGAATATTGGCTATCGACTGACGACGAATCCGCGCACCGGCATCGTCACCATCCAGGTGTCCGAGGACGTGAGCCCCGGCGAGGTTGCCCGATTTTACGTCACAGCGACCGATGGCTTCCGCACGCATGACTACCCAGTGACAGTGCAAACGGTGACCTTCCTGGGGGAGATGGCACACAAGCACGAGGGGTATTACGAGCCGCTTTTTACAAACGGCACGCCCGCCATCGGGCGCCTCCTCACTTCCGAGGTTGAGCTCCCCGAGGGCACGCACTTTGAGGCCACCGCCCCGGACGAACTTCGCGTGAATGTGGACGCCGACGGCACGCTAACGGTGGAACCGCTTAAACAGCTTCCGATTGGGTGGAATACAGAGGTGGCCGTGAAGGCTACTTTCCCTGACGGCTCCTTCTACGTCCAAGGAGCGCCCGTCGTGGTGGTTTCCGACGAGACCGCAGCGCGTATCAAAAAATCCGATCCCTTTTTCCGCTCCAAAGACGAAGCATACGCGGAGAGGTTTCAGCCCCGCTGGGAGAAGGTCTATTTTGCAGGCGACGAGCAAGCCGTATCCACTTTTGTCGGCCACGCCCCTAAGGGCACCACATTTACCCTCCGAGAAGATCTCGAACCCTTCGCTCTTGGAGTCGCAGACATCAAGCTCGACCCGCATACAGGTGAAGTGACTTTCTCTCCGAAGCGGCCCATTAAGCAGCTGCGTGATTTCTCCATCCCAATTCAGATGGCGTATCCCGACGGCCGCGTCGGCATTGCAGATGCAGTCTTTTCAGTGACCACTCCCGGGAAGTGGCTGAGCGAAAAAGCGGATCTGACCTACGAAGAGTTGGAGGTGCCAACCCCTGGGCCGTTCACCTCAAAGCCGACGGGCAGCTGGCCAGAAGGAACCGTTTTTTCCGAACCCGAATTTAAAGAACCCGGCTGGACAACCACCGTCGACGCCAAGACGGGAGAAGTCTCTCTCACGCCACCAGAGCGCACCACCCCCGGCAAGACGGTGACCGTGCCGGTGACTGCGAAATTTTCCGATGGATCCCGCCGCATCGAGATGGCTGTGTTTGAGCTAATAATGCCGGAAAACCCGGAGGCAGACTCCGCAAAGATCACGTTCCCCGACGTCACAGTCAGGGCAGGGGAAACCATCGAAGTCGATCCAGAAGGTTTGCCGGAAGGCGCCAAACTCACTTTCGGTTACTTTGACAATCCGGGCATGAATATGAGAATTCTCCCCGGTGGTCGACTGTCGATGACGGCTACGGAAAGCACGAAAATTGGTGAGAGGTTACTGCAGCTTACTGCCACCTTCAAGGATGGTTCGACGAAGCCTGTTTTCGTGAAAATTACTGTTGCAGCTACGGAACCGGACCCGACAGAAACCCCGACACCGGAACCCACCACGCAACCAGACCCCACAGCAACCCCGGAACCCTCCCAGACCTCTACCCCGACGCTAGAGCCCACCGCGCAACCGGACCCGGCAGAAACCCCGAAACCCTCCCAGACCTCTACCCCGACGCCGACACTTGAGGCGGAGAGCGATAACTCCGGCTCCAGCACCGGCGGCATTATTGCTATTGTGCTCGGTGTCCTCGCCGCGCTCGGCGGCCTAGCGTTCGCAGCCAAGCCGCAGTTGGAGCAGATGGGACTCTGGCCGAACTTGCCGTTGCCCACCGCCTAACATGTTCCCCATGAAGAAAACCGCTGCGGCGCTGACTGCCGCCACCCTCGCCGCCGCTACCCTGGCCCCTGCCCCCGCCTCCGCGCAGCAGACCGCCGTTTCCCAGCTGTCCTCCACCAGTTCGAAAGGCTCCTCCAACCCGGACTACTACCCGGACTACGACAAGGGCATCGAGGTGCCGGAGAAGCGCGCCTTTGAAGGGTCTTACACGGGTTCGGCGCCGATTTCGCTCACGCTTGCGCTGCTGACCACCGCTGCTGTCGCGCAGATCATCGTAGATTTCGTCCCGCAAGCGCGCGAGGCCGTCGACCAGGCCGCGAGGCAGTTCAACCTGGAGTGGGCGCCTGGGTCGTCGGAAGGCAACCGCATCATCCCGGCGAAGGAGATCACGGCGTTCGTGCAGACGTACATCGACGAGTACTTCCCCCAACGTTAGCGCGCCCCCACCGCCTGTGTTACCGTTGTGCCCGTTGTGGTTGCAGTTAGCTGTGTGACAAATGTGGCACCTGAGCGCTGTGGTGGAAGAGCTGCAACCGAAAACGGCCGGTCCCGAACCGGCCGTTTTTCCAGTTAAACTGGCGGCATGACTGATCTTTCCCAGCTGCTCGACGCAGCCAAGCGCCCCCAGGTTGTCCAGGAGCTCGCTTCCCTGGTTGATTCGACCATCTCCCGCCAGTCCGGCCTTACCGGCATGGCTCTGAAGTCCGCGGTGGCGGCTGGCAAGAAGGCCGACGCGGACGCCATCCCCAAGGGCGTGAACAAGTTCCTCCCCCAGATTGTGGAGGAGCTGGGACCGTACTGGTCCGCCTATCAGGCCAGCGGCCAGCAGGGGTTCGGCGAGTTCCTCTCCGGCCGCGAGGACGAGGTGGTCAAGGCGATGCTCGAGGCGGGTGACAAGCAGGTCGATTCCATGCCCGGCCCTGTGAAGAAGGTGTACTCCACGCTGCGTGGCAAGGCCGCGAAGATTGTCGGCCCGGCGCTGCCCGAGTTCGGTCGGATCGTGGAGCGCTTTGCCTAGCGACGTCACCTTCGGCCCACCGCGCACGATTTAACATAAGGCCCCGGCAATATTTCCCCTACCTGGGGAAATGCCGGGGCCTTGTGCGCTGAATGTCAGATCGTGCGCAGCTAAACGTCCAGGAAGCGCACGTCCTTCGCTCGGCGGGTGATAAAAGAGCGGCGGGCAGCAACGTCGTCGCCCATCAGGATGGAGAACAGCTCGTCGGCGCGCTGCGCGTCCTCGAGCTCCACCCGGCGCAGAATGCGCGTTTCCGGGTCGAGGGTGGTTTCCCACAGTTCCTTGGCGTTCATCTCGCCGAGACCCTTGTAGCGCTGGATGCCGTCGTCGGTGTTGATCTTGCGGCCGGCCTCCAGGCCCTCCGCAAGCAGCTCGTCGCGCTCGCGGTCGGAGAACGCGTAGCCCGGCTCGCCCTTGCCCCACTTCAGCTTGTACAGCGGCGGGTTGGCCAGGAACACGTGGCCGTTTTCCACCAGCTCCGGCATGAAGCGGAACAACAGGGTCAGCAGCAGGGTCGCGATGTGCTGACCGTCCACGTCGGCGTCGGCCATGAGCACGATCTTGTGGTAGCGCAGTTTGGCAATGTCGAACTCGTCGTTGATGCCGGTGCCCAGCGCGGTGATGATGGCCTGGACCTCGGCGTTTTTCAGCACGCGGTCCATGCGGGCCTTCTCCACGTTCAGGATCTTGCCGCGCAGCGGCAGGATGGCCTGGTACATGGAGTCGCGGCCGCCCTTGGCGGAGCCGCCTGCGGAGTCACCCTCCACGATGAACAGCTCGGACTTTGTGGGGTCCTTGGAGCGGCAGTCCGCGAGCTTGCCGGGAAGCCCGCCCAGGTCGGTGGCGGATTTGCGGCGCACCAAGTCGCGGGCCTTGCGTGCGGCCTGGCGGGCCTGGGAGGAGGACACCGCCTTGTTCACGATCACCTTGGCCTCGGCCGGGTTGGCATCGAACCAGTCGGAGAGGTTCTCGTTCACCGCGCGCTGGACAAACCCCTTGACCTCGGTGTTGCCCAGCTTGGTCTTGGTCTGGCCCTCGAACTGCGGGTCCGCCACGCGCACCGAGACGACGGCGGCGAGACCCTCGCGGCAGTCGTCGCCGGTGAGGTTCGGCTCCTTGTCCTTGAGCAGCTTGTGGTCGCGCGCGTACCGGTTCATCAACGACGTCAGCGCCGCACGGAAGCCCTCTTCGTGGGTGCCACCTTCGTGGGTGTTGATGGTGTTGGCGAAGGTGTGCACGGACTCCTTGAAGGAGCCGTTCCACTGCATGGCCACCTCGGCCTCCAGGCCGTCGCCCTTCTGGTCGAAGCCGATGATGGTCGGGTGGATGGCGGTCTTGGACTTGTTCAGGTGCTGCACGTAGTCGATCAGACCGTCCGGGTAGTAGAAGGTGACCTTCTTCTCCCGCTTCTTCTTCACATCCGGGGCAACCTCGTCGCCGGCCTCCGCCGGGTTGCCGTCGCCGTCCTGGTCCACGTCGGCTGCGTCGACGGTTTCGACAGAGTCGTCGAACGAGTCGCCGTCGATAAGCGCTGCGGTGTCGCCCTCCTCGGCGATGGCCTCGAGCTCCAGCTCCTCATCGCTGGCGCGCTGGTCGGTCAGCGTGATGGTCAGGCCCTTGTTCAGGAAGGCCATCTCCTGCAGGCGGCGCGAGATGGTGTCGTAGTTGAAGTCGACACTCTCAAAGATGTCCGGGTCCGGCCAGAAGCGGATGGTCGTGCCGGTGCCGCGGGCGTTGCCGCCCTCCACCAGCTCATCCGGCACGGCCATCTCGAACTTCTGGTACCAGTGCTTGCCGTCGCGCTTGATGTCCGCCTCGACGCGCGTGGACAGCGCGTTCACCACCGAAATACCCACGCCGTGCAGGCCGCCGGAAACGGCGTAAGACTCCGAGTCGAACTTGCCGCCCGCGTGGAGCTGGGTCATCACCACCTGCACCGTCGGGGCGCCGGACGGGTGCATCTCCACCGGGATGCCGCGGCCGTTGTCCACGACCTCCACGCCGCCGTCCGCCAGCAGGGTGACGTCGACGCGGTCGGCGTAGCCTGCCATGGCTTCATCGACCGAGTTGTCCACGACCTCCCACACCAGGTGGTGCAGGCCGCGCACGCCCGTCGAGCCGATGTACATGCCCGGGCGTTTGCGCACCGCCTCGAGGCCTTCGAGGATCGTGATCGATGACGCGTCGTAATGGGGTTGCTGCTCTGCCACTTTCGGGAAGCTCCTCCATGCGTGAATGTGGGCCGGATGTGTAACAGGGTTTGTCCTACAGGCCCGTTGAACCCGTCTCATCTTACACGGTGAGGGGGACATTACGGGCACCCGTCCAACCCGCGAGAGGGCGTTTCACGCCCGTTTTTCGGGATTTACCCGTACGTGTCGCGCGGCCCACGGCCCTTCACGTGCAGTGGCCCGTAGCGCCAGCTCTTCGTCTTCGGCCCATAGACGTGCAACTTGGTTACCACGTCCGGCCCCACCTTCGCGGCGATGGCGGCGAGCACTTCGCGCTGCATGTACTTCATCTGCGTCGCCCAGGCGGTGGAGTCGCAGCTCACGTGCACCTCTCCGCCTTTGATCATCTCCACCCGAGTGTGCTGCCCGATCTTCTCGCCCACCAGCTCGCCCCAGTGGCCCATGACCCAACCGTGCGCCATCTTCTCGGTCCAGTCGCGTTTGCGGATTTCGGTGCCCAGCAGGTTGCTGAAGGAGGACACCTTGTAGCTGCGGGGCAACGCGCGCCCGTCGGCACCGGTGGGGATGCCTCGGACATCTGCTTGACGACGTCCCTCCGGCACCTCCAGCCCCGGCACCGTGATGTGCGCCTTCGGTGCGTCGTGAAGCGATGGCCTGTTGCGCCGCGGGGTGGTGCTCGTGCCCTGGCGGGACAGGTCCGGCAGGCGGCCGCCTCGCTTGCGGGCCGTGTCGCGGACGGTGTCGAAGCTGCGCCTAATCAGATCGCTCAATGGAGCTCACCCCGTCTCGCATGGTCACGGCGTAGCGCGCGGCCACGGCGTCGTCGAGGTTTCCGGGCAGGTCATCCCCCACCGCGGCGGTAACCAGCACCTGCTCGGCGTCGGAGGCGACGTGGACGAGCCGCTCGCGGCGCTTCGCGTCCAACTCGGCGAAGACGTCGTCGAGGATGAGCACCGGGTCGGAGCCCTCGCCGGCCAGGAGCTGGTATTCGGCGAGGTGCAGCGCCAACGCGTAGGACCAGGTTTCGCCGTGGGAGGCGTACCCTTTCGCCGGCTGGTCGCCGAGCATGAGCGTCAGGTCGTCGCGGTGCGGCCCGACCAGGGTGGCGCCCCTGTCGATCTCATCTTTGCGGCGCCTGCCAAGCTCGGCGAGCATGGCGGCCTCAAACACCGCCGGGTCGCGCGAGGACCCGCCCGCGAGCTCCCGCACAGCCCGGTCCAAGGTGGAGCTGTACGCCACGGACGCGGGGCGCGACTCGGGGGCGACGGACTGGTACGCCTCCGTGATGCGCCCCGCCAGCTCATCGACGAGCGCCAAGCGCCCCGCCACCACCTGCGCGCCGAGGGCGGCGAGCTGGCCGTCCCACACGTCCAATGTGGATAGCGCGCTCGCGCCGTCTTCGTCCTGGTAGCCGCGGCGCAGCGCCATGTTCGAGCTTTTGAGCAGTGCGTTTCGCTGGCGCAGCACCTTCTCGTAATCCGCGCGGGCACCTCCGAGACGCGGGGTGCGAAGCGCGGCTAGGTCGTCCAGGAACTTGCGGCGCTCCGCCGGCTCCCCCGTAATCAGGCGCAGGTCCTCCGGGGAGAACATCACCACCCGCAGCACCCCGAGCAGCTCCCGGGCGGATTTGAGCCGGGTGCGGTTGATCTGCGCCTGGTTCGCTCCGTGGGCCTTGACCAACAGATGGGTCGTCAGCGCGCGCCCGTCATTGACGGTGGTGGCGGAGACGCGGGCATTGTCAGCGCCGGTGTGGATGAGCGGAGCATCCGTCGATACGCGATGGCTCGACAACTTCGACGAGTAGTGGACCGCCTCCACGATGTTGGTTTTGCCGTGGCCGTTGCGGCCCGCAAACACCGTCACGCCCGGCTCAAGCTTGAGATTCAGCTCGGGCCACGAGCGGAAATCACGCAGATCAAGCTCGCGGACGTGCATAGGCTAGCCCGGCAGGCGCACCGGCATAAGCAGGTAGGTGAAGTGGGTGTCCGGCGTGGGGAACGTGCCGTCCTCGCCGCGCTCCGGCAACTGCTCCGGCTGCGGGATCATAATCGCCGGGCGGGACGCCTCCGTGAAGCCGAAGACGACGCGGTCGGTGCCGATGACCGACAGGCCGTCGCGAAGATAGCCCGCGTTGAAGGCGATGAGCAGCTCGTCGACACCCGCGAACGCGGCCGGAAGTGTTTCTTGCGCTGCACCAGAATCTGCGCCGGAGGAAAACAGGGTGAGCTCCCCGTCCTTGAAGTGCATGCGCAGCTGGGCATTACGGTCCGCGACAAGGCTCACGCGACGGATGGATTCCAGCAGCGGCGCCACCTCCACGGACGCGATCGCCGTGTGCGTCTTTGGCAGCAACGGCGCGACGTTGGGAAAGTCCGCGTCGAGCATGCGGGTGGTGGTCTCGCGGTTGCCGGTGTGCAGGCCGAACAGGCCGTCGCCGCCGATGTTGTCGGCTGAGCCGGCCGCCAGCTCAACCGGGTCATCGATGGAGGTGTCCAGCGTGCGCGCGTTGTCCAGCAGCGTCTTCGCCGGAATGAGCAGATCGGCCTTGACGTCTGCGCTCGCCGGCTCCCATGTCAGGTGGCGCTGCGCGAGGCGGAAGCGGTCGGTGGCGGTGAGTTTCACGTTCTCGCCGTCGATCTCCACGTGGATGCCCGTGAGCATCGGCAGTGTGTCGTCCCGGCCGGCGGCGGAGGCGACCTGTGTCACCGCGCCGGTGAGCGCAGCCGGGGAGATTCGGCCCGTGACCTCGGGCAGCTGCGGCAACTGCGGGTAATCGTCCAGGGCGATCAACGGCAATTCGAAGCGGGAGGAGCGCGCCTGGAGGGTCATGACCTTGCCGTCGGTGCTGACCTCGATCGCGTCATTCGGCATGGTGCCCACGATGTCGGCGAGCAGCTTACCGGCCACCGCGACACGGCCCGAGTTGTTCACCTCGGCGCCGATGCGCACCCGGGTGGACACCTCGTAGTCAAAGCCCGCGAACTCCAAGCCGTTGTCGTCCGCCGTGATGACCACCGCGCGAAGCACCGGCTGCGTGGACTTGGTGGGCAAGCTGCGTGCAACCCACGCCGCGGCGTCGGCGAGTTCGTCCTTATGGACGCGAAACGACACATTGTTGTCCATGGTGGCGCGGTCTCCTTCGCTGGGCAGGTTACTCGGGCAGGGCCAGATCGGAGACCACTCTACATTTGTCATTCCCTCCGGCGCACTCGGCGCTTAGCGCCGGTCGGAGCGCGGCCCGACGGTTGTGCACACCCTCTCTTTCTCCAGATTGAATTACAAGAAGTAAAGGGGGAACAACAATAGGTGTTGGGGAATCTGTGGACTGCGGGGCTTTACCGCCGGTGGCACGGCGTGTCGGGTGTGTGATTTGGGTTGTGGATAACTTGTGGATAAGTGGGGCCGCCTGTGGATGAATTTTTCGGGTCTATGAAATTACACAACTGGAAGCGTGTTCTTCCACCGCTTATGCACACCTAGTCCCCAACAGTCGGCATTGTGATCGCGGACACATTGTGACGTATCTGGCGAAACTACAAGCGTGTAATTACACAGATGTGGACAGGGCTGTGGAAAGTGGTGAAGGAGTGATTTCGCCCTTGCGGGAGGAAGCACGGGGCACAGGCAGGAAGGCGGCCCAGCGCCGCCTCGCCGCTAGTGCCCGCGGGTGCGTGCCCGGTTCTTCACTACTTGAGTGAGTTCCTGGATCTCGTCGTAGGTGCCGCGGTTTTCCGTCATTTCCTTGCGGATCTTGCGGTCCGCGTACATGACGGTGGTGTGGTCCTTGCCGCCGAACTCGTCGCCGATCTTCGGCAGCGACAGGTCGGTGAGCTCGCGGCACAGGTACATCGCAATCTGGCGCGCATGCGCCACTTGGCGGGTTTTGCCCGCGCCGGTGAGCTGCTCCAAGGAAACCTGGAAGTACTCCGCGGCCGCGTCTTTGATGGCGGTGGCGGTGATGTTCACGTCGCCCTCATCAGGCAGGATGTCGCGCAGCGCCACTTGGGCGACTTCCATCGTGATCGGCTCGTTGATCAGGGAGGAGTAGGCCGACACGCGGATAAGCGCTCCCTCGAGCTCGCGGATGGAGGACTCGAACTGGGAGGCAATCAGCTCCAGGACGGAGTGGTCCACCTGCGTGCCGTCGGCGGCCGCCTTCTTCATCAAGATGGCGATGCGCGTCTCCAGGTCCGGCGGCTGCACGTCGGTGATTAGGCCTCCTTCGAAGCGGGTGCGCAGGCGGTCTTCGAGCGTGGTCAGCTGCTTCGGCGGACGGTCGGACGACAGGATGATCTGCTTGTTGGCCTGGTGCAGAGCGTTGAAGGTGTGGAAGAACTCCTCCTGCGTTCCCTCCTTGCCCTCGAGGAACTGGATGTCGTCCACCATCAGGATGTCCAGGTTGCGGTAGCGCCGCTTGAAGGACTCCTGCCGGTCGTCGCGCACGGAGTTGATGTAGTCGTTGGTGAATTCTTCGGAGGAGACGTACTTGATGCGCAGCCCCGGTTGCAGCACCCGCGCGTAGTTGCCGGCGGCGTGCAGGAGGTGGGTTTTGCCCAGGCCGGACCCACCCCAGATGAACAGGGGGTTGTAGGCCTTGGCGGGGTTTTCGGCCACGGCGACGGCCGCGCCGTTGGCGAAGCGGTTGGAGGAACCGATGACGAAGTTTTCGAAGGTGTACTTCGGGTTCAGGCTGGCCTCGCGGTCCGGGTCGTGCGCCGGTTTCTCGCGCGGGATGCGGCGATCGACGGTGGGGTGGGCCGCCGCCTCCCCGCGGCGGCCCGCCACCTGGGCGGCGTGCATCTGCGCCAGCTCGTCCAGGCCCATGGGGATCTGCTCGCCTACCGACGCCTCCGCGTAAGACTGGGTGGGTTGCCAGCTCGGGGCGGCCGGAGGTTCCGGCTCGGGTTCCGGCTCCGGTGCCGCTACGGAAACGGCCAGGTTATAGGGCTGGCCGGTATGCGAGGACAACAGCGCGGTGATGTGCGGGGCCAGGGACTCCTCGATGACGTTTTTGGCGGCTTGGTGGGGGGCGGAAAGTAGGGCGTAGCCGTCCACAAGCACCACCGGTTTCATCAGCCTGAGATACGCGCGCTGCTGTGGGGTGAGGGTGGGCACGGATGAGGTTGGCTGCTCCGAGAGGCGCAGGAGCTCATCGACGACGCCGCGCCACAGGTCTTCGAGGTGTTGGTCCGCCAACGTCGTCTCCAGTCTGTCCGTTCCTGCCAGAATGCGGGGAATCCCACCGCATTCCACTGTGTAATCCACAACTTCACCCGCCGGGAAGGCGGGTGCTCACCTGCTGTTCCACAACGTTATCCACAGGTGTGGATACTGTAGCAACGCGAGTTGTCCACAAGTTTCGCACGGCGTGTGGATAACTTTTTCGTCCTGTTCACAATGCTGTGACCTGTGCAAACAACGCGATTTGCACAAAAGTCTCAACCAGAACTTCACAGTTATCCACAGCCCTGTGCGTATTTACGGTGTGTGATTGTGGTGTTTGCTCCATTGTTACCGCTCAGGGGTGGGGCTGTCGAAAAGCGGCTGTGACTGGTCGCTGTGGAAAACCTGATCCCTCGAACAGCTGTCCAGTTTGTTGTAGTCCAGTCGCAGGGTGCGTCGAGGATTCGGTGCTTCACCTGCGAAAAAACACACCGGTGTAATTACGGGGGCACCCGTTTCCGCACTCGAAAGTGGGCGCGTGTTGATTTGGCCGAAATGCGCGAATTCGCGTAGTCTTGAGCGCGTCTTTACGTCGGTCACACCGTCGTACATCTGAGAGCACCGCCCCCGCCGGGCACCGGGCCGCTGCAAGGCGAGCTGGCGAAGGCGCTGCACGCGACTTGCGCTCCACCCTCGGAGCCGAAACCGCAATCTCAATACAACGTTTCAATTTTGGAACGGCCACTTCCCCGGGAGGCTTTCACGAGCCGTCGGCTGTTCATGACCCTATAAGGAGTCCACCGTGTCTAAGCGGACCTACCAGCCGAACAACCGTCGCCGCGCACGCAAGCACGGCTTCCGTGCCCGTATGCAGACCCGTGCCGGTCGCGCCATTGTTTCCGCGCGCCGCAAGAAGGGCCGCGCAAAGCTGACCGCATAGTTTCGCCGTCCGCGTGTTACCCCGCCCGCACAAACTCACTTCCTCAGCAGATTTCAAAACTGCGATGAGGAAGGGTGTGCGCGCGGGGTCTCGCACGTTAATGGTGCATGTTTACGCCCGCCCGGACCAGGTGATCCAGGGCGGGCCGCGCTTTGGGCTGGTGGTGTCGAAACAGGTGGGCAACGCCGTGACGCGTCACGCGGTGTCGCGGAAGTTGCGCAATGTGGTGGTGCAGCGTGAGCTCGTCGATAAGCTTGGGCGCGAGCGCGACGTGGTGATCCGCGCGCTGCCGCCCGCCGCCAACGCCACGAGCGACGAGCTCGCACGCGATTTAGAGTATGCACTGGCCAAGGCGGAAAAGAAGCGCTGATGGCGTACTTCAACTTCGCCGGCGGCGAGATCCCGGCGGCGAGGGGGCCGGCAGCGAAGGCCCTGGTGAGGCTGATTCGCGTTTACCAAAAGGTTCTTTCACCCCTTAAGATGGGCGGGACGTGCCGTTTTATGCCAGTATGCAGTGCGTATGCGCTCGAGGCCGTGTCTCGGCACGGTGCGGTGCGCGGCGGCGCAATGGCCGCAGCCAGGCTGTGCAAATGCGGGCCCTGGCACCCCGGTGGCTACGACCCGGTGCCGGGCAGCATTGAAATGAGTGAGGAGTGACACCGAAACGTGCTGAATTTCATTTACTGGCCGATTTCCTGGGTGCTGAGGTTCTGGCACGAGGTCATCGGCTTTGCCATCCCCAAGGACTCAGGTATCTCGTGGATCCTGGCTATCGTCCTGCTGACCTGCACGGTGCGCCTGCTGCTGCTGAAGCCGATGGTGAACCAGATGCGCTCGACGCGCAAAATGCAGGAGATGCAGCCGCGGATGCAGGAGATCCGCGAAAAGTACCAGGGCGACCAGCAGAAGATCGCTGAGGAGACGCAGAAACTCTACCGCGAGATGGGCACCAACCCGCTGGCGTCGTGCATTGTGCCGCTGGTGCAGATGCCCATCTTCATCGGCCTGCTGCATGTGCTGCGCTCCTTCAACCGCACTGGCACGGGCGGCGCCGGCCTGGGCATGTCTGTGGAGGAGAACCGCAACACCGCCAACTACGCCTTCCCGGCCGAGGACGTGCAGTCCTTCCTTGACGCGGACTTCTTCGGCGTGCCGCTGTCGGCGTACATGAAGATGCCGCAAGAGGCCTTCGCGGCGTTCGGCACTGCTGACCTCACCCGGGCGAAGATCATCGCGGTCTGTGCCCCGCTGGTCATCCTGTGTGCCGCGTTCACGCACTTCAACGCGCGCATCATGATCAACCGCCAGGAGGCCCGCAAGGCCGCCGGCAAGGGCCCGAAGCCGCAGGGCGAGATGGCCGAGATGATGCAGTCGCAGATGGGCATGATGAACAAGCTCATGCTGTGGTTCTTCCCCGTCATGATTCTGGCCACCGGCGTGATCTGGCACATCGGTCTGCTGTTCTACATGCTCACCAACAACGTCTGGACGTTCTTCCAGTCCATGTGGCTGAACAACAAGATGGATGCCGAAGAGGCCGCCGAGGAGGCGCGCAAGGTGGAGCTGAAGCGCACCACCGCCCCCGCCCCGGGCGCGCGCACCAAAGATCACCGCACGAAGAAGCAGCGGAAGCAAGGTAAGTAAGCAGTTGCTTATCGACGTTTCGTCCCGGCCCAACGTGGCCGGGATTTTTCATGTCGGAGGGCCGACTACAGTGTTGTGCATGTCGGAGAACACCCCTGCAGCCGCGGCCGAAGTCTTCGGAGACCGCCTCGCTCTCGCCGAGGCCTACCACCAGTCGCTGGCCACCACCGCCGCGGAGCGCGGCTTCATCGGCCCGAAAGAAGTGGACCGCCTGTGGGAGCGGCACATCCTCAACTGCGCCGTGATCGCGGAGGCTTTTGCGCCCGGGTTGAAGGTGGCGGACATCGGCTCTGGCGCGGGGTTGCCCGGTATTCCGTTGGCGATTGCGCGCCCGGACCTTTCCATCACGCTCATTGAGCCGCTGCTGAAGCGCTCCACCTACCTGCGCGAGGTTGTTTCGGAGCTGGGCTTGGACAACGTCACGGTGGTGCGCGGTCGCGCCGAGGAGCAGCCCAAGGCCGCGTTCGACGCTGTCACCTCCCGCGCGGTCGCCCCGCTGGGTAAGCTCGCTGGGTGGTCCATTCCGCTGCTGCAGGGCGGCGGATACATGGTCGCCATGAAGGGCGAGTCGGTGGCCGAGGAGCTTGAGCGCGACGGCCGCGAGATTGCCAAGGCCGGCGGCGTGGACGCTGAGATCTTCACGGTCGGCGGCTCGGTGCTGTCGCAGCCGACCACGTTGATCCGCATCCAGCGCAAGAAGAAGGGGGCGTAGGTGGAGAATTTCGACGAGACTCCGGTGATGGAGGCGGCGATGCGTGCGGCGCGTGTGACGTCGAGAAGCGAAACGCTCCCGCGGCCCGACCAGCCGCGCGTGGTCACCGTGGCCAACCAAAAAGGCGGCGTGGGCAAAACCACCACCAGCGTGAACCTGGCAGCGAGCTTGAGCCGCCAGGGCCTGAAGGTGCTAGTGATCGACCTGGACCCGCAGGGCAACGCGTCGACGGCGCTGGGTGCGGAGCACACCTCTGGCACCACGTCGAGCTACGAGGTCCTCATCGGCGAGGCCGAAGCCGCGGACGCCGTGCAGGCGCACCCCGAGAACCCGAATCTGTTCTGTATCCCCGCGACCATCGATCTTGCGGGCGCCGAGATCGAGCTGGTGTCCATGGTGCGCCGGGAGTACCGCCTGCACGACCAGATCCGCCGTGGTTTCCTGGAGGAGCACGGCTTCGACTACGTGTTCATCGACTGTCCGCCGTCGTTGGGCCTGCTCACCATCAACGCGATGACCGCTGTGGACGAAGTGCTCATCCCCATCCAGTGCGAGTATTACGCGCTCGAGGGCGTGGGCCAGCTGCTGGGCAACATCGGCATGATCCGCGAGCACCTGAACCACAACCTGCACATCTCGGCGATCCTGCTCACTATGTACGACGCGCGCACGAAGCTCGCCTCCGAGGTGGCCGACGAGGTACGCGGCCAGTTCGGCCAGGTGGTGCTGAACAACGTCATCCCGCGCTCCGTGAAGGTCTCCGAGGCGCCCGGCTACGGCCAGACCGTCATCGACTACGATCCAGGCTCCCGCGGCGCGCTCGCGTACTTCGACGCGGCCCGCGAGATGGCCACCCGTGGCGATTACCAGCCCCACCCCACCACCGGCCCGATCGGCGTGAGCCCCGAGGTCTACAACCAGCTCGAGGAGGACTAAACCATGGCAGAACGCAAAGGCGGTCTCGGCCGCGGATTGGCGGCGCTGATCCCGTCCGCGCCCTCAGACATCGACAACAAGGGCAAGACCCCGGGCATCGGCGGCAACGCCTCGGACGTCATCTTTGGCAAGCAGGCGCCCAAGCCTAGCGACGCACCGAAGGGCGCCCCCAAACAGGTCCAAGGCGCCCCGACCGTCTCGGCGAAACGCGACAAGGTGATCCAGCCGGTTCCGGTGGGCGCGCGCTACCAGGAGATCCCACTCGGCCAGATCATCCCCAACCCGAAGCAGCCGCGCCAGGTCTTCGACGAGGACGAGCTGGCGGAGCTGGTGCACTCCATCCGCGAGTTCGGCCTGCTCCAGCCCATCGTGGTGCGCGACACCAAGGACGGCTTCGAGCTGATCATGGGCGAGCGCCGCTGGCGCGCCGCCTCCAAGGCGGGCCTGAAACACATCCCGGCGATCGTGCGCGAGACCTCCGACGAGGACATGCTGCGTGACGCGCTGCTGGAGAACATCCACCGCGTCCAGCTCAACCCGTTGGAGGAGGCCGCCGCCTACCAGCAGCTCCTCGACGAATTCGGCGTGACCCAAGAGCAGCTCGCCGACAAGCTGGGCCGCTCCCGCCCAGTGATCACCAACGCGATCCGCCTGCTCAACCTGCCGGTGGGCGTGCAGCGCCGCGTCGCCGCGGGTGTGCTTTCCGCGGGCCACGCGCGTGCCCTGCTGGGCATCAAGCTCGGCGACGACACCGCTGACGCCCAGGCCCAGCTCGCTGACCGAATCGTCGCCGAGGGCCTTTCCGTGCGCGCCACGGAGGAGGCCGTCTCCCTGATCAACGCAGGCGGCAAGGTGCCGGACAAGCCGAAGCGCCAGCCCGTCCCTCAGCCGGAGTACCTGACGCAGGCCGCGGACTCGTTGGCCGACGCGTGGGACACCAAGGTGTCCGTCACCATGGGCAAGCGCAAAGGCAAGATCGTGGTCGAGTTCGGCGACAAGGACGACTTCGAGCGCATCATGGGCCTGATCCAGGGGACCGAGTAGGGCCGAGAACCGCTACGCGTGCCTCTCCTCGCGCAGCAGCTCCTTGAAGGAGTACGTACCGGTGGGGCGCGTGTCGTGGTCGAGCAGGTACAGCCGCTTCACGGCCACCACGACGGCCTCGGCGATAGCGTCGCGCTGGCTCGGGTCAGTCAACACGGCCAGATCCCCGGGGTTGGTCAGGTAGCCCGCCACCAGCTCCACGGACGGCATCCGGGTCATCCGCAGCATCTCCCAGGTGCGGGCGTGGTTGCGGCAGTTCTGCAGGCGGGTACGCGCCGCAACCTCGCGCTGGATGTAGCTGGACAGGGTCTCCCCGGTCAGCGAGGAGCTGCCGTGCTCGGAGCCGAAGTAGAAGGTGGCCACGCCATTGGCCTTCTCGTTCGGGTAAGAATCCAGGCGCAGGGAAATGAGCAGGTCGGCCTTGAAACCGTTGGCCAGATCCGCGCGCTGTTTGTTGGAGGGGTTGTCCCCGCGGGGCCGGGAGATGATGGTTTCCATACCCGCGGCGACCATGCGGCCCTCAATGCGCTGCGCCAAGTCCCAGAGGATCTCCTCCTCGGTGATCGGGCCGTAGGGGCCGTGGACCGTCAACCCGCGGTCCGCACCGCCGAGGTCCGGGTCGATCACCACGCGCTTGCCGGTGAGGTTCGGCCCCGCCTGGCGCACACTCTCGCGCTCGCGGATGGCCTGGGCGGAACCGCCGGTAATGCGCCGGCCCAGCAGGGAGAGGGCGTGCAGGGTGTCGGGCCCGCACACGCCGTCGTCCTCCAGCCCGGAGTTGAGCTGGTAGTTCATCAGCGATTCGTAGGTGCTGGGGCCGAACCTGCCGTCCACGCGGTGGGGGTAGAAGCCCAGCTCGTGCAGCTGGGACTGCAGCTGCGCCACGTCGTCGCCGACCATTTCCTGGCCGGGCTGGTAGCTCAGCACTCGCGCGCCCAGCGTGTATGAGGCCTCGCGCAGCTCCCGCTGGGTCGCCTCATCGATGTCGCCGGTGGGCACGATGCCGCGCGACTGCTGGAAGGCTTTGACGGCTTCGCACAGGATGTCGTCGTAAAGCATCTCGCTCTCGGAGAAGCGGCGGGTGCTGTCAATTTCGCCCTCGTAGCCGTCCAGGAGCCCCAGGCGCGCAAGGGACATCCGAACCTCAGCAACTCGGCTACCAGAGTCGCCAACGCGCAAAATGTCTCGCATGCGGGCCTTTCTACTTCTGATGGACAGTGGACAGTCTACGCGCCGTTACAGCTGCGCCTGAATCTTGGAGACGATCTCCGACTTCGGGCGCAGGCCGACAAATTCGTCGACCTTCTTGCCGTCCTTGAACAGCAGCACGGTCGGTATGGACATCACCTGGAACATGGCGCCGAGCGCGCGCTCGTTATCCACGTTGACCTTGGCTACCTTGACCTGGCCGTCCATCTCCTGCGCGACCTCGTCCAGGAGCGGGGACAGCTTGCGGCACGGGCCGCACCACTCCGCCCAGAAGTCCACGAGCACCGGGGTGTCCGCCTCGATGACCTCGTTTTTGAAGGTTGTCTGAGTCACATCAACGGGTGCGTTCATGCGGACAGTCTACAGCGCCGCGAGGTAGTGCTGTGCGTCCAGCGCGGCCCGGCACCCGGCGCCGGCGGCGGTGATGGCCTGCTGGTAGGTCTTATCCACCAGGTCGCCGCAGGCGAATACGCCGGCGACGCTCGTGCTTGTCGACGGCTCCGCCACCTCCACGTACCCGGCCTCATCCACCTTGACCTGGCCGTCTAAGAACCCGGAGCGCGGGTCGTGGCCAATGGCGACGAACAGCGCGGTGGCGTCCAGCACCGATTTCTCACCGGTTGCCACGTTGAGCACGTTTAAGCCCCCGACCTTGCCGTCCGCCTCAACCACGGATTCCACGATGGTGTCGGTGAGGAACTCGATCTTCTCGTTCTCCCGCGCGCGCTCCAGCATGATGCGGGAGGCGCGGAAGTTCTCCGAGCGGTGGATGAGGGTGACCTTGGAGCCGAACTTGGTCAGGAACGTGGCCTCCTCCATGGCGGAATCGCCGCCGCCGACGACGGCGATGTGTTGGTCCTTGAAGAAGAAGCCGTCGCAGGTGGCACAGGTGGACACGCCCCGGCCGGTCAGTTCCGCCTCGCCAGGGATGCCCAGGTGGCGAGGCGCCGCGCCGGTGGCCAGGATGACCGCCTTGGCGCGGAACTCCTCGCCGTCCACGAACACCTTCTTGATGTCGCCGGAAAAGTCGACCGAATCCACCAGCTCCTGGCGCAGGTCCGCGCCGAACTTCTCGGCCTGGGCGCGCATGTTGGCCATCAGGTCCGGGCCCATGATGCCGTTGTCGAATCCGGGGAAGTTTTCCACCTCGGTGGTGTTCATCAGCTCGCCGCCGTATTCATAGCCTTCGAAGACGAGGGGCTTGAGCTCGGCGCGGGCGGCGTAGAGGGCGGCGGTGTAGCCGGAGGGGCCCGAGCCGATGATGATCAGGTCGTGCACGGCGTCGGTGCCGGCGGTGGCGGGCGCTGCCGCCGCCTCGGTCTGCGGGGTGACAAAGTTGAAGCCGGGGGAAGTCATGGGTGCAGATCTTAGCGCGGGTTCGCGCCCTCCCCTATTGCCGCGGCGACGGCCTCGCGGGCCCGGTAGCGGCGCGACTTTACGGTGCCCGGCCGCACCCCGAGTTCGGCGGCGGCGTCGCCCACGCTCATGCCGGCGACGTCGATGAGCCACAGGGCCTTGCGCTGCGCCTGCGGGAGCACCGCCAGCGCCTGGCGCATGGCCATGGTGCGCTCCATGTTCTCCATCGGGTTGTAGGCGAGGTGCTTGTTCGCGTCGATGTCGACGGCAGTGTCGTCGTCCAGGCTGTACTGGGCACCCGCCCTGTCGTCCTTGCGTTGGTGGTCTATGGCCGCGTTGATGGTCATGCGGTGCAGCCATGTGGATAGCTTCGCCTCCCCGCGGTAGGTATGCATGCTGCGCGCGGCTTTGAACAGCGCCTCTTGGACGATGTCTTGGGCATCCTGCTCGTTGCGCGCGTAGCTGCGGGCGGCGAAGTACATGCGCTGGCGGTGGCGCCGCACGATGAGTGTGAAGGCGTGCCGGTCCCCGCCCAGGTAGTCAGCCACCAGCTGCCTGTCGTTTCTGTAGTCCATGATCCCCCCGAAATCTCGTCTCCCCCACTATGCCCCGGCCCCTACCCCCTGGCTAGGGCCGGGCTGCTCATTTCAGTGGACACGCACGCGGCCGACGAGCGTGACGTCTTTCACTTGCGCCTCTCCCTCCACTTTCAGCACCACACGCAACAGGGGCTCGCTGGTCTCCACGTCGGCGGAGACCTGGCCGGAGCGCAGGGTGCCCTCGGCGATGACGGGCGGGTTCGCGGTCTCCTGCTCCACGGGCACGCCGTAGAGGGTGAAGGGGGCGGAACCGGAGGCGTCGATAAGCACTTGCTCGAGCGAGAACGCCGAGCCGTCCTCGGGTTCGAGCTGCAGCGAGCCGTCGTCCAGCACGTTCTGCCGCAGTGGGCCGATGACAACCGGCACGCGCCGATCCGTGGTCGCGGTGGGGGTGGCGGTGGGTTTGTCCACGACGTCCTCGCCGGAGACGAAGTCCACCAGGTACGTGGTGAGCAGGCCCACCAGCACCGCTGCGACGACCGCCGCAAAGGTGAGCAGACCCACCGTCACCGGGCTCATGCGCTGGCCGCCGAAGCCGCCGCGCAGGGCGTCAGGGTCCTCCACGTGTTCTGCGACCGGCTCCACCGGCTCGATGATCTCCACCACCGGGATCTTGTCCGTCGGCGCGTCCTCGTTGGGCACCGGCAGATTCGCCGCCTGGTACAGAGCGCGCTCGATGTCGCGGAACGCAGCCTGGTCCACCGCGTCCGCCTCTACAAGCGCGCGGGTGCGGGCCGTGACCTGGTCAAGGTCGTCGGAGTTCACGTTGCTGGTCAGCAACGTCAGCGCGGACGCGAAGGATTCCGCGTCCGTGGCCGGGGAGGCATCCTGCAAGACCGCTGGGAACGCCAGGCGCACGCGGCCCTCTGTGTCGATGCGCAGCTGCTGGCGGTTGGCCAATCCCAGCGGCACGTCCGCCTCGTGCGCGGCCGCCATGGCCCCTGCCAGCGGCGCCAGCGCGTTGGCCACCGCCTCCGTGTGTAGGGTCTGGCCGGACTCCGCCACGGCCTTCACCGAGGACCCCTCCACCCAGTCAGACACCACGAGGGCGCCTGAGCGGTAGGACAGGATCTCGATGTTCTCGGCCACGGCCGGCAGCTCCAGCTTGGCCAGCTTGCGGGTGCGGCGCGCCACGCCCGCTGCCTGCAGGGCGGCTTCGCGCGGGGTCGCCGGGGCCATGGGCGCAGAACCGGTGGTGTCCACGAACGTCAGCGCCACATCCCGCCCGGTGGCCACCTCGCGCGCCTGCCAGAAGCGGGCGCCCGTGGCCGCGCCGTGGTCGCGGATGAGGCGGAAGCGGCCGTCGGAGACGCCGGCGCCCGGCACGAGGCGCGGCCCGCGGACCACGCCGGCGGACATCGGCGGCGGGACCGGAGAGGCGTTGAAGGTGTCGGAGGCGAGGAACTGGTTGGACACGTCGCGCGGGTCCACCTCCCCCACCTCCAGCGCGCGGTCCTCGTCCGGGCTGATGAAGCGGCTCAGGCCCGGGATGCGCTGCATAGCGCGGCCCAGGTTTTGCACCTCGGGCAGCTTGGAACGCGACAGCACCAGGCCGGTGACCACCAAGAAGAGGATGCCCAGCAGCGAGACCTCGATGAGGTTGCCCAGGCTGGGTGCGCCGATAAGCCGGCCGAGGGACTGCGGCAGGTGCAGGCCCGCCACATCCCGCACAAGCCAGCGTGTCCCGAACACGACGGCCACGCCCACCAGCGCGGCACCGACCGCCCACACCGAGGTGCGCATCACGTCGCCGAACTTTAAGGTGCCCAGCTTCCTGCGCAGCAGCAGCGCGCCGATGAGCGCGCCGGCGACGAAGCCGAACCCGTTGGCCGCGCCGAGGAGCACCACCACGTGGTTGGGTTCCTGCGCGATGTACGGCGCCAGCGCGGACAGGAGCACCTTGGTGCCGGTGATGCCGGCGATGATGAAGGTTGGCGTCCAGGCCTCTTCGCGCGCGTAGAACACGCGCAGGTGGAGCATGACCAACGCGTACGGGATCAGGGTGAACGAGGACGCCGAGATGGTCAGGCCGAGGGTGTGCGCGGCTTGCGGGCTGAAAGAGCCGTAGGCGAACAGGGCGCTGGCGATGTCGGGGCCCAGCGCCGTCATGAAAATGATGATGGGGATCAGCGCGATGAACGTCAGCTTCGTTCCCATGGTCAGGTCCGCCACCACGGCCTCGTCGTCGCCGTCCGCCGCGTTGCGGGACATGCGCGGCATGATCGCGGTGAGCAGCGTGACGCCGATGATGCCGTACGGCATCTGCAGCAGCATCCAGTGCTGCTGGTAGATGAACTGCGCCGCCGCGTCCGCGTTGAACGCGATGCGGGTGGTGATGACGTAGCCGAGCTGGCTGATGGCCACGTAGGTGATAATCGCCAGCGCCATCCCGCCGAACTGCTTGAGCCGCTCGTCGATGCCCCACAGCGGCCGCAGGTCGATGCCCAGCTTCCGCAGCGCGGGCAGCATGATGAGGCACTGCACCACCACACCCGCCGTGGTGCCGAGTCCCAGCAGCAGCACGTGCGGATTGCTTATCGACGTCGGCGCTGCCGGATTCAACTGCCCCGGCAACGCCATATACGCCACGAGCACGCCGATGGAGACGATGTTGTTCGCCACCGGAGCCCACGCGCCCGGCCGGAAGTGTTCCTTCGTGTTCAGGATGGCCATGAACAGGGAGAACATGCCGTAGAAGAAGATCTGCGGCAGGACCAGGTAGGCAAACGATGTGGTTTGGACGAGGTTGCCCTTGGATTCCTCATCCATCATCATCCGGGTCAACAGCGGCGCCGTGGCCACGGCCAGGACGGTGACCACCGTCATCAGCGTCAGCGTCAGGGTGAATAGGCGCCGGATGAACGCGGCGCCGTGGTCGGCGTCCTCTTTCTCGGCGCGTACCAGCACCGGCACCACCAGGGCGGTGAGCACCGAGCCGAGGACAATCTCCGTAATCAGGTTGGGCAGCGTGTTGGCGGTGTTGAAGGACGCCGCCACCACCTCGCCCAGCGCCGCACCGATGAGCACGGTGCGGATAAAGCCGGTGATGCGGGAGATCAGGGTGGCGATGGCCATCGAGCCGGTGGCGCGGACAACCTTCTCCCCTCCCTCAGCTGTCTCCTGCTCCGCCGTCGTGGCTGTACCTACCGCCCCCGCGGCAACCGTGTCCGCAGTCTCGGGCGGGGTGATGGTCTCGCCCTTGGGGCTGGTGGTCAACAGCGACTTGTCGGGCGCGCCGCCGTCCGCGGACTCGCGGACGGGTTTCGGCTCGCGCGGCGCCGGCACCGGGGCGGGCGGCGCGGGTGTGACAATGCGCCGGCGCAGCCCCTGCCCCGTTCCCTGTTCTGTCACGTGGTTCTCCGATCACTTCTTCTGCTGTCTTGCCTGGGTTCACGTTCGGAGGGCGGACTGCCTCGCGCGCCGCGCACCGCGAGGATGACGCCGAGGCCCGCCAGGCCCATTGCCCCGGCGGCGATCCACCCGTTCACCGTGACACGGGTTGTGCGCACGGCGATGTCCACCGGCTGGGAGATCGGCTGCCCGTTGGCACCGGCCAAGTACAGCTTGAGGTCAGTGCCCCGTGCGCTGTCGGGCAGATCCGCGGTCATCTGCACCGTCACGGAACCGCGGGCGGGGATGCGCAGCACGCCGGGCGCGTTGAGACGGGCGCCGGCGGGCCCGGAGAAGTTGATGGCCGTTTCTACCGGCAGGGGCAACCCGTTCTGGGCCACGATGAGCAGGGGGCTCGACGGGGAGGTGCGCGTGTACACGTTGCCCGGTGGGATGAGGTCTACCGCCGCGCGCAGCTCGCTTAACGCTGCGCGGCTGCCGCTGAGCCGGTCGCTGGTGGCCTCGGCGGCGCCGCTGTAGCTGGACATCGCGCGACGATCGTTGATGGATAGGGCCTCCAGCAAGTCCCGCCGCAGCGGAAGGGTGAACCCGTAGCGGGTGAGCGCAATCGCCGGGTCGGGCACCATCAGCGCGGTGAGGTCGTTGATGAACGCGGCTTGCTGCGTCACCTGCAGCACCTCAGCGTCGGTGAACGCGGTGGGGTCGGTGTGTGCTTCGGGCTCGCCCGCGGGAGCGGTTTCAGGCGGGGCGGCGAGGTAGGAGCTGAACGCCATGGGGCGTGCCGCGCCGCCGCTGACCAGCTCCGCCACCGCGCCCAACACGGATGCCGCGGTGTCCGCATCCCAGTCCGCTGGCGGGGCCACCAGGATCGGCTCGGGGCCTTGCTCGGCGTCGACCGGCACCCACGCCGCTTGGGCGGCGAGGCGCACGGCTGCGGCCGCACTGGTGTCGCGGGCCGCCTTGGAGTCCACCGTGTAGTCGTACCGCAAGTCCGGCTCCGAGAATCCGGTCGTTTCCGGGTTTGATCCCGTGGCGGCCAGGATGGTGGCCAGGGAGGACTGGTAGCCCACCGCCATCACGCCGGGCGCGATCCAGCCGAAGTCCCTGCCCGCGGCGGCGCTGAGCACGCGGACGGGCTGTTGCGGAACGGGGGCGGCGGAGCCGGCGAGGTCCGCCATGTCGTCGCGCTCGAGGGCGCTTTCGGTCCCGGCGTGTTCCTCATGCACTGCGGCGCCCATCGCGCGTTCCCAGGAGGCTTGCATGCCCTCTTCCATGATGGTGGAGCGCGAGTGGTCTGCCCAGCCCAGCGCGGGCGCGGTGCCGTCCTCGACGTATCCCGCCCCCGTGACCACCGTGTTCAGGGTGCCGGCGGTGCCAAGGACCCGCTGCAGTACGAACGGACCACGTTCCACCGCCTCGCGCATGAGCCACTTGTCGCCGGTGCGCGCCACCGCGTTCAGGTCCGCGTTTGCCCACGGCAGAGCAACCACGCACCCGGTGGCGGCGATCCGGCGGACCTTGTCCAGCCACACCTTCGCGTCGTTCGCGCCTGCCCCCGGCTCCCCGTCGGGCTCCGCGCCACTGCCCCAGGAGTCGCGCAGGCGTTTGGGCTCTTCCACTACCGCTGGGCGCTCGTCGTCCACCGTGTAGCCGCTCTGCATGCGATCGACCGTGTCAATCAGCGCCGGGTCTAGCGCCACACAGGTTGCGTACCCCACCTCGGGCGTGCGTGCGGCCTCGAGGTACTGGTCCACTAGCTGGGACAGCCGTCCCTCCGGCGCAAGCTCGCCCGCCAGCGAGTCGCTGGCAAGCACGAGCGGCGGGTTCTCTGGGGCCTCACCCGTCTCCCCCGGCAGAATGTCCACGTTGGCGGTCACCGGGTACAGCGCGGTCAGCTCCGCGGGGCGCACATTGTCCCGCATTCCGCGTACGCCGAGGTGGAAGCGGTCGGAGTCTATGGGGGCACCGGAGGCGTCGAGAAGCTGCAGCATGATGGGGTACGTGCCCACGTCCGGCAGGTCGAGGCCGAGGTCCAGCTCGAGCTCCGTGGAGGCTCCGGGCTGCAACTGCCTATCGACGCTCCGCGCGTCCCCCATCACCCCATATTCCTGTGGGTCTGCGATGGCCGCGTAGCGCTGCTCCATCAACGTGCCCACTGCCGGTGCACGCCGCGGCAGGATGGTGAAGCCGTCGATGGTGCCGTCCGAGTGGTTGGTGACGCGAAGTTTCACGTGAAACGGATCGTGCGCCGAGAGTGAGCGGGGCGCGTCGAGGATCTCAACCCGCGCGATCGCCCCCTCGTCCGGGCGGATAGCCGGGTTCGCCCACAGCTCCGACACCTCCGGGTTCTCCGGTGCCATCGGCACGGCGGGGGCGGCGAGAACGACGGCCGCCAGCGCGGCGAACCGGTTCATCGCGGCGTCGCCCTTCCGGCCTTTGCTTCCTTCCTTGCCAGGTCCGGCATGCGGTCGTACGCGATGCGGGCGAGTTTTCGTTCGTCTGCGTAGGCGAGGTGCTCCATGAGTTCGCTCATGGGCACCCAAGCAACCTCAGTGACCTCCGGGTCCTCGTCGTTAAACACACCGTCCACGTAGCGCAGCAGGTTGTGGTGCACGGTTTTGTGGATGCGCACGCCGTCGGAGACAAACCAGTAGTCGATGGTGCCCAGCGTGTCGAAGGCCTCGCCGGTAATCCCGGTTTCCTCCCACACCTCGCGCTCCGCGGTCTTCCACTGGTGCTCGCCGTTTTCAACGTGGCCCTTGGGCATGGACCACAGGAGGCGACCGCGGCGGTCCAGCCTGCCTATCAATGCGACGTAGATCCGGCTCATGTCCACTTTGCCGTCCGGCCCCACGGCCTCCGCCATGCCGGACACAACCAGGCCGCCTGCCGAGGTCTCGTCGCGCGTCTCAATAGCGCTGTCGTGCCGCTGCTGGTACTGCGGTTTACGCCTGCTATTCGGCTTGCGGCCGCCGCGGGAGTTTTTTCCCCGGCGGTTATTCCTCTTCCGCTTCGGTTTGTCCCCGGACTGCTGCTGTTGCTCCGCGGGCCTGCCCCCGCGTCGGCGCCGCGGCCGGCGCTTACCGCCACCGGAGCCCCCCTTGCCGTCGGAGGGACCCGGAACCGGGCGCTGGTTGTCACTCATTCGTGTCATGGTATCGGTCTTCTGGCCGGTTGTGGTACTTCCCGCGCGGGGGCGGCGGGTATCGTGTCCCGGGTGACGCAGAAGCTCTTCGATATGCCAGACCCGACCGACCCGCTCGCTGCCCCTGCGCTGATGGCGCGGGCACAGGATGCCGTCGGCAAGCATGCTGCTCTGCTCGAGCCCCTCGCGCGACTGTTCGCGGACCGCGGCGAGACCTTATATATGGTCGGCGGCTCCGTGCGCGACGCGATGCTCGGCCGCGGGGTGCACGACCTGGACTTCACCACCTCCGCGCGCCCCGAAGTGATCCAGGAGATCCTCACCGAATGGGGCGAGAAGGTGTGGGACACCGGCATCGAATTCGGCACCGTCTCCGCCATCCGCCACGGCGAAACCGTGGAGATCACCACCTTCCGCTCCGACCTGTACGACGGCGTGACCCGCAACCCCGAGGTGACGTTCGGCGACACGCTCGAGGGCGACCTCGTGCGCCGCGACTTCGCCTGCAACGCGATGGCCATCGAGCTTTCGCTTAACGACGAGCTCCGCCTCTCCCCCACCTTCCACGACCCCGTCGACGGGCTCGCGGACCTGGTGCAGCAAGTCCTGGATACCCCGCAGGAACCCGAGGTGTCCTTCCGGGACGACCCCCTGCGCATGCTGCGCGCGGCCCGCTTCGTCTCCCAACTCGGCTTCACCGTGGCGGACCGCGTGTTCGCCGCGATGCGGGATATGGCACCCGAGATCGGCCGCATCACTGCCGAGCGCGTGCAGGCTGAGCTGGACAAACTCATGCTCGGCGCGCGACCCTGGGAGGGCATCGACCTGCTCGTGGCGACGGGCTTGGCGGAGCACATCCTCCCCGAGATCCCCGCACTGCAGCTGGAAACCGACGAGCACATGCAGCACAAGGACGTCTACCGCCACTCCCTCACCGTGCTGCGCCAGGCGACCGAGCTCGAGGACGAGGGCCCGGACCTGAAGCTGCGCTGGGCGGCGCTCATGCACGACATTGGCAAACCCGCCACCCGCGCACCAAAAGAGGGCGGCGGGGTGACGTTCCACCACCACGAGGTGGTCGGCGCCAAGATGGCCCGCAAACGCCTGAAAGCGCTGAAGTACCCGAAGCACGTCATCACCGACGTGGGTCAACTCGTGTTTCTGCACATGCGCTTCCACGGCTTCGGCGAGGGCCAGTGGACCGACTCCGCCGTGCGCCGCTACGTCACCGACGCGGGCGAGCTCCTGCCCAAGCTGCACAAGCTCGTGCGCGCGGACTCAACCACCCGCAACGCCAAGAAGGCCGCGCGCCTGCAGCGCACCTACGACCACCTCGAGGAGCGCATCGCCGACATCGCCGCCAAGGAAGACCTCGCTCGCGTGCGGCCCGACCTGGACGGCAACGAGATCATGCAAATCCTGGGCCTCAAACCCGGCCCCGAGGTGGGCAAGGCGTGGAAGTATCTCAAGGAGCTGCGCCTGGAACGCGGCGAGCTCGACCACGACGAGGCTGTTGCCGAACTGAAAGCATGGTGGGAGAAGGAACATGCCTGAGTATTTCTACGCCGACCGCCTGTTCAACGCCCTCGAGCGCGTTGACCCCGAGCCGGGCATGCTGCTCGTCTCAGCGCCCGGGATGTACTCCCCCGACTTCGCCCGCACCGTCGTGCTGGTGCTCGAGCACGACGCGGACCACACCCTCGGCGTCGTGTTAAATCGCCGCAGCGAGGTGGCCCTAGCCAACGTCATGCCCGGATGGGAGGAGCTCGCCGCCAAGCCGCAGGCCGTGCACATCGGCGGGCCCGTCAGCCCGGAGTCCGCTGTCGGCCTGGGGGTGACCCATTCTGGGGTGGACATCTCCTCCAGCCCTCACCTGAACCGCTTGGCCAACCGGCTGGTGCTTCTGGACCTCAACGCCACCCCGGAGGATCTCGCCCCCGTGGTCGAGGCTATCCGCATCTTCGCGGGCTACGCCGAGTGGGCCCCAGGCCAGCTTGACGACGAAATCCTGCGCGGCGACTGGTTCGTCACCCCCGCCCTGCCTACCGACGTAGTGGCCTCCGCCGGTGCCGATCTCTGGGGCGATGTGATGCGCCGACAGCCCATGCCCCTGCCGTTGTTCGCGACGTTCCCCGCGAACCTCGAGGACAATTAGTGGCCGTTTCACGTGAAACATCGGCGGCGATTCGACCGGGGCTTCGCGACACCTGGCTGGTCGCCCTCGGGCTTGTGCCGCTCGGGCTCGCGTTCGGCCTGTTAATGACCCAGTCCGGCTTCGCGTGGTGGTGGACCCCGATTTTCTCCACCGTTATTTACGCCGGGTCGATGGAGTTTCTGGCCATCGACATGGTGCTGACAGGAGTCGGCCCCGTCTCGTCCGCGATCACGGGGTTCATGGTGAACTTCCGCCACCTGTTTTACGGGTTGACCTACCCGCGCTCGGAACTTCGCCGCGGCGCGCCCTCCGCCTACGCCGCCTACGCGCTAACCGATGAGGTCTACGCCATCACCTCCACCCTCCGCGACCGCCCCTCAGGCGCGCGCCTGCTGACCATCTCCGTGGTTTGCCAGATCGCGTGGGTGGCCTCCGGCATCGTCGGCGCTCTGGCGGGAGCGGTCATCCCTGCGGGCGTGGAAGGCTTCGACTTCGCCCTGACCGCCCTTTTTGCCGTGCTGGCCTTCGAGGCGTTCCAGCCCAGCCGCGACCTCTCCGCTCCCCTGATTGCCGGCGGTCTCGCTCTGGTGGCTGCGGTCGTACTGCCCGGCCAGGTGATCATCGTGGCGCTGGTGTCCTACTTCCTCGTCCTCGTGCTGCGTTTTTGGGCGCCGCGCGTCGATGCCGCGTTGACTTGGCGGCTGCGGTGAGCAACTACGGGCTTCCCGACGGCGTCACCCCCGGCATGGTGGCCGCGGTCCTCATCCCCGTCGGCATCGTCACTGTCCTGCTTCGCGCCCTCCCCTTCTCCCTCCTGCGTGTGCTCAAAGACAGCCCATTCATTGGCTTCCTCGCCGTTCTCATGCCGGTCGGCGTGATGACAGTCCTGGTTGTCTACACCCTCCTCGGCTACAGCGCCTCCCCCGCGCACCTCCTGTCTGCGCTCCTTGCCTTGACCGTCACCCTGCTCCTGCACTGGTGGAAACGCCGCGCCGACCTCTCCATCTTCGCCGGCACCGCGCTGTACATGGTGCTGGTGAACGTGGTGGTTTGAGGGCTCTTATATCGCTCGACGCTCCTGCGGCGTTACAGTCGTATTTGAGTTGTTGACCTCGAAGAACGTGTGATTTAATAACGGTAGTCCAGGTTTCTGGCACCCTACCGTCAGCTTCGATCAAGGAGATCCCATGAAGCGCATCACCGCAGCCGCACTGGCCGCAACCACCGCTATTTCCCTCGCTGCCGTTCCGGCACAGGCAGATGAAAATCTTTACCTGCGTGGCCTGAACAAGCCGGGTGGCTCTTCTGCTGTCAGCGATGAGGAGCTCGGCGCATACTTTATCGGGGCCGGGCTCGTTGAAGGCGCCAACGAGTTGAACCTCACCGACAACGAGGGCGTAACCTCCTCGATCCGCAGCATGGCTGAGCGCGACGCGAAGAACAACACCGAGCGTCTTGGTAACGCTGCCGACGGCGCTCTTAAGAGCTCCTTCAAGAACGACGCTAACCAGGGTTACAAACTCGGCACCACCTTCGAGATCCTTCTCGGCACCGGCATCGCCGCAGTGGTCCTCGCACTCCTCGGTGGCGCAGCTGCCGCTGGCGTGATCCCGGGCGTTTCCCTCCCGGCTCTGCCGTTCTAAGGCGTAACGCCTAGAACTCAATTCAAGCTCCTCTCCCCGACCGGGAGGGGAGTTTTCGCGTTCCATGACTTCTAATCGTCGAACCCCCCCTCCGCATTCCGCCATCGTCACCGCACCGTCCCGGCGACGAGGCAGGGAGTAGTTCTCCGCCACGTATCGGGTGCCGTCCCGGTACACGAAGTGGATGTCGGTCTCATCCTTCAGCGTTTGCAGGTAGCCCTCCGTGACAAGTGAGTGGCACGCCGAGCATAGCGGCAGCAGGTTCTCCAGATCGGTGAGCCCGCCAGTCGCCCAGTCCTCGACGTGGTGGATCTCTATGAACCGGGTGTGGGTGCACCCCGGGGCCGCGCACTGCCCGCCCCACATGGTCATCAGCGCGTTCACCTGCCCGTCCGTAGCAAGGCGCGATGAGCGGCTGGTGTTCAGGATGAGGCCGGCGGAATCTACCGTCGATAGGCGGACGTTCGCGTTGGCTAGCAGGTTCGCTATGGCTTTCGACGGCGCACCGACGTTGTTCGGCATGTAGCCGCGGCCGTCCGGCGTGGCGAGGATGTTTACGTGCGCGCCCGGTGTGGTCAGCGTGTTCTTCGGGGTTGAGCGGACCATGTGTACAATGCCCATCAGCGCCGTCACCAGCGCGCGGCCAACGGGCAGCCCGTATCCGGAGGCAGTCTTGCGGGCGGGCAGCGTCTCCTCGACTTCCTCGGCGCGGTCGCGGGCGACGTCGATGTCCCCGTCGACCTTGGTGTCCACATCCTCGAGAAGGCCATCGAGGTCGCAGTACGCGATCTCTCCCAGCTTGAGCGCGGCGATGAACGCCGCCCCGTCGGCCGCGTTGAGGTTGCCGTGAAAGGCGATGTCGCCGTTCTCGCGGGCGTGGAGGCGCAGGTAGTACTCGGGGTCGTCATCGCCCCCTTCGCCCCCTTGCGGCTCCTTCCCAGCTAGGGCGACCTCCAGCTCGTGGTACCCGAGACGCAGCGCGAGATCCACAAGCTCCCGCTCATTCTCAGGCGTCAGATACTTCAGTAGGAGTCGCACGACGGAGTAGTTGAGCGCGCCATCTGAGAAGTGTTTCTGCAGGTATGCGAACGGCGCCAAACGGTGGGCCACGCTGACGTACTCGTACGCGGTAGACGACGAGATTCCGAGACGGCGGATAAGGAAGTGGGCGGTGGTTCGCGCGCCGCATTCGGTTGCTAGTTCGAGCGCGTCGAACGTGTGGATCGCGGTGAGCAAGGCTGCCTTGTTCTGCGTCAGCGCCCGGTGGGCGGACTCGATTTCCTGGCCTAATTCAACGGCGATCGGGTTTGGTTCGGCGGCGACTGCGGTGGTCATTTGGGTCCCCCTGGAGGCGAAAAGTGTTTCGAATGACGACATTATAAAAACCGCTGCCGACATTGCTCTGACCTGCATGAATGAGGTATATGGCTAGTCTGCAACTCCGCATTGCGGACAAGTGGGCCAACCCCAACTATTGCCGCAGACGACTGCTTATCGACGTCAGCTTCGCCCTCCACACCACTCCACATTGCGGACAACAGCGGCTCCCCCAACTGTTGGTCCGGACCCACGAATATTGTCCGCATTGCGGACAATTCCGAAACCACCAACTATTGGAATCCACCAACGAAAAAGGCCCGCGCCGGTGGCGGGGCGGGCCGGGGGGACGTCGATAGGCTACTGCAACTTGGCCTGGGCCTCGGACCAGAGGCCCTCGAACTCGGCCTCGGTGAGGTGGGTGGCGGTGATGCCCTCCATGGCGTCGTAGGTGCGCGGGTGAGGCACGGTGCCCATGGGTTGGTTTGCCTGGCCGATAACGCGGCCGTCGGCGTAGATGCCGGTGATGGTTTCGGCCGGGTCGAGCTCGATCATGCGGATCATGGTGCACTCGTGGGCCGAGACTTCCTCGAGTTCGGCGATGTTGAGCAGCTCGCCGCCTAGTTCCGGGACGTTGTAGTGGATGCGGACGAAATGTTTCACGTGAAACTCCTAGGAAATTCGGGAGGCGTACGCGGAGCAGATGACCAGCTGGGACATGTGGTAGATCATCAGCGGGATGATCAACACGCCGAGGGACGCGCCGCCGAAGATAACCGTGGCCATGGGTAGGCCGGTCGCGAGCGACTTTTGGGTGCCGCACATCTGGATGGCGATGCGGTCCTCGCGCGGGAAATGCAGTGCGTCTGGGAGGACGCGGGTGAGCCACAGCATAGCGACGACCAGCAGGCAGGAGAACACCGTGAGGAACACGATCTCCCACGCGGAGACATTCGACCACACGCCGGAAACGACGCCGCGCGAGAACGCGGAGTAGACCACCATCCAGATGGACCCACGGTCCACGAGCTTGGTCGCCTTCGACTTGGCCAGCTCCCCCACCCGCGGGACGAAGTTGTGCGCGAGCTGGCCGAGGATGAACGGCAGCAGAAGTTGTAGGGCGATGTCGCCGAACACGGAGGCGTCCACGGACACCCCGTCCCCGGCGCCCATGAGCCACATGACTAGCAGCGGCGTGACCACCACGCCCACGAGAGAGGACACCGACGCCGCGACCACCGCTCCAGAAACGTTGCCACGCGCAACCCCGGTCAGCGCAACGGAGGACTGCACGGTCGATGGCACCAGGGTCACGAAGAGCAGTCCCTGGTAAAGCTCGTCCGACAGGAAGGCCGTGGTGGGCTGCGCGAGTAGACCGATGAGCGGGTACACCACAAACGTGAACGCGAGGATCACGCCGTGCAACCGCCAGTTGGTCAGGCCCTTGAGCGCCTCGTGGGTGGACAGGCGCGCGCCATAGAGGAAGAACAGCAGCGCGATGGCGAGTTTGACGGCGATGGCGAAGCCGTCGGCAAACGCGCCGCGCGCGGGGAGCACGAATGCCAGTGCCGCCGCGACAACAATGCCGACAAGAAGCGGATCGAGCTTCTTCATTTAGTTGGAGGCCGCTACGGTGTCGCCGTTATCCGCCAGATGCACCTCGCGCATGCCGGTCACCGCCGGGCCGGAGACGCGCTCGCCGTCGGCGATGCTGAACACGGAGCCGTGGGCGGTGCACTTGACAGTGTCGCCCTCCACCTTGGTGATCTTCTTCTGCTGGTGCGGGCACACGCTCGAGTATGCGACGTACTCGCCGGCGGTGGGCTGGGCGATGATGAACTTATCCAGGATCACCGCGGAGCCGACGGGGACATCGGTCTTGGCGATCTCTTCGGGGGCCTCTTCCCCGCAGGCGGCGAGGAATGCACCGGCGAACGTGGTTGCGGTGCCGAGCAGGAACATGCGACGTGAACAGGTCATGATGCGATCGTAGCCCCCTTCATGGCGTGGACGTACTCGGTTAATTCGGCCTTCAGCGCGTCCATGTCGGTCACACGGTTGCCCTCGATGTGTTTGTTGATGATGTTGGTGATCGCAGAACCGGTGATCGCTCCTGCGGCACCCGCTGCGATGGCGTCGCGCACATGCTCCGGGCGCGAAATACCGAAGCCCAGCAGCACTGGCGGCCCGCCGAACTTGCGCACATTATCGACGACCTCACGGAGACCCTCCACCGTCGCCTCCTTCTCCGCACCGGTCACGCCGTCGCGCGAGATGGCGTAAATGTAGCCTCGCGAGTTAGCGGCCACCGCCTCCAGCGTCGCCTCGGAGGCCTTGGCGGGGGCGATGTAGATGGGCTCGATGCCGGCCGCGGTGGCTGCGGCGGAGAAGGGGGCGGACTCGCGCACGGGGACATCGGGAAGCAGCACGCTGTCCGCGCCCGCCTCCTTGAACTCGCGGTAGAAACGCTCGAGGCCGCGGGCGTGGGCGACGTTGCCGTACACGAGCATGCCGATGGGCAGCTTCGGGTAGCGCTCGCGGATGGCGCGGATTTGCGCAAGCGCCTTATCGACGCTCGCTCCGCCCTCCAACGCCCGCACGTGCGCACCCTGGATGGCGGGGCCGTCCGCGACCGGGTCGGAGAACGGCACGCCGAGTTCGACGGCGTCGGCGCCCGCGTCCACGACGGCGGAGACGATCTCCACGGCGTCCTCGGGCGTCGGGTCCGAGAGCATGATGAAGGGGACGAAGGCGCCCTCTCCCCTGGCGAAGAGCTTTGCGTAGCGGCTCATTTACTTCTCCTCTCTATCTGCGAGCGAAGCTCGCACGTGGGCGATGTCTTTGTCGCCGCGGCCGGATAGGCCGACCAGGATGTGCAGCGGTTCGGCGTCCGCGGGGTGCTCGGCCGCGCGCTTCAGGGCGTAGGCCAGGGCGTGCGAGGATTCCAGCGCGGGAATGATGCCCTCGTGGCGGGAGAGGGACTGGAAGGCGTCGAGGGCCTCGTCGTCGGTGATGGGCACGTACTTCGCCCGGCCGGACTTGGCCAGGTAGGCGTGCTCGGGGCCCACGCCCGGGTAGTCCAAGCCGGCGGAGATGGAGTAGGACTCCTCCACCTGGCCGTCGCTGTCGCACATCAGGTAGGAGTAGGTGCCGTGGAGCAGCCCGGTGGTCCCTTGCGCGATGGCTGCGCCGTGGGCACCGAGGCCGAAGCCTTCGCCGCCGGGCTCGGCGCCGATGAGTTCGACGGAGTCGTCGTCGATAAAGTCCGCGAACATTCCGATGGCGTTGGAGCCGCCGCCGACGCACGCGACGACGACGTCCGGCAGACGTTCGGTGCGCTCGAGTATCTGTGCGCGAGCCTCAGTGGAGATGACGCGGTGGAATTCCTTCACAATCTTCGGGAAGGGGTGCGGGCCTGCGGCAGTGCCGAGGAGGTAGTGGGACTCGTGGAACGTGGCCGTCCAGTCGCGCAGCGCCTCGTTCACGGCGTCCTTCAGCGTGCCCGCGCCGGACTCGACACCGATGACTTCTGCGCCCATCAGCCGCATGCGGTACACGTTCGGCGCCTGGCGCTCCATGTCCGTCTTGCCCATGTAAATCACGCACTCAAGCCCCAGCAGCGCGCAGGCGAGCGCTGTCGCGGTGCCGTGCTGGCCAGCGCCGGTCTCCGCGATGATGCGGGTTTTGCCCATCTTTTTCGCCAACAGCGCCTGGCCGATCACCTGGTTAGTCTTGTGCGCGCCGCCGTGGACGAGGTCCTCGCGTTTGAGGAAGATGCGGGCGTTGCCGTCCATCGGCAGGTTGCGGCACTCGGTGAGCGGGGTTGGGCGGCCAAGGTAGTCGCGCAGCAGTGAGCGGTATTCGGACATGAACTCGTCGTCGTTGAACGCGTCAACGAATGCTTGCTCGAGCTGGTCCAGCGCGGGGATGAGCGATTCGGGGACGAACTGGCCCCCAAATTCGCCGTAGTAGGCAGGTAGCAGTGTCATGTTCGGGTCCTTAGAAGTGGAAGTTGCGGATGGTGGCGAAGCCGCGTCGTAAGGCAGCGGCGTCCTTGTGGCCGCGCGGGTCTTCGAAACCGGAATTGAGGTCCAGGCCGAGGCACCCGGTGCGCAGCGCTTCGTCGAGGTTGCCGGGGGTCAGGCCGCCCGCGAGAAACGCGTCGGTTGTGGGGATGCGGGACCAGTCGAAGCGCTCCCCCGTTCCGCCCGCGCCGGAATCGAGCACGAGCCTATCGACGAGCTCCGCCACCCCCTCCGCATCGTTCAACGCCGTCATGTCCACGGCGCGCCACACCTCCACGTCCACCTCCTGGCGGACGCGCTCGATCAGCTCCCGCTCCGCGTCGAGCGACCCTTGGTACGGCGCGTGCACCTGGACGGCGGCGATTCCGGGCTGGACGAGGTCGCCGTACCCGCTGGTGCGGCGGGAGACCGCGACGTAGTCCAGCCCTGGCTCTGCCGCGATGATTTCCGCGGCCGTTTCACGTGAAACATTGCGTGGCGAGGCCTCCTCGAATATGAGCCCGCCGTAGACGGCACCAGCAGCCTTCGCCGCCTGCGCGGCTGAACCGGAGCGCAGGCCGCACACCTTGTTCGGGCCGTAGACCAGCTCACGGCACGCGCGGTCCACGTCCGGCTGTGAGGTCAGCTGCGAACCGACCAGGAAGGCATCAGCGTGCCCACCAAGCCGGCGGACTGTGGGCGCGTCGCGGATCCCGGATTCCGCCACCACCACTGCCCCATCCGGCGCCAAGGCCGCGAGGCGCGCGGAGCGGTCGAGGTCGATGGTGAGGTCGTGCAGGTTGCGGTGGTTGACGCCGAAGATCTTCGCGCCTAGACGGGAGGCGCGCGCGGCCTCGTCCTCGTCGATCACCTCGGTGAGCACGTCCATGTTCAACGACGCGGCCACCGAAGCCAGGTGGGCATACTCCTCGTCGGAGAGCACCGAGAGCATGAGCAGCACTGCGTCAGCGCCGAAGTACCGCGCGGCGTAGATCTGGACCTCGTCGATGATGAAGTCCTTGCACAGCACTGGCAGGTGCGTGGTTGCGGCGACCGTGGCCAGGTGGTCATAATCACCGCCGAAGTAGTCGGGCTCGCACAGGACGGAGATCGCCGAGGCGTACCGCGAGTAGATGGAGGCGATCTCCCCCGGGCGGTAGTCCTCGCGAATGGTCCCCAACGACGGTGAGGCCGACTTGCACTCCATGATGTAGGAGGCGCCGGGGGCGGCCAAGGCGCCGTATAGGGAGCGCTCGGATAAACGTAACGTGTCGAAAGAAACGTGGGAAACGCGTTCGCGAATTGCGTCAATGTGACGCTTTCGGTTTTCCACAATCTCCGTCAAAATCTTAGGCACTGTAGTCGGCCTCCTCGTGGGTGCGCAGCCACTCAGACACGGTGTCGTCGGCAAGCAACCGCTTCGCGTACTCGGTGCCTGCCGCCAAAGAATCTGCGATGCCGTAGAGGTAGAACATCGCGCCCGCGTTGACAGCGACCGCGTCGCGGTGCGCCTCGGGGCCCTCCCCCGCGAAGGTGGCCCGCATCGCGGCGGCGTTGTCTACCCCGTCGCCGCCACGGAGGTCCTCGAGCGTGTGCGTCCCCACGCCAAGCTGCGCCGGCGAAACAGTGTAGTGCGAGATCTCCCCGTCCTTGAGCTCCCAGACGAGAGTCTCGCCGTGGACCGCGATCTCGTCGGTGCCGGCGCCGTGCACCACCAGGGCCCGGTTGCGGCCGAGAGCCTTCATGGTCTCCGCGATTATTGGCCCTAACCTAGGATTGGCAATGCCCATAATTTGAAATTCGGGTCGTGCCGGGCTCAATAATGGGCCCATCGTGTTAAATAGCGTGGGAACCCCGAGCGCTTTCCGCACCGGCTGGACGAACGCGATCGCCGGGTTGTAGGCCGGCGCAAAGAGGAACGTGAAGTTCGAGGATTCGAACTGGCGCACCGCCCGGTCCGGGTCGAGGTCCAGCGGGATGTTCAGCGCCTCCAGCACATCCGCGGAGCCGGACTTCGACGACACGGAGCGGTTGCCGCACTTGATCATCTTCACCCCGCCGGCGGCGGCGGTAAGAGAGGCCGCTGTGGTGATGTTGATGGTGTTGGCGCCGTCGCCGCCAGTGCCGGCAGTGTCCATGATCCCCTTCCCCGTCACCGGGAAGGGCCGGCCCGCGGCCAGGAATGCCTGGGCGGCACCCGCGATGTCCGCGAAGGTCTCGCCGCGCGTGCGGATGGTGGCCAGCAGCGCCGCGATGTGCACGTCCTCGTAGTCGCCCACCGTCAGTGGGGTAAACGCCTCCACTGCTTCCTCCAACGAAGGCGCCGGGTTGTTGATGAAGCGGCGGAAGATGTCCAAGTGGTCAGCCATTGTCGCGTCCTTTCTGCAGCAGTTGCTCAACGCAGCGTTCAAGGAGCTGCGGGCCGGAAGGTGTGAGGATGGATTCGGGATGGAACTGGAATCCGACGGACATGCCGTCGGCGGTTTCGGCGGCCATGATCACCCCACCGATCTCAGTGTCCGTCCACGCCAGGGGCACGATCCCCTCCGGCGCGGCCACCGCCCCCAGGGAGTGGTAGCGGGCCACTGGCACGTCCAGGCCGGGTTGGCCGGGGGTGCCGCCGACCGTGAGGCCGTCGAAAAGCGGGTGCGGGCCGGTGAGGCGCATAGGGACGGAGGTGCCGTGCTCTGGGCCGCAGGGCTCCACGCGGCCGCCGAAGTGCTCGATGAGCGCCTGGTAGCCAAGGCAGATGCCCAAGATGGGGATGCGGCCCTGGGCGCGCGCGATGACCTCCATCATGCAACCGGCGTCGGCCGGGTAGCCGGGCCCGGGAGAGAGCACGATGAGCTCGGGGCCGCCGTCCAACACCGTGTCGGCGGGGACGGTGTTGCGGTACACCACCGTGTCGTACCCCGCCAGCGCGTCCACCAGGTTGTATACAAAGGAATCCTGGTTATCCAGCAAGACAATCATTTCTGCACCTGCAACTCTCGCTCTCCTGCTAAGGCCTGCAGCACCGCGTAGGCCTTGTGCAGCGTCTCGTCCGCCTCGGCCTGCGGGTTGGAATCCCGCACCACGCCCGCACCGGCCTGGACTGTCGCTACGCCATCGGCGACGAACGCGGATCGGATCACTATGCAGGTGTCAAAGTCGCCGTTGCCGCGCAGGTACCCCACCGCCCCGCCGTAGGAGCCGCGCCGCTCGCCCTCCACTGCCCGCAGCAACTCGGTGGCGCGCAGCTTCGGGGCGCCGGTGAGCGTGCCCATGTTCATGCATGCGCGGTAGGCGTCCAGAGCGTCCAGGTCCTCGGCGAGGGTGGCGGTGACGCGGCTGACCAGGTGCATCACCCGGGAGTACCGGTCCACCTGAAGCAGTTCCCGCACGCGCCTGGTGCGGGGTTCGGCCACGCGCGCCATGTCGTTGCGGGCGAGGTCGACGAGCATGGTGTGCTCGGCCACCTCCTTGGCGTCCGTGCGCAGCTCCAGCTCCATGCGTGTGTCCAGCTCGTGGTTGACGCTGCCGTCCGGGTTCAACCCGCGCGGGCGGGTGCCGGCGATCGGGTACAGCTCCACCTGGCGGGTGGCGTGATCGAACTTCAGGTTGGATTCGGGCGAGGCGCCGAACAGCTCGTAGTCCTCCCCCCGGATGTAGAACATGTACGGCGAGGGGTTGGACTCGCGCAGCCGCCGGTATGCGGCGAAGGCGTCGGTGCACTCCGCAGTGAACGCGCGCCCGGGCACCACCTGGTAGATGTCCCCGTTCGCAATGTGCTGCTTCAGCCCCTCCACGCTCGCGCGGAAATCCGCGTCCGACACCGACGCTTGAGCTTCGAGCCGTTCCGCCGCCCCCGCCAACGGCCAGTAGTCCGGCACCGATTGCTGCATACGCTGCGCCAGCGGCTCCAGATCGATCCCGTCGCCGGCGGCGTCCACGCCGGCCAGGTAAGCGGTGCCGCTCTCGTGGTTGACCCGCAGCAGCACCTCCGCCAGCACGAACTGGTAGTCCGGGTACGTGTTCGGGCCGTCCGCGACCGTCGGAAGCTGCTCGAACGTGCCCAGGTAGTCGAAGGCGAACCCGCCCGCCAAAAACGGGAAGTCCTCGTTGCCGTAGCCGGCCCGAGTGGTCAGGGAACGCAGCACGTCCGCGCTGGAGGGGGCTGTGAGACGCTCGCGCTCGTCGGCCGCGCGCGAAGGCGGAAACTCGTAGGTGTGCTCTGCCACCCGGTACTTGTCCAGACCCAGATCGGCGGCGATGACCTCGCCGGACGGAGTCAGGGGCTGCACGGTCACGCGGTTGCCGCGGCACGTCACGCGCAGGGACGCTCGCAGCACCGCCACGGACTGCAGCCCGGAGCGGGTGGTGATGTCGGCGGACTCGAGCAGCACCGAATCCTGCGCCTCAAGCCCGCCGACGTGCGCGAACAGGCTTGCCACGTCCTCGTGGTAGCGCACCTCGCGGTGGGTGTAATGCATATGGTCCTCGGTCTTTCTTACATTGCACCGAGGGTGGAAAAGGCCCGCGGCGCTTGGTGTGCAAGCTGGCGGGCCGTGACTTCGCAGGTGGCGCGCCAGTTAGGCGAGCCACCACCAGTTCATGGAAGTCAAACACGTCACAATCGACAACTATAGCGGAGCAGAAAATCTAGGGCAGATTTTATTCAGCCAGGCGGTACTGCCCCCGCGGTGCTGCCGCCACCAGGCCGTCCACCTTCAGCCCGGTGATGGCGGCGTGGGTGGCAATGTCCGCATTAACGTGCGGCGCGTCCACCAGCCGGCGGGCAACTATCTGCGCGGAGATGTCCTTGTACGCCATCGGCTCCCCCGCCTCGCGGAGCACCTGCAGGATCGCTTCTTGCCAGGTCACGGGCATCTACTTCCGGTCGTCGGCGTGGCCGGCGGCTCGTCGTAAAGCATCGATGTTCACCGCGGGCTTGGGCTCCTCCGCCTGCTGCTCGCGGGCCTGCTCCACCGCCGCGGCCGCGCGGGCGCCGAAGTTGCCGCCGAGGGAGGCCGCAACCACTGCAGCCACCAGCGCCACGACGGGGAAAACCCACATCCACCCCGAGGCGATGAAGGAGAACGCGGCGCCGAAGGCGAGGGCGACGCCCGCCAGAACCCAGAAGGGGCCGGCGACTTTGTGCGCCTGGTCCCAAATCGCGCGATCCTTGCGCACTGCGGGCACGTGGAGACCGAACCACTTGTTGCCCGGGAGCTTGCCTGTAGAGGCAAGCGCCCCGGGGATGAGCAGCAGCAGGGTCAGAAGTATGAAGATGATGCCGATGACGACGTTGAGGGTGCTCATATTCTCAAACGGGCTCATGGCCTCCAGCATACGGCCGCCGCACACTCGAAAGAAAAGGGCTCAATATTGCAGTGAACTGCATATTTACCGGCTACTGTGGTCATATGAAAAATAAGCTCTTGCGCTCGCTGCTCTTTTGGGTGGTAGTAGCGATCATCCTCGGCTACGTCTGCAGCCTGTTCTTCCCGGCGTGGCTGGCCCGCGTCTTTGTCACCTTTGACGGACTGTTCTCCAACTTCCTCGGCTTCTTCGTGCCGGTGCTCATCTTCGCGCTCATCGCCCCCGCCATTGCAGGTCTGGGGAGCGGCGCCGGCAAGTGGCTCGGCGTCACCGCGGGCGTGGCCTACGGCTCCACCATCATCTCCGGCCTGATCGCCTGGGGTACGGCCTCTGCCCTCTACCCCACCCTGCTCCAGGGCAAGAGCCTGATCACCGACGTTGCCGACCCGGATGCCGGCGGCCTGTCGCCGTACTTCAGCGTTGAAATGCCGCCGCCACTGGCCGTGATGTCCGCACTGCTGCTCGCTTTCGTGGTGGGCTTGTCCATGACGGCGGTGAAGTCCGACAACCTCTACGCCGTGTTGGAAGAGCTGAACAACATGGTGCTCAAGGTGGTCACCACCTTTGTGATCCCGCTGCTGCCGCTGTATATCTTCGGCACCTTCCTCAACCTGGGCATGAACGAAAACTTTGGCGACACCATGGCGGCCATGGGCGTGGTGCTGCTGCTGTCCATCGTGATGACTGTAGTGATCATCCTGCTGCAGTACCTGCTCGCGGGCGCGGTCGCCGGCGTGAACCCGTTCATGGCGCTGAAGAACATGCTCCCCGCGTACTTCACCGCGCTGGGCACCTCCTCCTCGGCCGCCACCATCCCGGTCACCTACGAGGCCACCCTGAAGAACAAGGTGGAAGAAGAGGTCGCCGGCTTCGTTGTCCCGCTCTGCGCCACCATCCACCTCTCCGGCTCCATGATGAAGATCACGCTGTACGCGCTCTCCATCGTCTACATGGCCAGCCTGGACATCACCAGCGGCCAGGTCGTCGGTTTCATCCTGCTGCTGGGCATCATGATGATCGCGGCGCCGGGCGTTCCGGGCGGCGCCATCATGGCGGCCGTGGGCCTGCTGCAGTCCAACCTCGGCTTCGACGAGTCCATGGTCTCTCTCATGATCGCGTCCTACATCGTGGTCGACTCCTTCGGCACCGCCGCCAACGTCACGGGCGACGGCGCGATCGCGCTCATCGTGAACAAGTTCGCCAAGGGCAAGATCAAGGGGCAGCAGCTTAACGACGAACCTTCGGCCGCCCCCGCCTCCGGCTCCACCGCCGTGCAGTAGTCGCCCTGTCGCGCCGAACCGCCCCCCGGGGCGGTTTTTTCGTGTTTCACGTGAAACATCACCGGTGCGCTGCGCCCAGCGCAATCGACTACCCTCGTCCGCATGGCCTTCGAGATCGTCACCACCCACTTCGTGGCCCACGAGCACGACCTCGAGGACGCGTATGAGCTATACCGCCAGCGCATCGACACCAGCGGCGCCGACATCGCGAACATCTCGCCGCACCCCCACCCCATCAAGGACGACTTCACCCTCTGGGACCTGCGTTGCCAGGCCGCCTACGACAACCTGCCGGCACCGGATTCGATGCAGCTCTACGAGCTCAACGCGCTCGTGGACTTCTCCACGACTAACCGCGACAACGCCATCGAGCGCTTCTTCTTCGAGGATCACACCGAGCCCACCCGCTTCCCGGCCTCCCTCGGGGGGTTGGACCAGCTGACGCTTCGGGACGAGCCAATCGGCGAACTCTCCCTCACCACCATCGTGTACCTCGGCATGCCAGAGCACATGCTGGCGGCGCAGCAGCTTTTCGACGCCACGGTGGCCGACCTCAACGTCGTGGCCTACCAGCCCTGCGTGGCACCGCTCGAGGGGACCGAGCACGCCGCGCTAGTGGGCCCGCTGTGGGTGCGCGATGCCACGCTGAACATCATCGGCAAAGGCGACGGCCACTTCTCCCCCGGCAAAGAGGCGTGGGCGGGATGGGTGCTGACGTCGAGTGCTCCGGAGGACGTGGATAGGCAGCTGCACGAACAAATCGATCCGGGTGTCGTGGTGATCACCCGGGCCGTGCGGGAGCTTTTCTAGCTTGAGAACACGAAAACGGCCCGCCCCGAGAACGGAGCGGGCCGAAAGTAGCTCAGGTGAGCCGAATTAGAACGGCAGAGCCGGGAGCTGAACGCCCGGGATCATGCCGGAAGCCGCAGCGGCAACGCCGAGCAGGGCCACGAGCGCAACCGGGACACCGATGAGGAGGGCGAGGATGCCGCCCTTGGTGTCCGGGTTGTCGATGAGCTCCTGGATGCAGGTGCCGGTGGCGGAGGAAGAACCGGTGTTCTCCTTCTCGCCAGCCTTGGTTGCCTCAGCCTTCTTCTCAGCCTCGGTCTTGGCCTCCTCGCGGGTCTTGCACTGGTTGTAGAGCTCGGAGGAGCCGGTCTTCTCGGTCTTCGTGGAGTCCTGCTTGGTGGCGGAGGAGCCCTGGGCCTCCTTGGTAGCGGTGGTGCCGGTGGCCGGAGCGTCAGCTGCGAAAGCCGGGGCGGCGACGGCGGACAGGGACAGGGTTGCTGCAACTGCAGCGGTGGCGATGCGCTTCATGGCAATCTCCTCGTTCTCTCAGAATCACCTGCCAGGAATCTGACACGTGTAGCAAGGTTATCGGCGCCGCGCGACAGAGCGTTACACGGGGTTACTCTGGGTGGTATGCCATCGATGAATGAGATCGCAGCTGTTGTCGGAACATCCGCCCTCGTGGGCCTTGGCGGTGCGGCCGTCGGCTACAACACTGTGGACGTCCCGCAGCGCGACCAGATTGCCCTTCAAACCGTTGGTGCACCGAGCGCGACTATCGACGACCCACAGAGTGTCCTCTCCCCCGCCGACCGCGACCGACTCGTTCGTGACACCGCCAACATTGATGCGCCAGAGGTGGTCACGGACTTCCATTACATGGTGTTCAAGACCAACCACGAGAACATCCTCGACGACGTAGAGGAGCTCCTGCGCTCGCAGTACCCCGACCTCATCGACCAGTCCAAGGGCGAGAACGGGCGCCCGGCCGATGGGGTACTCATCGTGGGCGTAGGCCTGGATCCGCGCCAGGCGTTCATCTACGGCGGCGATGACGTCTCCGACGAGCTGATGCTTAACGACGTCTCGTACCGCGAATCCCTCCTCGATGCAATGAAACCCGGCGTGGAAGAGGGCAACATCCCATCGGGCCTGTTCCGCACGGCGAACCTCGCCATGAGTGCTGACACGCTCGCCGACAGGCAGGTCAGTAACGCAGAGAGCGAGCGGATGGGCGCGACCCTCGTGCTGGGCCTCGGCGGAGGGGGCGCCGCGGCGGGTCTCGGGTCGGTTGTGGTGGCGGTGCGGAGCGCTCGTCGTAAAGCAATTGCCAAGGCGCGCGAAGACTACGAGCTGGTGACCAGCGAGTACACCCGCCTGGCAGGGCGTTTGGACGAGGTGGACGTGCGGGCGAACTCGCTGTCGTCGGCGTTCGCGGACGAGACGCTGCGGCGCCAGTGGGTGGAGGTGCGCGACCGGTTCCTGGGCATGAACGAGCTGGTGCACGGCGCGCAGGGGTTAAGCGCGATCAACATGGACGACGATAAGGACGTGTACAAGCACCGCAAGCAGCTCGCAGACGCGGCGGAATCCGTGGACCACGTCTCCAACGCAGAGGACAACATCGACCGCCTCTTCGGCGTGGAACACGGCGACCCCGCCACGCGCCGGGCGGATCTGAGCACGATCCGCGCAGACGTGTTGCGTGCCCGCGGCGACGTGAAGGATGAGGGGCTGCGCAGGGAGCTGGACTTGCTCATGCAGCGCATTGAAAACCTCGACGCGGATCCGAGCTCCCCCACCTACCTGGACGACTTCGTGCGCGTGCTGGAGGACTACCGGGTGATCCTGGACCAGGTGAAGAAGAAGCAGTTCAGCGATGTGAAAGAGCGCGAAAAGCTGGAGGCTCCAGCGGTGTACGACTCGGGTTTCTGGTACGGCGGGTACGTCCCCTACGCGCACATGCACACGTGGCACGAGTCCAACGTGCAGGCGGAGCAGGCGGCGCAGGCGTCCTCATCATCGAGTAGTGTGTCCTCCTCGGGGTTCAGCGCGGGCGGCGGCAGCTCCAGCTTCTAATTGGCGTTACACACTGCAAGTGTGAAATAGGACACAAAAGCCTCTAAAACTTTCCTTTAATCAATCCGTGTTTATACTTGAAAGCGGAGAAATTCGAAGCGGACCCGCCACCTAGAACACGAGGTGGCGGGTCATCTTTTTGCTCGGTGCCCCACACGCTGAAAAGGTGGAACCCTTTCGCCTGCTCGCACTCTAAATGGGGGGGTGGGTGAGTGCTCTACCGGTCTCGGGGGGGGGATGGACCGTGGGCGAAAGGGTTCGCAACAACGAATATAGACCATGAGTGGAGATGTGTCTAGGCGTAGCCGGGGCGCTGGCTCGGTGCAGGTGAGACGGGGTTATGGGATGATAGCCGGCATGAGTATCCAGGCTCGTGCGCTGACGTATAAGCGTCAGAAGGAGCAGTCAGCGGCCATCCGGCTGCTGCACGCCGATCACGCGCCTGTCCTGCTGGCCGTGTTGGCGGAACATTTCCCGCGCGGTGCGGAGGCTCGACCGGCGGAGCAGCTATACCAGCTCATGGCCGAAGATTTTGCAGTCCTGAGAGACACGTTCGAGCTTCCACGGACACCCCAGGCGTACTGCAACGAGTGGGTGAAAGCGGGCTGGCTCGTGCGCAAGTCCGGCACCAAGACAACGGGTGAGACTCTCGAGCCGAGCGAACAAGCGCTTACTGCACTGCAGATGATGGACAGTGTAAGTGCGCCGAGGTCGGCAGTGACGGCGAGCCGGGTAGCGTCGATAAGCAATGCATTGCAGGCGCTCGCGCGCGACACGGACCCAGACATAGACTCGCGCCTGCGACATCTCGAAGCCGAACGCAGGCGTATTGATGCGGAGATGGCGCAGGTGGAGCGTGGCGAGTTCGAGCTGCCCTCCCCCGCTGCCGTGCGTGAGCGGGTGGGTGACATCCTTGGTCAAGCCAGTGCGATCCCCGGCGACTTCGCCCGCGTGAGGCACGAGCTAGAAATGCTGAATTCACAGCTCCGCCGCCAACTTTTGGATCCGGATGGTTCCCGGGGTGATGTGCTCGATGAAATCTTCGCCGGCGTAGACCTGATCGGAGAATCTGATGCTGGTCGCAGCTTCAACGGGTTTTACTCGCTGGTGGTCGATCCGGAGCGTGGCGCCTGGCTAGACACATGGATCGGCCAAGTTCTTGAACGGACGGATGAGGAGACGATGTCGCCGGAAGAGCGGGCGAAGTTTCGCACGTTGTTCCGTGACATGGAGGATGCCGGATACGAGGTCAACCGTATGATGATGCGCCTCGCCCGAAATCTTCGCAACTACGTCGCTAGCGAGCAGTTCGCCGAAGACCGCCGCATGATCGAGCTGCTGCGCGACACACGCAAGCTCGCGGCCGATGCCGCGGAACGCGAGGAGCTGGCCGCAACCCACAAGATGAAGACCCCGCTGCAGCGCATCGGCATGCAGATTACGTCGGTATCGCAAATAAAACTCGCGGATCCGGGTGCGGAGGTCATCACCAGCACCGTAGAAGCCTTTGAACCCGGAGAGGGCGACCCCGACGCGCTCTACCAGGCGGTACGTGAAAGCGAAATCGACTTGGAGGAACTCATGGCGGCGGTGAAGGAGACGGTCGAAGGGACCGGAGGTGCGTCGATAGGCGAAGTGCTCGAGCGCCACCCGGCCACTCAAGGCCTGGGATCTGTGGTGGGTCTTGTGTATCTCGCGCTGCGGCATGGGCTGCGGCAGGAAGGCCACGAAAAGGTCCGCTTCGAGGAAGAAGACGGAAGTATCCGCTTAGCAGCGATCCCCCGCTGGTATTTCGATGACGCGGCAGTAGAGGACATGCAATGACGGAACCGCTGTGGACAGGCGACACAGGTACCTTGTCTGAAGAAACCCGGCGCGCCTTAGTGGATCTTCTCAAAGGGCCACTCATTACTGCGGACCGGAAGAAGGACACCTGGCACGCCATCACCACGGACACCGAGGCGCTTCGTTCGCGGCTGCATGACGTGTTCTTGGAGCTGGTGGTGGACGAGGATGCAGGTATCGCGTTCACGCGCCACGTTCGCCCGGACAACGACGAGGTGCAGGCGCCGCCGGTGCTACGCACCGAAGCGCTCACGCACCTTCAAACCGCGATCTTGCTGCAACTGCGACATGAGTTGGGTATGTCTGCACCGGGCGAGCGAGTGATCGTGGGCGACGACGAGCTGTACAACGCCATCAGTTACGTCCGCGCGGTGGACAACCGAGACGAATCCGGGTTCAAGAAACGGTTTAATGCGGCCGTGAACACGATCCGCAAATACAGCCTTCTCACGGACACGGAGACTGAGGGGCGCTGGGAGGTTTCGCCTGTGCTGCGCCACATTTTCGACGCAGACACAGTGCATGCGCTGCGTGAAGAGTATCTGCGCTTGGCGCGGCAGGAAGAAGGAGAGGAGCAATGACGGAGCAGTTTCGTCTCGCGCGCGTCCAGTTGGTGAACTGGGGCACGTTCGACGGCTACTACGACATCCCTGTGGGCACGCGCGGGTTCTTGGTCACCGGCGCGTCCGGATCGGGCAAGTCCACGCTGATCGACGCGTTCTCCGCCGTCCTAGTCCCACCTGGCAAACTGCGCTTCAACGCGGCCGCCCAGCAGGAGACGAGCCGCGACAAGGGGCGCAGCCGCGTGTCCTACATCCGCGGCGCGTGGCGCCGTAGCGAGGACCCGGCGACCGGTGAGATCCGCAGCCAGTACTTGCGCCCGGGCGCGACCGCCAGCATTGTCGCGTTGACCTACCGCGCCGGCACAGAGGTGGTGACACTTGCCGCGGTTTACCGGCTCAACGCGGGCCAACAACAGGAAGCACAGGTGAAAGCGCTCTATGGCATTTTCCCCAGCGAGGTTGATGTTGACGGGTTCGTGCCGTTGTTGCAGAACTCGCTGGACAAACGGAAGCTAGAGGCAAAGTACAAGACCGCAAATTCTGGCGTGACGTTCACGGAGCAGTACTCCGTGTTTGCCAACCGCTTCCGCTCGAAGCTGGGCATCGGCAGCGAGGAAGCACAAATGCTGCTGCACCGCACTCAATCCGCAAAATCCCTGGGCAGCATGGACGAGCTGTTCCGCAACTACATGCTGGACACGCCGCGCACGTTCCAGGTTGCCGAGGACGCCGTGGCCACGCACGAGGACCTGCGCCAGGCGTACGAGCGACTCGAGGATGTGCACGAGCAGATTGAGACGCTGGCTCCTCTGCCTGGTTTGCACTCGAAGCTCAAGAACGCGCAGGCGACGCAGGAGAACACCGCCGCGCTTTCCGCGGCCCTGCCACACGTGCGGCGCGCGATCGAAGCGAAGCAGCTGCGCGAGCGTATCGACGTCAGCTCCGCCCAGCTCGCCGCGTTGGATGTGAAGGCGCAATCCCTCGATGCCCGCAAAGAGGTGCAGCAGGAGGCGGAGCGGAGAGCCAGCGCGCAACGGGAGCAGGTTGCGGGGCAGAGCTTGGGCGAAATTGAACGTTCCATCGCTCGCGAGGAGCAAGAGCTCGCCAAGCGGATTGGGAAAGTGCGCGAACTGGCGGACATAGTGCAGCTGGACGGGGCGTTGGACGCCGAGCGTTTCTCGGAACTGAAAGCCCAGGCTTCAGCCGAGCTGGCTGCTGCGCCGGAACAGGAAGAGCGTCTGCGCGAAGCGTGGTTTGAGGCGCGGAGTGAGCAGGACGAGCTTGCTCGCGCGGAGGCGGCGGTGGAGGCGGAGTTGGCGTCGTTAGGCAAACGCTCCTCCAACATCGACCAGCGCTACGTGGACGTGCGTGCGCAGCTATGCGCGGATACGGGGCTTACGGTGCGCGAGCTGCCGTACGTGGGTGAGCTTATTGACGTGCTGCCGGAGCAGGCCGAGTGGGAACCGGTGATCCAGCGATTGCTCGGTGGGTTCGCGGCAACACTGCTGGTGCCGGCGGAGCGGGAGCACGAGGTGAGCAGCTGGGTAAACGGCCGTCACCTGAGCATGCGGCTGGAGTACCGCACCGTGCCCGAGGGCACGAATGCGCCGCGCGGCCCCAGTAACCCGCTCAGCTTGTTTTACAAGGTGCGCGTAGTGGAACATCCGATGCGCCCGTGGCTGATGCGCATGCTGGCTGGCACCTTCGACTACGCACTGGTACGTACCGTGGACGAGCTGGAACGTCAGGGCCAGCGCGCAGCCACTATCGATGGTTTGGAGCGCAACCCGGCAGATAAAACCGGCTCCAACAGGTACGTCAAGAATGACCGTCTCCGCCTGGGCGAGCGGCGTAACTACCGCCTCGGCTCCTCCAACAACGCCAAGGTGGAATTGTTGCGGGCGGAACTGGCGGAGGCGAAAAGCTCGACGACGGCGGCGCGGCACCGCCTGGCAGAGGTCCGGCGCAGACAGCAGGTGCTGGCCAGTGACGTGGACAAGGCGAAAAAGATTGACGCCCTGGAGTGGGCCAGCGTGGATTCTGCGAGTACGGAGGAGCAGTTGGCGGGTCTGCGCGCCGAGCTTGAGCGGCTCACTTCCTCCCCCGAAGCCAAGGAGTTGGAGCGGGCCTGGCGTGAGGCGGCCGAAACGTTGAAAGCGACTGAGCAGGAGTTACAGGGCGTGCGCGACGAGCTCGCGGTGGCCAGGCGAGCTGTGCAGGATGACCAGGCGCGTCTGAAGCAAAGCGAGGCCGCGCAGGTGGAGGTGGATCCGGAGTTGGCGGAGAAACTGGAGGTGATGCTGGCGGCCACCACGCGCCGTCTGACACCGGAGAATTTGAGTGACAGCGCCTTCAAAGTCACCGCGGAACTGGATGCGCAGACCAAGCAGGCGGGAAAGACGGTGACCGAATCCAGCAACGCCATCGTGAACATCTTGTCCAACTACAAGTCCCAGTGGTCCGCAGAGTCCGCAGACCTGCAGGCCTCCGCCGAGTTCGCCGGAGAGGCTATTGCGCGCTTGGAGATGCTGCGCTCGGACCGTCTGCCGGAGTTCCGCGGCCGCTTCCTGGATCTACTCAACGGGCAGTCCGTGATGCACCTGAGCAAAATCTCCACGGAGCTGCAGCGCGCGAGAGGCGACATTGAGACGAATCTTGCGCCCATCAACGCATCGCTGCGCCGCTCCCCGTATACCGAGGGACGCTTCCTGCAGATTGAGGTCCGCGATAACCGCGACCGCGTTGTGCGCGACTTCCTCCAAGACCTGCGGGAAGCGACCGCCGGCAGCCTGAGCGAGGCAGACGAGAAAACCGCCATCGAGCGGTATCACCGTCTAGCCAAGATCATGGACCGTCTCGGCTCCTCCGAGCGCGCTGATCGGAGTTGGCGCAACGTGGTGCTGGACACCCGCCGCCACGTGAAGTTCGTGGGCAACGAGGTGGATGCCGAGGGCACGGTGCACAACACCCATGTGGATTCCGCGTCGTTGTCCGGCGGCCAGGCGCAAAAGCTTGTGTTCTTCTGTCTGGCTGCGGCGTTGCGCTACCGCCTGGCAGGCGTGGACGCGGACGTTCCCCGCTACGCCACCGTGGTGCTCGACGAGGCCTTCGATCGCGCGGACCCCGTGTTTACCCGCACCGCTATGGACGTGTTTGAAAGCTTTGGCTTCCACATGGTCCTGGCCACGCCGATGAAGCTGATCAAGACGCTGTCCCCCTACGTGGACGGCACCATCGTGGTCCACTACACCGAGGACCCAGTCGCCCGTTCCACCTTTGAGCTCGTGGATACCCATGCGCCTTCCTAATCAGTTGCCTGTGAAGCTCAACATGGAGCTTTTGCTTCTCGACGAACCTACGGTCCTCTCCGTGCCATTGCATCCGCCAACACGCGCGCGGGTGCTCGCCGACGAGGCCGGTGCCCGGGAATTTGTCCGCGCCTGGCAAGCGTGGAAACCAGCTGAGGAGGTGGAGTGGGCTACTCGGTCTTGGGCGGGCCTGGGTAAACAGGACGTGCCCGTGCGCGTGACGCTTTCTGGGTGGGACCGCATTGCGGAGGTGGCTGACCGCGTCTCGGAGGTGGCGCTGGCCCGGGAGCGGTTTGCGGTGTTGATTGGGCTGTTTCCGGGCTGGCCGGGCTTTCGGGAGCGGGCGGCGCGCTCTTGGTCGTCGTGGCTCGCGTTGGAAGAGGAGGACTTCACCCGCCTGTGCCTCGCTCTACGATGGTTTCACGTGAAACCTTCTTCGGGTTTGCGCGCCCGGGCCGTGCCCATCGAAGGCCTGGACACGAAGTGGATCGCCGCGCACCGGGGGCTATTGCAACGCTTGCTTGGAGTGTCTGACCTTGGCTTGGCCGAGGGCGACCGGCTGATGCGGGTGCGGTTCCTGGATGGCACGCTCGCTCCCGCTGAGGGGTTGGTGGATGTGGCAGTGCCCTTCGGGTCGTTGGCGTTGCCGGACGGCCTGACGGTGGTCGTGGTGGAGAACAAAGAGACGTTCCTGGCGCTGCCCCAGGCTCCCGAGGGCTCAGGCGCAGTGCTGGTGTGGGGCTCCGGCTACACCGCTGGAGCGCTGCCGGAGCTGCCGTGGGTGCGCGGCGCACACCAGGTGCTGTACTGGGGCGACGCGGACGCGGACGGCTTCGCGATCTTGAACGCGCTGCGGTCGCGTTTGGCTGCCGACGGCGCTTCCGTTCCGATTGTCAGCGTGGCGATGGATGTGGAAACGGTGCAACGTTTCCTGCATCTCGCTGTAGCCGACCCAGGAGATACGACTCGGGTGCTCCCCCACCTCACCGATGATGAGGAACGCGCCCGCCGGTTCCTGGTCGCCTCCGGTGCGAAGCGTTTGGAGCAGGAGCGCGTGTCGTTGGAGTGGGCGCTGGCGATGCCGGAGTTTGCTGCGGTGTGGGGATATCGGCGGCTAGGTTAAACTCCCTGCCATGAGCACAGTCAGGGTCAATATCCAGCCCCACATGCTCGCGTGGGCACTGGATAGCACTGGCCTGCCAGAAGCCGAGTTGGAGAAGCGGTTTCCGAAGCTTCCACAGTGGCGCTCGGGTGAAAGCCGGCCAACATTGCCCCAGGCCAGGAAATTGGCCAAGCTTGCCCGCATTCCGTTTGGCCGACTGCTGCTGGATGAGCCGACGGGCGAAAGAGTGGGTGTGACGGACTTTCGGACCGTCGGAAACCGGGCGATGGGCAACGTGAGTGCCGATTTGCGGGAGACTATCCGTGCGAGCCAGAACCGGCTCGCTTGGTACGCCGATTTCGCGGCAGAGGAGGGTATCGCCCCGCCGGCAATGTATGCCTCGGCCACGGTTGGGAATGATCCAGCTGAAGCAGCGGAACGAACCAGGGAGCATCTGGGTATTGAGCGAGGAAAACCACTCCCGGGAAGCGACAAAGTAGCCGAGCTCGCTGCGGCCATGGAGGATGATGGAATCCTCGTGGCGAGAAACTCGATTGTCGGAAACACCACTTCGAGGAGACTCAGCGTCGGCGAGTTCCGGGGCTTCACAATCGAAGACGGTGGTTACGTTTTGGTGTTCGTAAACACCGCGGACGCCAAGACTGCCCAGTTGTTCAGCTTGGCTCACGAACTGGGCCACGTTGTACTAGGTCGAACCGGTATCTCTGACCATTCTGAGCATGCGGAAGTTGAACGTTGGTGCAACAGGTTTGCGGCTGCGTTGATTGCTCCGGCGGAGGCAGTGGAACGTCTCTACACTGACGCAGACTTGCTGGATTCAGTTACTCGGCTTTCGCAACGGTTCGGTCTAAGCCGGGAAGCGATGCTCTGGCGGCTAGTTGAGCTGGGCTTCACCTCGCGCGAAGAGGCTGCGAACGTGGTGGGGTTGCTCAAAGCAGGGCCAACAGATCAGTGCGAAAGCGGTGGCGCTCCTCCGTTTCACGTATTGGTACGCTCGCGCGTCGGCGGCCGTTTCTTCGACACGGTCACTCACGCTTGGAGCCATGGGCAGATTACGGAAAGAGATGCGGCACGCTACCTCGGTGCCAGCAGTTATGCCTCGCTCTCCAAGCTCGCAGCGGTACAGCACGGGAAAGCGGTGTGATCCGTGTACCTCGTAGATACAAATTTTCTGGGGCAAATGGTGTCCGTGTATCCGCAGGACGTTTTTCCATCGCTGTGGACGGAGCTGGAGACGAGCCTCTTCTCCCCTGAAATCTATTTCCATGTGGAGGTTCACAATGAAATGAAGAAGTGGGCCCATCCCGCGCTGAATTGGTATCTGAAGTTTTTGCAGCCATCTCAGGTTCTCAGCCCGGATGACGATGAGCTACTTGCTTATGGTGCCGTCAGCGACTGGGTGGTGAACAAACGAAAACCCGTTTATACCGATGCCGCTATCGACGGATTCCTCGACACCGCGGACCATTGGATCGTAGCGTCTGCACATCGTCACGGGGCGACCTTAGTTACCAACGAGGTACCAGCGCCGGATGGAAAGAAAAAGGTAAAGATTCCTGATGCAGCGGCTGCGTTCAAAGTACCTTGCATCAACACTCTCGAGTTTATTCGGGAACTCAGGGTCAGCGTGTAGTTGCAATGACGCACTGCTGAAGTCCCATCGTTTGTAGAAGCGAACTTTGACGACTTAGATACTGATACCCTCACTTAAGTAATCGCGACCCCGACAGGCTTCTTTCCCGCTGGTCAGATAGGCCTCCATGTCGCACGATTTGTCGTGCACGGAGGCTGTCATGGCGGGCTTGCGCCTGAACGCTCGGGAGCTCATGCGGGTCGCACGCGATCCCGATTCGCTGGTGGAAACAATGCTGCAGCAGTACATGAGCGACTACCAGACCGCCGTCGGGGAATCAGAGCAACGCTCGTGGCGCAACAGCTTGCCGGCGCTTGCGGAGGATCTGGCTGCGGCTGGGTTGGATGCGGTAGATGTTCTGCTGGAGTACGCGCTTCCGCTCACGTCGCAGCGTGCAGACGTCATCTTGGCAGGTACTCACCCGGCAACCGGGAACCCGTCCTTCGTCGTCGTGGAGTTGAAGCAGTGGACCTCAGCCGAACCCTTTGAGGGGGACGACGCGCTCGTCTCTGTGACGGGCCTCCCAGAACCGGTGCTCCACCCGGCCCGTCAGGTGGACGGTTACCGGCGATACCTCACCAACTATCTGGTCAATCTGCATGACCACGAAGAATGGGTGGGCGCGGTGGCATACCTGCATGGTGCGCAAAACGACGAAGGCGTGGCCGGGATTCTCGAGGGTGGGGATGCGCCGGTGTTTACCGGAGGGCGTCGAGAAGCATTGCGCTCCTATTTGCGGGAGAGGCTCGGCGGCGCAGGCACCGCGGAGGTGCTGCTGTCGTCGAGCGTGCGGCCGTCGACCAAGTTGATGCAAGTCGCCGCTGACGAGGTGCGCGATCGTGAACAGTTCGTCTTGCTGGGTAAACAGCAGCTGGCGGTGGACTTGATCCGGCATGAGGTGGAGCGAGCCGGGACGACGAAACGGGTCATTGCGGTGTCCGGCGGCCCGGGTAGCGGCAAGTCCGCAATCGCACTCTCTGCGCTGGGCGAGCTGGCCAGGGAGGGCAAGGCCGTCCTGCACGCGACGGGATCGAGGTCGTTCACGCAGACCATGCGCAAAGTTGCGGGGCACCGGAGCAGGGACACGCAAAGCCTGTTCAAGTACTTCAACTCGTTCACCAAGGCAATGCCGGACGAGATCGACGTGCTTATCGCGGATGAAGCGCACCGCATCCGCCAGACGTCCAACAACCGGTTCACCAAGGCCGCGGACCGCAGCGACCGCCTGCAGATCGACGAGCTCATCTCCGCCGCCCGCGTCCCGGTGTTCCTGCTCGACGACCACCAGGTGGTACGCAAAGGCGAGCTGGGCACGGTGCGCGACATCGAGGCCTTTGCGCGTGCGCAGGGGCACGAGGTTGTACGCATCGAACTGGACGAGCAATTCCGGTGCGGCGGATCCGCCGCGTACGTGGAGTGGGTGGAGCAGATTCTCGGGCTTAACGACGGCGTTCCGTTCGAAGCTGCGCTGCCCGAAGACGACCCGTTTGTGGTCGAGGTGGTCGATTCCCCGTGGGAACTCGAACGGCGCCTGCGCGAGCGCAACAACAACGGTTACACCGCCCGCATCGCTGCCGGGTACTGCTGGAAGTGGTCGGATGCCAAACGGGAGAGCCTGGTCGACGACGTGGTGATCGGCGACTGGGCCCGGCCGTGGAACAACAAGGAGGACCGCCGTGTCGGTACCGCTCCCCCGTCCGCGTTGTGGGCGACGCAGGATGGCGGCTTCGACCAGGTCGGATGCGTGTATACCGCCCAGGGTTTCGAGTTCGACTGGTCGGGCGTGATCATCGGTCCCGATCTGGTGTGGCGCGACGGGCGTTTTGAAACCGTTCGATCAGCGAACAAAGACCCGCACTTCCGCAACCCGAAGACGGTGCCGGACGAAGACTTCGACCTGTTGGTGCGCCATGTGTACAAAGTGCTGCTGACGCGGGGGATGATCGGTACCATCTTGTATTCACCGGATGCTCAGACCCGCGAGGCGCTGCGCACCCTGTTGAACTGATCCGACCCCCTTCGGGCCCAACGGACTTCCCCGCCGGACATGTCCTCACCCCGCGTAACGCAGATGAGGCATGCCCCGTGGACGCTTTTCCCAAGCCATATATCCAACGAGTCCGGTACGACGACCAATTCGCAGTGAGCTTAGAGACGGCCTACGGCGAGCGCGCCGAAGACGAGCGCGCAGATTGGATCACCCACCAGTTGAACTTTCCCACCGTGTACGTGGTCCGCAGCCGCCGGGAGTATGAGCACGGGTACCGGTACAAGGTGTACGTCGGCGAGACCAACGACATTCAGAAGCGCACCCGCCAGCATCTTTTCCAGGACATCAAGACGCGGCCTGATTGGAGGGAGTTCAGTGAGGCGGAGGACGTGGAGATGTATGTAATCGGCCACCCGTACTTCAACAAGTCTCTCACTCTCGACGTGGAGAACCGGTTCCTGCATTACCTGGAATCGTGCAAGTCAGTGGAGCGCCGCAACAACCGGCGCACGAATGAGCAGCGCGACTACTTCACCTACGAGCATCTGGACCAGTTGTTCGATGAAGTTTGGGAGGAACTCCACCGGGTCGAGCCAGAGCTTTTTGAGTCCAAGGAAGCGATCACCTCCTCCGCGATCTTCAAGGCATCGCCATTTCAGAAGCTCAACGAGGAGCAGCTCACCGCGCAGAATCAGATCTTCGAAGCCGTGAACAACGCGTTGGAAGGCGGCGTGGGTGACGATGTGTTGGACCATAAGCTGATCTTGGTCTCCGGTGAGGCAGGGTCCGGCAAGACCGTACTGATCAGCAGCATTTTCAACGGCATCATGATGGGCGTGGAAGATGAGGACGAGCGCTTCCGTGCTCTAGCTGCAGGGCTCGACCTGGACGGCACCGGCATCGACGGGTACCTCGTCTCGGGCCACAAGAACGATGGTGGGCAGCTGGCGGTGTACAAGGAGATCATTAAGAAGGCGGGCATCCCCGACTCACGTAAAGGTGGCGACCGGGAGCGCGTGTACAGCCCCACCCAGTTCATTAACCGCTTCTCTCCCGACGACCCCGCGGATGTCGTGCTTATCGACGAGGCGCACCTCCTGCTCACTCAGAAAGCGCTCGGCTACTTTCACGATCAACCGCAAATCGAGGCGATTCTGGACCGCGCCAAGGTCGTCGTGGCGGTGTACGACCCGAAGCAGACTCTGGAAACCCCGCAGCACTGGGAGGTTCCCGTCGAGGACTACTTCGCCGACCGCATGGCTCAGCCGGCGATTCGATTGACCAACCAGATGCGTCTGAACGCGGACCGGGAGACGATCAAGTGGATTCGCACGTTCGTGGACAAGGGCGTGATTCTGCCAGTGCACGCGGATTCGCAGGGTTACGACCTACGCATCTTTGATAGCCCTCATGCTTTGGATGCTGCGATCCGGGAGAAGGACTCGGCAGTTGAGAACAACCTGTCCCGCTTGATCGCCACCTACGACTGGCCGTATAGCGCTGCGAAGAAGAACGAGAACGACCCCGACGGTTGGTGGTACGTCAACGTGGAGCACGAGACCGGCAGTCTGCGCCGGCCGTGGAACCTGCAGTTACGAGAAGAACGCAACGAGCGTCGCATCGCCTACCGCAAGGCCTGGTCGGAAACGCCATCCACGATCGGCGAGATTGGATCCACCTACACAATTCAAGGTTTCGATCTGAACTACGCAGGCGTGATTCTCGGACCCTCAGTGAAGTATCGGAATGGTCGCGTGGTGTTCGACCCGTCCGAGTCTGCCCACAAGAAGGCTGTGCAGAATCGCGTACTCGCAGACGGCTCGCGTGAGTCGTTTGGAGAAGAGATGCTGCAGAACGAGCTCAATGTGCTGATGACCCGCGGCACCCGGGGTATGTTCATCTACGCGGTGGATGAACAGTTGCGGGAAGCGCTGTTGGAGGCGCAGCGAGCTTCAACAGCGGATTAGACAACCAGAAGATTACCGGGATCTGTATCGTTTGCGCTGGCGCCGAGCAGTGCTCCAGCCGGTTCGGCGCGCGTGAGAGCCCGGGGCGTCGGGGCGCATCATAGACTCGCTCAACGTTTGGAATAGCCGAGCCGTTGAAGTGTTTGATGGCTTCCCAGGGAGGCCAAAACTAAGCTTCGAGAGTGCAGTGAGGTTCCCATCGGATTGGCGATCTCTCGACCTCTGGGCTGCGGGATAGCAGAAGGTTGTGGGGAACCCTGGGGCGTCGATAAGCCTTTGCGAAAGGATGAGGAGCGTCGGGCTGCGCAGGTGGAGATTGATGCGATTGTGGCGTTGTCGTTGGGTGTGACGGCGGATGAGTTGTGCATGATTTACCGGACGCAGTTTCCGGTGATGTGTCGTTATGACCAGGAGGATTGGTTTGATGTGAATGGTCGGAAGGTGCGGAAGGAGATTGTCAAGGCGGACGCGAAGTTGAAGGATGGTGCGGAGTTGTCGGTGGCGGATCGGACGTGGACGCATCCTCAGTCGGGTGTGGAGTACGTCTACGAGTACCTGTTTCGGCAGCTGGACCGGGAGGCGGATATGCGGGAGGCGTATGCGCGGTTTGAGGGGGTGGCGCGGGAGTGAGCACGTTCGAAGAGAGCAGCCCAACCGTCGGGAACGGGTGCTATGGGCTGCCTGTAGCTCGGTTGGCGGCCGCACACTTCAAGCGATATGAGTATTTGGGAGTGTACGCTGCTCACTAAAGAGATTGCGTCGCGGCATTAAGAGTCTTGTACTGAGCCAAGTTGCTTAGTCCCACCGTTCGATCATTTGGGCCAACGCCTCCATTATCGGATTGGGATGGTCGAGGTCCAATCTGCAGAGGTTGATCGCCGGTGCGAGCTGTTCCCGGAGGTTCAAAAGGAAAGTTTTCACGTCGATCGAGAACTGAGGCTGGACCTCTGACACACCCGCGATTGCTCGAATAAAGTCACCCGCCAGCGCCGTTGAGACGACCATGGCTATGAGGGATGGATCGAGTTGATCGAACGGATCGGGATCGTCAAAGAGGAGAGGCGCACTCAGGACGTCGACATGGGCGTATTGACAAGCTACGACGTAGAAGAGTGAATATAATTCTTTAACATAGCTAGGTGCCGAGTCTGCTAAGGCTAAGTCGGATACCCGCAGCACAACCGATATGCGTTCCCCGGTGACACGGTGAACCACATGGTTGAAATTCGTTCGACCATCTGGGTATTGCCCGAAACTATAGTCCTCTTCATTTGACTTGGGCGCGATACTTTTCCAAAAGAAGGACTCATCAGACACGATTCGGTCCAGGAAAAGAGTATTCTCGTAGAAGCTCCTAGCCAGGGCATATACGCTTTCAGGATGACCCGCTTGGGAAAGCAAATCGATAGATTTTGCAGTTTTCTTAAACCTCAGCGCAGAAAAGAGTGCGTAATCTAAGGGCGTTTTTAGCTTGAAATTTGCGCCGCTAAAGCGAGAAGGCGACAGGCGGGGCTGAACATATTCGACTGGAAGGTGTCTTGACAGGAAGTCTGTGACGACCATGTTGATTTGCGACGAGGCAAATTCCGTAACGTCCCGTAGGTATGCATTGCCCTTGGAGACGAAGGCAAGTGCATCCAGGTTGCCATTTTCAGCGCTTCCATTGAGCGTTTCTTTATACAAATCAACGTGCTCCGTGAACGCGTCCAGGTCGGAGTCCGGAATACTGTCGACGTTGAATTCCGTTACGATTAAACCATCCGTCCTTGTAAACGCATACGCGTATGACTCGTCTAGACCGGCCCTGATGAGGTGACGTGCCATACTGTACACCGAATCGGTCGGATCCGTGACGTGCCCAAATAGCGTCTCACTTTTCTCTAGCCGTCTCCCGTATAGATCCTCAAACGCTTGACTAACGCCGCCGAGTGCGTCGAGCATTTCTTCATCGACTGTCAGGACACGAACTAGTTCCCCATTCGCGTTATATTCGTACGAAAAGTTTTTGAGGGCGCAACAGGTCGAATATGGTTTTCCGGATCCACAGGGGCAGGTGCCATGTGGATCGAAGTCCTCAGGCATCCTGCCCATAGCTGACCTTTCTCTCAAGTAGCGATGTTTACGTAATCTTCATGTAGCTATCTAGAGGCGAGTTCAATCTTGCACTAGAGCGGCAGTTGGACTGCGCCTTGTGATACAGCAGCACCACCAAGAGCGACGAGGATGAGTGCCACCACACCGGTGCCGATCAGAATGTCAGCCGTGGTGCCGGGGGCACGGTCCTTTGCCCAGTCCTGCTGGAAAGACGAAGCATATGGGGCCAGCTTCTCGCGCTGCTCCGTTGCCGTGCCCTTCATGAGGTTTCGAACCCAAGGCCTCGCCTCGTAGTACTCATCGTAGGCGTATCCAATTCCCTGGTTTCCGCTGATATCGCTAGAACGTTTCTCGGAGGCGTTGGCAGGCATGGCCACTAGAGAGAGTGCGGTGATTGCGGCGAGAGATGCCACGGAGTAGCGCCTCATTTCGTCTCCTTTAGCTGGGAAGCGGACCTATATGACAGATGCATTCTACCTCTGAACAAGCTGGCTGCTTATCGGGAAAACGTTGAGACAGGCCTCGGGAATCTAGTACTTGCGGGCGAACTCGTCGGCAACGAGCGGCCACACGTCTTCCGCGGAGGGGGTTTTCGGGGCGTCGAAGAACACGAAATCGTGCTCGATGACTCGTCCGGCTCGGTCAGTGCGACCTTCGGGGTCCTCGAAACGAACGGCAGTCAGCGTCGGGTTCGCGCCTTCGAACGCTGCTTCGTATGTGGGCAGGGGGTCGGTAAGGCCTCCGTCTCGAAGGAACGTGAAACCCCAGTCCCTGCCCCGGGTCGCCCAGATGAATCTCACGCCCGCCTCCTGACCAAGACGCCTTGTTCTTCTGCCTGAGCGAGCGTGGCTTCGAAATTCAGAAGTGCTGCCTGAAGGTACTCATGTTTCGCCTTCGCGTTCTCTTCGAGGCGCTTCAATTGATCCGATCCGAGTAGTGCCGCAGCGCTGAGGAATGCGGCTAATTTAGCGATGCTATTTATGTGCTTCATGCCCGGAAACTTTTTCAGCAGCGGGTTCGCAAGTGCCTTTCCAGCTAGGGCCTTTGGACCAAGCTTGTGCTTGCCGGTAAGTTCCGTGAACTTCACCAACGTCTGATGTGCTTTGCGGGCGGGCAAGATTTTGCGTTCTTCCCAGCGTGCGAAATGGTTGATCGGAAGTAGCAGCGTAAGCGGCACGATGGTGTCGAGACCGATAGTCGTATCGGTGTCGATGCGGTCCGGACTGAACTGCGCAGAAGAGAGCCGAAAAAAGTCCTCCCCGAGCGCCACTGCACCACCCATAACCAGCTGCCCGATATCTGAACGGAGCTGATTGACTTCGTCGGCGGCGTGGAGGGTGACAAGGTCGGCAAACTGCGATGCGGTGAGGTCCGGGAGCAGATCGGCCTTTGAGAGGGTGATTACCCAGATGCGTGGGAAGTCCACCAAGAGCTTTCCATCAGGAACCAGGTCTGTGCGCATCCTCTGGATCGACTCGCGGTAGTTACCGAGGACGGATTTGAGATATCGGGCCTGGGTGTCGGGGTCGGTGGTGAGCCGTGAGGCGTCGATAAGCAAAAGTGCGACGTCGGAGCCCATGAGCGTTGCGATAGTGTCCTTCTGGCGCCGCTTCTCCTCCGGAGTACCGGGTGTTTCCTCCAACCACTCCCCCGGGTAATCGTGCCACACGAGCGATACCTGTTTCGGCGTTGGAGCCTTCTTCGCCTTCGGATCGATGGGCTGGTTTACGGAGACCTCAAACTCGAAAGAATTCTTCTTGAACCGGTTCGCCGGAGGCGTTCGGTTCAGATCTCGCATGCCGAGGTAGACCTGCCGAAGGGAGCCGTGCTGTGACGCGTCCTTTGCAGTGATGCGATAGGCACTGCTGGCGATGGTGCTGGGCTCGGTCATATGGCCGTAGAACGACGACAAGAGCACCGTTTTGCCGCTGCCGCTCTCACCGAAAACAGCGAGATGCTGGGTGTCGGAGGTCGCGTTGTTGCTGGGGAGGATGTTTGGGAGGGCCATTGGGGTGTCCTGGGGGGGTGGGTGGTCTTTGAGCTACATCGTATCGAGGCAGTACAGATGGTTAGTGGAGCGGCCAGAAGCGGGGGCTGGAAGGAGCACGTAAGCGCGGTTTGAGGGGTGGGTTAAACGCCCACTAGGGAGAGAAGCACGAGCGCATCTGTCTCGTCGAGATCAGTGTTTGCGCGCTGTTGGTTATTATTCGGGACTAGAACGATAACCCAGCGAGCTGAGGTGATTGACATGGCGATAGAAATTAAGACCACCAACAACAAGGAACTCTGGGAGAAGAAGCGAGACTATCTCGCTGCTCTCCGCAGGTCTACACGCCAGCCCTCTGCGAGCATTGAAGAACTACGTGCGCTCGCCCACTCGGGCATGCTAGATAACTCCGAGCGGGCCTTGTACGACGATTTAAGCGTCGTATTGATGCTGCTGGGTGAGGGACAACTTGAATCTGCGTGACGAGGCTGGGCTGTTTCTCGATGAGGTGAGAAACACGCTTATAGATGCTCTCCCACTCGCATCTGAAGGGGATATCGAAACAGAGGCGTGGCTTAACGCCGATACGAACATCGTTGTCGGTGAATTTGATGCCCCGGTTATCCACGGTGCCGGTCAGCTCGAAAGCCAAGTTGATAGCCAAGACTACAGCCAGCTATTCCGCGTCATCGTCCGTTACGAATTAACTTCCGATTCCACCGGCACGTTCCTCGCCGTGGAAAGAAGCAAATTCGAGCTGCGGGTAGCTACGTCCCCAGGCATACGGTTTGAATACGAACGGGGGTACACCAGCGCTCCATGCGCCCACATTCATTACTCGGGAGTCACTGGATTGCTGAGCCCGGCTCTAATGCAAAACTTCCAGGGGAAGTCTGGAAACCCGAGGAAGAAAGGACGGCTGGAAGAACTGCACTTACCGGTGGGTGGCAGACGGTTTCGCCCGTCGCTCGAAGAATTCCTTTACTCCGTTATCGCTGAGTGCGGGTTTCGAGGCAAACCGGGCTGGGAGCCGGCCTTGCTGCGACGGCGGCAAGAATGGTTGTTTAAGCAAACGGCCGCTGCAGCAAGGGACTACCCGGAAGCCGCGGCAAAGTCGCTGGAGGAGCTCGGATTCTCAGTCACGCCTCCGGCAGGGTTCTCTCCACGAGTGATTGACGCAAAATGGTAGGGAAAAACTTGGTCTGCAAAGAGCAAGTGGTGTCGGAGGAGGTCGTGGGGGAACCTTGGGACGTCGATACGCCTTTGCGTAAGGATGAGGAGCGGCGTGCTGCGCAGGTGGAGATTGATGCGATTGTGGCGTTGTCGTTGGGTGTGACGGCGGATGAGTTGTGCATGATTTATCGGACGCAGTTTCCGGTGATGCGGCGCTATGACCAGGAGGATCGGTTTGATGCGAATGGTCGGAAGGTGCCTAAGGAGATTGTGAAGGCTGATGCGAAGTTGAAGGACGGTGCGGAGTTGTCGGTGGCGGATCGGACGTGGGTGCATCCGCAGTCGGGTGTGGAGTACGTGTACTGTTGCGACCGGCTATTTGGTAGCGGTGTGGTGACTTTCGGGTAGCGGTTTAGTGGGTTTCCGGTAGCGGGGTTGGCGGTGGCGGGTGATGCTTTCGGTGGTTGCACCACAGGGGTGTAGCCGGTTACCGGAAGGAGTCCGCTGATGACGGATTACCGGGCGGTGATGAAGCTGCTTGTGCAGCAGCGTTCGTACCGCCAGATTGAACAACAGCTCGGGTGCTCGCACCGCGCGATTTCCCGGTCGAACCAGGTGCTTCGATCCCTCGGGATTCGCACCGTCGACCAGGTGTTGGTGCTGACGGATGATGAGCTCGGCGAGTTATTCGTAGATGGGCGCAGCACCGGCCAGGGCGAATTCGTCCCGATCGATTTCGATGCGGTGGTCAAAGCCCGCACGGGGCGTGACAAGCAGACACTGCAAGTGCTGTGGGCGCGCTACACCACCACACCTGCTTTACCCGGCCAGCTCCATTACAGCTACGACCGGTTTCGCCAGTTGGTGGCGTCCCATGTCGATGCGGCCGGTTTGACCGCACGCATCACCCACACTCCGGGGCACACCATGCAGGTGGATTGGGCAGGCACCAAGATGCAGTGATGCCGCTTGACGACCCAGCCCGGCTCAAACTCACCCGCGAGTTGATCAACGTCGATGTGTTAGTCCTCGACGACTTCCTCACCACCCCAGTCGATGCCGCCACCGCGCACCTGCTCTTCAACATTCTCTCCGAACGAGAAAGCAACCGATCAACGATCGTGACCTCACAGTTCACCCCGCAAGATTGGTACAGATCTATCCCGGACGCTGTCATCGCCGAGTCCATCCTCAACCGACTCATCGCCGGCGCCGAAATCATCACCCTCGAAGGACCAAACATGAGACTGGAAGCTAACCAGTAACACACAAAGCGCCTGAGCAGGGACCCGCTACCGGATCCCCACTCAAGCGCTACCACGAACTCACCACACCGCTACCATTTCGATCTTCTAAACACCCGAAGATGGTGTTCGCGCCGATGGTGATGGCGGCGATGTCGAGGATGACGTAATTGAAGTTCATGAAACAGCCGTCGCCGAAGGTGGTGTTCACGCCGTACTCGAGGTGTAGGGGCGCCCAGATCTGGGGCTTGGCTGAGGTGGGTGAGAACATGCGGGAGAGCAGGTCTGTTCCTTTCGCTGGGTCGGTGTTGACGAGCGCGTTGAACTCGCGGGTGAGTGTGAAGGTAGCGGCGTGTTGCGCGTTGGCGTCGTCGGAGCCGGGGATGTACCACTGGCCGGAGCGTCGCGTGTCCATGCTCATGGTGGGGAGGGTAGGGGGGTTGTTGTTTTGCGCTGCGGGGCTGTCCCAGTTGTGTTCGAATTACCTCACACCACTCCCATGGACGATCGGAGCTACCAGATGTCGAATTCCCGTGAACTACGACAGGGGTTAATGCGGTACCAGCTTGGGAGCCACCGCCCGGCGCCGGGCCGCTACGGAATCAGTGACCTCCCCCTAGATCCAAGGAACCTCGGCGGCGATGACGCTGAGGTTGAGGATGACTACGCGTCAGACAAGCTTCGTATCTCGAACTATTACGCCGGTTTGGCAGAGTTCATCGGAGGATGCGTTACCCCAATGACGGTTGCCGTCCAGGGGCCGTGGGGCTCGGGGAAGACTTCGGCGCTCTTTAGTGTCGAGAAGGCGCTGGCGGAAATGTCGCCGAAACGAACTGAAGTCTTCTACATCAATACCTGGCAGTACTCGGTGCTCGAATCGGGTGAGACCCTTGTCTTGTCTGTGTTGAAACGGATCATTTCTGACTTCACATTTGCGACGCAGCAAGCGGCCGCTAATGCCAGCGACGAAGAGGGGAAGGCGGTTCGCAGGGTACGGGCAGCTGCTGCGGCGGCAACTGGACTGATTTCAACTATCGCTTTCAACTCCGCAGCGCAATGGGCAAAAACTGCCGGATTGAGTATCTCGTCGGGTGATTTACGTGCCGCCTATGATGCTGCTTTCGGCAGTACCGAAGAAGGGGGCCGTGATGGCGCGCCGGTAGAGCTCTCCTCGGCCGATAGCATCCTCAACCTCCGTTTCGAGTTTGCCGAGATGGTGGACGCGTACTGCGATCTGCAGCGTATTGAAAAGGTTGTCTTCCTCATCGATGACCTCGACCGACTTGAGCCGTCCCGAGCTGTCGAGCTCATGGAAGTGTTCAAAATTCTCTTCGATGTGCAGAAGGCGGTGTTCGTTCTTGCGATCGACTTCGACATCGTGAAACTCGGCGTCACGCAAAAGTACTTCAGCATGGCGGGCCAGAATGGCGGGCGTGCCACCGATATCGATGAATGGAAGGCGCGGTCGTTCTTCGACAAGATCGTGCAGGTGCCGTTCAACATGCCGGTTGCCACGTACGACCCGACAGAATTGCTGAAGGATCAACTGCGGAAAATGTCGAAGGAGTCCGGCTCTGCAGCTGCTGAGATTCCGGACGATCAGGTGGATGCGTACGCATCGGCGGCGCGATATTCAGTCGGGGTGAACCCCCGTGCCATTAAACGCTTGTTCAATGCGTTTACCCTCACTCGTATTATCGCCGGTCAGGGAATGGAAGCGGACCCCAACCTATTCGGGATTTACCTCTTCATCTGTCTCGAGGTGGCCTACCCCGATGCGCACGCCTACGTGGCGAAGGCGATCGCGAGTGCAGACCAAGACGAAGCTGTTGCTATCCTGCAGCACCTCTTCTATGAATCGAACGACCTTGTGGACGAGGAGTTTGCGGACTTACACATTCCAGAGCCGCAGCAGGAGAATTTTATTAACTTTCTCCAGCTCATGGGAGAAAAGTTCTCTGTAATTGGTAAGCGGGCAGTGAATTTGAGTTCGCTTCAAGAATGCCTCCGCTTGTCGTCCGTGACATCCGTGAACGCAACCCCGACGCGCGAGATGAAGTCGAATCCCGGGTTTGCCACGGTCGAAGAGAAGTTGGCGGCCCGCAACTTCAACGACGCGGAGATTGCGGACGCGATGGTGGCCCGGTTTAAGGATCTGTTGGAAACAGACGCAGTGCGCTTCCCTCAGGGCGTCACCGTCGCACCACAGTCCGATCCGGGAACGAACTGGTTCTACGCGTACCTGGGGCAGGTTGATCACCTCGATTCTGCAGCGCGACGCACGGCCAAGACTCTGGCGAGGTTCTACCAAAACAAGCGAACGTTGCGGATTGGATTTGGGAAGAGAACAGGTGCCTGGGATGAGGTAGAGGAATATCTGCAATCCAGCGGGTTGCCGCAAAAGGGGCCAGAAGCTGGAGATTTCGGCTACAAGCTCGATGGGAAAGAGCACCGGTTCGAGATCGATGGGATCACAAAGGAAATCTCGCACGAAAACCTGGAACGCATCCTTGACGTCCTACAAATGGCTTACTCGAAAGCGAGGTAGCAACAATGGCGTGGACCAGAATGAGCGCGGTACTTTCCGACGATGGCCAGTACCGCTACCAACTTGAGCGGACGTGGGGTTTTGGCGACGCAGTTACATTTGTCATGCTTAACCCGTCTACAGCTGACGCGCGCAAAGACGACCGAACCATCAGACGGTGTCTCTCATATGCCCGTTCCTGGGGCTACGACGGGATTCGGGTGGTCAACCTTTACGCTCTGCGCTCGAGTGATCCGAAGATGCTCAAGACGGTTGCAGACCCGGTGGGTCCGGAGAACGACGCTTGGATTGCTCGCACATTGAGCGGATCGAACATGGTGGTGGCCGCTTGGGGTGAGCTGGCATCTGAGGAACGCGTGCAGGAGTTTCTGCAGTTGGTTCCAAAGGGCATGCCGATCCACGCACTGAAAACCATCTCGAATGACATGCCGGGGCATCCATTACGCCTAGCAGCGGATCTTAAGCCGTTTGTGTGGCGCGGCGGGAACGCATTGAGCTCCCTAGACGTTGACGGCAATTGGCTTATCGAAGAGGTACCGGATCTGCCATTGGATCCGATCCCGGAGATTTGAGCCTCGGTCGCTAAGTAGGATTCGGGTGACCAACGGTGGCATTTGGTTGGAAACTCTGGGGCGTCGATAAGCCTTAGTGAAACGATGGGGAGCGTTGGGCTGCGCAGGTGGGGATTGATGCGCGCTGTCGCTGGGTGTGACGGCGAAGGAGTTATGCATGATTTATCAGACGCAGTTTCCGGTGATGAGGCATTATGACCAGGAGGATCGGTTTGATGCGAATGACCGGTAGGTGCCGAAGGATGTGATGAAGTTGCAGGCAAAGTTGCGAGAGGGTGAGGAGTTGTCGGTGGCGGATCGGACGTGGGTGCATCCGCAGTCGGGGGTGGAGTACGTCTTTGAGTACCCGTTTAGGCAGCTGGATCGGGAGGCGGATATGCGGGAGGCGTACGCGCGGTTTGAGGGGATGGTGGGGTGAATGATCATTCGCTTCGCTTCCTCGCAGTACGGTCCTTGATAGACAAATTCATGTGGCGTTTACCGGCTGACTCGTTGTTATGTACAGCAGCCTTTCCGGTCTCAACTACATTTTCGATTTCTTGGTCCACTCGGAAGCTAACGGCCCGTTGGACAAGATTTGAGCGCCATGTGTGAAAGGATCGATCCAGTTCATCATTTAGCTCATTTTTGCGGAGATTCAGAGCATCCAATAACGACTGCGGGGCCGGAGATTCCCCTGAAGCGAGAGTGAGGTACTCCTGCGTAAGTTGATTGAATTCGCGAGTAAACCGTTCGCCCTCAATTTCTTGGCGATTCCCTAGTTCAACGAGTTCAGCGAATGCTTCTTCAATCGCCTCTTGAAAGCGTCGGATTGACGCCAATAGCGAATCGTCATCGGCCTCCAACCGTAGGCCTAGCGCTTCACCGCGCAAGTCCCCTAAGTAACGGTTAATGAAACCAGTTATTCGATTAACTTCTGCTTGAAGCTTCCGATTTCTCATCTCTGACTCCAGCCCTGCCCCGAGCATTTCGACGTTTGTAGCTTCCGACTCGAATACGCGCTCCAGAAGCAGAGTATGGCTTTCGTTGCAGTTTCGCGCAAAAGTGCCAAGAGCTTGGGAGAGTTGACGTCGCTGGGTTTCAAGCAATTGCAACCGCATTTGTACGTACGAAAACCATGCGCCAGCAAAGCCGCCGAGTAGGGCGGAGACTGCACCGATTATTGGGCCGATCAAGGTATCCATGCAACGAGGATGCTAGCCGATCAAAGTTTGAGTTTCCTGGGTGCGCGCAACCTCCCAAGGGTCATGGGAACGACCCATCCATACCTGACTAGGGTTAAACCTGCCACGTCAATCAAAGGGTGTGGGTGTCGTAATTTATTGTGCTGAAGTGGATATGGGGTCAGCATTCTGGACGATCGCTCCGCAGGAGGGGTCGAATCGATACCGCAGCCTAAAGTATTGTTCGATACGCTGCCCAAGTTCTTCTCCGGAAGGTTCCCATGCGAAGCCAACGCGCAACTGCTACCCAGCAAGGAGAACCTGGACTACGCGCTGCGCATCCTAGTCGGCGGCGACATGGAGTTCCTGGACGCGGAGGGTGATAAAGATTCCGTTGGGAAGTACCGCTCCGCACGGTCCGGCCCAGCGCCGATGATCATGACCGCGGCGTCCGAGGACGAGGAATTCGCCGTAGCCGCTGGCTTGATCAACGTGTGGCTAGAGGAAGCCGAGCGTGGGGCCGAGGAGGGCACGCACAAGGAGGTCCGCGTCGGGGTGATGTGACGCACCCGAGGCCAGCTCTCCCGCGTGGAGGCCGGACTTGCCGACCACGGCATCGACGCCGTGCAGACCAAAAACGCGGAACTGGCCTCCCACGAGCAGGTCAGTGTGATGACCATGCACGGCGCCAAAGGCATGGAGTTCACCCACGTAATCCTCATGGGCGTGGGCAAGGAGATCATGCCGCTGCGCTTCCGCCTGAAGAACCTGTCCGAGGAAGACGCCCGCGCCGCCCTGCAACGTGAGCGTTCGCTGCTGTACGTGGCGGCCTCGCGCGCCCGTGACGCGCTGGTGGTGACCACAGTCGGCGAGCGGTCGGAGCTGCTGCCGGAGGGTTAAGGGGTTTCGGCGCTAATACAATTACCGATAGGCGTACAGAGCCTGAATGAATTGCAGAGGAGCGGAAGCGTGGCGGGTGAACTAAACCGGATTGAAGCGAAAGAGATCAGCGTAGGCAAGCTTTTGCACTCCGGAGATTACGAGTTCGAGATCCCGGAGTACCAACGCCCGTACGCGTGGGGAGCTGAGGAAGCCCTCCAACTGTTGTCCGATCTGTCCGGTGCGTTGGAGCGTGACACAGATGAGCCGTATTTCCTCGGATCGATCGTGTTGGTCAAAGCCCCTGGCAGTCCGCGCTCTGAGGTCATTGACGGGCAGCAACGACTCACAACGTTGACGATCCTTCTGGCGCTATTGCGTGATCTCGTCGACAATCAGAGCTTGCAGCAGTCAATCCATAAGCTCATTGAGACCGAAGCGTTGGAATGGGACAACGTCCCATCTAAACCGCGTCTGCGCATTAGACCTCGAGACACTCGGTTCTTTCATGATTATGTGCAAACGACTGGTGCAACGCAGGAGCTCATCGGTCTGAGCGACAACGCTCCTGAGACCGATTCCCAAAAGAAGATCCGCAACAACGCACGGGCTCTGCATGAGGAACTCGCCGAGTGGGATCAAGAGCGGTTGACTCAGCTGTTCAAACTCATCGGAGGTCGCGCGTACCTCGTGACGGTGTCAACGCCGGACCTGAACAGCGCGTACCGGATCTTTTCTGTGATGAATGCCAGGGGCCTCCCGCTCTCTCCCCAGGACATTTTCAAATCCCAGGTGGTGGGCGCGATTGCTGACCATGAGAAGCAGCAGCATGCTGAGGTGTGGGAGAACCTCGAAGAGGAGCTCGGACGCAAAGAGTTCGGCGACTTGTTCTTGTACATCCGCGCCATTAAGTCCCGTACTCGCGCCGTAAAGGGGCTGCTGCAAGAGTTTCCGGACCAAGTGCTCAATGCATACTTGCCCGACAATGGGAAAGGCTTCATCCGCGAGGTGCTCGAGCCGTATGCGAAGGCAGACATCCGAATGCTTGCCCAGGATTCTCATGGTGATGATCCACGTTGGGAGGAGTTGAACAACTGGCTGAAACGGCTGGACCAGCTTGATAACGACGACTGGCGCCCGCCAGCCTTGTGGGCACTCAAAGAACACGGGGAAGACGTCGAATTCCTGGTGCAATTCATGTCCAAACTCGAACGATTGGCGGCAAGTATGCTGCTGCGGCGGGTCTATGCCACTCCACGCCAGCAGCGCTACATGGAGCTGCTGAAACAGCTCGTCGAGGGTGACGGCCTCCAAGCGGACGCATTCGAACTCACCGATGCCGAGCGAAGAGAGACGCTCGACCGCATCGACGGTGAGCTTTACCTGGCAACCCGCGTGCGCAAGTATGTTTTGCTGCGACTCGATTCGGTTCTCGCCCAGGACCCAGGCGCGTCATACGACCACCGCATCATCACTGTCGAGCATGTACTCCCCCAGACCCCTCCGCAGGAGAGTCAATGGACGCGAGACTTCTCCGAGGAGGACGCGGAGCAGTGGACGCACCGCCTAGGCAACTTGCTGCTGCTTAACCGCCGTTCCAACTCTCGAGCACAAAACTACGACTTCGCCGTGAAGAAGGACAAATACTTCACCTCTGATCAGGGAGTGGCGGTATTCGCCCTCACCACGCAAGTGCTGAAGGAACCCGTGTGGACACCTGAAGTTATCGCCGACCGTCAGAAATATCTGGTGGGGACTCTGGCGCGGGAGTGGGATTTGTCCTAAGGCTTAGTGTGTTTCGGTCGGTGGTGTGAGCGGGCCGATTGGCGCTGCCTGCTGGTCGGCTTCGTCGCGCTCGCGGTCTTCCCAAGCCGCCAACGTGGTAGTTGGTTCATCCTGCAGGTGCCACATCGTTCTGCCATTTGCTGAACCGCCCACCAGAAACGCCGCTGCGGCGGACGGACTGGTGAACTCCAAGTCTGAGGTCAGCGTGTTGTCTTGGATCTGGAAAGCTGCAGCGTTTTCGGGGAACCCATACGGTTGAGCGTAATCCGAAACTCAGGCTGACTCAGCTTGAGGTGGTGGAGGTCGTCGATGCGTCATCCCGTGCCGACTCCGCATTGCGCCGTGTGAGGCCTGCCGAGATTCGACAGTTGCGCAGCGCCATCAGTTAAGCCGGGGTCGGCAATGCCGAGATAAACTGTGGCGCGGGAGATAGAGTGCTCCTATGAAAAAGTTTCCTCTCCTTGCTGCAACAGCAGTACTACTCATCACAACACTGTCCGCGCCTGCTGCTAACGCCGAGCTGACCCCAACTGAGCGGGACCAGTTCCGCACCGATCCCGTCGGGGCGATCGCTTGGCAAGCTATTAAGGGCTCTTCGGAATACGTGCGCGCCGATGGCAACACCATGATGGCCGCGTCCTTCTTCTCCATGACTTCGCCCGGGGAGAGTATCGGCCTGCCAGCCCTGGAGAACTGCGCCGAGCGCGTCGGCTCCTCTTCGCCGGCAGGCGGTGTGCGCTACGTGGCGGCAGCCCTGTGCGCAACCTTCGACCCGAATGCCCGCAGTCAGGTGCAGCGCGGTGACTTTGGCTACGCGCCGCTGGGCTAAGCCGGTGCGTAGATAGGCAGATCGCTGCGTGTATGCGGCCGAGACCACCCTGCGAGCTTGCCCTCGGCGGAACGAACGTGCCGATCTGAAATTGAGGGCGCGTGCCTCCGAGTCGGAGCGAACACACCGAAATGCGCTGTTTTGCGCTAACCTCACGGCCTATAGGAACAGATTCGGTGCGAACGTTTCGTAACAGCATACGGTCAGCGAGGAGACGTGACACGTGGACATAGAGGCACTCGGCAGCTTTGTGCGCGCCCAGCGTAAGGAGCGGAGGCTGACCCAACTGGAGGTCGCCGAGCTTGCCGACGTGTCGGACCGGTTCCTTCGGGAGCTGGAGCACGGTAAGCCGACGGCCGAGATTGGCAAGGTGATCGACGTTCTTGCCGTGCTCGGGTGCGACCTTGAACCCGTCGTGCATAGAGCTGACGAGCTGGGGCGATTTTGAGCGTCGCCCCTTGCGGACTCCACATTGCGGACAAGTGGGTACGCACCAACTGTTTGAGGCCGGCAAGTTTTGAAACTGCCGGACATGGAGCTATTGCCTGAAGCGTTGACGCTCAATAGCGTCTTCGGCATGAGCACCTCCACCAATCTCTCCTCGAATATTTTCGAGGCAGCCAAGCTGGCGGCTGAGAAGAGCGACCTCCGTCAGGTACTGGGGCGGTCTGGCGAATCGGCGGGGTCAAATGCTGCGGGTGAGCTACCTGCGTTCGACTGCGGTGGGCCGCCATTGGTCGATCTCGATGACAAGGACGCAGACTGGCTCTAACAACTCCGCATTGCGGACAATTGGGTCTACACCAACTGTTTGGGGTGGCGACCTTTGGTACGTCGATAGGCAAATGTCCACTGAAATGAGCACTCGAGGGGCTGTGCTGGTGTGAGGGACCGCCTACGCTGCCGGGCATGGGGATGAAAACTTGGAAAATTGGGGCCAAGGCGGCGGGAACGCACGTTGGGGGCCGGGTTGTTGTTGCGAACCGTTTCGGTGAGATTGACGGTTCCGGGCGGGAGCTTGGGCAAGCGGTTGTCGCCGGGCTGAATCGAGCAGCCAGAAAGTGTCGTCTGGTCAGTATGAAGCAGCCGGAAACCGGTGAGGTGGCTGAGAACCTCGCAGGCATTGTCTTGATGGCTGGCTTGCCGCTGCTGCTGATGCGGCAAGCGACAACCGTCGAATCAGCGGGTTCGGCGGCCAGGTTGATGGTGGATATCAGCGGGGAGGCGCTCGCGCAGGAACCGCGGTTTGTAGGCGTATACGGGCTAGCGATCTCCGCCCGGGAATGCGCCGACGCCGGCCGTCTGGACATGATGGGGCCGCTTTGCGACACCATCTCCAGCGTGTTGCCGAAACCTCTCTCCCACGTGGGCGAAGCGGATCGCGCGATGCGGGTGGAAATCCGGGAGGTTGAGTTCCCCGAACCTAGCGCTGCATTGGCTGGTGACGGACTGGCGGAGATGGGCCTGAACTACAAATGCAGCGAGGTAGATGGCAGCGAGATCGGTGAAGATTCCGGCTCAGCGTACTTCCCGCTGCCACTGTTTGCGCCGGGGACGGCGGAACCGCGCGTGGTTTTGGAGATGTGGGTCGATGGCTTGCAAGTGATCGTGGACCTGGAAGCGAAGCGTGCGGGATACGGTGCCCTTCGGGACATGGTGTACGCCGTGGAGGAGGTAGTAGACCGACACCGGTTCAACAGTTGGGGGACGCAGCCCGCGTAGGGGCGGGGCCCTGAGATTACGCGTGCCTACCGCCGAAAAATACAGATTCTCGCTGCTGCTCGAGACGAACAAGATTTGCGGAGAGTGAAATCTTTGCACTTGGAGCGGCTGCAAGGAAACCGTTCAGGTACTTCATCAATCCGGATAACCAAGCAATTTCGTCTTGTTATTCGATTTGAAACTGGCGAAGATGGACGCATCGCAGTCGTTATTGAATTGGTTGACTACCACTGACGGAGGTGAACAATGGCTATTCAGCCCTTGGCAGAAGCGTTCCCGATGGGAGATTTCCTCGCGGAGGAACTGGAGGAACGTGGTTGGACCGAAGCCGATTTCGCCGTGATCATGGGCCGGCCGACGCGCTTCGTTGAAGAGCTTATCTCGGGTGAGCGGGAGCTTACGCGGGAATCCGCCGAGCTGGTCGGGGCAGCGCTTGGTACTTCGGCAGAGCTATGGCTCAATCTGCAGGACACGTATTTGGCATGGAGACAATCCCACGACGAGAAAACTCAGGCGAGCCTTGCCGCTGTGAGAGAAAGGGCTCGCCACCGCGAGTTGGCTGACTTGCGCAAGGCGCAGTAGCCAGGGCTGACTGCCCAGGCACCGCTTTAGCCGTCGATAAGTTTGGCAGTTGCGGGCAACCACCAAAGATAACCGCATAAGTTTGGTAGTCTCCCCGTATGAGGTGGCCACGGGTGGAAACTGAGACACTGCCGTGGTCGCCTGCGCCTGGTACTTACCCGCGGCGGGCGGTGAAGAGGATGCCGCGCGAGTACGAGGCAGCGGTGGTGCCGATGATTGCGAACCAGCAGCTCACGCTCACCGAAGTCACTCGTGCGCTGGTAGAACGGGCGACGGTGGAGGCCGTGCGGTTTGATACGACAGACGCGCACCGCGTTGTCCCCTTCACCCCGCTGCTACTACGCAGTGAATCAACGGCATCCAGCCGTATTGAGCAGCTCACCTCGTCCGCACGCAAGGTTCTGGAGGCGGAGGCCACTGGTCGCGGACGGGGAAATGCGGCGCTGATTGCTGCCAACACACGCCAGATGGAGGCCGCCGTGGCGCGGGCTCGCGCGAATGTGGACGGCATTGTGGAGATGCATCAGATCCTGCTTGCGGATTCTGCTCCGGAGATCGCGGGTGTGTTGCGGGGCGCCCAGGTGTGGATCGGCGGCAGTGACTACTCCCCAGCTGGGGCGATGTTCGTGCCACCCCACCAGCGTCACCTGACGGAGCTGATGGTGGACCTCGGCGAGTTCATGGCGCGCGACGACCTTCCGGCGCTCGCCCAGGCGGCGATCGCGCACGCGCAGTTTGAGACAATCCACCCGTTCGCCGACGGCAACGGACGTACGGGCCGCGCGCTTGTGCATGTGGTATTGCGGGAGCGAGGCTTGACGACGAGCTCCGCCCTCCCCCTGTCCGCCGGTCTCCTCACCGACACGGCCGCATACTTCGCCGCGCTCGACGCCTACCGCGGCGGCGACGTGGACCGGATAGTGCAGCTGTTCGCCCGCGCCGCCATCGACGTCGCCGAGCGCGGATCATGGCTGGCGGCGGAGCTTGTCGCAGTGCGTGAAGAGTGGAACGAGCAGCTCACCGCCCGCGCGGACGCGCTGGCGTGGCGCGTGCTCGACCTCCTGCTGCAGCGGCCCGTGTTGACCACGGCCGCGGTGTCCACGGAGTTTGGTGTGTCAGCGGAGACGGCGCGTAATGCTTTGGACAGGCTAGAGGCCGACGGCATTGTCATCTCCGCGCAGCTGGATAAGCGCCAGCGCGGGTGGCGTTCCCCCGACGTGCTCGCGTTGCTCGACGAGTTTGCCGAGGCGTCAGGCCGCCGCGGCTAACCGCCTACTGCTACGGCAGCTGGATTCCTAGCTGCGGGGCCAGCGCCACCACGCCGATGCCCACGACGGCCAGCGCGGCGAGCACGCCGAGCACCACTGCCGCGGTGTTGGTTTCGGTGGTGGTGAACTGGGCGACGGTCGGGCGCTGCGCGGCCACGCGTGCGACCTCAGCTCCGGCTTCGGCGGCGGCGTCTTCCGCCTCGTCCAAGGCCTGCTGCGTGTTGCCGTAGCTCAGGTACGCATCCTCCGATTCCTGCTCGGCCTCGGCGAGGTGCTCCTTCGCTGCGGCGATATCAGCTTCGAGCTTCTCGCGGTCCACCGACTTCGCCCACTCCAGCTCCTCGGCTGCGGCGTCGAGGGCTGCCTGGGCGGCGGTGACGTCGCCGGAAAGTGCGGCGGCCTCCTCCGACAGGCGGTCGCGTCGCGCTTCGGCGGTGTGCTGGGCGGAGCTTGCGTCGTTAAGCTGCCTGCGCGCACCGGCGAGGGCCTCCTGCGCGGCGATGTCGCGCTCGGTCTGCGCCGCCACCTGCGCATCCAGCGTGCGCTTGGCCTCGACGTGCTCCGCACGCTCCGCCGCATAGTCGTGGGAGACCTGCACGGCCAGTGCGCGCGGGGTTGACCTGGACACGGATTCGATGGCGCCCCGGTTGAGGCTGCCGTAGCTGGGGTTGGCTGCCTTGCGGTCGTTGAGATCCACGGTCAGCGGCGCAATGCCGAGCGTCTCGCGCGCACCGGTGGAGACGTAGAAGCCCTTGCCGCTGGCCTTGGCCTTCCTCGAACCGGCGTCCGGGCCGAGCAGGAAGTAGCCGTCCGGGGTGCCGAGCTTGTAAAACTGCATGATGGCAAACGCCGTGCCGTCGGCGGCGGTGCGCACGCCCACGCCGATGCCGGTGACGTCGGAGGCGAGCATGCCCTCGTTGTGCCCGGATGTGGAATCGCGCCAGGAGGTGAAGTAGTCCTCGGCAAGGTGCGCCGAGTCCGCGCGCGTGGCGGTAGCCGGTGTGACGCTGGGCCAGCCGAGCCAGTCGTACGTGGCGTTCTCGCCGCTGAAGCCGTAGTCCTCGAACTTGGCGTGGCGCAGCACGTTCTTCGGATCCATGCCACGGTTCACGTCGGCGGCTAGCACACCGCTCCAGTCGCGGGCGTTGTCGTTGAAACGTCGTGGCTGACCAGCGGGTGCATGCCGTGGCGCGCGCGGTACTCGTTGGTGATCTCCACCACCGCGTCCGCGACCAGCCGCTCCCAGTCCTCCTGGGTGTAGTCTGCGCCCGCGGCCTCGCGCGCATCAATGTCCGCGAGCGCGTCCTCGGCAGCTTTCTGCTGTGCCTTGAGGTTGTCCAGCTGCTCCCGGGCACCCTGGGCGGCGGCCGCCCTCTCGTCTGCGGTGGCCTGCGCTTTTGCGGTCGCGTCCGCCCGCTCGCGCGCCGCCTCCTCCGCGCGTGTCAGCTCTGCTTCCTTGGCCGCGTGGGCTTCGTGTGCGGCCTCCAATGCGCGCTGCGCCTTATCGACGTCAAGCTGACGCCCCTCCACGTCCGCCCGCTCTAACTGCCCCTCCAGGCGCTCCACCTCGCTTCGTGCGGACTCCACCTGGGCGTCCGCTTTTGCTAGCTCGGCGCGGGCGGAGTCGCGCTGGGATTGCGCTGCCTTCGTGTCCTGCTCGGCTTTGGTGAGGGAGGCGGATGCGGCGTCGAAAAGCGGCTGCCACTTCGCGGTGGCTTCGTCGAAACCCTGCTGGTTGACGGTACTGGTGGAGCTACCGGAGGACTGCGCCTCGGCGGCGGGGAGATGAACGGTGCTGACGGCGAGCGCGCAGGCCAGCGCGGCGGGTGCGATGCGGGAACGTGAAATAGATGTCACTATAAGCCCAGGATTGCGCGGCGGCGGGGTTACGGGCGACTATCTCCCGATCTAGTGGGTGCTCCAGCACAGATGGTGAACGGCAGATGGTGAATTCCCGTTAAAACGGCGGAGATTCACCATCGGGCTTTCACCCTCTGCGTGCTAGGCGGCGCATGCGAGGGCCGGGCAGCTAAACGGCATAAGTTGCATGGAAGGAAGTGTGGGAAACCGGAGGGACGTCGATAGGCAACTGGCTAACATAAACTCCTATGACTGACGGCCAGCTACCTGAGCAACACAGCGAGGAGCACCTCAAGCTCTCCCGCGCGGAGTTCGACCGGGACAACCTGTCGGACGCGGACATCGAGCAGATCAAGGAGCAGCGCGAAGGCAAGGAACCAGACGGATCGTTCATGCGTTGGGTGATCACGCTGTTCGGCACCGGGGTGGGCGCGGGCATCCTGTTTTTGCCCATCAATGCCGGCAGCTTCGGTTTTTGGCCGCTGGTGATTGCCACGCTGCTGATCGGTCCGATGGTGTTCTTCTCCCACCGCACGTACGCGCGCATTGTCTCCGCCTCGCCGGTGAAGGGGATGGACGTGCTGCAGGTGATCACCGCGCTGACGGGCCGTAAACGAGGGTTCGCGTCCGCCGTGCTGTATTGGTTGGGCATCTACCCCACGGTGCTCATCTACGCCATCTCCATCACCAACACGCTGGACAGCTTCATTGTGAACCAGATGGGCGGGGCGCAGGTGAGCCGGTTGGTGCTTGCGGTCGTGGCAGTCGGGATCATGACCTTGGCGTATGCGCTGGGCAAGCGCGTGACCCTGTGGCTGGCCAGCGCGCTGGTCTACCCGCTGATCATCGCGTTGGCGGCGGTGTCGCTGTATCTCATCCCCTCCTGGGATGTGGCGGGTTTCCGCTCCTATGAGTCCTCCTACCCCGTGTGGCAGGGGCTGCTGCTGATCCTGCCGGTGCTGGTGTTTTCCTTCAGCCACATGGCGGCGCTGAGCCAGTTTGCGCTGGACACGCAGAAGAAGATGGACGGCGACGTCTCCGCTACGGAACGCGAGGTGTCCAAGGTTGAGCTGGTCACGGCAATTCTTTTGGTCACGTTCACCATGTTCTTCGTGTGGTCGTGTGCGCTGTCGCTGGGTGCGGACGGCATGGACGCCGCCCGCGAGCAGAACGTACCGGTGCTGTCCTACCTGGCCAACGAGACGGACAAGCCGTTCATGGCTTGGATGAGCCCAATCATCGCGATCGCGGCCATCATCACCTCATACTTTGGCCATCTGCTGGGTACGGAGGAAGGGACTGCGTACCTGCTGCGGGGGATAGCGCCGAACTTCGCATCTCGCTTCTCGACGACGAGCCTTCGGTGGGCCATCACCATCTTCGTCCTCGTCACCGCTGTGATCGCAGCGGTGTTGAACCCGTCGATCTTGGACATGATCTCCGTGGTCGGTGGCATCTTCGTGGCGTTTTTGGTCTACATCATGCCGGTGTTGCTGTTCCACAAAGCCACGGCGTTCAAGCATTACGCGCGCAGGCCGGACACGATCTTCGTGTTTGTGGTCGGGCTGGTGATCATGGCCGTGACAGTGTGGGACATGGTCGCGGGGTAGGCGACGATGTACAAAAGATGAATTTCTGGTGCTACCAACGTCATGTGCACAGCTAGTTGGCGGCAGCGCCAGTTCTACGTATGACCAAAAGGTGAACTTTTACTTCCGCCAGCTTCCATTCTGTTAACGCAGGGCATAATTTTCCGCGTGAGCATCACCATCCTCCTCGTCCTCATCATCGTCGTTGCGTTGTTCTTCGACTTCACTAACGGTTTCCATGACACTGCGAACGCGATGGCTACCTCCATCGCTACCGGTGCGCTCAAGCCCAAAGTGGCTGTGGCGCTCGCCGGTTTCCTTAACCTCGTCGGCGCTTTCCTTTCCGTTGCCGTGGCCAAGACGGTCGCGGGCGGGATTGTGAAGCTCGACGTCTTCGACCTCAACGACACGCTCGACTCCGAGCGTCTCCTCCTCGTGGTGTTTGCCGGCCTGGCCGGCGGCATCATGTGGAACCTCTTTACCTGGCTTTTCGGCATCCCGTCGTCGTCCTCCCACGCGCTGTTCGGTGGCTTGATCGGCGCGGCTATCGCCGCCATCGGCTTCGACGGCGTGGTCTGGGGCGGCGTGCTGGACAAGATCATTCTCCCGGCGCTGTTCGCCCCGTTCGTCGCGGGCTTGATCGCCGCGATCGGCACCTGGCTGGTATATAAGCTCACCGCTAACGCCGAGAAGGAGCACCGCGACAACTACTTCCGCTGGGGCCAGATCGGCACCGCCTCCCTGGTCGCACTCGCCCACGGCACCTCGGATGCGCAGAAGACCATGGGTGTGATCTTCCTGGCTATGGTTGCCGCCGGCCAGTTCGGCTCGGATCATCCAATGCCGTTCTGGATCCAGCTCGCCTGCGCGCTAGCCATCGCTATCGGCACCTACTCTGGCGGCTTCCGTGTGATCCGCACCCTGGGCAAGGGCCTGGTGGAAATCCACCCGCCGCAGGGCATGGCCGCGGAGACGTCCTCCGCCGCGATCATCCTCACCTCGTCCCACCTGGGTATGGCGCTATCCACCACCCACGTGGCCACCGGCTCCATCCTCGGCTCCGGTCTGACTGGCCCGAAGGGCGAGGTCCGCTGGGGCGTTGCCGGCCGCATGGCTCTCGCCTGGATCACCACCCTTCCCATCGCGGCACTAGTGTCCTTCGTCACCTGGTGGATCGGCCACTGGGCAGCTGAGCTGGGCGGGGACCTGCTGTGGGGAGGCGTAGCCCTGGCGCTGATCATCTTCATCGGCGGCGGCTACATGTTCTGGCAGGCTTCCCAGAAGCCGGTGCACAAGGACAACGTCAACGATGACTGGGACGGCGGCTCCAAGTCCCCGGCCCACACGACCGGCGGCGCCCAGCAGTCCGAAAACACCCACCGCGACTCCGGCGAGCCCGCCGACTTCGTGGACACCTCCCGCGGCTTGGCTCCCCACGGTTCCACCGCGGTCACCGACCACCACCACCCGCGCGGCTAGCCGGAAAGGACACCTACCATGCTTGAACTGCTGCAATCCCTGTTCATGGTCACCGCTGTGGGCATCTTGCTCGGCGCTGGCCTTCCGGCCCTGTTCTCCCTGAGCATCCATTTCCTCTCCCCCGCGGGCGACGGCTCCGCGCCTTCAACAGGCCGCCGCGTAATCGGCTGGATCTTCCTGGTCATCGTCCTGGTGGCGGTTGTCGCCGCCATCCTGCTCATTGCTCGCGAGCGCATTGAGTACTTCACCGGCTGGGATCCGTACCCCTTCCTCTAACTGTTTGCTGTAGTGCCGGGCCCTGACCCCTCAGGGCCCGGTTTTTGCTATCTGTGCTCCTATTATGGGCTCGGATCAATCGTTGGTGTTGACAAACTATTTGCCCGAACCTAGAGTTACCGCAAGTTGAACGGAAGGTAAACAACCTTCCCCGGTAATGAAAGGAGGTGGGCCATGAAGGGCTTCATCGAGAACATCCGCGCGTGGTTCCGCGACGAGGAGCGTGGCATCGCGTCGCTGAGTGACCTCTCCCCGCTCGCCGTGCTCCCGCACGTGGACGCGCGCTCGTAGATTGCGAGTGTCAACTTAGCCCGCCAGACCGCAGTTCGGTCTGGCGGGCTTTGTGTGCTGGGTGGGCGCGGGCGAAGCTGACGTCGTAAAGCATAAGCTTCACCTGAAATTCACCGGTGCGAAACCTGAGGGAGATACGTTTTCAGCTGCACACAGCACCCCTGAACAATAAAGGACCCCCATGCGCAAGCACCTCGCCGCCGCCACCGCCCTCGCCCTGCTCACCCCGCTGACCCAGCTGGCCCTGCCCACCGCCCACGCGGAGGACTTGGCCTCTCGCTTTACCCTCGGCGTCATGCCGGACACCCAGTTCTACGCCCGCTACGGCACCGAGGCCGCTGGCGACATCTTCGGCGACCGCTACGGTTCCAACCCGTACGATGCGCAAACCGAATTCCTCGCCGCAAACCACGACAAGCTGGGCACGCAGTTTGTCACCCACCTCGGCGACGTGGTGGACCAGCCGGACGACCGCGCCAGCTGGGACATCGCAGACCGCGCGATGAAGAAGCTGGAAGACGCCGGGGTGAACTACTCCGTCCTGCCCGGCAACCACGACCTGACCATGTTCAGCGACAATTCCGCGTTCAACGAGTATTTCCCGGAGGAGCGCGCGAAGAAGAACTCCACCTACATGGGCCGCACCTCATCTACCGGTATCTACGAGCGCGGCACCGGCGACAAGTACAGCTTCCCCGGCCAGAGCGTGGAATCCGAATACCACATCTTCGAGGCCGAGGGCCAGAAGTACCTGGTGCTCGCGCTGGGCTTCCGGGCTAACGACGACACCCTCGACTGGGCGCAGGACGTCATCGACGCCCACCCGGAGCTGCCGGTGATCCTCACCGCGCACGAAATCTCCGGCATAGGCGGCGACGGCTCCACCTACTTCACCGAGGAGTACGGCCAGCACCTCTGGGACAAGCTGATCCGCAAAAACGACCAGATCTTCCTCACCATTGCTGGCCACCATCACGGTGCGGGCTACCACGTGGAGAAGAACGACGCAGGCCACGACGTGATCAACATCCTGCAGGACTACCAGATGGCCTACCTGGGCGGCAACGGCCTGATGGGGCAGCTGCAGTTCGACCTGAGCCACAACCAGCTGGAGATGGTTGCCTACTCGCCGTGGGTGAAAGACAAAAAGTACGAGCAGCTCACTTCCTTCGACCACCTGATCATGGACGGCAAGGGCGACTCCTACACCGTCGACTTCAACTTCGCCGAGCGTTTTAAGGCCTTCGCCCCGGACTTCGAGGCCGGCGACGCCAACGACCCGGACTACAACGAGGCACTCAAGCAGACACTCACCGACGGCTACAAGGCGTACGAGGTTACCGAGAAAGACAAGCCGAAAAACGAGCAGGACTACGCGCACGTTGACGGCACCGTGGTGCACTGGCGCCCGGGCCAGACCGAAGTCGAGGGCAAGCTGCTTAACGACGGCGATTCCGCCCCCGCCGGCGCCGTCATCCCCGACGTCGCTCGCGGCGACGACATGACCCGTGTGCGCCACCGCGTCGGCGCAGGCGCAGACGCCGTGACCTTCTCCGCCGACAAACACCCCCTGTCCTCCGACCGCGGCTCCCTGCAGTGGAAGGACCCGAAGTACAAGCACTCCACCGCCTGGTTCGAAACCGCGACCGGTGCGGCCATCAACTCCGAAGAGTTCGAGAACGGCTACACCGTGGAAGCCTTCCTCAAACTCGACGACGACTGGAACGCCGACAACAACAAGTGGTCCAATGCCCTGATCCGCGACGCCTCCGGCACCATCACCCACCCAGAGGACGAGGACGGCGATCCGATCCAGATGCTCGGCGTATCCAGCCTGCGCGAGCTACGCTGGTACTCCTACGGCGACAACGGCAAGGGCTTTTCCAACTGGACCCACGAGGTGCCGAAGGGCAAGTGGATGCACATCGCAGTGGTCAATGACCCGGCCGACAAGTCAGTGACCATGTACGTGGACGGCTCCCCCATCCTGCGCGACGGCTACGGCCCGCTGGGCATGGGCGGCAACGGAGACAAGTGGCTGCTGGGCACCTCCGCCTGGGACAACGATAAAGTCGACGGCTGGTTCGGCAACATCGGCGAGATCCGCATGGTGGACCACCCGATCGGCCCCGACCAGTGGCTCACCGCCCGCGGCGCTGCCCCGGCACCGACCACCACCCCGGCAACCACCACTACGACGGCTGCGCCGGCGACGACGACCGTGCAGGTACCGACCCCTGTGGTCAGCACTGTGACCACCACGGTGCCCACGACTGTGGCGACCACCGTCACCGCCGAGCCGGAGGCCGCAGGTTCCTCCGACAGCTCTTCCAACGTCGGCAGCAGCATCGGCGCCTTCACCGGCGGCGTCCTCGTCGGCGCGCTCGGCCTGATTATTGCCATGCTTGCCGGGATGGGCGGCTCCATCCAATGGCTGCTGGACCAGGTGCGCCCGTACCTGCCTCAGATGTAGGTTCGCGGCCTAGACCTCGCGCCGCTCGATCCTGCTGCGGCGCGGGCGCAGAGCTGCTAGCGGCCCAGCTCCGGCAGCTGGGTCATGCCGGTCTGCACAACGTAGTTCGCGATCAGCCCCAGCACGGCGAGCACAACACCGGCGATGATGCCGGCCTTGACGCCTGTATCCAGCGGCTCAGAGGCGTAGTTCTCGCCGTCCAGGCATGCCTGCACCGCCTGAGTGTTGTTGGCCTTCTACTGCGCTGCGGTGGCGGAGGAGCCGAATGGGCGTGGCCATCTGGCAGATGTTCGCGGGGTAGAACCTAGAGGTGCACGACCTCAAAGTCCCCCTTCTCGGCGAGGTACTCCGCGGCCACAGAGCGGTGGCACACGGCGGGGTCGGGCTCTGAGCAGAGGAGAGCGGAGCCGTCGATAAGCTTGGGCATCTTGCGCTCGGCGAACTCGGTGCGTAACTGCTCCGCGAAATCGTCGAACGGCAGGCCCTCCTTGCGGTAGGAGCGCATGAGGTCCTCGCTGGGCGCGAGCGCCAGCTCGTGGGAGTAGCCGATGCCCGCGATGGTGTCGAGGAACCACGGCAGGTCCGACTGCTTGGTAAATCCGGCGAGCTGGTTCGTGTTGTGCCGCCGGATATCCACGACCTGGGTTACGCCGTTTTCCCGCAGGATGTCGAAGAACTCCTCCGCGGTCTTCTTGCTGTAGCCGATGGTGTAGAGCCGCATACCCGCGACTGTAGCGGGTTGCGGACTCCGCATTGCGGACAATTCCGGGTGGACCAACTATTGGTGTTGGCCAACGAAAGGCGGCCGCCCCGTGAAACGGGCGCGGCCGTAGGAATCCGCGGAATTAGCGCGGCATGAACTGCTGGATCATCGGCTGGACGAACGGAGCAGCCGCGGAACCGATCGCCACCAGGGCGACGGCGATGGTGCCGATGATGATGCCGGCCTTCTCGCTGTCGCTCATCGGCTGGGACTGGTAGTTCTTGCCCTCGATGCAGGCCTGAACAGCCTCAGCATTGTTGGCGGCCGCCATGGTCTCAGCGTCGGAGGAGCCGAATGCCTCGCCCACGTCGGAAGAGGTGCGAACCAGGCCGACGTTTTCCGCGGTGAACTTCGCAAACCTCTGGTCGTTCTTGATCTTCAGCCGCGGAACGGAGCCGCTGCCCTGGCCTCCGTCCAAGCGGAGGTTGCAGGTGAGGCTGCCGTTAGACATGGTGTTGGACGCAGCCTCGGCCGGGACGGTGGCGACGGACAGGGTCATGGTGGCGGCCAGGGCGGCTGCGGCGAACTTCTTCACAGGAAAACTCCTAGTCTGTGACAGGTGGATGACAGTGTCAGTTGTGAATATATCCGCGCGCGTACAGGTGCCACTCGCCGGGGGTGGACTGCGGGGTTACGGGCGTTTCGTGCGCACGATTTGACATGCGCGCATTCGCATAGGCTCGCGACCTGCGCTGATAAAGTTGGACGGCCGGCCTAAATGTCAGATCGTGCGCAAAAGGGCAGCGCCACCACACCGCCACCACGCCACCAACACCGCCAACGCCCCGCCGTTGCGGTGGCGGGGCCGGAGGTGCGTCGAGAAGCAAAGGCCCTTAACTACACTGCATAACCATGACTGAGGCGACCCCGCACCGCTATACGGCCGAGCTGGCCAACGACATCGAGCAGAAGTGGCAGGCGTACTGGCGCGACAACCAGACGTTTTATGCCCCCAACCCGGTGGGCGATCTTGCCACCGGGGCCGAGCTCCCGGACAACAAGCTCAACGTCCAGGACATGTTCCCCTACCCCTCCGGCGTCGGCCTGCACGTGGGCCACCCGCTGAGCTACATCGCCACCGATGTCTACGCGCGCTACAACCGCATGCTGGGCAAGAACGTGCTGCACACGCTGGGTTACGACGCCTTCGGTCTGCCCGCCGAGCAGTACGCGATCCAGACCGGCACGCACCCGCGCGTGACCACGGAGGCGAACATCGCCAACATGCGCCGGCAGCTGGCCATGCTGGGCCTGGGCCACGACCCGCGCCGCTCCGTGGCCACCACCGACCCCGAGTTTTACAAGTGGACGCAGTGGATCTTCCTGCAGATCTACAACGCGTGGTTCGACGAGGAGCAGCAGAAGGCCCGCCCGATCGAGGACCTGGTCAAGGACCTCCTGTCCGGTAAGCGTCAGACGAAGGACGGCCGTAACTTCCGCGACCTGACCACGGAGGAGAAGCACGAGGCCATCGACGAGTTCCGCCTGGTGTACCTCTCCGACTCCATGGTGAACTGGTGCCCGGGCCTGGGCACGGTGCTGGCCAACGAGGAGGTCACCGCCGACGGCCGCTCGGAGCGCGGCAACTACCCCGTCTTCCGCAAGCGCCTGCGCCAGTGGATGATGCGCATCACCGACTACTCGGACCGTCTGCTCGACGACCTTGACCTGCTTCAATGGCCGGAGAAGGTCAAGAGCATGCAGCGCAACTGGATCGGCCGTTCGCGCGGCGCGGAGGTGTCGTTCGCCTCCCCCGCCGGCGGCATCGAGGTCTTCACCACCCGCCCGGACACGCTGTTCGGCGCGAGCTACGTGGTGCTCGCGCCTGAGCATCCGCTTGTCGACGACCTGACGGCCCCCTCCTACCCCTCCGACGTGGACGCCCGCTGGACCGGCGGTGCGGCCACCCCGCGCGAGGCTGTGGACGCCTACCGCGCAGCCATCGCCGCGAAGTCCGACGTGGAGCGCCAGGAGAACAAGGAAAAGACCGGCGTGTTCCTGGGCTCGTACGCAGTGAACCCGGTCAGCGGCGAGGAGGTGCCCGTCTTTATCGCGGACTACGTGCTCACCGGCTACGGCACCGGCGCGATCATGGCGGTGCCGGCGCACGACGAGCGCGACTACGAGTTCGCCACCGTCTTCGGCCTGCCCATTACCCCGGTGTTGGACGGGGACGTCTCCGAAGCCGCCTTCACCGGCGACGAGGTGCACATCAACTCGGCGAACGCCGACGGCCTGGACTTGAACGGCCTGGGCAAGCAAGAAGCCATCGATCAGGCCATCTCTTGGCTCCGCGACGAAGGAGCAGGCCAAGAGAAGATCCAGTACAAGCTGCGCGACTGGCTGTTCGCCCGCCAGCGCTACTGGGGCGAGCCGTTCCCGATTGTCTACGACGAGTCTGGCCAGGCGCACGGCCTGCCCGAGGACATGCTGCCGGTGGAGTTGCCGCAGGTGGAGGACTACAACCCCGTGGCCTTCGACCCGAACGACGCCGATTCCGAGCCCGCGCCGCCGCTGGCGAAGGCCACCGACTGGGTCGAGGTGGAGCTGGACCTGGGCCACGGCAAGCAGAAGTACTACCGCGACACGAACGTCATGCCGCAGTGGGCCGGCTCCTCCTGGTACCAGCTGCGCTACATCGACCCTACTAATGCTGGCGCATTAGTAGATATTCGAAATGAGGAGTACTGGACGGGCCCGCGCCCCGAGGAGCACGGCGCGAACGACCCGGGCGGCGTGGACCTCTACGTCGGCGGCGTCGAGCACGCGGTGCTGCACCTGCTCTACGCCCGCTTCTGGCACAAGGTGCTCTACGACCTTGGTTTTGTCACCTCCAAGGAGCCGTACCGCCGCCTGTTCAACCAGGGCTACATCCAGGCCTACGCCTACACCGACTCCCGCGGCGTGTACGTCCCGGCCGCCGAGGTGGAGGAAAAGGACGGCAAGTTCTTCTACAACGGCGCCGAGGTCAACCGCGAGTACGGCAAGATGGGCAAGTCCCTGAAAAACGCCGTCGCCCCCGACGAAGTGGTGGGCGAGTACGGTGCTGACACGCTGCGCGTCTACGAGATGTCCATGGGGCCGTTGGACACCTCCCGCCCGTGGGCCACGAAGGACGTCGTCGGTGCGCACCGCTTCCTGCAGCGCCTGTGGCGTTTGGCTGTCGACGAAGCCTCCGGCGAGGCCGCCGTGGTGGACGCCGACCTGACCGACGAGGACTTGAAGCAGCTCCACCGCACCATCGCGGGCGTGCGCGACGACTACGCCAACCTGCGTGACAACACCGTGGCCGCCAAGCTCATCGAGTACGTCAACTACCTGACCAAGACCTACCCCAACGGCGCCCCGCGCGACGCCGTGGAGCCGCTAGTGCAGATGGTCTCGCCGCTGGCGCCGCACATCGCCGAGGAGCTGTGGTCGATTTTGGGCCACACCGAGACGATCACTTTCGAGCCCTTCCCGGAGTTCGACGAGCAGTGGCTTGTCGACGACACCGTGGAAGTCCCCGTCCAGATCAACGGCAAGGTCAAGGCGCGCATCGACGTCGCCGCCGACGCCACCAAGGACGACCTCGAGGCCGCAGCACTTGCCGACGAGCGGGTTGCCGGCCTGGTGGACGGCAAGACTGTGGTGAAGGTCATCGCCGTCCCGGGCCGCATGGTGAACCTGGTGGTGAAGTAGGGCCCGGCGACACCCCGTTGCGGAATAGTTCACGAGGCGGGGCGCTTCGGCTGAACTATTTTTGCGGCGGGATCCGTCAGCCGGGGTGCCCCTCCACCGCCCCGGCCTGTGACGGGTGTGGCTGTTACTATCCCGAGTGAAAAGCTTCGACAACCGCAAAGGATGATCACATGTCCACCCCCTACAACGGCGGCGGGTACGAGCCGTACCCGGAGCACCCGGAAGGCAGCCACCCCGAAAACGGCGCCTACCCCGGCTACAACCCTGGCAATGCCGGGAACGCTGGCAACGCCGACAACTACGACAGCTACGACGCCTTCGACGTCAACACCGCGGCGCAGGCGTCTGGCGCCTCCGCGCTGCGCTTCCACGGCCAGCAGCTCACCGACAACATCCCGGGCGACGGGGTGTCCCCGCACCCGATCAACGACCCAGCCTCCAACGGCTGGTTCCACGTCAAGGGCAACGGCAAGGTCCAGGTCTTTGAGGCCCTCACCTGGGCTTTCAAGGCGATGTTTGCCAACGCGAAGTTGTGGATCCCGCTGGGCATCATCTATGCGCTGCTGGCCCTGATCCCGCAGTTCATCCCGGCCCTCGGCTTTATCTCTCCGATTGTGATGCTGCTGGTGGTGCCCTGGTTCGTGTCCGTGGCGCTGCAGGAGACGTTGGCGAAAGAGTTCACGTACAACGACACGAAGGCGCCGGCGTACGGCAAGACGCTTGGGGTCTCCGCGCTGCTGGGGTTCGCTCTCACTGTGGTGATGGGCATTTTGATGGTCGTGCTGGCGGCCGGCGCGTTGAGCACGATCGACCCGAACTCGTTGCCAAACCCGAACGCGCAGGACGTGTCGGTGGAGGAGATGCGGTCACTGGTGCGTCCGGTGCTTGGTGCGTTGGCGATTTCGGGCGTGGTCAGCGCGCTTTTGGCTCCGTTCTTCCTCATGCAGACGTGGTACGCGGCGGACAACAACGGCTCGTTCGGTCATGCGTTCAGCGCCGGTTTCAAGGCGGGCGCGTCGAACTACCTGAAGCTGCTGGGCCTGTTCCTGATCGTGATGGTGCTAAACACCGTGGGCGCGGCGCTGTTCGGGCTCGGTCTGATCGTCACCGCTCCGGTGACGCTGCTGGCGATGGCGTACGCGTACCGCCAAATCTCCGGCGGCCCCGTGCCCAAAGAAGCTGTGGCTACAGCGTAACGACGGCGCGTCCGCTGCCCCTGCCACCCAGCAGCCTACGCCCAACTTCCACCACGCCATCCAAACCGACTTCCTCGGTGCGGATGGCGTCGGTGTCTAGAGACTCGTCCAGGATCTTCCACGCCTCGTCGCGCACCGGATTCGGCGCGTCGACGGAGTTGATGCCCACCAGCTGCACCCCGCGCAGGATGAACGGCAGGACGCTGGCGGGCAGGTCGTTGCCGGCGGCCATGCCGCACGCGGTGGCCACCCCGCCCCAGCGCAGTTGCGACAGCGCGTTGGCCAGCACCGTGGAGCCGACGGTGTCCACCACGCCCGCCAACCGGGCCTTCTGCAGCGGCTTGCCGGCGTCGGCGAACTCGGCCCGGTCGAGCACCTCTGCCGCGCCGAGTTCGCGCAGCCACGCCTCGTGCTCGGACACACGCCCGGTTAGGGCCCACACCTCGTGGCCCCGCGCGGCGAGCAGCTGCACCGCGATGGAGCCCACTCCCCCGGTGGCGCCGGTGACCAGCACGGGGCCGTCGATAGGCGAACGCGCGGCGCGCTCCAGGCCTGCTACCGAGAGGCCTGCGGTGTAGCCTGCGGTGCCGATCGCGGCCGCCTCGTAGGCGGTGAAGCGGGAGGGCACGCGGGTGATGTTTTCAGCGTCGATGCGCATGTGCGACGTGTAGCCGCCGTTCCTGCGCTCGCCGATGCCGCGGCCGTTGACGGTGACTAGCGTGCCGTCATCGAGCGTGCCCACCGCATCGATGCCGGGCACCATCGGCAGCTCGCGCAGGATGCCGCGGTTGCCGTCAAGCGCCATCGCGTCCTTGTAGTTGACCGATGAGTGGCTCAGCGAGATCTGCGTGTCGCCCTCGCCAGCGTGCGCCTCCTGCCTCTCCACGACCTCGGGCCCGTTCTCAGTAACAATCAAGCTCTGGTTCATGGTGGTCAGCATAGGCCCGGTCTACGGTTGGGCAAGTGACTTCAGCGAGCAACACCGAGACCAAGACCGCCCGCGCGGCGGCGGCTGTGATCACCTGCTTGGTCGTACTCGCGTTCACAGTGGGCAAAGCCTTCGTGTCTATCCCAGGGCTGTGGTCGGCGGAGTCGCACCAGCTCAGCCAGATCCGCCTCAACCCGCTGGAGACGTTCGAGTACGCGAGGGTGTGGTGGGGGCCGTGGCTGAACCTCTTCGGCAACATCGCGCTGTTTCTCCCGGTGGGGTTTGTCGCCTACCGGGGGGCGGTGGGCCGGGCGGTGCTGGTCGGGCTGCTTTGCAGCCTGGGCATCGAGACGGCGCAGTACCTGTGTTCTTGGGGCTACAGCGACGCGGACGACGTCATTTGCAACACGGCGGGTGCGTGGTTGGGGGCGGGGGTGGCCGGAAGGACGTCGAGAAGCAATCGCACAACGATCTTGTGGTCGATTGTGGCGGCGGGCGCGGTCATCCTCACCGTGTGGGCGGCGCTAGGGTTGAGCGCATGAGCGAGCGCGGATGGTTTACCAGGCGGGTGTTCCCCACCGGCGGGGAGCCGGACCCGCGGTTCACCCTGGCCAACGAGCGCACCTTCCTCGCGTGGACGCGCACGGCGCTGGCGTTTTTGGCCGGCGGGATTGCGCTCGAGGCGTTCGAGCTGCCCGGCATCGAGCCGGGCGTGCGCAAGGTCGCGGCGGCGGCGGTCATCCTGATCGCGATGGCGATCTCCGCGGGAGCGGCCGTGCGCTGGGTGCGCATCGAGCGGGCTCTGCGTCACGACGAGCCCATCCCCGCCCCCGCCATCATCCCCGTGCTGTGCGCCGTGGTGTTCGTGGCGGCGCTTGTGGTCGGGGTGAGCCTGCTGCGATGATCCCAGTCGCCGACCCCGGGCTGCAGGCCGAGCGCACCTCCATGAGCTGGACGCGCACCGCGCTGGCCATGCTGGTGTGCGCGGCGACGCTGCTGCGGTGGGCGGGTGCCTACCCGCGGTTGATTGTGGTCGCGTCGGCGGCGCTGGCGGCGACGGGGCTTGCCATCGTGGTGCTGAACCGGCGGGCGTACCGGTCCGAGGCTTCCGCACTTGCCGACGAGCGCAGCGCCCCCAACGCGGCTGCGATATTTCTGCTCACGGCGATGATGCTCGGGATTGGCGCGCTGGGGCTATACCTGGTGGTGGAGTGAAGCGCCGTTAGCGGCCGTTGGCGTAGTGAGCGTAGTGCAGCTCCAGCAACTGGGAGCCCTGCTCGGTGCACACGACCTGGTTCGGACCGGTTTCGCGCGCGATGCCGAACGCCTCGAGCCACAGCAGCCAAGACACCATCTCGGGGGTGGCTGGCTGGCCGCCGACGAGCCACCCCACGATAGCGCGCCACATATCCTCCCCGGTGAGGGCTTCGAAGCCCCGGCGGATGTTGTCGGCGTACTTGGGGATGGGGTTTTCGCTGGTGAGGAAGGTTTCACCGGCTTTGGTCGGGGTGAGCTCGCCGCCGCGCTTTTTCAGCATGCGGGCGTCGAGCAACAGATCGGCCACGGTGTTGGCAAACGGTAGCTGGACCAGCTCGCGCACCTCGTGGGCGATGTCCGCGGGCAAGTCATCGTGCTCGTAGGGCACACCGGCGGCGAAGATGCGGATGAGCCCGGCGAAGATGTCGGTGAACGAACCCGGTCCGAAGCCCGGCACGATACCCGGGTGCTGCGTCAGGTCGCCGGCGCCGTCCAACGCGTCGCCGAAGAACCCGCCGAAAAACTCGGTCACGGCGTTGATCATGGAGGGGTTGCGCTCCGGGTGGGGGTCCATGTCGATGATCTGGAGCAGGTCCGGGCGGGATTGCAGGAAGTCGTCGAAGTGCTGGGCCAGGCCGGGGCCGTCGCTCTGCTCGTCCGCGGCGGCCACCTCGTCGAAGAACATCTCCTCGGCGACGTTGCCGATGCGGGTGGCCACAGCAACCGGGTCCGCCTGGGTCATCCGGTCCAGCATCCGCTCGGGCGGCATGACAGGGAGGTAGCTGAACATCAGGGTGATGGTCTCCAGGTCCGGCTCGATGCCGGCGGCCAGGAGGCGGGCCTGGTTGCGGAAGGTGGTCATCAGCTCCGGGCCGGAGCAGGCTTCGACAACGTCGGGCCCGGCGGCGTCGATAAGCATGGGCGTCGGCCCCTCGATGTTGGAGGGGCCGAGGACCTCCACGTGGATGTTCCAGTTGGCGGCCGGGTCGTAGACGTAGGTCATCGGCCGCATCTCGGCCACGGTGAGCTCGTCCTCGTGATGCTCGCCCGACCCCGGAACTTCCGTGTAGACCGAGCGCTGCGCACCTTCCTGGCCAACGTAGAGGTGGGTGGCGGCGCCGGTGAAGCCGAGTGCGGCGTCGATGATCTGGGCCAGCTCGCCGAGCGTCATGGTCTCTTCGACGTTGACGCAGCGGGAAATTTCGGGCGAGGCGCCCTCCACGATCATGAGCACTGAGACGGTCATACCGGCAACCTTACGGCCTAAGCAGGCCTTAGACCACGAACAGGAACGCGCACACCACCGCGGTTACCGCACCCGCGGCCAGCGGGACAGCGGTGCGGCGGACAACGTCGATCGGGTTGACCTGCAGAGCGCCGGCGACGATGAGCACAGCGGCGTTGACCGGGGAGGCCTGGCGCATGGTGTTCGAGGCGGCCCAGATGGAGGTGAGCATCTGCGGGGCGGAAACTGCGGAGTCCGCGGCGATGCCGGGCACCATCTCGGAGAACGCGAAGTAGGGCGCCACGCCGGAACCGGTGAGCAACGCCATGGCGGCGGTGGCCAGCACGAACACCAGCACCATGAGCACCGCAGCGCCGGAGGATGCCTGCGCCAGGTTGGTCAGCGCCTCGATCACGCCCATCTGCGTGATGCCCTCCACCAGGATGGCGGCAGCGACGATGAGGGAGACCACACCGGCACATCTCTCGCAGTGCCGGCCCTAATGCGTGGGTTGGCCGCCCAGGATCAAGGCGTGGGCGATGCTGTCAGAGCGGTTCTTCAGCCCCAGCGTGCGGTGGCCGGCGTCGAGAAGACCTACTGATCTGCCGGGCACGTCCGTGTTGTTCACGGCCAGGTCCCCGTCGGCGGCGACGATGGCGTACTCGAACTCCTCGTACACCGTGATAGCCAGCTCTGTCCCGGGGGCGATAGTCAGCTGCGCGGCCGCGCAGGGCTCGATAGTGTCCACGTCGCCGGCGCGGCCGAACATGCGCCCGGCGAAGACGTACGCCTCGCCGGCGGATTCGGTGGTGACGCTGCGCAGGCCGAACGCCTCCGGCTGGGCGCGTTGGACCTTATCGGGCACCGCCTCCGCGTCGATAAGCACCTGCACCTGCGCCCGCTCAAGCACACCGCCGAGGCGTGCGGTGCCGTCGTGGCGCCACGAGAAAGACTTGCAGCCTGCGGGCGTTTCGGCCGGGCCTGTAAGCCCCCTGAGGAGTTCGACACCGCGCCACGGGCCAACCTGCAGATCGATGAAGGACATGGTACCCAGCTTAGATGATGCGGCGCTGCCGAGCCTTTTCAACGGCAGCCGTCCGGTTGTCCACGCCCAGCTTCGAATAGATGTGGATCAGGTGCGTCTTCACCATCGCCTGGGAGATGAACAGCTGCTCGGCGATCTCCCGGTTCGACGCGCCCGTCTGCAGCGCGCGCAGCAGTTCGATCTCGCGGGCAGACAGCGCCTCGGAAGGGTTGACCAGCCGGTCGGCGAGCACGTTGGCCACCTGCGGGGAAAGCACCCGGGTGCGTTGGGAGGCGCGCACCACCGCGTCGTAGAGCTCGTCCTCGGGGGCGTCCTTGAGCAGGTACCCCATCGCTCCCGCCTCCACCGCGGCAACCACATCAGCCTGGGTGTCGTAGGTGGTCAGGATAAGCACCGGCGGCCCGCCCGCGGCAACGAGGCGGCGGGTGAGGTCGATGCCCGACGCGCCGGGCATCTGGATGTCGGAGACCACCACGTCCACCCCCTCGGGCACCTCGGCGTTGCCGTCGGCGGCCTCGGCGACAACCTCGATGCCGTCAAAGGAATTGAGCACTGCGCGCAGGCCGGCGCGGACGACCGGATGGTCGTCGATAAGCATGACGCTCAGTGTCATTTCTCCTCCACGGTCTCCTCCACGGTCTCGTCCACGGGCACGGTGGCGGCAAGGACGTTACCTTCGACTGTGAGCTCGCCGCCGACCTCCTCCACGCGGGCGCGCAGCCCTTTGAGCCCGTAACCTTCCGGGCCGGAGATGCCACGGCCGTTGTCGAAGACGTCGATGGTGGCAGTCTCCCCCAGCCTATCCACGGTCACCACCGCCGACGACGCCCCGGCGTGGCGCACGATGTTGCTCAGGCCCTCGCGCACGACGCGCTCGGCCACGGACGCTGCTGGTTCCGGCAGGTCAACCGCATTGACGCGAACCTCCAGCTGCTCGCCCAGCGCGCGCTGGCGGTCTTGCGCGTGGCCGGCCAAACGCTCCAAGCGGGCGGGCAACGGCGTGCGGGTTGCCGCGCCCTCTCCTGCGCCCTCGCTTGTCCCCTCAACCGCGGCGGTGTCCGCGGAGTTCTCCGCCACGAAGCGTCGCGCCTCCGCCAAGTTGTCGGAGGCAGTGGAGCGGATCACGTCCAAGGTCTCGCGCGCCGGGTCGCCCGCGCCGAGCTGCTTGTCCATCGCGCGGCCGAGCAAGACGATGGAGCTGAGCCCTTGCGCCATGGTGTCGTGCACCTCGCGGGCCAGCCGGGCCCGCTCTTCGGCCACGCCCGCGGCGTGCTCCGCCTCCGCGCGCTGGTGCTGGGCCGCGCGCAGGTCGTCGGCCATCTGCCGGTAGTGGTCTGCCTCCGCGCGTAGGGCCTGGTAGGCGTGGACGATGAACACGGCCAAGGCGGTGCCGATGGTGGGGCCGACCACCGCGCCGGGCCCGCCCTGGGCTGTCGCGGAGAGCGTGACCGCCAGCAGCGCCGCCGCGGCCGCGATCTCCCACCACTTGGGCAGGATGACGCAGGCGAGCATGACCAGCGGGAACTCCAGCCACACAAAGTCCTCGGAAATCTGCACCAGCGCGACCCACAGCACCGCAACCAGCAGCAGCCACGCGTACGGCGCCCACGCCGGGTACGCCTTGCCGCGGTTGTGCCACACGGTGCCGGCCAGGTACACGGCGGCGAAGCAGGCGGAGAAGGTGACAGCTGCCGCGGGTCCGCCGCCGCGCAGCTGCCCCACCAGGCCCACGGCCAGCAGCACCGCTACCAGCACGTGCAGGCTCACGCGCAGCAGTTGCAGGAAACGGGTGGTTGACAACATGCGTCCGAGCGTAGATCAACCGATCGGTTGACCGGGATTTCAACCACCGGCCCGATGTGGAACGTTGCAGCTAGACGGCAGGATTAGAACCATGTTCGTAGGAATTAGAGAGATCACATCAGCCAAGGGGCGCTTCGGGCTGATCGCGGGCACCGTCGCGCTGATCACGCTTCTGGTGGTCGTGCTCACGGGCCTGACCGCCGGTTTGGGCAAGCAGAACACGTCCGCGCTGGAGGCGCTGGACCCGCAGTCCGTCGTCTTTCAGGACCCGGAGGATCCGTCGTTTACCACCTCCCGCGTTGAGGCGCGCGACGGCCTGACCCCGCTGGGTACCAGCCAGATGCTGCTGACCAAGTCGGACGGCACCGACGCCGCCGTGTCCATCCTCGCCCTTCCCGAGGGCACCGAGCTGCCCGGCGGCAAGACGCTGGGCAGTGAGGCGGTCGCCGCGCCGGGCCTGGAGGTAAGCGAGGGCGAGACCGTGACCGTCGCCGGCAACGGCATCACCGTCGGCGCCATCGGCGAGGACCTCGCGTTCTCTCACTCCCCCGTCCTGTGGGTGCCCACGGACTTTTGGAAGGAGGTCATGCACACCGACGCCGACGGCACCGTCCTGCTGTCGGACCACGAGGTCGACGGCGGTGTGCCCCTGAAGGAATCCTTCAGCGGCTTGCCCGCGTACTCGTCTGAGCAAGGCTCGCTGAAGCTCATCCAGGGCTTCCTCTACGCCATCGCCGCGCTGGTGATTGTCGCCTTCCTCACCGTGTGGACGATGCAGCGCACCCGCGACCTGGCCATTTTGAAGGCCATCGGCGCATCCAACGGCTACCTGCTTAAAGACGCCCTGGGCCAGTCCGCGGTGCTGTTGGCCATCGGCGCACTCGTCGGCGGCCTGGCCGCCTTCGGCCTGGGCATGCGGATGCAGGGCTCTGCCCCGTTCGCCCTGAACGCCGTCACCGCCATCGTGCCGCCGGTAGCCATCTGGGCGCTGGGCATGGTCGGCGCGATGATCGCCACCCGTTCCATCGTCAAGGTCAACCCGCAGCAGGCCCTTGGAGGTGCCGCATAATGCTCGAACTCAGCAACATCACCGTCGCCTTCCAGGACGGCCAGGAAAAGCGCACCGTTTTGGACCACCTGGACTTCACCGCCAGGCCGGGCGAGATGACCTTTATCGTCGGCGAGTCAGGCTCCGGAAAGTCCACCCTCCTGTCCGTGGCGGCGGGCCTGATCACCCCCGATTCCGGCACCGTCAAGCTCAACGGCGAGGACGTCAACGACGAGGTGCGCCGCCGCAAGATCGGCATGATCTTCCAGCAGGCGAACCTCATTGCCGCGCTCAATGTGCGCGACCAGCTGCTGGTCACGGACCACATTCGTGGACGTCGCCCACGAAGGGAGAGGGCGGACGAGTTGTTGGCCAAGGTGGGCCTCGAGGGCCTCGGCGACCGCCGTATGGGCGAGCTGTCCGGCGGCCAGCGCCAGCGCGTCGGTATCGCCCGCGCGTTGATGGGCGAGCCGGATCTCCTGCTTGCGGACGAGCCGACCGCGTCCCTGGACGCGGACCGCTCCCAGGAGATTGTGAAGCTGCTGCGCCAGCTCACCGAGGAGCGGGGCATCGCCTGCGGCTTTGTCACCCACGACCGCTCCGTGATCACAGGCCGCGACGAGGTCTTCGAACTGGGGGTCAACGCCCCCGCCTACGCCTAGACTGGCCCGCGTGTTCTACGCAGCCTCCGGCCCCGCCCCGCTCGACCCTGCCCTGCTAGCCGGGGAGATCGAGCGCAGGGCGGGGCTTTCGCGTCGCGGGCCCCAGGTCACGTCGCTTCCGTCATTGCTTGACGACGACCTCACAGCCGGCGACGGCTATTGGCTGGCGGGGCGAAGCGTCGTCGATAGGCTGCGGGCGTGCGAGAGCAACGTGGTGGCGTACGCGGTGGGCGAGGCGTTCATTGTGACCTCGCTGCAGGAGATGGGGCCGACGATGGTGCGCGGGGGCGACCTGGTGCGCGTGCCGCACGGGATCTTCCGCGTGCCGCAGTGGGGGCACCGCACGTTCGTGGCCGGTGAAACCGCTGAGCTGCTGCGCGGCTACGTGCCGCTCGAGGCGGCCGGCCGGTTCGTGGAACCGCGGCGCTACCGCAAAAGGCTGCGCGAGCGGGTGGCCATGACGGAAAATGCCAGCGCCGCAAGTACCGCCGAGGCCAGCAGGGTCCCGGAGAGGTAGCCCAGGTCCACCGCCGCGGCACCGACCGCGGAGCCGGAGGCGATGCCGACCTGGAAGGTCACCACGGAGATGGAGCTGGCCATGTCCGGATTGTGCTCGCCCGCGTGCAGGAAGATCGTGGTGGAGGCGGTGGGCAGCGCGCCGGCGGCGGCGCCGAAGACAGCGATGACGGCAAACATCGCCGGGCCCGAGACGAAGTGCAGCGCGAGCAGGCCGGCGATGGCGCTGGCTGCGAGCGTGGCGGCGGCCAAGCCGTTGATGCGGATCATGCGGCTGTCCACCCGCCGGCCCGCCCACGTCACGCCGATGAGGCCGGCAATGCCGTATAGGGAGACGCCGTAGGGGACGAATTGGTGGCCGGCGGTGCGCTCCACAAGCAGGGCGAGGTAGGTGAAGGTGGAAAAGATCGCCGTCACCGCGAACACGAGGTAGAGCACCAGCGACGGGATTGCGGAGCGCGATGCGCGGGCCGTCGCGTCCTTCTGCGAGTGTGTGGCCGGCAGGCTGGGCAGCGTGATCACCAGCATCACCAACGCGCCCACAACCGCAGCGCCGAGGACCCACGTGGAGGCGCGCCAGCCGATCGCCGCCCCTAACGCCGTGGTCAGGGGCGAGCCAAGGACCATGGACAGCGTGGAGCCGATGGCCACGGATGCGACCGCTTTGCCGGTCTGCCCGGCCGGGGCGATGCGGGCGGCCGTGGGGTTGATCAGCGACCAGAACACACCGTGGGTGAACGCCGCAGTCACGCGGCCGGCAACCAGGGTGGCGTAACTCGTCGCCGTGGCCTGGAGCACGATCCCGCCGAGCAGAAACAGCAGGGTGCCGATGAGCAGGTGCCGCCTATCGACGTTACGTGTCAGGTGTATCAGCGGAATAGTCACCACAGCCACGAGGCCCGCGTACACGCTCATCAGCAGACCGATTTGGCCCTCGGAGACGTTGAGATCCCGCGCCATCGGCGAGATTAGGCCCACCGCGAACATCTCGAAGGTGACGTACACGAAAGCGGCGAAGCTCATGGCCGCTAGCGGGACAACCGGAAACCTGCCTGTTTGCTGGGAAAAGTCCTGGGTCTTGTGCACCCGGCTAAGTTACGGCTACTGCCCCATCGCCGCAAACGCGGCACCGGCAGCGCCGAGCGCGACAAGCAGGGCGACGATGACGCCCACTACCACGCCCGGGCTGGCGCTGGAACCGCTGTTGGTGGTCTTGGCGGTGTCCGTGCGCGAGGTGACCTGGGAGACCGAGATGTTGGTCATCGTGGTGGGGCTCCCCGTCACGGAGGTGGTGACCTTGGTTTTCCCGTTGGTCAGCGTGTGCGTCACGGTGTTGCTGGTCCTGCCGGGCTCGATCGGCGGCGGAGCATACGTGGACGTTGGCGGGGTAGTCACGGGCGCATCCGGGTTCGTGCCGTCCGTGGGCAGTAAGACGGTGCCGCCGCCTGCTTCGCAGGTAGTCCGGGCTTCCTCGTACGCCACCATGAGTGCTGCGACGCGCCGCGCTTCCGTCATGTCCGGCAGAGTGTCGTACGCCTCAGCCCACTTGCTGCGCTGGTCTCGCGGCATGGACGGGTATTCTTCCGCCAGCTGGGCGTTGATCCCCGCGCGGTCAGGGATCAGATCGAACTCCGCGAACCCGTCCCGCTTCGGCACCGTGATCTGGCCCGTTGCGACAGCCTGGTCGAGTTCGCTCCAGTAACCGCCCATGTCGAACGGCTGGTGGTTGCTTGTTGCAGAGGAATCCCAAACGTGGGTGAAGTAAGTGCGCGAAGCGTCGAGGTCGGCGCCGGTGGCGTCGGCGACGCGCTGGGCCCACCTCTCAACGTTGGCCGCCAGATTGTTGTTGAAGTAGCTGATGTAGCTGCCGGAGAATTGCTCGAGGAACTGGCCGCTCACCTCACTCGCGCCCGGGAAAGCGACTTCGAAGGCAGCTGCCCACCGCGCGCGCTCGTCGCTGGCACCGATGCCCACGCTCCGGTCGAGGGAATCGATGTATTTACGCTCAGCGTCGTTGATCTTGAATGAGCACACGCCATCAGTGGGCTGGCCAACGGTTGCGGCATCGGCGGACGGCACGGCAACCGCAGCCGTCAAGGTTGCGGTCGCGCACGCAAGAACTGCGATCCTCCGATTCTCAAACACACCGATAGCGTAGCGCAGAGGAACACCATTTCAGCATTCGAAAGATAGGTGAGATGGCTCTCTAAACCGGGTTAGCCCGTTGAAATGTGGGGAACGTGCAGGTTGAGGGTTCGCTGGCGAAAGATTCTTAGGAAAATAAAAGTTTCATGCTCGTCCGCTTACTGTCCCCAACGGGAGGTTTCCGCTCGTCACCGTACGAAATTACAACACTGTAATGCAAAAGTGTTGCCGTTTATTATGCATTCGCGTGAGGCGGGTATTAGGTCCGGCTCAGGCCGCTGAGTGGGCTCTAGCGCTTGCCCATAATCCGCCGCGCAATGTCCCGGGCAAAGGGGCTCACGCCGCCGATGGTGCCGGCGCCCGGACCGTTGAGCGAATCAAAGCCCAACACGTATAAGCCGGGGGTATCCAAACCGTGCTCCAGGCCGCGCACGGCGGACAGCGCGGGGCGGAAGCCGGTGGCCCAGATCAAGGCGTCGAACGAAGACAGCTCGTCCAGCGACCCAACCATCGGCTCGGCCGTAAGCAAACCGCGCTCCCGCGCCCGGCGGACCTCCGGCACCATGACGATGTCGCCGCCAAAATCGGCGCCGCCTGGATCCCCGTCCCCGCGGGCGATGGCTACGAAGCGCTCTCGGTTGCGCCTGAACAGCTGCTCGCCGTCGACGTTGTCGGGCATGAACGCCGGGGGACGGCGTGTGAACCACTGCACGTCTATACCGGCAAGTGCGAGGTCGGCGACAATCTGCGCGCCCGAGTTGCCCCCGCCCACCACGGCGACGCGCCGGCCGGCGAAGTCTTCAGGGCGCGCGTACGTCGCGGAGTGGATCTGCTCGCCGGCGAAGGAACCGGGAACGAACGGCACGAACGGCGCGGACCAGATCCCGGTGGCCATGACGACGTTGCGGGCGACGTAGCCGTTGACGGTGAACACGGAGCCGTCGTGAAGCACGCGCTCGACCCGCTCGCCCCGGTGGATAGGCAGGTCGTAGCGCTGCTCGTAGCGGGAGAAGTACGTCACGACGTGGTCGCGCGGCGGGTAGCCCTCGTAGCTGGGCATGGGCCAGCCGGGGAGGTTGGAGAATTCCGCGCGGGAGAACAGCGTCAGCGCGTCCCAGTAGTGCGGCCACGCCCCGCCGGGGGTATCGGAGGCGTCAAGCACCACGAAATCCGCGCCATATTTGCGCAGGTAGTACGACACGGCCAGCCCGGATTGGCCGGCGCCGACCACAACAGCGTCAAGCATGGGACACCTCCGCGGTGGCGTCGCGGACGTGCTCGGCGATGCGGCCCGCGGGCGCGGTGGCGGGGCCGGACGGGGTTTGCGCTGCCAGCCAGGCGGCCACCGCGTGCACCGTCACCGCCCCGGTCACCGCACCAGGCACTGCGGCGTCAACGGCGCCGGGAACAGCGGCGCGCGCTGCGGAAAGCGCCAGGTGAGCGCCAATAATCCCGGCCAGCACATCCCCGGAGCCTGGCGTGGCGGCCCAGGAGTGCCCGGCATCCACGGCGTGGATGAGATAGGGGTCGTCCTCCGGCGCGACTAGGGTGATGCGGCCTTTGCGCACGATGGTGGCGCGCAGCGTCGCGGCCAGCTCCAGCGTCTCCTCGAACCGCGTGCCCTCGCGCACTCCGGCAGCCTCGCGCAGGCGCAAAAACTCCCCGTCGTGCGGGGTCAGCACCGTCGGCTCGTCCCGCGACGCCACCGCTCGGCGCAAGTGTTCGTGCTGGGTGAGGAGGGTGAGGCCGTCGGCGTCGATAAGCAATGGCACCTCTTGCTCCAGCGCCCACGCAAGCTCGCGCGCCGCATCCTCTCCCGTCCCGGCGCCGGGCCCAAACACCCAGGCCTGCACCCGTCCGGCATCTTGAAGCCTTTGCGTAGCGACGACCTCCGGCCTCACCCGCACCACCCCATCCGCCTCCGGCCCGGCGTAGCGGACCATCCCGGGCGTGGCGTGCACCGCACCGGAAACGGTGAGCACCGCCGCGCCTGGATAGCCTGCGCTACCTGCGCGGATGCCCACTACTCCCCCGGTGTATTTGTCGTCGGCAGGCCCCGGCGTGACGTCCTGGACAGGCGCGGGTGGCAGGAGGTGGAGGGTGTCCGGCCAGTTCCCGGGGTCGGCGACGGCGCGGTTGGCCAGCACCAGCGTCGGGCCGTCGTGGGCCCACTCGGGCATGGTGTCCAGCAGTTGCGTGTGCAAGGGGCGGCCGGGCAGGCCGATGTTTGCGAGCAGCTGTACCCCGCACTCCGGGGCGAGGGCGTGGGCGCGGCGCCATCCGCCGAAGGTGACGGTGGCGTCGGCGGTGATGTGCAGTTCGCCCGCTTCCCCGGTGTCGGCATCCACGCCGGAGGGCACGTCCACGGAGAGCACGCGAACCCGGCGTAGCCACCTCACCACGTCCGCGAGCTCTTCGCGCAGGCCGCCGGAGCCGCCGATGCCGGTAATGCCGTCGATGGCCAGGGCGTACTCGAATGCACTGTCCGGCAGCGCCTCGAGCACTTGCCCGCCCGCGTTGGTAAACGCCGCGAGCGCGCGTTCCTGGGCGCGACCGGCGGTAAGTAGCGCGTCCACGCGGTACCCGGCCAGCGCGAGCTCGGCGCCGGCGTACAGGGCGTCGCCGCCGTTGCCGCCCGGCCCGGCGAGCACCAGCACCCGCCCAGTCGCCTCATCCAGCATCGCCTCGGCCGCCTCGAACACGGCGTGTGCGGCGGATTGCATCAGCTGGTCCGGGTGGGCCTGCGCGGCCAACAGCGGCGACTCGGCCGCCCTGATTTGGTCTGCGGTGAAAGTACTGGCGTACATGTGCACCAGGGTACGCTCCACCTAAACTCCCTGGCAGGAGGGGCAATAAAACAGGTTGCGCCCCTCGAACTGCTGCTTGGCCACATCTCCGCCGCACACCAGGCAGGCCTCGCCGGCGCGGCGGTAGACGTAGACCTCTCCCCCGTGGTCGTCGTCACGCGGGGCGCGCGCCATCGCCTCCGGGGTGTGCTCGCCGCGCACTGTATCTATGCGCCCGGTGGCCACGCCGTCGGCCATCAGCGAAACCAGGTCGGCCCAGATGGCGCTGAAACGCTCCTGCCCCAGCTCCCTGCCCGGGGTAAACGGTGAGATGCCCTGGCGAAACAGCGGTTCGGCGCGGTAGATGTTGCCCACGCCCGCGAAGTAGGTCTGGTCCATCATGAGCGAGCCGATGGCGCGCCGGGAGCGGCGTACCCGCTCGAACAGCGCATCCGGGTCCGCGTCGGGCGATAAAGGGTCCTCGCCCGCCCGGTCCAGAATCGCCTGCTGCTCCGCCGGGGTGATGTAGGTGCAGGTCTGCGGGCCGCGCAGGTGGGCCGCAACCGGGCCTTCCCCGCCGTCCGGCACCAGCCGCAGCCGGATCTGGCCGCGCATCGTGTCCGCGGGTTCGAAGGAAAACTTCCCGATCAGCCCCAGATGCACATGCACTGTCGCGTCTGTGAAGTGCAGAAACAGGTGTTTGCCGTGGGCTGAGGCGTGGGTGAGCGCGGTGCCGTCGATAGGCGAAGGCTCGAAGCGCCCCTGCGGCGAGCTCGCGGCAATTGGCGCGGGGCGGAAGTCCGCGTTGAACCGGCGCGCAAGCCGGTGAATCACATGACCCTCAGGCACGGGGACTGACTGTACTATTGCTCCCATGCCGTATGAGACCGGGTTCGATCGCGAAAAATACATTCAGATGCAATCCGAGCACATCCAGAAGCGGCGCGCCGAGGTGGGCGGCAAGCTGTATCTGGAGATGGGCGGCAAGCTGTTCGACGACAACCACGCCTCCCGCGTCCTGCCCGGTTTCACGCCCGACAACAAGATCGCCATGCTTGACCGGATCAAGGACGAGGTGGAGATTGTCATCTGCTTCAACGCCGGCGACGTGGTGCGGCAGAAAATCCGCGCGGACTTGGGCATTACCTACGAAGATGACGTGCTGCGGCTTGTAGACGTGTTCCGGGACCGGGGATTTCTGGTGGAAAACGTGGTGTGCACCCAGCTTGAGGGTCCGAACCCGAAGGTGGAGGCGTTCATGGAGCGCCTGGGCCGGCTGGGGCTGAAGGTGGCGCGCCACTACATGATCGATGGCTACCCCAACGACACGGCGAAGGTGGTCAGCGAGGACGGCTTCGGGCGCAACGACTACGTGGAGACCACCCGCGACCTGGTCGTGATGACCGCGCCGGGTCCCGGATCGGGCAAGCTGGCCACCTGCCTCTCGCAGGTCTATCACGAGCACAAGCGCGGCATCGACGCAGGTTACGCCAAGTTTGAGACTTTCCCCATTTGGAACTTGCCGCTGTCGCACCCTGTGAACCTGGCGTACGAAGCGGCGACGACAGACCTGGACGACATCAACGTGATCGACCAGTACCACCTGGATGCCTACGGGGAGAAGGTCTCCAGCTACAACCGCGACATTGAGGTTTTCCCCCTGCTGAAGACCTTGTTGCGCGAGGCCACCGGCTCCGAGCCCTACCAGTCCCCGACCGACATGGGCGTGAACATGGCGGGGTACTGCATGAGCGACGATGCCGCCTGCCGGCACGCGGCCGAGCAGGAGATCATCCGCCGCTACTACGCAGCGCTTGTCGACGAGCGTCGCGCGGACGCCGACTCCACCGTCTCCGACCGCAACATGAACGTCATGCGCAAAGCGGATCTGACCGTCGAGGACAGGGTTGTGGTGGCCCCGGCGCTGGAGGTGGCCGAGCGTACCGGCAAGCCCGGCGCGGCGCTGGAGCTTCCGGACGGCCGCATTGTCACCGGCAAGACCTCGGATCTGCTGGGCCCGTCGGCGGCGGTGCTGCTCAACGCCCTGAAGCTGCTCGCTGGCATCGACGACGAGGTGCACCTGCTCTCCCCCGATTCCATCGAGCCGATTCAGTCGTTGAAAACGCGCCACCTGGGTTCGGTGAACCCGCGCCTGCACACCGACGAGGTGCTTATCGCACTGTCCGTGTCCGCCTCCGGCAACCCGGATGCAGCTCTGGCGCTGGAGCACCTCAGATCCCTGCGCGGGTGCGATGCGCACATCACCACCATTTTGGGCTCGGTGGACGAGGGTATCTTCCGCAACCTGGGGGTGTTGGCGACCTCCGAGCCGCAGTACTGGCGCAAGGCGCTGTACCACAAGCGTTAGGTTTCCGATACTAACTATTGCGCTCGTTTCGGTTGTGGTTTAGGGTCTGGGTCATGCAGGAACAGCAATCGCCGGTGGAAGCTGCATTGGCCGAGCTCAACAACAACCTCGCGGTCGCGCGCACGCAGGCCGAAGACCACGTCGTCCTGCCCAAACAGACCGCCGTCTGGGTGCGCGACCTGCTGGAAGACTTGGCGGAGGGACGCCTCGTGCGCCCGCCGGAACCGGACGAGGAGATGACCACACAGCAGGTGGCCGATCTCTTCGGAGTGTCCCGCCCCTTCGTGGTCAAGCTCATCGACGAAGGCAAGCTCCCAGGCCATAAGGTGGGCACCCACCGTCGCGTGTACACGCGCGACGCGCACGCCTACAAGCAGAAGAGGGGTTAGACCGTGGAACGGTTGACGCTTTCAGAAAACGACCGGGTGCTTGCCGTCGTCGCTCACCCGGATGACATGGAGTACGGCGCGTCCGCCGCCGTGGCCAAGTGGGCCGAAGACGGGGTGGAGGTGGCGTACCTCCTGCTCACGCACGGTGAACACGGCATTGCGGGCGGTGACCCGCAGCAGGTGCGCGAGACTCGTTCGCAGGAGCAGCGGCGAGCCTGCGACATCGTCGGAGCGGGGGAGCTGGAGATGCTCGACTTCACCGACGGACTGCTCGAGCACACATTGGAGCTGCGCCAGGCGATCGCGGCGAAGATCCGGGAATTTCGGCCCACCGTGGTGCTCACCCAGGACTGGAGCGTGATCGTGCCCTGGGGTGTGAACCAGGCGGACCACCGGGTTGCAGGCCTGGCGGCGGTGGACGCGGCGCGCGACGCGGGCAACGAGTTCCTCTACCCCGAAGCCGGGCCGCGCCACCAGACGAACACGCTGCTGGTCCACGGGGCCGCATCCCCGAACGTGGCCGTCGAGGTGGAGCAGCGCCACGTGGATAAGGGCGCCGCATCCCTCGACGCGCACGAGGCCTACTTCGCGGCATTGCCCGACCACCCCAGCGGTGATGAGATTGTCGGCCAGGCTGCGAAGGATGGCGGAGAGGCGCTGGGCGTGCCCCTGGCAATCGTGTTCGCATCCTTCCCGCTGTAACTTTCTCCGCTGGCCCCGGTGGACTTACACTGCCAGGCATGACCGGAAAGATCCTGCTCTACTACAAATTCCAGCCCATCGCCGACCCGGACGCGGTGCGCCTGTGGCAGCGCGACCTCTGCGAAGGCCTGGGATTAACCGGCAGGATCATCGTCTCCCCCCACGGCATCAACGGCACCGTCGGCGGGGACATCCGCGCCTGCAAGACCTACGCCAAAAAGACCAAGGAATACTTCAAGGGCATCGAGTTCAAGTGGTCCGAGGGCGGGGCGGAGGACTTTCCTAAGCTCAGCGTGAAAGCGCGCGATGAGATCGTCTCCTTCGGCGCGCCGGGCGAGCTGAAGGTGGATGAGCACGGCGTGGTCGGCGGGGGAGAGCACCTCACCCCGCAGCAAGTCAACGAGCTGGTGGCGGCGAAGCCGGACGCCGTCTTCTTTGACGGTCGCAACGCCCGCGAAGCCGAGATTGGCCGGTTCAAAGGCGCGGTAGTACCAGACGTGGAGACCACCCACGACTTCATCAAAGAACTCGAATCCGGCAAGTACGACTGGATGAAAGACAAGCCCGTCATCTCTTACTGCACCGGCGGCATCCGCTGCGAGGTGCTGTCCAGCCTGATGATCAACCGTGGTTTCCAGGAGGTCTACCAAATCGACGGCGGCATCGTCCGCTACGGCGAGCAATTCGGCAACTCCGGGCTGTGGGAAGGCTCCCTCTACGTCTTCGACGACCGTATGCACACCGAATTCGGGTCTCCGGAAGACCCGGACTACGTCCAGCTCGGCCACTGCGTGCACTGCGGGGAGGCAACCAACCAGTTCTACAACTGCGCGAACGAGCCGGAGTGCCGCAAGCAGTACCTGAGCTGCGAACGCTGCCGAGAAACCACCCCGTACTGCGGGGAATGCGCCACCGAACGCGCCAGCGCGTAACTGCGCCCCGCAGCCTACGGCGTTGCCAGAATGCCGACGGTGACGATGAGCCAGGACATGGTGAACGGCACCAGCGGAATCCAGAACACGCCCATCCACGGGATCCAGCGTTCGTAACGGTTGAGCTTGCGCACCATGATCACCGCGCAGCTGAGGAGCCCGGCGATCGGCGGGATGGAGGTGGCCACAGCCCACCACGTGCGCCATGACTCGGTGCAGAGCCAGGCGGAGCCAGCGTCGCAAAGCGGACCGCCCCGCGCACGCGAGATACCCGCGAGGATGAGCGCGAACAGGAGCGTAGCCGCGACGGTGCCCAGCGCGAACAGGATCGCGTCGCGGGTGGAGCGGCGGTTGCGGCGATCCACCTCGAGGGGGTCGGGCTGATCCGCGAGCTCGTCGAACGTGCGCGGCTCCGGACGCACACGGGAGAAGCGGTCGGAGGGGGAGTGAAGGTCGTTCTCGGGGTGCTCCATAGGCCACAATCTACTGCGCCTTTGGCTAGGGCCTTTGGCTAGGGCCTTTTGCAAGGGCCTTTTACTAGGCCTTCCCCGCAGACTGCGGGCACACGATCACCGGCACCGGGGCGTAGCGGATGAACTCACCCTCGCGCGTGCCCACGAACACGCTGGTCAGCTGCTGCGTCGGCTGGGAGCCTAGGCACATGATGTCGCCCTTTTTCCACTTCACCGAGTCGATCGCGCGTTTCCAGCTTTTCGCTGCTGCCACGGCACTGGTCACGTCGAAGTGGTCGCAGCGCTCCGGGGCGAACTTCGCGGCAAGCATCCAGGCGTGGTCGCGAGCGTGGTCCAGGATGCCGAGCGTCTGCTCGTTCCAGGACGAGCTGCGCCTTTCGTACGCGGTGGGGGAGAAGGCGATGATGCGCAGCGGCAGCCCCAGTGTGCATGCGAGGGCGGTGGCGTAATCCAGGCCGCTGAAGTCCGGCTCCACCGGCTCGTCGTCCATCACGATCGCGTACGTCACGCGCGTGATGCCCTTTTTGGCCAGTTTCACCCCGCGCGGCGCCAACCCGAGGGGGACGGGGCACGAGCGCATCATCTCATCGGCCACGCTGGAGGGACGGAAGCGGCCCTTCGGCGTCTTCGCGTGGGAGCCCAGAAGGATCAGATCCGCGTGAAAGTCCTCCGCGGTTTCGTACAACGAACGGACCGGGTCCTTGCTGTCCACAAGACGGGCCACCTGCTTGGACCACTGGGAACGCGGAATGTGCTCTTTCAGCGTCTTTTCCACCCGGCTGTCAAACGCGGACCGCGCCTCCTTCAGCCGCTTCTTCCGGCCCTTCGCCGCTTTGGGCAGGGACTTCGACCATGCCGACTGCGCGCTGGACATCACCTGGACCTGAACGGGCAACGAGCGGCCAAGCCACGCGGCGAACTCCATCGCTTCCGTGTTGGTCACGTCCCACCCCACGAGCACGCGCATGGGTGACGCGCCATCGGGGAGGCGTGCGCCCTTCGCGCTGTCGGTGCTGCTCAGGTCCTTCCTCCTTGGCGTGTGGCCGCGCGAGCGGAATAGCGGGTAATGCAGCCATCATAAACGCCCCTCCCACGCGCGAAAAAGCTGCTCCCCGCCGTGCGGCTCGGCCTTTACGACGGGGCGCCGGCGGCGTACGCCCGGGCGAGCTCGTTTAAAACGCCAGTAAGGCTATCCAGCTGGTGCAGCGCGCCGTCGTCGAGGGTGCCCAGCATCTGCGCCAGCGAGCGGGTGCGCTCCGCCCCTACGCGCTCAAGCTCCGCGCGGCCGAAGTCCGTCAGCTCCACGGTCACCCCGCGGCGGTCGTCCTCCGAACGCACCCGACGCACCAAGTCGCGCTTCTCCAGCTGGTTAACGGTGTTCGAGGCGGTAGGCAGGCGAACGCCCTCATCGCCAGCGAGTTTGCTGATGCGTGTGGGGCCGTTGAAACCCAGCCGATGCAGCACCGACAACTGCGGGCCGGTGAGGTCGGAGTGCTGCGCGTTGCGGAAGTACGCCACGTACAAGCTGGTCATAGCGGGGCGGATATCCGCCGCGATACGCAAAGCCTCCGCGGAAGGTTCCTCGTGCGCCGACGCCAACACTGTGCACCTCATTTCTTCTCCGACGTTTCCCAGAATGTAGCAGCAGGCGAAGCGGTTAAGATGACCAGGATGTTCACGTACGAGCACGAGGTGTCACACGAGTGGCAACGCCGCCACACCCTGCGCGAGCTCAAGCGGGGGCACATGCCTATCGACGTCGCATGCGACGCCGACTTCTTGCTCCGCGCTGCCGCGCAGCACCACGGGGTGGAGTCCTCCAGGCCGTGCCCCGTATGCGGGGGAGCGATGCGGGATGTGCGATGGGTTTACTCCGAAAAGCTGGGCCGACGGACAGGAACCGCGCGAAGCGAAGCAGAGATTGACAGGCTCGCCGCGGAGGTTGGGGCGCTCACCGTCCACATCGTGGAGGTTTGTCCGTCGTGCAAGTGGAACCATTTGTTACAGGAAGTCACAGCCGTACCAGTAGTGTGAATTCGAACTGGGCAGGTAGGGTGTCCGGTAGGAATTTGGTAGGTAGCTCGCCCGTTTCGCCCTCCCCGCGGGCGCGGCGGGTGCAACTGTGCAGGGAAAACGTGTGACTGACAAGAGCGCTGAAAACACAACGGAGCCAAGCAATAAAGGCACCGAGAGCACCACGGACAACGCCGGCGGCGGGTCGACGGCAGTGAAGAAAAAGAAGACCTCCCGCGCCTGGCAGTGGGTACTCGCCTTCTTGTTGTTCCTGCTCCTGCTCGCTTCCATCCCCGCGGGCTGGTTCGCCTGGAAATACGCCAAAGCGGAGGTCCCCGGGCCCGGAGAGATTGAAGCTGCGCAGATCTCCTCCATCTACTTCCGCGACGGCGAGAAGGAACTCGCCCGCATCGTCCCGCCGGAAGGGAACCGGGAGCAAGTTGCCCTCGATGCCGTGCCGGTGGAGGTCCAAGATGCCGTGCTGGCCGCGGAAGACCGCGATTTTTGGACCAACTCCGGGTTCTCACCCACCGGCTTCGCCCGCGCCGCGCTTGGGCAGATTACCGGCAACTCCGCTGCCGGCGGCGGCTCCACCATCACCCAGCAGTACGTGAAAAACGCGCTGGTGGGCAACGAGCACTCCTATGAGCGCAAAGCCAACGAGCTGGTCTACTCCATCAAGATGACAAACCAGTGGCCGAAAGAAGACATCCTGCGCGCCTACCTCAACACTGTCTACTTCGGCCGCAACGCCTACGGCATTGAGGCAGCCGCGCACGCCTTCTTCGGCAAGCCGGCCTCCGAGCTCACCGTGGAGGAGGGCGGCGTACTCGCAGCATCCATCCAGCTGCCCAGCGAGCTGGACCCGTGGACCAACCGCGAGGCCGCAGAGCAGCGCTGGAACTACGTCATGGACGGCTTGGTCGAGATGGGCAAGCTCACCCCGGAGCAGCGCGCCGGGGTGAAGTACCCCGAGACCCGCGATCCCGCCACGTACTCCGCCTACACTGAGGCCACCGGCCCGAACGGCCTGATCAAGAACCAGGTGATCACAGAGCTCGAGGCCCTGGGTATCACGGAAAACGACTTGACTAACCGCGGTCTGCAGATCACCACCACCATCGACGCCGGCTCCCAGGCCAACGTGGAGCGGATCGCGCGCGACCGGCTGGCCAACCTCCAGGAGGATGCGCGCACTGCGGTGGTCGCCGTCGATCCCGCGACGGGAGCTGTGCGGGCGTACTACGGCGGCGACGACGCCAGCGGCTGGGATTACGCCAACGCGGGCCTGCAGACGGGCTCCACGTTTAAGATCTTCGCCTTGGCGGCCGCGCTGCAGCAGGGCATCCCGCTGACAGCAACGTTCGACTCGTCCCCGGTCACCTTGCCCGGCAACATCGTGGTCACCAACTGGGACGGCGGGGGCGGCGGGATGCTGTCCATGTCAGAAGCGACCCGCCAATCCTCGAACACGGCCTACATGCGCATTCAGGACGAGCTGGACAACACCACCCAGGACACCGCGGACATGGCGCACGCCCTGGGTGTGGCCAAGTCCATCCCGGGCATCCCGGCAACGTTGCGCGAGAACGGCGGCCAGCCCTACGAGGGCATCGTGCTGGGCCAGTACCAATCGCGCGTGCTGGACATGGCTACCGCCGTGTCCACCCTGACCAACCGTGGCCTGATGCACCCGACCCACTTCGTGGAAAAGATTGCGGACGCCAACGGCGAGGTCCTTTACCAGGTGGACAACGATTACACGGAGCGCCGCGTTGCGGAGCAGGTGGCTGACAACACCATCCAGGCAATGCAGGGCGTGGTGGGCTACTCCAACGCCACCCTCGCCGGCGGCCGCCCGTCCGCCGCCAAGACCGGCACGGCGCAGATGGGCGACACCGGCAACAACAAGGACGCGTGGATGGTCGGCTCCACCCCGCAGCTCGCTGTTGCGGTCTGGGTGGGTACGGCGGACAACACCTCACCGATCTTCAATGAATGGGGCGGCAACATGTTCGGCTCCAACACGCCGGCAAAGATCTGGAAGGACGTGTTGGATACCGAGCTCGAGGGCGAGGAGTTTGAAAACTTCCCCGAGGCCAACCCCGTTTACTGGGGTGTGAGCCCCTACAGCGGCGGCACCGGCCTCGGCGGTTACTACTCCTACCCCGGCACCTCGTACAGCCAAGACACGTACCAAGCGCCGGCGGTGCCGAACTCGCAGGCTCCCGCGAACTCGTGGGCCCCCGAGGCTCCGGCTCCCGCCCCAGCACCGGCACCCGCCCCGGCTCCTGCGCCAGCCCCCGCGCCGGCGCCAGCCCCGGCACCCGCACCTGACCCCGCGCCGAACTTGCGCGACACGGTTAACGACGTCATCGGTCAAGTCCAGGAGGCATTGCAGTAAATGGCTAACTCCCCGCAGATCACTTGGCCGGATCCGGCCGACCGCGTGCAGCCGGCGCACACCGAGCCGCTCGCGCGCGGCTGGGTGGACTTCCTCGGCGGGCCGATGGGCCGCTTCGCCCAGATAGGGCGGGCGCGGTTCTGGACGCCTTTGCGCTCCATCCTCGCGGTGGCGTACGTCTTCCTCTCGTTCGGCCTGCTGCAGAAGGCGCACTGTGCCGGCGGCAAGGCAGACGACAACGGCATCATCCAGCTCAACTGGGACGGCAACCGCCAATACACCGCTGCCTGCTACAACGACATCATCCCGCTCTACGGTGCCCGCGGCCTGGACCGAGGCGGCTTCGTCTACGACTACTCGTGGGTGGAAGACGGCCTGACCCGCTACATGGAGTACCCGGTGCTCGCTGGCCTGTTCCAGCAGCTTTCCGCCTGGCTGTCGCGCAGCACCTACTTCCTGGTGGACAATGTCCTGCCGGATTCCGGATGGTACTTCTACGTCACCGCTTTGCTGATGTCCATCATTTGGGTGGCCACCATCCGCATGGTGGCGGAACTGGCGGGCAACCGCATCTGGGACACGCTGCTGGTCGCGGGCTCCCCGTTACTCATCGTGCACGCGTTCACCAACTGGGACATCCCGTCCATCTTCTTTGCCGTTGCGGCGATGCTGGCCGCCCGCAACCGGAAGTGGTGGCTCGCCGGCGTGCTCATCGGCCTGGGCACCGCATTCAAGCTATGGCCCATCTTCCTGCTCGGCGCCTACCTGACCGTGGCGCTGCGCAAGCGCGACCTCGCTCCGTTCGGCAAGATGCTTGCCGCCGCCGTGGTGTCCTGGCTGGTGGTCAACGTGCCGGTGTACCTGCGCAACCCGGATGCGTGGAGCGAGTTCAACCGCCTCAACACGGACCGCGGCTGGGAGTGGACCACCATCTACGCCGTCATCTCGCGTATCACCGGCTGGACCGGCTTCGACTCCGGCGAGGGCGCCCCGGTGATCCTCAACGCCGTGACCCTCATCCTCTTCCTGCTCGGTTGCCTTGGGGTGCTCATCCTCGGCCTCAAGGCCCCGCAGACCCCCCGCATCGCGGAACTCGTGGCCTTGATCGTGGGCCTGTTCCTCATCTTCAACAAGGTGTGGAGCCCGCAGTACTCCCTGTGGTTCGTGGTCCCGGCGGTCCTCGCGCTGCCGTACTGGCGCCTGCTGCTCACCTGGATGACTGTAGATATGGCCGTTTGGCCCGTGCTCATGTGGCACATGATGGGCGCGGACAACATGGGCGTGCCCGGCTGGTTCCTCAACGTGGTCATCATCGCCCGTGATGCGTTCATCATCGCCATCATGGTGCTGGTGGTGCAGCAGATACTCGGCCGCCGCCGCGACAAGGTGCGCGACGCACACAACGGTCACGATCCCCTCCTCTCACTCCCGTCGGAATGGAAGGAGCCATTGCCTATCGACACCCCTTCGGCCCCCACCGAGCCAGCATTCGACACCGAACCCGCCAAGGTTTAACCGATGAACGCCACCACGATCCTGGGCATCGCCTCCATTGTGGTGGCGTTTGTCCTGTTCAGTACCTCGTTTTACATGGCGGTGAAGGGGCGTAAGCAGGCGTCGATAGGCTTCGGCCTCACGGCGTTTGTCTTCATGACGGTCATCCCGGTCTCGCTGGCGCTCTTCGCCGCGGTGCCGAACCCGCACTAGCCGGAGTGCGCACGATTTAACATTTACGCCCGTTTTGGCCCCTAAAAGCCCAGGTCGCAATTTTGCTACGTCAATTCGTGCGCAACCCGGACACGGTTTTGAGCTGGTCAAAGCGTCGGGTAGTCTGTTCGGGTTGCTTGACGTAAGCGACCCTCCTGCCATGACCACAAGGGTGATGGCCGAAACAACTAAGACCATAGGAGGTGATGAGGTCCGTGCGTCACTACGAAGTAATGATCATCCTCGATCCGCAGCAGGATGAGCGCACCGTTGCCCCGTCCCTGGATAAGTTCCTGGAGACCGTCCGCAAGGACAACGGCAAGGTGGAGAACGTTGATGTGTGGGGCAAGAAGCGCCTTGCTTACCCGATCAACAAGAAGGAAGAGGGCATCTACGCCGTCATCAACCTCGACTGCGAGGCTGACACGGTCAAGGAGCTCGACCGCGTGCTGAACCTGAACGAGAACGTTCTGCGTACCAAGGTTCTGCGTACCGATAAGTAAGAACCGGTAGGCTCAGAAACCACACGATCAGCAGGTAGGAAGGTTTAGGACATGGCTCAAGGCGATACCCCGATTACCGTGGTTGGCAACCTGGTTGCGGACCCGGAGCTGCGCTTCATCCCGAGCGGCGCTGCCGTTGCGAACTTCCGCATCGCGTCCACGCCCCGCACCTTTAACCGGGAAACGAACCAGTGGGAAGACGGCGAAGCCCTGTTCCTTACCTGCAATTGCTGGCGCCAGATGGCGGAAAACGTCGCGGAATCCCTGACCAAGGGCATGCGCGTCGTGGTCACCGGCAAGCTGCGTCAGCGTTCCTACCAGACTAAAGAGGGCGAAAACCGCACCGTGTTCGAGGTCGAGGTCGACGAGGTCGGCCCGTCCCTGAGGTACGCCAGCGCCTCGGTGAGCCGCAACCCGCGTGAGGGCGGGCAGGGCGGCTACGGCGGCGGCAACCAGGGAGGCCAGCGCGGCGGTTTCGGTGGAAACCAGGGCGGTTTCGACCAGGGCGGCCAGGGCCAAAACCAGGGCCAGGGCGGCTACAACCCGGGCAACGGCGGCTTCGGCGGCCAGGGCAACCAGGGCCAAGGCGGTCAGGGCGGCTACAACGGCAACCAGGGCGGCCAGAACCAGTCCCAGCCTGATCATGATCCGTGGGGTTCCGCCCCCGATGCCGGTGGTTTCTCCGGCGGTGCGGGCGACGAGCCACCGTTCTAAACGACAACCACACATCAAGCATTTTTCACCATAAGGAAGGTTAGGATTATGAAGCTGATCCTCACCGCTGCCGTCGAGAAGCTTGGCGAGCCTGGAGAGGTCGTCGAGGTCAAGGACGGTTACGGACGCAACTTCCTGCTCCCGCGCGGCCTGGCTATCCCGGCTACCCGCGGCGCAGAGAAGCAGATCGAAGACATTAAGCGTGCGCAGGCTGAGCGCGAGGTCCGCGACCTGGATCACGCCAAGGAGCTGCGTGACCAGCTCGACCAGCTCAAGGGCATCAAGGTTGCAGTGCGCACCGCCAACAACGGCAAGCTGTTCGGCTCCGTGAAGCCGGCTGACATCGCTGCGGCCGTGAAGGCTGCAGGCGGCCCGAACCTGGACAAGCGTCGCATCAACGTGCCGAAGGGTCTTGTTACCAAGACCGGCGGCTACCAGGTCAAGGTCAACCTCCACGACGACGTGGAGGGCAAGGTGAACTTCGAGGTCGTAAGCGCGTAAGCACACGCTTATCGACGACTGCTCCGCCTGAGAACGGAATGTAAGCAGTCCAACGACAACAGCATTTTCAAAAGCGCGGGCTCTACTTGTGAGGAGTGGGGCCCGCGCTTTTGTGTGCCGATACAATACCGGCCATGAGGTTTCCCATGGCGCGCCGAGCGCGCGCTGCCGCTGCGTCCCTCCTGCTCACGGCGGCTGCCGCCCTCGGTTTTGCGGCACCGGCGCAAGCCGTGGACGTCTATTCCGGCGACAGTATCCGCGTGGCGTACAGCGACGGTGCCCGCTACGGCTGCACGCTGAACACAGTCGCACACCGCGGCGGCCAGGCGTACGGCGTTACAGCTGGCCACTGCCTGGCGCCCATCGGCGGTGCGGTCCCGGTGGCGGTGTACGCGGCGGACAACCGCACGCTGATCTCGGGGGACTTGCGCGATTCCGGGTTTGAGATGTGGGGCGATAACACCCTGGGCAGCCCGCTGCGGGACGTGGCGTGGTTCCCTTTGAACGGCGGCGCTGCGTATGGCGGGGCGATGCGCGGCGGCGCGGTGGACATCCCCTTCATCGGTGCGGTGCACCCGTTGTCGGATGCAGTTCAGCGGATTAACCCCACCCGCCGCATCGCCGGCTACCACCCCGTCACGGCGGTGAAACCTGGCCAGATCGTGTGCAAAGACGGCGCCCGTACGGCGCGGACCTGCGGACCGGTGCTGAAGGTCAACCCGGAGACCGGGGAGCTGGCGGTGCTGATCATCGCGCTGCACGGCGATTCCGGCGGGCCTGTTTACACCGTCAACCCGGACGGCAGCGCCAACATCATCGGCATCGCCTCCGGAACCGCGTTCGGCGTGCTGCTGGCGGTGGACGGCCTGCTCCCGCTGCCGGCCGGATTGCGTTAGGCCCATGTTCCTGACCAAGGTCAGCGTCGCCGAGCAGGTGCGTGGATATGCCCGAGACCTGCCGGTTGTGCGGTCCTTGGCCGAGCGCCCACTCGAGCTGTCGCGCGCGACCATCCTCACCGGCGACAACGGGTCCGGTAAATCCACCCTGGTCGAGGCAGTCGCCATCGCCGCCGGCGCGAACGCTGCGGGCGGCTCCCGCAACGCCCGGTTTGAGGCGGCGGACCATTCCCGGCTGCACGCCTCGCTCACGTTGACCCGCCGCGAGAACCCGCGCGACGTGTTTTTCCTGCGCGGCGAGACCTTCTTTTCCCTCGGCGAATACCACCAATCGCTTGGGCCCGACGACCCGCTCGTGGCGATACCACAGCGCAGCCACGGCCAGGGCATTATGCTGCTGGCGCGCGAGCGCCTGAGCCCGGAGACGCTGGTCATCCTCGATGAACCCGAGGACGGCCTGTCCGTTTTCGCCCAGCTCGAGCTCCTCGGATTCCTCTCCGTTCTCACGCGCCGCGGCGGGCAGGTGCTCATGGCCACGCATTCGCCGGTGCTGCTCGCCGTCCCCGACGCCCGCATCCTGAGCGTGCCCACGCTTGAGCCGGTGCCTTACGGCGACTGCGAGCCCGTCACCGCGACCCGAGAGTTCATCGACGATCCGGTTGGCACAGCGCGGTTCCTGGTGGGGCCGTGATGTTCATCGAGCACGTCGTCATCGACCCCGCCCGCGCGCCGCAGTGGGCGCTTGCTACCCCGGCGATTGCGCACGTCGCGGAGTTCGGGTTCGCGCTGACACACCCGATCACCCTGATCACGGGCGGCAACGGCGTAGGCAAGTCCACGCTGCTTGAGGGGATGGCTCGGGCGTGGGGGTTTGCGGTGGAGGGTGGAACGTGGGGCGTCGTCAAGCCACGCGCCCGCGACCCGCTGTATGACGCGCTGACGGTGCGCACCGGTGCCCGCGCGAAGGCCGGGTACTTCTTGCGCGGGGAGACGCACACGACCGTCACGGAATTCGGCGGCCGCTCGCACGGCGAGTCCGTCATGGAGCTGACGTCCCGGTTCATCCCGAACGCGCTCTACCTGCTGGATGAGCCCGAATCGGGGCTGTCCGCGGTGGCGCAGATGGCGCTGTTGTCGCAGCTGCACGCACTCGCAGGGGCGGATGCGCAGGTGATTGCGGTGACGCACTCGCCGATCGTGCTTGGGGTGCCGGGCGCGGAGATCGTGGAGGTTGGCGAGCACGGCATAGAACGCGGCTTGGCGGTGGAGGGCACCCTCGCGTTTCGGGCGATGCGTGACTTCCTCGCAGATCCACACGGGATCGCGGACTATATGGCGGACTGGGCGGAAGGGGAGCTGGGGTAGCGTTCGAGCATCCTTGTCGGGGTGGTGGTAAACGACTGGTTGAGGGTGTCCGATTGTTTGTGTGCGGGGGTGTGGTTTACAAGTAGTCCGCGAATCGGTCGGGGTAAGCCACGGCTAGTTGGTTGATGGCTTGTTTCCACCCGGTGGCTTTCGCTCCTTCAATATAGCCGTTGCACTCAACGTCGCGCTTTGCTTTCTTCGCTCGCTGCGCAGCACGCTTGTCTTCGATGTTGCAGATCATCAACCACAGCGTCTTCAGCGCCGCGGTATCGTTCGGGAACTGGCCCCTGTTGCGGGTAGCTTTCCGCAGTTTAAGCGTTGAGCGACTCGATCGAATTGGTGGTGTAGAGCACCCGGCGTGCCGCCGGCGGAAACTGCAAAAACGGCACGAACCGCTCCCAAGCGTCGCGCCAGACTTTGACCGATTGCGGGTATTTTAGGCCCAGTTCACTGGCTTCGAACGCATCCAGGCTGGCACGGGCCGTCTCCTCATTGGGAGCGGTGTAGACCTCACGCAGCGCACGGGAGACGCCTTTGCGGTCCTGGTAGGACACCCACCTATTCGCCGCCCGAATCAGGTGCACAATACAGGTCTGCACCATGGAATTCGGCCAGGTTGCCTCCACGGCTTCCGGCAAGCCTTTGAGCCCGTCGCAGCACACGATGAACACGTCCTGGACACCACGGTTGGCCAGATCTGCGCAGACTGATGCCCAGAATGCAGCGCCTTCATTGTCAGCGATCCACAATCCCAGGATGTGCTTGATGCCGTCCATATCCACACCGACGGCCATGTAGCAGGCCTTATTCACCACCCGGTGGCCATCGCGGATCTTCACCCGTAGCGCGTCGAGGAAGATCACCGGGTAAAACTCGTCCAACTGGCGGTTTTGCCACAGCATCACCTCATCGAGTACCGCATCGGTGATCGTGCTGATCGTATCCGGGCTCATATCCACACCCAAGGTGGTTGCAAGGTGGTGCTGGATATCACGCACCGTCATCCCGCCAGCGTACAGCGAGATGATCATGTCATCGAGTTCAGTGAGCCTGCGCGCGCCTTTGGGCACCATCTGCGGGCGAAACGTTCCCGCCCGGTCTCTCGGCATGGTCACTTCGATTGGGCCGTAGCCGGAATCGACGGTCTTGGTGTACGACCCGTTGCGGTGGTTGCCACCACCAGCATCTGTTACCTGGGCTTTCGCTTTGCGGTCGGAGTGTTCGTAGCCCAAATGGGCATCCATCTCCGCCTGCAGGCCGGCGTTGATCGACGCCTGCAAAAGCCCCTTGACCAGCTCGCTGGCGTCGTCGGTGGAGGTGGACAGCTCCCCGATGAGCTTTGCGAGCTCGGGGTTATCCATCAGCTTCTCGCTGATCGCGTTGACCCTGGACGGGTCGTGGCTTTTCTTCGGTGACACCGTAATCATTATCGGTGAAACTCCTTCAAGATCAGAGCCTCACACACAAACTTCCTGACACCCTCGTCTCGGGTTCTGTTTTGCAGAAATAGACATGGTCACTGCCCCCGCTTCCCACAGGCTTGACAACACAATCCTTGACCAGGGACGGGTCTAGATCAAGGCTGTCCTGTGCAGAAGCGGGGGATAGGGCAACAGACCTTGGGGCACGCAGTCCATATTGGTGAGCAACTTCAATCATTCCTTGCTTATGGCGACGGTGCCAGATCTTCCCTCTACCGTTATGCGGTAGTCCTAACTCAGCTGAAACCCACTCAGCTATGGATACTCCTGATTCGCTTCCCGGCACAACAAGGTCAAATTTTTCTTGGCTACATTCCCGGAGTAGGGCCAGGGCCCATGGATCGGAAATGCTCCCGTCTTCGTTAGCTGAGATGGCATACGGCGGGTTAGCAGTAGCAACCTCTACGTCCCTTTTTTGGCGCAGGGTTGCCACCAGATCGGCGCCACTTGAAGAATCATCAACTACTAATATTTTCATCTTTCCGTGTTCCCCACATTGCTTGGCTTATGGTTATTGCCACAATGAGCATCAACAAAGTTAACTGAATTGGTTCGACTTGAGAGCCCAATGCCACCTCGGTAGCCATCACCACGGCCGGAAGGGCCGCGATGATCAGTGCCGAGGTGAAAGGCGGCGCTAAGGTAATTCCCCACTGCAAGAGCAGGATAGGAAAAGTAATGCACATCACCGATAGCAGGACGATTGACAGGGTAGAGCCTCGAAGCATCTCCGCTTCCACGGAAAAGAAAGCCACGAGACCGCTAATAATCCAAGCTAAGTGAAACCTCACTGCTGCAATCGTGAGAACGCTGTTCCCTTGTTCAGTGGCCCAGCGCGAGGAGTAAAGCACTCCTACCGCAGAAATTCCTGCGCCTACAGCTAAAGCGAGACCCAGATAAGACTGGGGTGAACTGCTTCCCGTTCCTAGGAAGAAAAAACATAGAGCCAGCACCACTACTGCAGTTGTTGACACCAATGAACTGCTGAGCCTTCTGGCCGACCAAGTCATTATTACTGCGACAATAAAAGGGCCGACTCCTGTTTCGATGACACTTGCTGCAGTGGGCTGCATCAAAGTAGTGGAAACATAGAATAAGCAGAAAGCGCCCGCAGTAAACAGATTGAGGCTTGCTGCAGTTGTCATTTTCATGGGAGGATGCGGTGTTTCCGTAGCTCGGTATTTTCTACGATAAAACGCTAAATAGACCACTGTGGAGATAATCGCCGCGATAAGAAACGCTGAAAACGTAGTAAAAGTAGATAACTCTGGGTCTACTTGGGCTCCGACTATCGCAGTGCCGATTCCTTGCCATAGGACAGCTAGGGCTACGATAACCGCCCCTACACCTGCTTTATTGGACTGGATCATAAAACCTTACCCTCAAAATCCGCAAAGTCAACTTAATAAACGGAGCAAGGGGTCGTGGTACACACTTGGCGATTCTATGCCTCTTTAGGTTAAGTCAGCTGGAGTGGTGTATCTGCCCTTTCGATACAACAGGCAGCATAACGACCTTACGGACCATCACGCGCTAGATACAGACCCTGGCTCATGTCACATCCCTCCGGATGATTTCAGAAGTAATCTCGTCCGAATCGATGAGGTTTGCCGTCATCATCGCCCTAGTTTGCTCCAAGCTCGTCAGCGATATGTACCGCTTCTGCTTCGATCCAATCATCATGCTGCTCCGCCAGCACCGCACCAACTAAACGGACCACGGCATCGCGGTTCGGGAAGATCCCGACGACATCAGTACGCCGGCGGATCTCACGATTGAGGCTTTCGGTGGGGTTATTCGATCAGATTTTAGTCCACAAAGATTTCGGGCACTGGGTAAACGCCAAGAGTTCATCGAGGGCTTCTTCCAGGTAATCGGCCACATGCGGGAACTTCTCCTGACAAAAATCCAGCACATCCCTGGCCTGGGCCCACACCGACTGCGCATTAGGCTGCTGAAAAATCGTGTGGAACATCGCCGACAACGTTGGCCACTGTGTCGTGGGCATCAGCCCAAAGAGATTCTTCGAAAAATGCGTGCGACATCGCTGCCAGGAGGCATTCGGTAACACCTCCCCAATGGCGTGCTGAAGCCCCAGGTGAGCGTCACTGGTAATCAGATAGACCTCGTTAAGCCCTCGTGCCTTTAAGTCCCTAAAGAACTAAAGAACCTGAGTCCATGATGTCACCGATTCGGCAGTAGCAACCTGCATACCGAGTAATTCCGGTGCTGTTGCAAAGTTGGGCCAGGGTCGAAAAGCCCAACCTCAAGACATTAGTTGTCCTTGCTCCGGGGTGCTTAAGCTGTCTCGAAGACCCGGTTGACGATCACCGCGTCTGGGTTCGGTTGCCCGTAGGTAAACATCGTGCCTTGCCCTTTCCGCAATGAGTGCATCGCCTCCATCCCTTTCAACGTCCGATATGCAGATGTCCGGTTCTTAAACGCGCCTTTCGGCCCGAGGATCCGCTTCAGCCGACCATGGTCGCCTTCCAGGATGTTGTTGAGGTATTTCACCTGCCGGTGTTCCACTGTTGGCGGGCAGATTCCCTCTGACTTCAACTCGGCGATTGCCCTGGCTAGGGAGGGTGATTTATCAGTGTTGATCACTCTGGGATACCCGGCTGACGCATTGGATCTGAGGGCCTTGGCCAGGAAACGCTTGGCTGCGGCCACGTTCCGCTTCGGAGAGAGATAAAAGTCCAGGGTCTGGCCACCGGCGGTGATCGCCCGATAGAGGTAGCACCACCTGCCGCCGACCCGGATATAGGTCTCATCCACCCGCCAGGAACTGGCCTGCCAGTCAGGTACCTGCCGGTACCACCGTGTGTGCTTGTCCAGTTCAGGGGCGTATTTCTGGACCCAGCGGTAGATCGTGGTGTGATCGACCGGCACGCCTGTTGCGACCGGCTAGTTGGTAGCGGTGTGGTGACTTTCGGGTAGCGGTTCAGTGGGTTTCCGGTAGCGGGGTTGGCGGTGGCGGGTGATGCTTTCGGGTGGTTGCGCCACAGGGGTGTAGCCGGTTACCGGAAGGAGTCCGCTGATGACGGATTACCGGGCGGTGATGAAGCTGCTTGTGCAGCAGCGTTCGTACCGCCAGATTGAACAACAGCTCGGGTGCTCGCACCGCACGATTTCCCGGTCGAATCAGGTGCTTCGATCCCTTGGGATTCGCACCGTCGACCAGGTTTTGGCGTTGACGGATGATGAGCTCGACGAGTTATTCGTAGATGGGCGCAGTACCGGCCAGGGCGAGTTCGTCCCTATCGATTTTGATGCGGTGGTCAAAGCCCGCACGGGGCGTAACAAGCAGACACTGCAAGTGCTGTGGGCGCGCTACACCACCACACCTGCTTTACCCGGCCAGCTTCATTACAGCTACGACCGGTTTCGCCAGTTGGTGGCGTCTCATGTCGATGCGGCCGGTTTGACCGCACGCATCACCCATACACCGGGGCACACCATGCAGGTGGATTGGGCAGGCACCAAGATGCGCCTGTTCGACCCTTATGGCGCACCGGGGGTGAAGGTCAGCGTGTTTGTCGCCTCAATGCCGTATTCAGGGATGATTTTTGCCCTCGCATGTCCGGATGAGCGCCAGCATTCCTGGCTTGATGCCCACCACCACGCGTTCGCCTACTTCGGGGGCGTGCCTGAGGTTGTGGTGCCGGATAATGCCTCGACTGCGTCGAACGCGATCAGCGCGGCGGATCGAAACCGCAAGGTCAACGACACCTACGAGCAGTTTTTGGAGCATTACAACACCGCAGCACTGCCCACGAGGGCGAAACGGCCGAAAGACAAAGCGAATGTCGAAGCCGCAGTCAAGATCGTCACCCACAAGGTCATCCACGCACTCGATGGCCACCAGTGCGTCGACCTTGACGAACTCAACTCGCGAATTCAGCAGCTGGTTGACCAGATCAACCAGGCGGTACCGTTTCGTCACCAGCAGTCAAGCCGCAAAGACATTTTCGATGCGCATGAAAGGCACCTGTTGACAGCGCTTCCCGATACCCCGTGGCAGCGCACCGAGTGGAAACGCGCCAAGGTCGCCCCAGATTTCCACATCACCGTAGCTAGCGTGCGGTACTCCGTGCCGCACCAGCTCGTTGGCCGCACTGTCGATGTGCGCATCACCGGGCAAGTGCTCACGGTCTTCGATGGTGGCCGTGCCGTTACAACCCACACGCTTGCCCACACCCGCGGGGCGTATGTCACCGATGCCGACCACATACCGGCGAACATGGATCACACCCAGGGACTGTGGACGAGCGATTACTTCCTGCGCGAAGCCCAAAAGATCGGGCCGGCGACACGCACCGTCATCGAGGAAATGATCGCGGCGAAAGCAATCCCGGCCCAGGCGTACCAATCGTGCAGGAACGTGCTGTCAATGGGCAAACACGCCAACAAGCTCGTGTTGGAAGAAGCATGTAAGCGCTTGGTCTCCTCCGACGGGACCCGCCGGGCGGTGTCCTACACCGCGGTCAAAAACATGATGGCCGCCGTACGCAAAGAAGTCGCAACCCGACCACACGGCTTCGACCAACCGGCACCGGCCACACCTGGGCATCGGGCCCACCCGTCCGCCGCTGCCACACGCGACACCAGCGGCGCCTACCTCGGTGGCGCAGCACAGTTCAGCCTGGACAACCTCATCAAGAAAGGAACCACAACGCCATGACCCCACCGACCCCGCCGCAAGAGCGTTTCCTCGACGAATCCGTCCTCGCGGACTTCACAGCGATGCGCATGACAGCCTTCGGCAAAAGCGTCATCGACATCGCCAACGACCCAGCCTTCGACACGTGGACCTTCTCCCAAAAGGTGCTCTACGCACTCGACAAAGAAGTCGCGGCCAGACGCGAACGCCGCATCAACAAACTGCTCAAGGCATCACGATCGCCAAACCCCGATGCCTGCCTCGAAGACGTCGTCTACGCACCTGACCGCAACATCAACCCAGAACAAGTCAGCCGACTCGCTCACGGACAATGGTGCCACCTGGGCCAAAACATTGTCATCTTGGGCAAATCCTCAGTCGGCAAGACCTACCTCGCCCAAGCTCTGATCACCGCAGCATGCCGCAACGACTACTCCGCCAGGTTCTACCGCACCGACATGCTTGCCGCGCACTTCGCAGTGATGCCGCTCGACGACCCAGCCCGGCTCAAACTCACCCGCGAGTTGATCAACGTCGATGTGTTAGTCCTCGACGACTTCCTCACCACCCCAGTCGATGCCGCCACCGCGCACCTGCTCTTCAACATTCTCTCCGAACGAGAAAGCAACCGATCAACGATCGTGACCTCACAGTTCACCCCGCAAGATTGGTACAGATCTATCCCGGACGCTGTCATCGCCGAGTCCATCCTCAACCGACTCATCGCCGGCGCCGAAATCATCACCCTCGAAGGACCAAACATGAGACTGGAAGCTAACCAGTAACACACAAAGCGCCTGAGCAGGGACCCGCTACCGGATCCCCACTCAAGCGCTACCACAAACTCACCACACCGCTTCCATTTCGATCTTCTAAACATCGGAGCTACCGCGTGGCGAGTTTGCTTTCCCGGGCCTGCTTCGCGACGTCCTCGTCCAAGCAATCTTGGACGGCACTAAAACCGCGACGGCATCGTTGCTGATTGAATTTCCCAAGGACTACCAGTTCGACGAGGAAGTGGGCTCTCTCGAGGCCGTTCTCGACTCACATGACAACGTGGTGTGCGTCATCCGTACGACCGACATGCAGGTTCGTCGGCTGGCGGACGTGAGCGACGAGCATGCCATCGCCGAGGGCGAGGGCTGCGCCGATGCCAGCGAATGGCGAATTGGGCATGAACGGTATTGGCGGTCACCGGAATTCGTGGAGTACATCGGAGATCTCGATATCAACGATGACACTCAAGTGGTGTGCCAACGCTTTACCGTTGATGAGCACTACCCGACCCGGCCATTGGAGCAGTGGTCCAGCACCCGTCGCTAAGCCGAATACCCTACCGGCGGCGGCGCCACCACCACAGGCCCGCGGCAGCCAGCACGGCCGGGACCACGCCGGCGCGTACCGCCCGCCGCACGGAGCGGTAGTCGCGCACCGCCCAGCCCTGGGCCTTGGCGTGCTTGCGCAGCGCCCGGTCTGGGTTGATCGCCACGGGGGAGCCGACCATTTCCAGCATGGGCAGGTCGTTGATGCTGTCGGAGTAGGCGGTGCACTTGGACAGGTCCAGCTGTTGCAGCGCGGCCAGAGCCGCCACGGCGTGCTTTTTGCCGGGGCCGTGGAGGATGTCGCCGACGAGGCGGCCGGTGAACTTGCCGTCTTCTTCCTCTGCCACGGTGCCCAGCGCACCGGTGAAGCCGAGCGTCTCAGCGAGCGCCTGGCCGATCTGCACCGGGGTGGCGGAGACCAGCCACACCTGCTGCCCGGCGGCGAGGTGCATGGAGGCCAGCTCGATGGTGTCGGCGTAGGACTTCTCCAGCATCCGGTTGTCCACGATTTCCCGGCACGCCTGCTTGAGCTGCGCCACGCTCTTGCCCTTCACAATCGCCAGGGCTTGCTCGCGGCCCTCGGCGATGTCGTCGGCGTTCTCGGAGCCGGAGACCCGGTAGCGGATCTGCTTCCACAGCGCGGGCGCAAGCTCGGACAGGGAGATGAACCGCTTCCGAAACAGCCCCTGGGCCAGGAGGATGAGCGACGAGCCCTGGATCAGGGTGTTGTCCACGTCGAAGAACGCCGCCGCCTCGGTGTCTTGGGGGATCTCCGGGTCGGGTTGGGTGATTTTCTGCCGGCCGGCCGTCTTAAAAGCGCCGCCGACGGAGTCCACGCCCAGGGCGAAGTCATCGATGTTGATGCCGAAGGTCTCTTCCACCGCGGCGGCTGCGGCGGCGCGGCCGGCGGTGCGCTGCGCGTCGTCGTCAAGCGGCGGCATGACGCGGTCCTCGAGGAAACGGCGCAGGTTGCCCTGGGACTGGGACCACTGCGCGAGGAGTTCGCGCTGATCAGACATGAGACAAGGGCCCTTTCGGGTGGGGGTGTTAGCGTGTGCAATCGTACAGCGCCGGTACAACGCCGGTGCCACGGGAGGAGCAGCGATGAAGACGGTGGAGCTGATGGTGCGGGCCACGTGCGGCTCGTGCGAGAGGGTGGCGGCGCAGATCGCGCCCGTCGTAGACAGGCATCCGGCGCGCCTGGTGGTCGTGGATGTGGACACCGATGAGGACCTCGCCGCAGAATACGGCGACCGGGTGCCCGTTGTGGTCATCGACGGCGAGGAGTTTGCCTGCTGGGAAGTGGACAACGACGACCTCGAGGCGGAGCTGTCCAACTAAAGGTCTATCCTTAAGGTGATTTTCAACCGGACTGGAGGGTTTGCGTGAGTGTTCTGCTTGTAGGGATGTCGCACAGGTCTGCGCCTGTGGCCCTGCTGGAACGGCTCAGCATGGACGCGGAGGTCCAGCAGGGGGCGGCGACGGCACTGATCAGGCAGCCGTCGCTGTCGGAAGCGATGATTATTTCCACGTGCAACCGCCTGGAGGTCTACACCGTTACTAACGCGTTCCACTCCGGGGTGGAAGACGTGCTGCGTGTCCTCGCCGAAGTGTCGGGGCCTGAGGTTGCTGAGCTGCGCCGTTATCTGTACGTGCGTTATTCGGATGCGGCTGCGGAACACATCTTCACCGTCGCGTCCGGCCTGGATTCGATGGTGGTGGGCGAACAGCAGATCATCGGCCAGGTCCGCAGCGCCTACGTCGACGCTGTGGAGCGCGGCACCATCGGGCCGAACCTGCACTCCCTCGCCCAGGCAGCGCTGCACACCGGCAAGCGCGTGCACACGGAGACGGGCATCGACGATTCGGGTGCCTCCATGGTCAGTGTTGCGCTTGAGCAGGCGATGAAGCTCATGCTTTGCGACGACCTCCGGGGCAAAACCGCACTCGTCCTCGGCGCCGGTGCCATGAGCTCTCTGGCCGCGACACACCTGGGCAAACATGGTGTTGATTCGCTCATCTTGGCCAACCGCACCCGCGATCGCGCAGAGCGGCTGGCGGAGCACTCCCGCGAAGCGGGCGTGCCCGCGGAAGTGGTGGACTTCGCCGACCGCGCCTCCGTACTGGACCGTGTGGACTTGGTGGTGTCCGCTACCGCCTCCGACGAGTTCACCATCACCCCGGCCGACGTCCCCGGCCCGCTTGTGCTTGCGGACCTGTCCTTGCCACGCGACATCGACGACGCGGTGGCTGGCATCGACGGGGTGCACCTGGTCAACATCGAATCCCTCCACGAGAGCATGCGCGGCGCTGACACCGAGGACTCCCGGGCGCTGCGCCGCGCCGAAGAAATCGTGGCCGAAGAGGTGGAAACGTTCGGTTCGGAGCAGCGCGTGCGCGAGGTGGCGCCGGCCGTGACCCGGCTGCGCCGCAACGCTGCCGAGATTTCCGGCCAGGAACTGCTACGCCTGCGCACCCGCATGCCGGAGATGTCCGAGGAGGACTTTGAGCAGGTCAGCCGCATGGTCAAGCGAGTCGTGGACAAGCTGCTGCACGCGCCGACTGTGAAGATCAAGGAGCTCGCGGCCACGGCTGAAACAGTGAGCGTGGAAGAGGCGGTCACCGAACTGTTCGGGCTGGAAAGGCCGTCGGTGGCGGTGGACGCGCAGCGCCTGCCGCTGCCCGAGGAACTGCACGGCAAGGAGAAGTAATTGTTCAGCATTGGCACCCGCGGGTCCCACCTGGCCACCACCCAGTCCGGGCATGTGCGCGACGCGCTCGGCGAGCACGGTTACCCCGCCGAGCTGCAGGTCGTGACCACGCCGGGCGATCTCTCACAGGCGCCCGTGGAGCGCATTGGCGTAGGCGTGTTCACCTCCGCGCTGCGCGACGCCCTGTTTACCGGCGAGGTAGACATTGCGGTCCACTCTTTCAAGGACCTGCCCACGGCCGACGAGCCGCGCGCCCACATGGTGATTCCGGTGCGCGAGGACAGCCGCGAGGCGCTCATCGCCCGCGACGGGCTCACCCTGGCGGAGCTGCCCGACGGTGCGCGCGTGGGCACCTCCGCCCCGCGCCGTGTCTCCCAGCTCAAGGCGATACGCCCCGATCTGGACATCCGGCCACTGCGCGGCAACATCGAGCGCCGGATGAGCTACGTGGAAAACGGCGAGCTCGACGCGATCATCCTGGCCTACGCGGGTCTTGTGCGCGGAGGCTACGGTGACCGCGCGACCGAAGTCTTCTCGCCGGAAGTGCTGATGCCGGCCCCGGCGCAGGGCGCGCTGGCGGTGGAGTGCCGCAGCGACGACGCTGCTGCCCGCGTGGCCATCGACAAGCTCGCCGACGCCGCCGCCACCGCCGAGTCCACCGCCGAGCGCTCCGTGCTGGCCACGTTGGAGGCGGGCTGCACCGCGCCGGTGGCCGTGTCGGCGGTCTTCGACGGCCAAGGCGTGCACCTGCGCGCCGGGGTGTTCGCACTCGACGGCTCCCACCAGCTGGCGGAGGAGGCGCGGGGCGAAGACCCAGCGCAGCTTGGCCGCCAGGTGGCCGAGACGCTGCTGCAGCGCGGCGCGGCCGACCTGATGGATTAACCCGATCCGAATACGCGGTGGTTTTGTTCTCAGCCGGAAGCCTTTTATGGTGTAGATACCATACGTTCAATACCCTCCGTGCAATCGGGTCGGTGGGGCTGTGAAACGCCCGAACCCAGCCGCGCGGGGGCGGTTTATTTGTGCCTAGAAGAGATTTCTCCATGACAGAGCCCACTCACACCCCCCAGCCGGGGAAGGTGATCTTCGTCGGCGCAGGACCGGGCAACCCGGAGTTGCTCACGGTTCGCGCCCGCGAAGTAATGGAATCCAATTCTATCGCCCTCGTGGACCCGGAGGTGTCAGCGGGGGTCCAAAGTGTTGTCGCGGCGGCGCTGCCGGTGCCGAAGGCGAAGATGGATGAGGCCAACGCGCGCTACGAGCAGATGTGCGCGGAGGCGAAAGAGGCCGGGGCGAGACGCAAGCCACCCCGGCCAGAGGACCCGACGGCGGCGGAGCTCGAGGTTGTTGGGTTGGTTGGCGAAGCTATCGTCGCAAAGCTTGAGCGCGCGTTGGGCGCCGCTGCTGAAGCGGTGGAGCGCGGCGAAGCTGGCGACGGCGACGTGATCCGGCTTGTGTGCGGCAACCCGCTCACGCGCGACTCCGTGATGGAGGAAATTTCCGCGGTGGCCGCTGCGGGCCTGGAGTTCCAGGTGGTGCCGGGTATGTCCCTGCCGTCGACGGTGCCGTCTTTCGCCGGCATCGCACTGGGCTCCACCTACACGGAGACGGATCTGAACAGCGGCGAGGTGGACTGGGACCAGCTGGCCACCGCACCGCAGCCGCTGGTGTTCCAGGCTAACCAGGAGCATTTAACGGCGATGGTCGAGCAGCTCACCGAGCGCGGTTTTCAGGGCTCCACGCCCGTGACGGTGACAACACGCGGCACTACACGTTTGCAGCGCACGTTCGACGCGACACTAGAGACGGTGGGCAAGCTGGATGCCGACCTGGAGGGTCCGCTGGTGGTCACCCTGGGCACAGCCGCCGACGACCGCTCGAAGTACTCATGGTGGGAAAACCGCCCGCTGTACGGTTGGCGCGTGCTCGTCCCCCGCGCGAAGGAGCAGGCAGGCCCGATGAACGCCCGCTTGTCGCAGCACGGGGCGATCCCGCAGTCCGTGCCCACGATCTCCCTGGAGCCGCCGCGCAACCCGGCGCAGATGGACCGCGCGATCAAGGGCATCGTGGAGGGTCGCTACCAGTGGATCCTGTTCACCTCCGTCAACGCCGTGGACGCGGTGTGGAGCAAGTTCGAGGATCTGGGCCTGGACGCGCGCTCATTTGCCGGGGTGCACCTGGGGGCGGTGGGGCAAAAGACTGCCGACGCGTTACGGGCCCGCGGCATGCAGGCCGAGCTGGTTCCGCACCGCACGAAGCAGAACGCCGCCGGTTTGGCTGAGGCGTTCCCGGAGTACGTTGAGGACATCGACCCAGTCTCACGCGTGCTGCTGCCGCGCGCAGACCTGGGATCCGACGTGCTGGTGGACGGCCTGGTGGAGAAGGGCTGGGAGGTCGACGACGTGGTCGCGTACCGCACCGTCCGTGCCGCCCCGCCGCCGCCGGAAACGCGCGACATGATCAAGACCGGCGGGTTCGACGCCGTGTGTTTCACCTCCCCGTCCACGGTGAAAAACCTTGTGGGTATCGCGGGCAAGCCGCACTCGCGCACCGTGATCGCCTGCATCGGCCCTGTGACGGAGGCGGAGGCGCGTGAGCAGGGCTTGCGTGTCGACGTCGTTCCGGAGGTCGCCGACATCCCGCACCTCGTCGACGCGTTGGCGGACCACGTGGCCGGTCTGCGTGCAGCTGGCCAGCTGCCGCCGCCGCGCAAGAAGCGCCGCAAGGCCGCAGCTGCCGCCGATAAGACGCAGGACAAGGCGGCTAGCCGGGCCGGTGAAGACACCCCTGCGGCCGCAGGGTAGAAACTGCACCGGCTGGGTCGTGTCGGAGGTGCGTTCTAAGATGTGGCGCATGGCTGATTACGATCTGACACGACGCCCCCGCCGCCTGCGCCAAAACCCCGCTATCCGCGAGTTTGTCGCGGAGACGCGTCTGCACCCGGCCGACTTTATCCTTCCGCTATTCATCGCCGACGGCATCGACGCCCCGCGCGAGATCTCGTCCATGCCGGGCGTGTACCAACACACGCCGGAATCGCTGGTGGATATCTGCCGCGAGGCGCTCGAGGCCGGAGTGAAGTGCGTGGACCTCTTTGGGGTGCCGCGCGAGGAAGATAAGGACGCCACCGGTTCCGTTGCTGTCGCCGAAGACGGCGTGCTCAACCGCGCGATCGCGCTTCTGCGCCGCGAGTTCGGGGACGAGCTGATCATCATGGCGGATACCTGCCTGGACGAGTTCACGGATCACGGACACTGCGGCGTGCTCACCACAGATGCCCACGGCAACGAGGTGGTAGACAACGACCCCACGGTGGACATCTATTGCGACATGGCCGTCGCGCAGGCTCGGGCCGGCGCTCACATTGTCAGCCCCTCCGGCATGATGGACGGCCAGATCGCGGCGATCCGCGAGGCGCTGGACAACGCTGGCTTCCAGGAAGTGGCAATCATGGCGTACTCCGCGAAGTACGCCTCGAAGTTCTTCGGCCCATTCCGCGACGCGGTCGGATCCTCCCTCAAGGGGGACCGGCGCACCTACCAGCAGGACCCGGCGAATGTGCGCGAATCCCTGCTGGAAGCGGAGCTGGACATCGCCGAGGGCGCGGACTTTGTCATGGTCAAGCCGGCGCTTCCGTACTTGGACGTGTTGACGAAGATCGCGGAGGCGTCGCCGGTGCCGGTGGCGGCTTACCAAGTATCCGGCGAGTACGCCATGCTCAATGCGGCCGGCCAGAACGGGTGGATCGACTACGAAGAGACGATGATGGAATCGCTGATGTCCATCAAGCGCGCCGGCGCGGACCAGATTTTCACCTACTACGCCATCGAGGCAGCAAAGAGGCTCAATGGTTAGCTTGCCGCCAATGAATCCGGGATCCCCGAGCAGGGTGGAACCGGAGGCCGTCGAGAAGCACAACGGCTCCATGCCTGAGGCCGTGCGCTACATGCTCACCTGCTGGGCAGTGATGATCGGCGGGGAGCTGCTGCACCAGATCATGGCCGTGGTGGCCAGCGTGGTGGACCCGTCCGCGCTGCGCGAGGTGGCGAAAGAGCGCGCGAAAAACAGCGACGGAGAGGTCTCTGACGCGCTGATGAACGCCAGCGTGTACGGCTCCATCTTCATCATGGCGGTGCTTCAGCTCGGCGTGATTTTGCTGTTTGTGTTCGCGCTTCGCGCCGTGCAGAAGCAAGCGAAATGGGCGGAGAACGCCCGGCGGCTGCTGCAAATCTTCTCCGGGTTCTTCGCTCTGCGCATGCTCACCTTGTTCATGATGGCGCCGGCGTCGACTGCGCTGCCGACGGCGTTCTTCGGCACGGACGGAGTTGTCCAGATCATCCTCGCTGTTGCGGGCATCCTGGGCATCGTCTATTCGTTGGACAAAGCAGCCGTGGCGTGGACCAAGCCCAAAGGGGGCAAGCCCGGACCCGGCGGCACGCCCGGGGATGCGCCGGAGACAAAGGAGAACTAACGGTGGCAGGGATGTTTCCGACCATGGTGTCGGACCCGAATGATCGGAACCGGCGCTACACCGGGGAGGTCGGGTCGCAGTGGCCGAAGCCGCTGAAGATCGGCTACTACCTGTGCCTGATCGCATCCGTGCTGATGCTCGTCATCGCGTTTCTGACCTTGGCTAACGGGGTGCCGGACCGGTTGCCGGACACCTGGATGATAGAGGGCGCTGACGAAGAGCTCTTCGACAAATTCGCCCGCAACCTGCGGGTCTTCACCTGGGGTAACATCATCCTCGCCGCGTTGATCACCTCGTGCTGCGCCTACATGCAAAAGGGCTCCAAGGTGGCGCGGCGCTGGGCGGCTGGCTTTATCGGCCTGGCAGTGTTTTTGCAGCTGTCCGGCTTCCTGGTCGGCGTGGCGGGGTGGGCATCCGTCGTCGTGGTGGTCGTGTTGGTCTTTGCCCTGTTTTTTATGTTCCGTCCGGCCGCCAACGCGTTTGTGGATAAGCGCAGTGGAAGCGTATGGGAAGGCGTGGAATGAGCAAGTACGAGGGCGAGGACTTGGAAACGCTGAGCACGATTGGGCGGCAGGGCGCGCAACTCGACCAGCTCAGCGGAACGGAACTCGAAGAGTGCATCCAGGCCGCGCGCGATGCCGCTCGAGAAGCCGGCGTCGACCCGGCAACCGCCAGACGCGACCTCGACGGTGAGCTGGTGCGCCCCAACGCGTCCTACGCTTTCGAACTTGAGGGGGTGGAAGACGGCCCGCAGCTGACGGAGATCGAGGACGCCTTAGAATCCCTCGACGGCGTCTCCGCCCGCTTGGTGTACCCAACCCGGATGGCGTGGGTGACGGCACCGGCCAGTATGCCGCTGCCGCAGCTGATCAAAACCATTGAAGGCTTCGGCGTCACCGCCACGGTGACGGATTCCACCCTGCAGCGTCGCGCGCACGGACGGTATTGGACGGAGCACCCCATGCCGCGGCGTGCCAAGCACCACCGCAAGGAGGAGGCGGCGCACCTGCTCGCCCGCGCTCAGGGCTTCGTGCAAAACAAGGCGCGTGCCGAGCGGCGCAGCGGCGACGTGCTCTTTACAGCCCGCGACCTGGTTACCCCGGCCAGGCTGTGGCTGGCGGTCCTGCTCACCATCCCCGTGTTGCTACTGACGTACGTGCCGGCGCTGGGGTTCCCCGGCTGGCAGTGGGTGGCCTTTGCGCTGACCACGCCCGTGGCCTTGTGGTGCGCATCCCCGTTCCACCGTGCGATGGCGGGGGGTGTGCGCCGGGGGCTTTCGGCCCTCGATGGCGCGAGCTCCATCGCCATCTTGGCCTCCTATCTCTGGTCCTTCGCCACGCTGCTGTTTACCAGCGCTGGCCGCATCGGCTACGAGTCCAGCGGCAACTGGGTGCCCTTAGACATCGGGGAGGGCCCGGAGCTCTACCTCGAGGTGGCGTGCACTGTGACCACGCTTTTGCTGTTCGGCCGCCACTTCTCCATGCGTGCGCGATCCAATCTGCTCGATGATCTTGAGGCGCGCCGTCCCGGCCCGGACTCGCTCTACGAGGTCTCGCACCGCAGCAAGGGCGGAACCAGCGAGCAGATGCCGGCCACGGAAATCCGGCGTGGCGACGACGTCCGCGTGCGCGCCGGCCAGGTTGTACCCGTCGACGGGGAAGTGGTCGGTGGCTCAGGCTCGATCGGCTTTGAGCTGGTGAACACCCACGACAGCCCGCAGCTGAAGGTGGGCAAGCGCGTGATGGCCGGGACCGTCGTGCGCGAGGGAGACATTAAAGTCCGCGCAACCCGCGTCGGCCACACCACACTGCTCACCGCCGTGCAGCGCTGGCTGGAGGATGCGTCCCGCCACCAGAACGCAGCTACGATGGTGTCCACGCGGACGGCGGGCATGCTCATCCCGGCGGCGTACGCCATCGCAGTGCTGGATTTTGGCCTGTGGCTGCTGTTCACCGGCAACGTCAACACTGCCGCGTCCACCGCTTTGGCCATTTTGATTGTGGTGGCGCCGTTTAGCCTGGCTATCTCCCCGGCCCTGGCCATCAAGCAGGGGCTCGATGCCGCGGTGCGAAACGGTGTGCTCGTGCGCGACGGCAATGCGCTGCGGGTGCTGTCCAAAGTTGACACGGTGGTGTTCAACCGCGTTGGCACGTTGGTGTTGCCCAAGATGCATGTGGAAACGGTTACCGCCGACAACGGGGAGAACAGCGAGCTAGTGCTGCGCATCGCCGGGGTGCTGTCTGCGGATTCGGACCACCCGGCGTCGCGCGCCATCGTCAAGGCGGCTCGCGAAGCGCGCGACGCCCGCTCCGGGGATCCGCGTCTGCCGGATTGGCTCGAAGTCACCGACGACGTGATCACGCCAGACGGTGAGTTCGGCGGCCGCGTCACCGCTACCTGGGGTTCCGGCGAGAACGCCCGCACGCAGACCCTCGAGGCCTCTCTTTGGCGCCCGACTAACCTTTCCCAGCTCAAGGGCAAACTCTCCGCGGCGGCCACAACTGGCGGGACCCCGGTGGTGGTGCGCTGGGACGGCAAAGACCGCGGCGTGATCACGTTGTACGACCCCGCCAAAGAAGACGCGATTGAAGCGGTGGACACCCTGGAATCCATGGGGGTGGAAACGGTCATGCTCTCGCGCGACACCTATCCGGTGGCGCGCCGCTTTGCGGACTTTCTGGGTATTTCGCAGGTGCTTGCGGGGATTCGCTCGAACGAAAAGCCCGCCGCGGTGCGCGCACTGCACACCCAGGGCGCCACTGTGGCCATGGTGTGCGATTCCAGCGTGCTGCCGGTGCTGCGAGTGGCGGACTCGGGCATCCTCTACGCAGGAAAAGATCTCTACGGCACCACAGCGCCAAATTGGAACAGCCTCTGCGACGTCGTGCTCATCCGCAACGACGTCATGGCCGTACCCCAACTGGTAGAGCACGCGCGCCGTGTCAACCGCATTGCTGAAACCAACCTCCGGTTCGCGGGCACCTACAACGCCCTGGCGATCCTTCTGGCGGCCGCAGGCGTGCTGCCGCCGGTGGGTGCGACCCTGCTTATGCTCGGCAGTTCTCTGCTGGTGGAGTACGGCTCCCGCCGCGCTAGCCGGTTCCGGGTTTAAGGCCCGCGCCGGTAGGCTGGAGCACCATGACCAGACGCGATCTCGCTCACGCCCCCCTGCTCGAGGCCGCCCACGGCCGCACCCCCTCGCACACCCCGGTGTGGTTCATGCGCCAGGCCGGCCGTTCTTTGCCCGAGTACCGGCAAGTGCGCGAGGGCATTGCGATGCTGGACTCGTGCTTCATGCCGGAACTGCTCGCTGAGATCACGCTGCAGCCGGTGCGCCGCCACGACGTGGACGCGGCGATCCTGTTCTCGGACATCGTTGTGCCCCTCAAGGCGGCGGGCGTGGACGTGGAGATTGTGCCCGGCCGGGGTCCGGTGTTGGGGGAGGCGGTGCGGACGCGAAGCGACGTCGATAGGCTGCCCGTGCTTGAGGGCGACGTGGCTGAGGTCGCAGACGGCATCCGCATCATCTTGGACGAGCTGAGCGACACCCAGGCGCTGATCGGCTTTGTTGGAGCGCCGTTTACCCTGGCCAGCTACCTCATCGAGGGCGGCCCGAGCAAGAACCACGAAAAGACCAAGGCGATGATGCACGCCGAGCCTGAGACATGGCATGCGCTCATGCGGCGCCTCGTGCCCACGATCGTGGCGTTTCTGCGCACGCAGGTGGAGGCCGGCATCGACGCGATGCAACTGTTTGATTCGTGGGCGGGTTTCCTCACCGAGCGCGACTACCGCGAGTTCGTGCTGCCCTACTCCACAGAAATCCTGGAATCCGTCGCCGGGGAGATCCCGCGCATCCACTTCGGTGTGGCCACCGGCGAGCTGCTCGGAGCCATGTCCGAGGCCGGCAGCGAGGTGATGGGCGTGGATTGGCGCGTGCCGCTGGATACCGCCGCGACCCGGTTCGCCTCCCCCCGCGTCCTGCAGGGCAACCTGGACCCGGCCATGCTGTTCGCAGGCTCGGACGTGGTGCGCGGCGAGGTCGTCCGCATCAAGGCCGAGGCCGCGCGGGCGATGGAGGCTGGCGACGCAACCGGGCACATCTTCAACCTCGGCCACGGCGTGCTGCCCACCACGGACGCGGACGCGGTGACCGAGGCCGTGCGCATCATCCACGAGGAGGCATAAACGTGAACATCGCCATCATCGGAGCTGGCCTGGCGGGGCTGACCGCCGCGTACGAGCTGCGAAAGCTCAGCGCTGGCTCCGCCAACGCAGGGGAAAAGGGCGGCTTGAAGGTCGACGTCTACGAGGCCACCGACCGTGTCGGCGGCAAACTCCACACCGTCGCATTCGAGGCCGGCCCCACCGACATGGGCGCCGAGGCCTTCATGGCGCGACGCCAAGACGCGGTGGACTTCTTCACCGAGCTCGGCCTGGCCGATTCCCTGGTGGAGCCGTCCGGCCTGCGCTCCCTGGTGTGGGCGGACGGCGAGGCCAAGGGGCTGCCCACCGGCGGCGTGATGGGCATCCCGTCATCCTCCGAGACGGTGAAAAACCTGGTCAGTGCCGAAACCGCCGAGCGGATCGACACCGAAGCCGAGCGCGAAGGCTTCCAGTGGGAGGTCGGCGGCGACGTCAACGTCGGCGCGCTCGTTCGGGAGCGCTACGGCGACGAGGTAGTAGACAATATTGTTTCGTCGCTGCTCGGCGGGGTGTACTCCTGCACCGCAGACGACCTCGGCCTGCGCGCCACCATCCCGCAGTTGGCGGGGGAGCTGGACCGCCTGGCCACAGAGGGCGACGGCATGGTTCACCTCTCCACCGCTGTGGCCAACCTGGAGCGCTCCCGCCGCGAGATGCCCACCGGCCAGGGCGCGGTGTTCAAGACGTTCCACGACGGGTACCAGGAGCTCTACGAAACGCTCGCCGAGGAGTCCGGCGCGGACATCTACATCGACGCGTTTATCTCCGGCATCGAGCTCGAAGGCAGCGCCGACGCCCCGAAGTACCGCCTCACCGGCGGCGAAGACACCGTCTACGACCACGTCATTCTCGCCGTACCCGCGCCCACCGCGGCGCTGCTACTCAAAACCGTCGCCCCCGGGGCCTCCGAGGCACTGAAGACGGTCAAGCTGGCCAACTCCGCCGTAGTGGGAATGCGGTTCGCCACCGACGATGGCCTGCCGCAAAACTCCGGCGTGCTCGTGGCCAGCGGTGCCGAGGACGTCCACGCCAAAGCGTTCACGTTCTCCTCCCGCAAGTGGCCCCACCTGGCCGAGCGCGGCGGGGCGCTCGTGCGCGCCAGCTTCGGCCGCTTCGGCGACACCGTCGCCATTACCGCCACCGAGGACGACATGGTCGACTGGGCGCTCGACGACCTCGAAACCATCACCGGCTTCGACGGCCGCGCCGCCGGCTTGGAGGAAATCTACGTCCAGCGCTGGCTCGGCGGCCTGCCCCGCTTCGACGAGGGCCACCTCGCCACCGTGGCCAAGGTGCGCAGCCTGCTTGACGACGAACCTTCGGCCACCAACATCTCCGTCACCGGTGCCTGGGCTGGAGGAGTCGGCGTGCCGGCAGTGATTGCAGATGCGCGGGCGGTGGCGTCAGCCGTCGTCAGGCAAACGCCCTCAACCCAGGAGTAGGTCAGCTATGGATGAACACGCGGACACTCGCGAAACCACCGAGAAGGAATGGTGGGAAGAAGACGGCCTTCCCTGGAACGGCAAACCCACCAAGGCCGACTACTGGTGCTTGGGCTGGTTCGGCTTCGTCGGCATCTTCGGCCTGGCCATGATCCCGCTGCGCGCGTGGCTTTTGGGCCTGGACCCGCCGATTCTGCTGGCGCTGACCGGTTCGCGGGTCGGCGCGGCCTCCACGGGCGCGCTCGCCGCGGTGGGGGAGGCACCGAACTGGCTGTGGTTCTTGCTCATCGGGTCGGTCGTGAACATCAAGTTCGACTGGATCTACTGGTGGGCCGGCAAACTCTGGGGCCGCGGGATCCTGGACGTGCAGGCGGCGAACTCCCCGCGCGCCGCGAGGAACATCGCGCGGGTGGAGCAGTGGGCCGTGAAGCTCGGCTGGGTAGGCATCTTCCTAGCGTATTTGCCCATCCCGCTGCCGATCGCGTTCGTGGTGTTCGTGCTCATGGGCATGACCGGGATGCCCCTGTGGAAGTTTATGGTCCTGGACTTTATTGCCAAGACGCTGTGGTCCTTTATCTACCTGGGCCTGGGCTGGTGGATCGGCGAGCCGGTGGTGGAGGTGCTGGACGGCTACGCCAAGATCGCCAACTGGGTCGCGATAGCGCTGCTGGTGGTGGTGTTCTACGGCATCTTCCGCAACCAGAACAAGAAGAAGGGGGCCGCCCAGGCGGTGGGCAACGAGATCGAGGCCGGGAAGTAAGGCGGGCCTCGAAACCCGCTAAAAGTCGAGCGGCGGAGGTCGAGTCCGAGCCTAAACCAGGGTGTAATCGACCTCCCGTACTCGACTTTCGGGGTCGGGCGGCGCAGGGGCGGGCAGCGGCGGCCGGAACCGCGGACGCCCTAGCGGTTGACCACCACGGTGGAGAAGTCCTCGTCGCCGCGGCCGGCCTCCTGCTGGGCCTCCAACGACGCCAGGGCGGCGGCGACGGCGGGCAGGTCGGTCTCCGCGGAGGCGAGCATCAACCGGGCGTCCTTGGCAATGGCGTCGGCGGTGAAATCGCCGGGAGCTACCGAGCGCTCCCCAAGCAGGAAGGACTTTTTCATGTTCACGATGAACTCCAGGCCGGTGGAGCCGAGCATGTCCACCACCTGCTCTTCGCTCAAACCCTGGGACTCACCCAACAGGAGGGCCTCCTTGAACCCCTCGATGGTCACGGCCAGGGCGAGGTTGGCCAGGAGTTTGCCGGTGGCGGCGCCGGCGGCGGTGTCTACCTCCTTCAGGCGGGAGGGGTTGGCGGCGGCCCAGGGGGCGACGACGGTGGAGACGGTACGACGTCGAGAGGCGTCGGCGCCGCCGACGTACACGCCGAGCTTGCCCGCGCGCGCGGGCGGCAGGGAGCCGACGACCGGGGTGTGGACGTAGCCGGGCACGGCCTCGGCGAAGGCGGCGGCGTCGGCGGGGGAGACAGTGGTGGCGTCGGCCCAGGTCACGCCCTCGGGGATCAGGCCGGGCTCGATGACCACCTCACGCACCGTGTCGGGGCCGAACAGGGAGGTGATCACCAGCTCGGCGCCGTCCACAGCCTCCGCGGGCGTCGCGGCGGCCGCAGCCCCGCGCTCCACCAGCGGCTCTGTCTTTTCTGCGGTGCGGTTCCACACGGTCAGTTCGTGGTCGTCGACGAGCTTGAGGGCGAGCTCCGTGCCCATGCGACCGAGGCCTAAAAACGCGATTTTCATATGGCCTAGGATAGACAACCATGACTGCGGAAAAGCCGACTTCAGCTAACACCCAGCGCTCCCACGAGCTGTTCGAGCGGGCGCAGAAGACCACCCCGGGCGGCGTGAACTCGCCGGTGCGCGGCTTCGGTTCGGTGGGCGGGCAGACCCGCTTCATCCAGAGCGCGCACGGCTCGCAGCTCATCGACGTGGACGGCAACACCTACGTCGACCTGGTCTGCTCATGGGGCCCGATGGTGCACGGCAACGCGCACCCGAAGATCGTGGAAGCGGTGGAAAACGCCTTGCCCAACGGCCTGAGCTTCGGCGCGCCGACGGAGGCTGAGATTAAGATCGCCGAGCACATCGTGGAGCGCACGTCGGTGGAGGAGGTGCGCATGGTCAACTCCGGCACGGAGGCCACCATGTCCGCCGTCCGCCTGGCGCGCGGGTTTACGGGCCGGCCGAAGATCATCAAATTCGAGGGCTGCTACCACGGCCACGTGGATGCGCTGCTGGCGTCTGCGGGCTCCGGCATCGCCACGTTCTCTCTGCCGGATTCCCCGGGCGTGACCGGCGCGCAGGCGAAGGACACCATTGTGGTGCCGTACAACGACATTGAGGCCGTGGAGCGCGCATTCCGGGAGAATGAGGGCGAGATCGCCGCGATCATCACCGAGGCGGCCGCGGGCAACATGGGCACCGTCGCCCCGCGCAACGACTTCAACGCCAAGCTCAAGGAGCTGGCGCACATGAACGGCGCGCTGCTCATCCTCGACGAGGTGATGACCGGCTTCCGCACCTCCTACGCCGGCTGGTACGGGGTGGACCATGTCGCGGGCGACCTGACCACCTTTGGCAAGGTCGTCTCCGGCGGCCTGCCTGCGGCGGCGTTCGGCGGCCGCCGCGACATTATGGAGCACCTCGCGCCCAACGGTCCCGTCTACCAGGCGGGAACCCTGTCCGGTAACCCGGTGGCTATGGCCTCGGGCCTGGCGTCGTTGGAACTTGCCACGGAGGACATTTACCCCACGCTCAACCGCAACGCCGATCTTCTGGAGCGTTTGCTTCACGACGCCCTGACGGCCGAAGGCGTCGCCCACCACATCCAGCGCGCGGCGACGATGCTCTCCGTCAGGTTCGCCGAGGGCGAAGGCCATAACTTCGCGGATATGCAGGCCGCGGAGACGTTCCGCTACGCACCGTTCTTCCATGCGCTTCTGGATGCCGGTGTGTACGCCCCGCCGAGCGCGTTTGAGACCTGGTTTGTCTCCACCGCACTGACGGACGAGGACTTCGGCCGCATCGAGGACGCGCTGCGCCCGGCAGCGAAGGCCGCCGCCGCGGCGGCTCCGGCGGAGGCGTAGATGGCGCGAACGACGGTGCACTTGGTGCGCCACGGCGAGGTGTACAACCCGAAGAAGATTCTCTACGGGCGTATGCCGGGCTACCACCTGTCCTCTCGCGGCAACTCCATGGCGGTGGCCACCTCGAAGTACTTCCGCGGCCGCGACGTGACGTACTTGGCCGCCAGCCCTTTGGAGCGGGCCCAGGAGACGGCGCGCCCGATCGCTGAGGTGACGGGCTGCGAGGTGCAGACCCGGGACGACATTGTGGAGGCTGGCAACACCTTCGAGGGCCTGCGCACCAAGGGGTGGCGCTCCCAGCTGATCAACCCCATCCGCTGGCGGCACATGACCAACCCGCTGGAGCCGAGCTGGGGCGAGCCCTACCAGGAGATCTTCCAGCGCATGTGGGGCGCGGTCGAGGACGCCCGCGAGAATGCTGAGGGGCACGAGGCCGTGCTGGTGAGCCACCAGCTGCCCATTGTTATGGTGCAGCGCCACGTGCAGGGCAAACCGCTGGCGCACGCGAGCCGCAACTGCGACCTGGCCAGCGTGACCTCACTTGTGTTCGACGGCGACAGTGTTGTTGACTGGGCCTACAACACCCCAGCACAGGACATTTAGAAGGCCGGTTTTCATGCGCAAGCTCATCGCCGCACCGCTTTGCGCGGTCGCGCTCACACTGGCTGCCTGCTCCGGCTCGGACAGCGGCGGCAACTTCGCGTTCCACTCCCCGGGCGGGCAGACGGAGATCTTCTACGACGAGGCGGACCGCAAGCCGCTGGCCGGTTTTGAGGGAGAATCCCTCATGCGCGAGGGCGAGACGATCAGGTTGAGCGACTTCGACGGCCAGGTTGTGGTGCTTAACGCCTGGGGCCAGTGGTGCGCGCCGTGCCGCGCGGAGGTGGACGACTTGGAGGAGATCCACCAGCACCTGCAGGCCCAAAACACCGGTACCGTGCTGGGCATCAACGTGCGCGACCCCAACCCGCAGATCGCGCGCGATTTCCTCACGGACAACGGGGTGACCTACCCCTCCATCTACGACCCGCCGTTTAAGACGGCGGCGCAGCTCGGCGGCGTGCCCAGCTCTGTGATCCCCACGACCATCGTGCTGGATAGGCAGCACCGCCCGGCTGCGGTGTTCCTGCGGGCGGTGACCGCGCAGGAAATCATCGATGTGACCGACCGGTTGGCTGGGGAGGCGTAGGTGGGGTTTGCAGACCTTGCTGCGGACGGCCCGCTGCTGCTCGGCCTGCTCGCGGCCGCGCTGGCGGGGCTGGTGTCGTTCGCGTCGCCGTGCGTGATCCCGCTGGTGCCGGGCTACATTTCCTACCTCACCGGCGTGGTGGGCGGTGAGATGACGCTGGATGAGCGCGGCGCGCGGGTGTCGCGCAAGCACTGGGCGGTCGCCGGCGCTGCGGCCCTGTTCATTGCGGGATTTACGGTGGTGTTCCTCCTAGCCACCGTCACCGTCTTCGGCGCGGTGAGCGCGATTGCGCTCAACGCCGACACGCTCATGCGCATCGGCGGGGTGGTCACCATCCTCATGGGGGTGGTGTTCATGGGGGCGGTTCCGGCCCTGCAAAAAGACACTCGTTTCCAGCCGAAGAAGTGGACGACCATCCTCGGCGCGCCCCTGCTCGGCGGCGTGTTCGCCCTCGGGTGGACGCCGTGTTTGGGGCCTACGCTGGCCTCCATTATCTCGGTCTCTGTGGGCACCCAGGGGTTGACCGCCGCCCGCGGCGTCCTGCTGGTCATCGCCTATTGCCTGGGGCTCGGCCTGCCGTTTCTACTGGTGGCGCTGGGGTCCTCGGCGGCAGTGCGGGGGATCGACGTGCTGCGCCGTCACTCCCGCGCCATCCAGATCGCCGGCGGCGTGGCCATGATCGTCGTGGGTTTGATGCTGCTCACCGGCGCGTGGAACGGCTTCATCGGATGGACCCGCCAGCTCGTTTTCGGATTTGGAGGGACGATCATCTAAATGGGCACCGCACTGACGTGGCTGAAAAAGGCGTGGCACTGGCTCACCAGCATGCGCACCGCGCTCATGCTGCTGTTTTTGCTGGCGCTCGCCGCCATCCCCGGGGCACTGTTGCCGCAGCGCACCGTCTCTTCGTCCCTGGTGGACGACTACCTCAAGGCCAACCCCACCACCGGCCCGATCTACGACAGGCTGCAGCTTTTCGACGTCTTCCAGTCCACCTGGTTCCTGGCGATTGTCATGTTGCTGATGATCTCGCTGGTCGGCTGCATCATCCCGCGCTCCATCGACCACTGGCGCGCCTACAACGCCAAGCCCACCCGCGCGCCGAAATACCTGGGCCGCATGCCGCACTACGTGGAGGGAACGGTTGAAGGGGCGCCCGAGGACGTCGAGAGGCAGGTGCGCTCGCAGCTGAAACGCTGGCACATCGCCGCCTACCAGCCGGACGAAGACCGCGCCGGCGTGTTCTCCATCTCGGCGGAGCGCGGCTACACGCGCGAGCTGATGAACCTGATCTTCCACGTGGGCATCGTGGCCATGATCCTCACCTTCGTGGCCGGGCGCATGGTGTCCTATGAGGGCCAGGTGATCGTGGTGACCAACTCCGAGGCGGAATCCGCGGTGCCGGTGCAGCAGTCGCGGGTGTTCTGCAACACTAGCCCCGCAAACTTCGACGTCTTCCGCGCGGGCCCGCTTTTCGACGGCACCGGCCTGACCCCGTTCTGCTTCGAATCCCAGAACTTCCGAGCCACCTACCTCAACAACGGGCAGGCCAACGGGTTCTCCTCCGACATCACCTACACGGGCGACCTCAGCGTGCCGCAGGAGCAGTGGGAGCCGACGACCCTTGCGGTGAACCACCCGCTGCGCGTGAACGGCGACCGCATCTACCTGCAGGGCCACGGGTTCGCCCCGCAGGTGACCATCACGTGGCCGAACGGGGAGACCCGCACGCAGATGGTGCAGTTTAGGCCGACAGACGTGTTCACGTTCCTGTCCTCCGGCGTGATGCGCTTCGACCCGCCGGCCGGCATGTACCCGGACCTGGAAGAGCGGCGCAAGCACCAGATCGCCGTGGTTGGCAACTTCGCGCCTACCGCCCGCTGGGCCGGGCCGAACGGCGACCAGCTGCAGTCCGCGTTCCCCTCCATGGACGATCCGGCGGTATCGGTGGACGTCTACGTCGGCGACGCGGGCCTGGACACTGGCCGCCCGCAAAACGTCTTCGTGCTCGACCAGTCCCTCGTCGCTGACGGCCGGTTGGAAAAGGTGCAGCGCGTCCAGCTCACACCGGGCGAGGAAACCACCGTGGACACCGATGACGGAGAGGTGCGCGTGCGCTTCGACGGCGCCGCTGAGTACGCCAACTACCAGATCTCCCGCGACCCCACCCAGGTGCTGGCCCTGGTCTCCACCGCGGTCATGCTCGCCGCGCTGGCCGGTTCCCTGGCCATCAAGCGCCGCCGCATCTGGGTGCGGATCCGCCCCTCGGATTCGCCGGGCGCGACCCACGTTGAGATCGCCGGCCTGGCCCGGACGGACCGCGCCGGGTGGGGCCGCGAGTTCCACGAAATCTCTGGGGCGATCCTGGGCACCGAGCACCCCGACGAGGACGTCAGCGAGGGGGAGTTCAACCCCTATGACCTTTGAGGACGCCTGCTAGTGGAGTAGGTTAAGGGCCATGCTTGTCGACACCACCATGGCGGAGCTGTCCGACCTCACCTTCCGCACCGCATTCATCGTCTACATCGTGGCGCTGATCATGGCGTTTATCTACTACGGCCGCGTCAACAGCGTCATCGAGGCGCGCCGGGAGGCACTGGCCGAGCAGAAGGTGCTCGTGGGTGCTGGGGGGCCGGAGGTCGTCGAGAAGCAGACGCCCGAGAGCACCGAGTTCGACGCAAAGGTCGCCAACGCCCGCAAGTGGGCCGGCATGACGCAGGCGCTCGTCTGGGTGGGAGTTGCGCTGCACCTGGTGGCCTTTGTCACCCGCGGGCTGGCTGCGAAGCGTTTTCCGCTGGGCAACCTGTACGAGTACATCCTGTTCATGACGGCGGTGATCATGGTCGTTGCCGCCGTGGTGGTGCAGCGCAAGGGCTGGTACACCGTGTGGCCGTGGCTGCTGTTTCCCATGGTCATCGCCATGTTTTTGAACTCCACAGTGTTCCACATGCAGGCCGCCCCGGTGGTGCCGGCGCTGCAGTCCTACTGGCTGCCGGTGCACGTGTCGTCGGTGTCCATCGGTGCGTCTGTTGGCTTGGTGTCCGGCGTTTTCGCCCTGCTGTACCTGCTGCGCATGTGGCAGCCGCGCGGTGAGGAGCACGGTGTCTTGGGCGCGATTGCCCGCCCGCTGCCGGACGCGAAGACTCTGGACCAGATCGCGTACAAAACTGCGGTGGTGACCCTGCCGCTGTTCGGCATCGGTATCGTCTTCGGCGCGATCTGGGCTGAGGTTGCCTGGGGCCGCTTCTGGGGCTGGGATGCCAAGGAGACGGTGTCCATGATCACCTGGATCCTCTACGCCGCCTACCTCCACGCGCGCGCGACGGCCGGCTGGAAGTCCAACGCCGCAGCCTGGATCAACGTCTTCGCCATGGCCATGACGATCTTCAACATGACCTACGTGAACACCGTCATCGCCGGCCTGCACTCCTACGCGGGGCTGAATTAGTGAAGGTGCTCATTACCGGCGGCGCCGGGTACATCGGGTCCACCATCGCGTCGTGCTGCTCCGACGCCGGGATCACGCCGGTGATCCTGGACGACTTCTCCACCGGGCTGCGCGCCTTCGGCCGGCGCTATGACTGCTACGAGGGAGACATCGCGGACGTGGCCCTGCTGGAGCGGGTGCTGGCAGACCACCCGGACATCGACGCGGTGATCCACTGCGCCGCCAAGATCGTCGTGCCCGAATCCGTGGCGCAGCCGCTGGCGTACTACGACAACAACGTGGGCAAGGCGATCACGCTACTGCAGACCTTGGAGCGCCACGGCGTGTGCCGGTTCGTGCTGTCCTCCACCGCGTCCATGTACGAGCCGGGGCCGGACTACATGGTCGACGAGGACAGCGCCGTCAACCCGCAGAGCCCCTACGCCGCCTCGAAGTGGCTGCTTGAGCGCGTGCTTGCCGACGAAGCCGCCACCGGCCGCATGGGTGTGGTGGCGCTGCGCTACTTCAACCCCATCGGGGCGGATCCCGCGCTACGCACCGGCCTGCAACACCCGCACCCAACCCACGCGCTGGGCAAAATGATCTCCGCCCACGTCGCCGGCGAACCCTTCACGGTGACAGGCGTAGAGTGGCCCACCCGCGACGGCTCGGGCCTGCGCGACTACATCCACGTCTGGGACCTCGCCCGCGCGCACGTGGCGGTGCTCGATCGCTTCGACGCCGTGGTGTCTGGCGGCTACGAGGTGATCAACCTCGGCACCGGGCAGGGCACCACCGTTTTCGAGCTGGCCGAGGCGTTCGGTGAGGCCACCGGCACCCCGCTGGACGTGGTCACCGGCCCTGCGCGCCCCGGCGACGTGGTCGGGTGCGCCTCCCGCACCGGCAAGGCCCAGTCCGTGCTCGGGTGGTCCGCGCAGCGATCGCTTGTCGACGGCGTCCGCGACTCCCTCGCCTGGTCCAAGAAACTGCCCGCCGTCTTGGCCGAGGAGCCCGCCCGATGACCAGCGCCCAGCACAAGCCCCGCAACAAGCAGGGCAAACCGGCAAGCGACGACCCGGTATTAATCGCGCTGGGGGAGCAGATCGCCTCCCGGCGCCGCGCTTCTGGCCGCCTCCAACAGGACGTCGCCGACGCCGCTGGGGTCTCGCGCTCCACCCTGCACACCATCGAGCACGGCGGCGCCGGGGTGCGCTGGGAGAAAGTTGTCGCCGTGGCGGACGCGCTGGGGTTGCAGGTGGTTTTCGCCGAAAATAGGGACCATTCTTGACACATTCCGCGAGAATCTGTCACGCCGGCCGTAAACCCCCAGGTCGGCGAAAACGCCTTGCGGGATCTGTCAACGGGCCGGGCAGGATCACCCGCCCCGAGCCCTAGCCCTCGCCGCGGCGCCGCCGACGCTCCTCTTCCTCCTGGCGTTTGCGCTCCGCCTCCTCGCGCGCGCGGCGCTCTTTGAACCGGTTCTTCTCGATGTTCCAGAGGAACTCCTCATCGTCATCCGGGCCCTTGATCATAGGTTTTTGTTCCACCTGGCCGCGCTGCCCGCCCCGCAGGGAGCCGTAGCGTTCCGCGGAGCCGGGGCCGAACGCGCGCCAGAGCAGCGCGGCGGTGAGTACAACCAGTACGAGGAGTAGCAGCCTTCCCATGGTTTTAAACATACTTGGCCGCCGGATAGGGTAAACAACCGTGACTGAACAACATTCTCCGCAGGTGGACCCCGAGGCGAAATCCCGGGCGAGAAAGGCCGTGGCCATCTACGGGTTGGACCGCCTGTTGCTGTTCATCGGGCTGACCGTGGTGATCCAGCTGCTCGCCATGCTTATCGGCGCGCCGGTGCCGGTGATCATGTCGGCGCTACTGGCGCTCATCGTGGCGTTCCCGCTGTCCATGCTTATGTTTAAGCGCCACCGCCTTGAGGCCAACGCGGCTGTGGCCGAGTTGAAGGCCCAGCGCGAGGCGCGCAAGGACTGGATCCAGTCGGAGCTGGCGGAGCGCTAGTTCGCCTATCGACGAGCCGCAGGCTAGCCCCGGCCCAGCTCGTGGCTCAGCGCCTCCAGCTCGCCGCCACCGGCCATTTGGTGGGTGAGCTCCTCGAGCGTGACCTGGGCGCGGGGCGCGTCGAGCTCCTGGCGGCCGAGTTTGAGGATGGTGAAGTGATCGCCCACCAGGTAGGCGTGGTGGGGGTTGTGGGTGACTAGGACTACGGCCACGCCTTTGTCGCGGACGGCGGCGACCATGCGCAACACCGCCCCGGACTGCTTCACGCCGAGGGCCGCGGTGGGCTCGTCCAGGATGAGTACCCGGGCGCCGAAGTAGACGGCGCGCGCGATGGCGATCACCTGGCGCTGGCCGCCGGAGAGGTTGCCGGCTTCCACGTCCACGTCGGGGATGTCCACGCCCATCTCCAGCAGCTGCTCGGTGCAGATCTGCTTCATCTCCGCCTGGCGCAGCACCCCCAGCGGGCCGGTGAGTTCCTGGCCGAGGAAGAAATTGCGCCAGACGCTGAGCTCATCCACGATTGCCAGGGTCTGGTGCACGGTGGCGATGCCGGCGCTGATGGCGTCGCGGGGGGAGGTGAAGGTGGACGGAACGGCGTCGATAAGCATGGTGCCTGAGGTGGGCTCGTGCAGGCCGGACAGGATCTTGATCAGGGTGGATTTGCCTGCGCCGTTGTCGCCGAGCACGCAGGTGACTTCGCCCTCGCGTACGGCGAGGTTAACCCCACGCAGGGCCTCGAAGCTGCCGTAGGACTTGGTGATGTTTTCTAGCTCGATGACAGCCACTTAGCGCCCCTTGGTGTATTTGGCGAAGGAGGTGTTGGTCAAAACCGCCACCAGCAGCGTCGCGCCGAGGAAGAACTTGAACCAGTCCGGGTTCCAGCCGGCGTAGACGATGCCCTGGTTGGTCATGCCGAAGATCAGCGCGCCGATGGCGGTGCCCACGGCGGTGCCGCGCCCGCCGGTCATTGCGCACCCGCCGATGACGGCGGCGATGATGTAGAGGAACTCGTTGCCCACGCCCTGGCCGGCCTGGATGGAATCGAAGGCGAACAAGGTGTGCATGCCCACGAACCAGGCGGCAAAACCCACGCCCATGAACAGCAGGATCTTCACGCGTCGGACCGGAACGCCCACGGCACGCGCGGCGTCGTCGTTGCCGCCGACAGCGGTGATCCACCCGCCGAATTTCGTGCGGAAGAGCACGAACGACGCCACGGCGACGAACAGGATCCACCACAGCACCGTCACCGAGATGCGCACGCCGCCAATGTGGAAGGAGCCGGCGAATACGGCGTGGGCGGAGGGGAAGCCCTCCATGTCCGCGATGGTGGGGGTGGCCACCTGGCCGGTGACCAGCTTGGTCACGGCCAGGTTCAGGCCCTGGAGCATGAGGAAGGCGGCCAGGGTGATCAGGAAGGAATCGATGCCCGTGCGCGTGACCAAATAGCCGTTGAGGGCGCCGATGGCCAGGGAGATCCCCAGCGCCAGGAAGGCACCCACCCAGGAGTTCAAGTGCAGGTTGTAATTCAGCATCGTGGCGGCGAGGGCTGCGGTGGTCACGGCCACGCCGGACGAAAGGTCGAACTCGCCGCCGATCATGAGCAGGCCCACCGCAAGCGCGACGATGCCCAGGGTCGAGCTGGCGTACAGGGTGGTGGCCAGCGCCTCGAAGGAGCGGAACGCCGGAGCCACAGCGAGGAAGAACACGAAGATGGCCACGAAGCCGAGCAGGCTGGCAAACTCTGGGCGCCGGATCAGCCGGGCCAGGCCGGTGCGGGTGCGCAGGCGGTCGTCCCGCAGGTCGCCCGTGTGGTCCTCGCTCATCGCATTCCCGCCTTCGCCGCCTCTTCGATGGTGTCTACGTTGCCCTGGTCCACGAAGGACGGCCCCGTGTACACCGGCCGCCCGCCACCGAGCGTGCCGCCGTTACGTTTTGCAATCCACAGAGAATCTACCGCCAAGTAGCCCTGCAAGTACGGTTGCTGGTCCACGGCCCACGCCACGCGCCCGTCTTTGATGGCGCCGACCAGCTCCGCGTTGGTGTCGAAGGTGGCCACCTCGGCGGCGGCGCCGGACTGGTCCACCGACTCGGCCGCCCGCATGGCCACCGGGGCCTGGAGGGCGAAGATGGTGTCGAAGCTCTTGTCCTGCGTGAGCTTCGAGGTGATGGTGGACTGCACGGCGGTGAGGTCCTGGCCGTTCACGTACAGCAGCTCAACGGTGCCACCGCCCAGGCCCTCTCGGATACCGTTGCAGCGCGCCTCCTGCGAGGTGTTGCCCTGCTCGTGGATTACGCACAGGACCTTCTTTTTCCCCTCCTCCTGCAGCCGCTCGCCCGCAGCGCGGCCGGCGACGGTCTCGTCCTGGCCGAAGAAGCCGGTCAGCCCGTAGTCCTGGTACACGTCCATTCCGGCGTTGAGTCCCACCACGGGGATCCCGCGCTCGACGGCGTCGCGCGCGGCCGGGCCGATCGCCTCGGCGTTGGGGAGGGTGACGGCGATGCCATCCACTCCGGCGTCTATGGCCGAGCGCACGAAGTTGGCCTGGTTCGGGGCCTGCGGGTCGGAGGAGTAGCGCAGCTCGATGTTGTCTTTCTTCGCCGCGTCTTCCGCGCCCTTGCGCACGAGGTCCCAATACGTGTCGCCGGGCGCGCCGTGGGTGACCATGGCGACCACGTAGCGTGGGGTGTCCACGCCGCCCGCGGTGGCGCCGCTATCTTCAGCGCGGGGTGCGCCGCCTGTCGACGAGCATCCGCCCAACACCGCCGCCACCGCCAGTAGGGCGGCTGCCACTGATTTCCGTGCCTTCCTCATTGCAAAAGTGTGAACCACTGCACTCGGGTGCGTCAAGCGGACTAGAACACCCCGGCGATGAGCAGCATCGCGGGCAGCGCCAGGAACGTGGTGAGAAAGACGGTATCGCGGCAGATCACCTCACCCGAGCGGTACGTGGCGGCGTAGTTGTAGACGTTTTGCGCAGTGGGCAGCGCACACAGGATCAACGCGGCGTACATCTCTTCCGGCCCAAGGTGCAGAAGCTCTGCGACGATCCACGCCACGGCCGGCATCCCCACCAGCTTCAAGCCGGTGGCCGTGAGGGTGGGGCCGCGGTGGCTTTGCAGCACCTTCTCGCCGGTCAGCGACGCGCCGAAGCTCATCAGGATCAGCGGGATGGATGCCCCGCCCAGGATCTTCAGCGGCGCGAGCACCGGCTCCGGCACCGTCCACGAGGCGACGGACACTGCGAAGCCGGCGAACGCCGCCACGACCACCGGGGCGGTCAGGCCCGCGATGACGGATTTGCCCACGCCTTTGGCGCCGCGGTCCAACCCGGCGATGACGATGGGGGAGAGCACCGCCATCTGCAGCACGAGGGCGGGCACGACATAGGTCGGGTCGCCGAGCACGTAGGTGGCGATGGGCAGGCCGATGTTGACGGAGTTGTAGTAGCTGGCAGACGCCGCCCCCGCCATGGTCTCCGCGGCGTCCTGGCGGAAGAATATTGCGCTCAAACCCCAGTAGATGAGCATGGTCGCCACCGTGGCGACGGCGATGACGAGGATGACGGGGGAGAAGAAGGCGTCGGTGTCGGCCACCGCCACCGAGGAGAAGATCAGCGCCGGGGTGGCCACGTGGAACGCGATGCGGTTGAGCTGCAGGCGCTGCTCGCCCGGCCCGATGACGCCCTTGTGGGCCAGCCACCACCCCGCCGCGATGACGGTGAAGATGATGGCGAAACCGGTAAGGACGTCGAGCATGCGGCTGAGTTTAGAAGCTCTCCAACGTCGCGTACGGCACGGCCTCGCCCGCACCGCCGACCCAGAAGTTCCAGCCGAACCAGGCGAACGCCACCGCGGTCACAATCGCCCACGCGAGCATGGTTTTGCCGTTCATGCCCAACACGGGGATGAGGTCTTTGCCGGAGGCGCCGCTGCGCACCTTCATTACAGAGGCCACCGCCAGCGGCAGCGCCACCAGCGCGGCCAGGGAGGACACAGTCGACATGGCCAGCACCACCGAGATGAAGAACGGGAAGAGGGTGAGAACGGTGAAGAGGGTGCGGGATCGTTCGTCGCCAAGCCGCACCGCGAGGGTCTGCTTGCCCGCGGCCGCGTCCGTGGGGATGTCGCGGATGTTGTTGGCCAGGTTCACAGACGCCGAGATCGCGCCGATGGCCAGCGCGCACAGGAAGCCCTCCCAGCTCACCATGCCGGACTGGGTGTACTCGGTGCCCATCACCGCCACCAGGCCGAAGAAGACGAACACGGACACTTCGCCGAAGCCGGAGTAGCCGTACGGGCTGTCGCCGCCGGTGTAAAACCACGCCGCCGCGATGCACAGCGCGCCCACGAGCACGAGCCACATCTGGCCCGCAACGGCGGAGAGGATTACGCCGAACACCGCGGCTGCGCCGAACGCGATGAACGCCGCCAGCTTCACGTGCTCCGGTTTGGCTAGCCCGGAGCCGGTCAGCCGCGTCGGCCCGGTGCGGTCAGCGTCGGTGCCTCGCACCCCGTCGGAGTAGTCGTTGGCGTAGTTGACACCCACGATCAGTGCGAGCGCTACCAGCAGCGCGAGCACCGCCCGGCCGGGGTGCGCCTGGAGGTACAGTGCGGCGCAGCCGGTGCCGGCGATGACGGGGGCGATAGCGTTGGGCCAGGTGTGGGGGCGTGCGGCCTCCCACCAGTCGCGGATGGTGGCGGTGTGTGTCCCGGGTTCAGTCATAGTCTCCATCATGCCCCCTCCCCGGCGAGTGGGCTAGGGTTATGCGCCATGTGGATTGACTACGCGGTGCGCCAGGGGATTGTGGCTACCGGCGCATTTGTGCGTTTGCCGGTCCTGCTCAACGCCGCGCACACGTCTGAGAACACGTTCCCGGTAGACGGCGACACGGTTATTTCCCTGACCACGCACGGCACCCGTTTGAAGTCTGCGGCCGCGGCGATCGCGTCGCTGCTCGTGGGCACGGTGCGCCTGCCTGTGCACCTGTGGTTGGACCCGGTGGATTTCCACGCCCGCTGGCCGGAGGCGCTGCAAGCACTCTCGGAGCGAGGCCTGCAGGTCCACGAATCCTCCGGGGGATTAGGCCCCCACACCAAGTATTACGGCACGTTCCAGCGCCACCCGGACCGCAACGTCATCACCGTCGACGACGACGTGCTCTACCCGCGCACGTTCGCGCAGAAGCTTATCGACGCCCCTTCGGCCTCCACCATCACCGCCTACCGTGCCCACCGGGTGGTGTTGGACGATGGGGGCATCGCGCCCTACAGGAAGTGGAAGCCGGTGCGTACAGCCCAGCCGTCCATCCTCAACTTCGCCACGGGTGTGGACGGCGTGCGCTACCCGCGCGAGATGGTGCAGTATGTGGCCGACCGTGGCACGGAGTTTTTGGATCTCGCCCCGCGCGCCGACGATGTGTGGCTCAACCACTGCGCCCTGCGCGCCGGGTTCCCGGTCAAACAGGTCGCCGAGCGGTCCGCCAACTTTCCGCTGGTCCCGGGCTCGCAGCGGGTGCGGTTGTCGCGTGTAAACCTCTCCGGAGGCAACGACGCGCAAATTGCCGCGACGTACTCGGCGGAAGACGTATCCAAACTGCGCGTCGCGGAGTAGCGTTGCGCCGGTGAACACTACGGCCTCTTCGAGGTGGTTGGGTCCGGCGCAACTGACCGCGTTGGGCTTTCTCGCGCTGATCCTCACCGGGGCGGCGCTGCTTTCCCTCCCGTTTGCCAGCGCCGACGGCACCGCAACGCCGCCGATGGACGCGCTGTTTACCGCCACATCTGCCACCACGTTGACCGGGCTGGTCACGGTGGACACCGGCAGCCACTGGAGCCTTGCCGGGCAGGTTATTGTGATCGCCCTGATTCAGGTGGGCGGCCTGGGCATCATGAGCATTACGTCTCTGACGGGCATGCTGCTCACCGGGCGGGTGAAACTGCGGGCCCGGTACTCCACCGCCGCCGAGGGCAGGCCGATTCTGGAAGGCGGGGTACGGCGAACGCTCGTGGCCACGTTGCTGCTCACTCTGGCCTTCGAGGCACTGGTGGCGGTGATACTGGCCGTCCGTTTCGCCACCACCTACGACATGGCACCGCTGCGCGCGGCCTGGGAGGGGGTGTTCCACGCCATCTCCGCGTTCAACAACGCCGGCTTCGGGCTGCGCTCCGACAGCCTGATCTCCTACAACACGGACGGCTGGATCCTCCTGCCGCTGGCGGGGGCGCTGATGATCGGCGGCCTGGGCTATCCCGTGCTCTCTGAGCTGGTGCGCCGCGGGCGGGAGCGTGTTCGCGGGCGGATGAAAGGCACGCCGGTGAGCTCCCGGCGCCTGTCCATCACCACCCGCATGACCCTGAAAGGCACCACCTTTTTGGTGGTCAGCGCCATGCTGCTCATCGCACTGTTGGAGTGGCGCGGTTTCCTCGCCGGGATGCCGCTTAGGACTAAGTGGCTCAACGCGTTCTTTTCCGGGGTGACGCCGCGCACGGCCGGGTTCAACTCCATCGATTACGCCGACGCCCACCCGATCACGCTGATGGCCACAGACATCTACATGTTCATCGGCGGCGGCTCCGCGGGTACCGCCGGTGGCATCAAGGTGACCACGGCGATGGTGCTGCTGGCGGCGATGGCGGCGGAGTTCCGCGGCCGCTCAGCCACCACCGTCGGCCACCGCACCGTGCCCAAGAGCGTGGTGCGCCAGGCCATGACGGTGGCTGCGGCGGGAATCGGGGCGGTGACCGCGGGCGTTGCCACACTGCGCATCTGCGACCCGCAGTTCACCGCCGACCAGGTCAACTTCGAGGTCATCTCGGCGTTTGCCACCACCGGGCTGTCCACCGGCATCACCGCGGATCTGTCCACCCCGTCCCAGCTGGCGCTGTGCCTGCTCATGTACCTCGGCCGCGTCGGCCCGTTCACGCTCGTCGCGGCGCTTGCGTTGCGCAATGTCTCCCGCAGGTTCGACTACCCCACAGAAAGGCCCTTCATTGGTTAACTTCCACGGCTCCCGTCTTCGCGGCGCACAGCGTATGAACATCCCGCCCGTCGCGGTTATCGGCCTGGGCCGCTTCGGCGGCGCGATTGCCCAAGAGCTCACCAGATACGGCGTAGAGGTGCTCGGCATCGACGCCGACGAGCGGTTGGTGCGCGAATACGCGCCTTTGCTTACCGACGTCGCCGTGGCCGACACCACCGACCTCGAGGCCCTGCGCCAGCTCGGCCTCGAGGAGGTCCAACGCACTGTGATCGGTATCGGTTCCGCACTCGAGGCGTCGATCTTGACGGCCTCTAACCTGGTGGATCTCGGCGTGCCCGACATTTGGGCCAAGGCCGACTCTGAGTCCCATGCCCGCATCCTGCAACGCCTGGGTGTGCACCACGTGGTGCGCCCGGAGCACGACACCGGCCGCCGGGTGGCGCACCTTCTGGGAGGCCGTTTCCAGGACTTCGCGGAACTGGCGGAAAACTACGGCGTGATCAAGATGGTCCCGCCGCGCGTTTTGCTCAGCGGGCCGTGCAACGCCGCCCCGCTGTGGGAGAAGTACCGCGTGCAGGTGGTCTCCGTGCGCAACAGCAACGGCGAGTGGCAACCGTTTGTCCCGGGCCAGGAGCTTTCCCCGTCGGACTTAATCGTGATGGCAGGAGCCCCGGACGACTTGGAGCGTTTCTCCCAGCTGTAAGGGCCGCGCCGTCGTTTGCGACAGCATCAACTCGGTGTTCCAAGTGCTCATGTTCGGAGTGTTGGGGTGGTTCTGTGCGCGCCGGTGAGTCTCAGTCCATCTGCAGCACGGCGCGCAGTTCCGCGAAGAGCTCCGGGCGCAGCCGGTGTATGACCGACCTGCCCACGCGGCTCTTTTCCAGCAGGCCGGCCTCGGTGAGCTTTTTGAGGTGGTGGGAAACCGTCGGTTGGCTTAGCCCAGAGCGTTGCGTGAGTTCGCTCACGCTCATCGGTTCGCAGCCTTCTTCGGCGAGCCTGGAGAGGAGCTGCAGCCGGCCGGGGTCCGCTAACACTTTGAACAGGGCTGCGTATCGCGTTGCGTCGTCTGCGGAGAGCAAGCCGGAGCCCAGCGAGCAGCATTCGGGGCCAGTGTTTACTGTCGTGGCAACGTCATCGTTCATGCTTCCTACCTTCTCATATTGACAGTAATAAATATGACACTTAGTGTTCGTATTGATAGCCGTCAATAGGTAAGGATTTCAGATGCACGACCCAACCTCTCAGCCAGTCGAGCGCCTGTCGTTTCTAGACAGGTTCCTGCCGGTGTGGATCATGCTCGCCATGGCAGCCGGCCTGCTCCTGGGCCGCGCGGTGCCTGGCCTTGCCAGCACCCTAGAGCGCCTGGAGGTCGGCGGGATCTCACTGCCCATCGCGCTGGGCCTGCTCATCATGATGTACCCGCCACTGGCAAAGGTGCGCTACGACAAGACCCGCGAGATCGCCACCGACACCCGCCTGATGACGGTCTCCATCATCCTCAACTGGATCCTCGGTCCCGCCTTCATGTTCGCGTTGGCCTGGATCTTCCTCCCAGGAGAGCCGGAGCTGCGCACCGGCCTCATCATCGTCGGCCTTGCCCGGTGCATCGCCATGGTGCTGGTGTGGTCCGACCTCGCCTGCGCGGACAGGGAGGCCACCGCCGTGCTGGTGGCCATCAACTCGGTGTTCCAGGTCCTCATGTTCGGCGTGCTGGGCTGGTTCTACCTGCAGATCCTCCCGTCCTGGCTGGGCCTGGAAACCACCTCCGTGGAGTTCTCCTTCTGGGCCATCGTGTCCTCCGTGCTCGTCTTCCTAGGCATCCCGCTGCTTGCCGGGCTGCTTTCGCGCATCATCGGCGAGCGCACTAAGGGCCGCGACTGGTACGAAAACACCTACCTGCCCAAGGTCTCCCCGCTGGCGTTGGTGGGCCTGTTATACACGATCGTGCTGCTGTTTTCCCTGCAGGGCGACCAAATCCTCTCCCGCCCGTGGACCGTGGCCACGGTGGCGCTGCCGCTGCTGTGCTACTTCGTGGGCATGTTCGCCGTCGCGCTCGCAACCGCGAAGTTGTCCGGCATGAACTACGCGCAGTCCGCATCCGTGGCGTTTACCGCCGCAGGCAACAACTTCGAGCTGGCCATCGCGGTGGCCATCGGCACGTTCGGCGCCACCTCCGCCCAAGCACTGGCGGGAACGATTGGCCCGCTGATTGAGATCCCCGTGCTCGTCGGCCTGGTGTACGTCATGCGCGCCATCGGCCCGAAGCTCTACCCTGCAGACCCCACCCTTCCCACCTCGAGGAGCCTGACATGAAACCCAGCGTCGTATTCATCTGCGTCAGCAACGGCGGCAAGTCCCAGATGGCGGCAGCGCTCGCCGAGAAGCACGCCGGCGACAAACTGGAGATCCAGTCTGCCGGCACCAACCCTGGCACGAAACTGAACCAGGAGTCGGTTCAAGCCATCGCTGAGGTGGGGGCGGATATGTCGGGTGGGGTGCCGAAGGGCGTCGATAGGCAGATGCTGCTCGCGGACCGCGTGGTGGTCCTCGGTGCAGACGCGCAGCTTGAGATGCCGGAGGGCCGCACTTTTGAGCGCTGGCTTACCGACGAGCCGTCCACCCGCGGCATCGAGGGTATGGAGCGCATGCGGCTGGTGCGCGACGACATCGACGCCCGCGTGCAGGCGCTTATCGCCGAGATGTTGGGGCAGTAGCAGCGAGGCGGAGGTGCCTCGGTCGCTGATGACAAACCCCGCAGCCCGTTTGCAACATCTGTCATTTCCCCAGGTCGCCACAATGTCCGTCGGAACGTTCGTCACAACCCAGCCCCGCGCGCTGGTTAGTGCCCCGTGACTCCGAGCGCTCCATCGATGATTAGCCGGGGCAGGTAACTCTGCCCGAACATCGAGGATGCTGCGAATGCCTGTGAGATTACCGCGAGAGCTTCGTCCTCATAGGCTGATTAGGCGGTGGGTTCAACCCGCTCGTTGGGTCGCAACCCGTCGACGAGCACGTCGACGAGCCAGGCGCGCTTGCCCACGAACACTTCCTCCGCGGGCTCGGGCAGCGGACGCGAGAGCGCGATGATGGCGAAGTGGAACGACAGGACTTTTCCTCCGGCCTGCGCATCGAGCAGGCGTATTTCGAAATGCCTGAGCCGCTCACCTGGGAGGACGAGGACAGCTACGTCACTACTCCCGGAGCGCCGAAGCTGAGCAGCCCGCGTAACTACCAGTGGAATCACTCACTCGGCGAGATTGTCACCGCGCTCATCGACGCCGGCCTGACCGTCACCGCGCTCATCGACGCCGGCCTGACCGTCACCGCCCTCGAAGAAACCCCTTACTCCGCTTGGTGCCCGTGGCCGGAGTTGATGGTGGAAGACTCCCGCGGATTCATCCTCCGCGACAACCCCGAGCGCCTGCCGCTCCAATTCGCCATCACCGCGACGAAGCCCTAGGGGCCTTCGGCGGGGAACGCGTGAACACGTAAGCACAAACACTAACCCAGAGTAGGACACGGGCCGACACGCGGTGAGGGTTGTCGGACGGGTGTTCGGGTGGGGCGGTGCGTCTAAATGGCGAAGGGTGGAATTGGTTGTCAACATGGGGGTGACAGACGAGTGCCGGAGGGGATTGAACAATGGAGCGTTATGCAGTAATTAAGAAGTTGCGGGCGGAAGCCTGCATAGGAAAAGGGCGGTGGCGATGAACGTGTACACGGTGACCGCAGAGCGCGGTCCGAGCGGCGTCTGGGTACTGGAGTGCGATGAACTTGGGGTGGCCTCACAAACGCGGCGACTCGATCGGGCTGCCGATGAGGTGGCGGAGGCTATCGCGTTCCAGTCAGGTCGCAAGCCCGGTGAGTTTGAAATTGAGATCCTGCCCGTACTTCCAGCTGAAGTTGAGATGCTGCGCCAGCGTGCCGACGACCTCGGCGTGAAGGCGAAAGCCGCGTCGGAAGAAGCTGCGGCCGCGAGGTCTGCGTTGGCGCGCAAAATGAAAGACGAGGGCTTCACACTCCGCGAGATGGGGCAGGTGCTCGGCGTCTCTTACCAGCGGGCGTCGGAGTTGGCGGCGGGGTAGGGGACGGGAGATCGTCGATAGGCAAAAGCTCCTTGGAACCGATCGTGGGTTCGCTGCATCTAAAGAGGCATGAAGAACTCGGGAGTGATCGCTTGTCTGTTCACAGGGCTGGCTTTGGGGCCGCCGAACATGACCGCAACGGTGCTGGGCTTCTGAGCTGGACGATCGTCGATTTCTGAACCATGAGCAGGTGAGAATGGTCGGCAGAATAACGGACGAAGTGCTTTAAAGCATTCTCGCGGAGGATCCCGATGCAGGAAGGAGCGGCAAAGATGCGGTATAGCTACAAGGAAATTAAGTCTTTAGATGGATTGCGCCTCAAGCGCCCGCCGCACCAGGGGGACATTGCGGCTGCGCACTTGGTGATCAAGCAGATCAAGGAGGGGAAGCGCCCGGGCGAAGAGATCACGCCGTTTCTCCGGTGAGTGGCTGACTACGGCTCGCCGGGTTTCCAAGTCGCGCCCGTGGTGATTGAGAACCCGAACGGCTAAGCCGTGGGCTGGTGTGCGAATGGCTATCCTCGCCAGTCTTCAACCTGCAGTAACGGCACACGTGAGAACTCTCGCGTGTTGGCAGTGACGAGTACGCAATTGTTCGCCCGCGCCTGAGCTGCGATCCACAGATCATTGGGGCCGATTGGCTGGCCCGCAGACTCAAGCGTTGTGCGGATATCGGCGTAATGGGCTGCCTCGGCCGCTCCCACGCCGACGAGCCGGTAAGCCTGCTCGAGTTGCTTCACAACTTTTGCCCGATCGTTCGACGGGGATTTGCCCGCGCCAACCTTTAATTCTCCCAGGACAATGGAGGACATGGCGATGTCATCTGCTGGGGCAATGCGCATGTGCGCTAGGACTTCGGCGTTGCTGCGACGAAGGGCATCGATCCACACATTTGTGTCGAGGATGTAGCGCATTATTCATCCCAACCGGGGATCGGATCCAGGGGGAGCTCAGCCGGCACATCAAACCCGTCAGCCCATCCATCCGGTAAGTCGGCGGTGACCACATCTAAAACGTCGAGGGCAGAGAGGGGCTCCGGTGAAACGTAGATCTTTTTCCCGATTTTCTTGAGCCAAACCGTTTCGGAATCGAACCGAAAATCTTTAGGTATCCGGATGGCCTGGCTGTTGCCAGACATGAAGACCGTGGTCTTGACGGAGTTTGCTGCAGCTTCAGTCATCGCCACCTCCTTGTGTATATAGAACAGTGTATACAGCGAGGGGCGGCAAAACTACTCAGAACAGCTCCTTGACCGCCGCGCGGTCCACCTTGCCCGGCCCGAGCTGTGGCAGTGCGGCCACCGGTTTGAGCTCCTTCGGGATCTGCCAGTGGCTGATACGGCCAGCGTCTTCCGCATCCGCCAGCGCGTCCAAGACATCCGGCACTGACGCGGAGCCGGTGTAGGCGGCGCAGATGCGCTGGCCCAGGCGGTCGTCGTCTTTGCCGATGACGGTGGCGGCGGTCACGCCGTCGATAAGCAACAGCTGTTCCTCTAACACCTCGGGGTGGAGCTTGAACCCGCCCGAAGAAATCACGTTGTCCGTGCGGCCCAGGACGGTGAGCACGCCGTTTTCCAGCGTGCCGGCGTCGGAGGTGCGGAACCAGCCGTCCTTGAGGTCGGGGGAGTCGAGCAGGTGGTAGCCGCGCGCGATCATGGGGCCGCCGAGGTGGATCCCCGCGCCTTTCGGTGTGCCGGTGGATCCGGAGGTGGATACCACCAGTGCGACGTCGTCAGCGATGGGTGCACCTGGTTTGAGCGTGTTGCGCAGGAGGTTCGTGCGCGCCGGGTCGTTCGCGGGCACGGGGAGCAGGGCGCGCTTGCCGGTCAGCGCCTCCTCGAGGGCAGGCAGGATCGCCAGTGAGTCGGCGGGGTCAACTGGTAGAGGTTCCAGGTGCTTCGTTGCGAAGCGTTAGTCTAGCGCCCCGCCCGCAAGCACCTCGATGGCGTCGCGCCATGAGACGTTGCCGGTGTCGGGGGCGAAGCGGTCCGTCGTTAAGAGGATGCAGCGTGATCCGGCGGGCAGGGTGCCGAACGGCGCGAGCTCGCGCTCGAGCGTCGCGGGCTCGGTAACCGTGAGCGCCACCTGGATGTAGAGCGTGCGCTGGCCGTCATTGGCGATGAAATCAATCTCCCCACCAGGAACCTTGCCGGTGGAAACCTGGTACCCGCGGCGGCGAAGCTCCAGGTAGACCATATTTTCCAAGTCGTGGCCGAAGTTAAAAGCGCGAGAGCCCAGCAGGGCGGTGCGCAGCCCCGGGTCGACGAAATAAAACTTGCCGTTCGTGCTCAGCCACCGCTTGCCCTTCGTGTCGTAATCCCGGCACTGATAAATAAGATGTGCGTCCGACATTAGGCCGAGGTAGCGGTCCACGGTCTCACTCGACGCCTTGAGTCCCTCGTGCTTGAGGTGGCCCACGATGCGATTCGTGGACACCGGGTTGCCGGCGTTGTCGAAGAGGAAGCGGGCCACGCGCAGGAACGTGTCGGTGTCGCGGATCTGGCCGCGCAGGGAAATGTCGCGGGTGAAGATGGAATCGAACAGTGAGGAGTTCGCCTGACGGACCACCACCGGGTCCGCGAGCTGGACCGTGGCGGGGAAGCCGCCGATAATCACCCACTCCTGAAATGCGCGGTCGAGGCCCGGGCGCGCGTCCGCTGGGTAACGGAACTCCATGAACTCTGCCAGGGAAAGCGGCAGCATCGGGATCTCGATGTAGCGCCCAGCCAAATACGTCAGCGACTCACCAACGAACAGGGAGGCATTCGAGCCGGTCACGCAGATCTCCAGCTGCTCGTTGAGCCGCAGTGAGTTGATCACGCGCGCCCAATCCTCCAGCTCCTGCACTTCATCGACGTGGAGGTAGCGCAGCCCTTGTGTGAGCCGTTGCGTGACGGCGTCGTGGAAGGCGGCCGGGTCCTGCAGTGCGGCGTTGGCCTGGTCTTCGAAGTTGACGACCATGATCGCGTCTTCTGGGATGCCGTGCTCGCGCAAGTGGCGGCGGTACAGCTCCAGGAGGGTCGACTTCCCGCAGCGACGCACGCCGGTGATGATGCGGACGAAGTTGTTATCGGTGACTGCCAGCAGGTTGTCCAGGTACTGCTGTCGCGGATGCAGAACTCTCACGCGTTTCGAGTATACCTGAAAATATCGCCAAAACGGGCAAGGGTTTCAGGTATACCTGAAACCGTGTAGCTATCTTCCCAGTGATTTGGATCGGAGCGCGACGCTTCAAGGTTGCAACTCGTCGAGGATGGTAAGTCGGCGGTGAGCACATCTAATACAGCGCGGGGGCGGCAAAGCTAGTCGAACAACTCCCGCACGGCCGCGCGGTCCACCTTGCCCGGCCCGAGCTGCGGCAGCGCGGCCACCACTTTGAGCTCTTTGGGGATCTGCCAGTGGGCGATGCGGCCGGCATCTTCTGCATCCGCCAGCGCGTCCAGGATGTCTGGCACCGCCGCGGATCCGGTGTAGGCGGCGCAGATGCGCTGGCCGAAGCGGTCGTCGTCTTTGCCGATGACGGTGGCGGCGGTGACGCCGTCGATAAGCAAAAGCTCCTCTTCCAACACCTCGGGGTGGAGCTTGAGGCCGCCGGAGGAGATGACGTTGTCCGTGCGGCCGAGGACCGTGAGCACGCCGCTGTCGAGCTCGCCAGCGTCGGAGGTGCGGAACCAGCCGCCGGTGAGGTCGGGGGAGTCGAAGTTGTGGTAGCCGCGGGCGACCATGGGGCCGCCGAGGTGGATGCGCCCATCGACGATTTTAACGCGGGCGCCGGCGATGGGGCGGCCGTCGTAGACGCAGCCGCCGGAGGTTTCGGAGGAGCCGTAGGTGGTGACCACGTTGATGCCCAGCTTGCGGGCGGAGTCGAGCAGGCGCGGGTTGGTCGCGGCGCCGCCGACGAGAACCGCGGAAAACGTGCGCAGCGCGTCGATGCCCTTGAGCGTGGAGGTGGCCTTGGCCAGCTGCATCGGAGTGAGCGCGGTGTAGGTGCGCTCGCCGGTTTGGGCCAGCTCGTGGGCGCGGGCGGCGAACTCTGCGACATTGAAACCGCGAGTCAGATCGATGAAGGCGGGCTCGACACCTGCGACCATGCTGCGGATGAGCACCTGGATCCCCGCGATGTACGCGGCCGGCATGGCCAGCAGCCACTGGCCCTCGCCGCCGAGCGCCTGGTGAGTCGCGTCCGCGCTCGAGATCAGGTTCGCTGGAGTGAGCATCGCGCCCTTGGGTTTGCCCGTGGAGCCGGAGGTGGAGACGACCAGCGCGATGTCATCGTCGATGGGCGCGCCGGGTTTGAGCGTGTTGCGCAGCAGGTTCGTGCGCGCCGGGTCGTTGGCAGGCACGGGCAACAGCGTGCGCTGGCCGGTCAGGGCCTCCTCGAGCGCGGGGATGATGGCCAGCGGGTTCGCGGGGTCGACGGGGAGAAGTTCCAGCAGGTGGGTCACGGGGCGGGTGTTTCGTTCTCGAGGGTGTTCGTGGGGGTGGTGCGGGCGAAGGCTTTGCGGGACAGTGGGCCGTCGATAGCCGCCCAAAGCCCCGCGGCGGTGAGTGCGGTGAGCAGCACGTACATCACCGGCACGCTGTGGGGTGCGACAAGCACGGCAACGGCGTTGAGCCCGATGTGGCACACAACCGCCAGCGCCCAGAACTGCCAGCGGCGCTCGTGCACCGCGCGAAGCACGATCAGTGTGAACACTACGTGCGCGGCGATCGCGAGCGCGCGCTCGTACCAGCTTGTGGCGATCATGCCCATGCCGATGTTTTGCAGCGCCTCAATCTGCTCGGCAATAGCTTGCGCGGTGGCAGGGTCATCGTTTCCGGCGGCCTGCGCCTTGATCGCGTCGCCGGTGGTCAGCAGCATGATGTTGCCGGCAAACAGGTTGGTGAAGAGCAGCAGCGCTTCGATGCCGCCGTGGCCCAGGCCGAAGCCGACGCCGTCGTTCCACTCGCGGGTGTTCTTGTCCCAGAAACGCAGCACGATCCAGCGGGCGGTCTCCTCGAACAGGCCGGAGGTGGCCAGGAACAGCGTAGTGGTCAGGGCGGTGGCCGTCGCTGGATCGAATGTTTTGCTGAACAGAAACTGCAGCGGGATCACCAACGCAAACCTGGCCACCTGGGACAGTGGGAACGCCAGTGTGCCCCAGCCCAGCGACGCCCACCTGAAGCCGAGGTTGCGCTTCCCTACGAACCACGCGGCCAGCACGAGGGCGACCAAGCCTACGAACTGCAGAATGAGAAGGCCCAACTTCATGGCAGAAACGATACCGTTGCAGTCGTGGCGGGTCGCGGTGAGTGGTGCGACGGGGCGGATAAACGGGCGTTTGCGGCGAGGTCGATATCTCGATGTCGATAGTTGCTGGTCACAGCGTTTCGTCGAATTTTGGCCGAAATCACCCCCGACGCGCTGACCTGGAACTATCGACCTGGAAGTATCGACATCGAGCCATCGACCCGGCTAGGCCCGCTCCTGGTCACCTGTAACGCAGGTCTCACTCCCCACCGATTACATAGACATGAGGAAGATCATCGCACCGGCCGTCGCTGCGGCGACCGCCCTTTCACTCGCTGTCCCTGTCACTGCTACCGCCGCCACCTTGACCCCGTTTACCAAGGACGGCACCAACTACTGCCGCGTCACGCTCAACGACGTCGAGCGCGGCCCCGCCAACCAAGCCGAACGCGCCGCGAAAACACTCACGCACGGCATGTACGCCACCTCGGTCACCGAAGCGTTCGAGGCAACGTTCCCAGAGCTGAAGAAGCTTGGCGACGATTACGTGGCCGAGCCGGACGTCGTCAAGCATTTGCGCCTGCTGCGGGACGACAAAACACCTGAGGGTGACATCCGTGCCGATGCCCGCGCCGCCGCGAAGGAGAAGCTAGCGCCGCTGGGCCTGCACACCACCGACGCCGATTTCTACCTGGACATGAAGGAAGGCTCCCAGATCCCGCTGGGGCCGGCCGGCCGCGCGCTGAAGGGCAACGCCGACTGGTTCGTGGGCATCGACGGCGGGGTGCCGAAAGTGCAGCCGCTTGGCGACGATTACGCGTTCGGCCACACCGGCCAGAACACCGCGCAGTGGCTGCGCCACGTGGAGGGCTGGCAGCGCGACGCGTTCGCCGCGAACATGAAGACAACCTACTTCGGACAGGTGCAGGACACGCTGGAAAGTTCGTACTACTACGCGCTCGAGGAGGCCAAGACCTGCCACGACGGCACCAGCCACGTCATCTTCCCCACGCAGGATTTGAAGCTGCCGGAGGCGCCGAAGCTGGAAAACGCCGACCTTGGCGACACTGCACCCGAGCCGGATCCCGCCCCGAAGGACCCGGAAGAGACACCGGACGAGAAGGCCCCGGAGACCGTCGATGCCAAGCTGGCGCAGATCATCGGCATCGTCGCCGCGGTGCTCACCGCCCTGGGTGCGCTGTTCGCCCTGCCGCAGAACGCAGGCGTCAAGGGCCTGCCCACCATTCCGCAGATCCCGGGGTTGACTAAGTAGGTCTCCTCCTTGGGGAGGATGTGGGGGCGCGGAGGCGTCGATAAGCTAGACGCCCGTGCAGGTGAAGACGGGTGATGCGGTGCTCGCGGTGGCGGCGGCGGTGCTTGCCGCCGTCTATACCGTGAGTGCGATCAGCGGCCCGGGCGCCGCCGCCTGGGCGCAGGCGCTGCTGTCCTGGGGGTTCGTTGCTGCGTTCGCGATGCTCACCGGCAAGCCGCAGGCAGCGTCGGCCGCCTTAGTGGCGCTCAACACCGCCTGGGCGCTGGTGTGGCTGGCCGCGCCGGTGAACCTGGGTTACTCACTGTGGGTGCTGACGGTGCCGGTGGCGACCTTCGTCGCCGGCAGGTACGCCGGTAAACGCTTCGCGCTGGGGCTGCTTGCGGCAGCGTGCGTGTGGGCGTTGCTCTCCCCATTTATGTGGACGTGGGACGAGCAACTCGTGTTGTTCTACCGCCGTGGCGCAGACGGCGCGCTCACGCTGGCGCTGCATTGGGCAGCGTTCGCGGTGGCGTACCTCCTGGGTGCGAATCTGGCGGGAGAGGAGGCCGCCCGCCGCCGGGCCGCGGAAGCCAAGGAACAGCGCCTAGCGGCGGCGCGGGTGGACGAGCGCCAGGCCATCGCGCGGGACATCCACGACGTGTTGGGGCACTCGTTGACCCTGATCAAGGCGCAGGCCAACGCGGGTCTCGCGTCCGGGCGCGAGCGGGAGGCGCTGCAGCAAATCAACGCCGCCGCAGGTGAGTCGCTGGCGGAGATCCGCCTGCTCGTGCGAGGCCTGCGTGAAAGCGATCGCGGGTTCGCGCCGGTGGCGGGGATCGCGGAGCTGCCCGCGCTTGTGCAGCGCTTCCGCGACGCCGGCATGCAGGTCACGCTCGACGCCCCGCCTATCAGCGTCCCTCCGGTGACCTCCCTTGCCATCCACCGCATCGTGGCCGAAGCGCTGACCAACGCGGCCCGCCACCAGGTGGACCCAGCAGTCTCCGTGCGTGTGACACCGGGGCAGACCGTTGTTGTGGAGGTGGTCTCTACCGGGCGGGCGCGCCCGCAGCCCGGCACCGGAGTCGGTTTGGAAGGCCTGCGCGAGCGCGCCGCGAGCGCCGGCGGCACGCTCGAAGCATGGCAGGCAGGCGAGGAATTCACCGTGCGGGCGGAGTTGGCGGCATGATCCGGATTTTGCTTGCGGACGATCAACCGCTGCTGCTCAGCGCACTCGAGACCATCCTGGGCGCGCAAGACGACATCACCGTCGCAGCCACAGCCGCCGATGGTGCGGAAGCAGTAGAGAAGGCGCGGGCGCACCGCATCGACGTCGCCGTGCTCGACATCCGCATGCCTGTGCTGGACGGCATCGCCGCCGCCCGCACAATCATGGAGCTGGGCCCGCGGGTGATCATGCTGACCACGTTCGACGACGACGCGCTCATCCACGCAGCCATCGCCGCCGGCGTCCACGGATTCTTGCTCAAGGACGCAGAGCCGGACGTGCTCGCGGGAGCGGTGCGCGCGGTGGCCGGCGGCGAATCTGTCCTCGCGCCCGGCGTGACCGGCAGGGTGATGGAGTGGGCCCGCGAAGGTCCAGGTAGCCCGGCGTCGGCCACTGCGCTGGAGGGGCTGACTACCCGCGAGCGTGAGGTGCTCGCCGAGATCGGCCGCGGAGCGACCAACGCAGAGATCGCCGCCGCGCTGTACATCGCGGAAACCACAGTGAAAACGCACGTATCCAGCCTGCTGGCCAAACTCGGCGCACGCGACCGGGTGGCGCTGGCGCTGATCGCGCAACGTGCCGGCATCTCCTCCTAGAGAAGGAGGCGCCGTGGTCCCGCCGGCCGATGTGTAAGGCTCTTTCACCGCGGACGATAGGGGCATGACCGATACACAACTCGCCTGCCGCGGTGTCGCAGTTTCCTTCGGCGGGCACCAGGTGCTGCGCGATATTTCACTCACAACCACCCCGGGCCGCGTCCACGCGCTGTTGGGGCCCAACGGCGCGGGGAAATCGACGCTGATGTCGGTGCTGCTCGGCCTGATCCAGCCGGACGCGGGCGAGGTGACACTGATGGGCCAGCCGTTCACCCGCGAGGCGCTGCGGCTCGTGGGCGCCTCGATCAATGACCCGGCCTTCTACAGTCATCTGAGCGCGCGCAACAACCTGCGCGTGCACACGGCGCTGCTCGGACTGCCCGACTCGGAGGCGGACCGGGTGCTCCAACTCGTCGGTCTGCAGGGCGCAGGCAAGAAGAAGGCTGGCACCTTCTCCACCGGCATGAAGGGCAGGTTGGCGCTGGCGCAGGCGCTCATCGGTGAGCCGGAGGTGCTCATTTTGGACGAGCCCCAAAACGGCCTCGACCCCGAGGGCATCGCCCACCTGCGCGCCTACCTGAGGGACTACGCGCGCGCCGGGCGCACTGTGCTGGTCAGCTCCCATCAGTTGGGCGAGGTGCTGCACATGGCGGACGACGCCACCGTCATCGCCGGCGGCGACGTCCGCTTCGCCGGGGAACTTGCGGAGCTGGGCCCGAACCTGGAGGAATCCTTCTTCCGCTTGACCGCAGGGGGCGCGCAGTGAGTCTGCTTCGCGCCGAATGGATCCGCGCCAAAGGCTCAACGCTGTGGTGGCTCGCAGGAGCGGGGCTACTTCTTGGCCTGCTGCTGACTGCTTTTTCACTGGTCGGTGATGTTGGCTCCGCGAAGTCCCTGCTGTATCCCCAGGGGCTTTTGGTCACCGGCATGGCGGCACCCGTAGCGGCGCTGTTTGCGGGACTGGCTGAACACCGCGAGCGCGACGCCCGCGCCGGGGGCACACTTTGGCGGCCCGTCTCTTCCACGGGCACCCGCGCCGCCCGCATCACAGTGGTGTGGCTGGCTCTGGCCGTGTTCGTCGTTTTGGACTTCGTGGTGCCCGTTGCGGCGGCGCTGGTGTTCGGCCTGGACGGCGCTGCGAAAGTCGCGCTCGTCGGTGCGTTTGTATGGCTCGGCATGCTGGGCCCAGCGGGCCTGGCAGCAGCGGCCACCCGCCGTGTTGGGCTGTTGCCGACGCTCGTAGCCGCATTCGTGTTCACCATCGAGCTCGGGTACTTCGTGGAGCGAAGCTGGTGGTGGCTTAACCCCGGTGCCTGGCCCGCGCGCTTGGCGTTGCCCACGATGGAGATGCACTTCAACCTGTTGCCGCTGGAGGACACCTCACCCATGGCCGGCGAGTCGCCATTTCCTGCACTCGCGCTCACTTTGCTTCTAGGCGCGGCCGGATTCGCCGCTGCCGTGCTCACCCCGCGCCGCACGCGACCCATTCTTAGACGCCGCACCACCAACGAAGTCGTTGCGCCCGCGCCTGCTGGGCCGGCCATGCCGAGGCCCGCGTACACCGGGTTTATGTCCGCGTGGAAGGGGGTTGCGAGGGCGGGGCGGATGCCGTCGTTAAGCATGGTGCTTGTGCTGACCGCTCTGGTGCTTCTCTTTGCCACCCGGTATCCGGAAGATGTGCGCCAAGCGCTTTTCGCGTACGCAATCCTCCCGGTCGGCGCGGGCGTGTTGCCCACGCTTGTGTGGCCGCGGATCCGCCCGGCATGGGCACTGATGCAAGTTGAGCACCTGCGAGTTGGTGCCGCGTTGTTGGGCTGGTTTACCAGCATTGTTGTGCTTGTATGCCTGTTCGCAGGTGTCGTGACGGGAAGCGCGAGGTTTGGCGCGCTTTCCCTTGTTGCCGGTACCGTTCTTGTCCTCGCGGCGTTAGCTGTGACCGTGCGCTTCGGCGTGATGTGGACGTTGGCTGCGACCGTTTTGGTCACGATTGTTTCCGCCACGATCGGCGGCGACGTGTTGGCGGAGTCCTTCCTGTGGATCGCCGCCGTGCCCGCTTGGCCGGTGACAGCTACCGGCCCGCGCGTCTGGGTCGCGCTAGCGGTTGGCGCTGTCTTGTCAGCCGCGCTGGTGGTTGAGCTGCACCGGGGACTGCGGGGTATACGCCCGGTCCGTCGCTGATCCATGCTAGCCGGCGCGGTTGAGCGGGCCTTCCGCGTGGTAGCGCCCGGTGGGGGCGTTGTAGGTGGCGCGCTCGCGGGACTCGTTGATAGAGAAGTGCCAGGTGCCGCCGTTGTCGCAGGTGCCTTCCGTGATGTTCTCGTGGAAACCGTCCTGGATCTCCTCGCCGGCGGAGGCGTGCACCGGCTCGAGGAGGCCGGCGCAGCCGAGGTCCGGGTACGTCACCGGGACGCGGCCCTCGCCGTCGCGGGCGCCGAACTGCACGCGATAGGACTGCCCGTTGAGCTCCGGGATGTCGGAGACCTGTTTCATGGAGCCCTCGCGCGGAATAGTCAGCGGGTCGGGCTGGTCCATCTCCGCTAACTGCGCGATGTCCGCGGTCGGGGTCCAGTGGATCAAGGTCACGCCGCTCAGCGGGTTGCCCACGACGGTCTCCTCCGGGCCGAACGCCTTGACCAAGCGGTTGCCGTGCAGCTCGAACTGGGTCGCGGTCAGCGTCGTGCCGTCCGTCTCGTATTGCGTCAGTCCCGGCTGCACGCCGGCGGTGAACACCGTGGGGTAGGTGTCGTCCGCCGAATCCACCAGGTAGTCGGTGGTGGCCGTGAGGGTGCCGTCGAAAAGCTGCAGCACGCGCACGGGTGCCGGGCCTTTCTTTCCGGCGCGCAGGAGCAGCTCGAGCTCGGCGTCGCCGTCGACGTCGATGAGGTCGTAGGTGAACGTGCCGTCGAGGTCGTCCTGGTCGGCGAAGTATTGCGCCGGGTCCGCGAGTGCTGCGGCGTAGACGTCGCGCGAGGAGGCTGGCGGTGCGGGGAGGTTGTCGTGCTCCGCTACCGGCGCCGCAGTGTCGGCAGCGGCAGCGTCGTCGGCGGGCGGTGGCGCCTCCTCTACGGAGGCGGTGTCAGCGGTGGTCGGGGTGTCTGGAATGTTTCCGTCGCACGCGGCCAGAGTCAGCGAGGCGGCGACGATTGTGGCTGTCATCGTTCGCTTCAACATGGCCGGAGCGTAACCCGCGGACCTGGCAGAGCCGTGAAAATTCCGTACAGATGTCTAGCAAAAAGTGGCGACGTCGCTATACCACCCGTCAGCCTCACCTAGTAGTAGAACGGGAACTCGTCCCAGCGCGGCGGGCGCTTTTCCAAAAACGAGTCGCGGCCCTCCACGGCCTCGTCGGTCATGTACGCCAGGCGGGTGGCCTCGCCGGCGAAGACTTGCTGGCCCATCAGGCCGTCGTCGACAAGGTTGAACGCGAACTTCAGCATGCGCTGCGCGGTGGGGGATTTGCCGTTGATTTCGCGGGCGACCTGGATCGCCTCGTCCTCAAGCGACGCGTGGTCGGCCACGATGTTTACCGCCCCCATGCGCTGCATCTCCTCCGCGGTGTACGTGCGGCCGAGGAAGAAGATCTCGCGGGCGAACTTCTGTCCCACCATCTTGGCCAGGTACGCCGAGCCGTAGCCGGCGTCGAAGGACCCCACGTCCGCGTCGGTCTGCTTGAACCGGGCCTCCTCGCGCGAGGCGATGGTCATGTCGCACACCACGTGCAGGGAGTGCCCGCCGCCGGCCGCCCAGCCGTTGACCACGGCGATGACCACCTTGGGCATCGTGCGGATCAGGCGTTGGACCTCCAGGATGTGCAGGCGCCCGCCCTCGGCCTTCACGCGCGCAGTATCCACCGTCTCGGCCGTCTCGCCGCCCGCGTACTGGTAGCCGGAGCGGCCGCGGATGCGCTGGTCGCCGCCGGAGCAAAACGCCCAGCCGCCGTCTTTCTCGCTCGGCCCGTTGCCGGTGAGCAGCACCACACCCACAGACGGGTCGCGCCGCGCGTGATCCAGTGCGGTGTAGAGCTCGTCCACGGTGTGGGGGCGAAACGCGTTGCGCACCTCGGGGCGGTCGAAGGCGATGCGCACGATGCCGTCGGCGCGCGTGTCGCCGACGTGGCGGTGATAGGTGATGTCGGTGAAGTCGAAGCCGTCGACCTCGCGCCATTGGGCGGGGTCAAAGGGCTGGGCGGTGGAGTACTGCATGGGGGTAATCGTACCCACTACCCCCTTTTAGTTAGGGCAGCCTTGCTTTAATATTTGAGGCATGCACGAGCACATGCTTTTCGACGTCCCCGTCGGTCACCACGCCACCATCACCAATGTTGGCTGCCCGACGGCCCGTCGCCTGCGCGAACTGGGCTTGCGCACCGGCGCGAACGTCACCGTCATGCAGAAGACCGCTGGCGGCGGCCGCGTGATCAAGGTGCGCGGCTCCCACTACGCCCTCGGTGCGGACACGCTGCGCCAGATCGCCATTGCCCCGGCTGAGCAGGCGGCGTAAATGGCTGACTGCCACGGCGCGCCGGTCGCTGAGTTTGCTCCGGTAGGCACGCCCACTATCGCGCTGGTCGGCGCGCCGAACGCCGGCAAGTCCACGCTGTTCAACGCCCTGACCGGCGCGAGCGCGACCATGGGCAATTACCCGGGCACCACCGTGGAGGTCTCCCGCGGCGTCTGGCGCGCGGGCGGCGCCACGTACAACATCATCGATTTCCCTGGCGCGTACTCGCTGGACCCCGTCAGCCCGGACGAGGCGCTCACGCGAGAGCTGCTGCTTGACGACGCCTCCGGGAACGACCGCCCCGACATGGTGCTCGCCGCCGTGGACACCTCCAACCTGGCGCGCGGGCTGTACCTGGTGGCGCAGCTTGTAGAGCACCCCTACCGCGTCGTGGTCGTGCTGACCAAGAGCGACGTGGCCGCCAAGCAGGGCCTCGAAGTGGATCCGGTGGCGCTGGAGCGGGAACTGGGCGTGCCGGTGGTGACGCTGGATCCGCGGCGGAGGGATATCGGCGGGGTTGCGGAGCTCGTCGCAAAGCAGTTGCAACAGCCTGCCGAACCCGTGCGCGACACAGCAGCCGGCGACGAGTTCGAGCAGGCCGACGCGCGCTTCGAGTTCATTGACAACGCTGTGGCCGCCGCGACGGTCCGCGACGAGCACCGCGACACCCTGACTGAAACCGTGGACCGCTTCGTGCTGCACCCGGTGTGGGGCCCGCTGATCTTCTTCGCCGCGATGTTCGTGGTCTTCCAGATCACCACCACCGTGGCCGCGCCGCTGCAAGATGCCCTGGACGCGTTTTTCACCGGCCCGCTGTCGGATTGGGCGAGCGCGGGGCTGGAGCGTATCGGGCTCGGATACCCGTTTATCAAGGGCCTGGTTGTCAACGGGCTGATCGGCGGCGTGGGCATGGTGCTCACGTTCGTGCCGCTGATGGCGCTGATGTTTCTGTGCCTGGCGGTTTTGGAAGACTCCGGCTACATGGCGCGCGCCGCCGTGGTGGCGGACCGGCTCATGCGAGCCATCGGGCTGCCGGGCAAGGCGTTCATCCCGCTGATTGTGGGCTTCGGCTGCAACGTGCCGGCGATCTCCGCAACGCGCGTGCTGGCCACCCCGCAGCAGCGCCGCCTGACCGCGCTGCTGGTGCCGTTTACGTCCTGCTCTGCGCGCCTGACGGTGTACGTGATGTTGGCGCAGACGTTCTTCCCGGACCACGCGGGCACGGTTGTGTTTGCCATGTACGTGGTCTCTATCGCGCTGGTGGTGCTGGCGGGCCTGCTGCTGAAAAACACGCTGTGGCGCACGATGGGCTCGGACCCGCTGGTGATCGACCTGCCCACCTACCAGCTGCCCACCGCGCGGCTGACATTCAGCGTGATGTGGTCGCGCCTGAAGGGCTTTTTGCACACCGCGGGCGGGATCATCGTGGCCACCGTGGTGGTCATCTGGGCGCTGCAGTCCACGCCCGCGGTCAGCGGCTACGGGTTTGGCGACGACGACCTTGCGCCGGCGGATTCCGTCTACGGCGTCGCCTCCGGGGCGGTGGCCCCGGTGTTCGAGCCGGCGGGCTTCGGCTCGTGGTCGCTCACGGGCCCGCTGGTCACTGGCTTTTTGGCCAAGGAGGCGGTCATCTCCACCTGGGCGCAGACCTACGCGCTGGATGACCCGTCCGATCTTGCGCCCGAAGAGCAGGGCACGTCCGACCTCGCTTCCGCGGTGCGCGCGGACTTCACGCAAGCCTCCGGCGGGCACATGATCGCCGCGGTGTGGGCCTACATGACCTTCCTCATGGCCTATACCCCGTGCGTGGCCACCCTGGCGGCGCAGCGCCGCGAAATCGGGTGGAAGTGGACCCTGTTCGGGCTCATCGGCCAGCTCACCCTCGCGTGGGCCCTGGCCGTGGCTACGTTCCAGCTGCTGAAGGTGGTTGTCTGATGCGCCCGATGCAGGCAGTGGTCGCCGCGATCAGAGACGGCGCTCGCTCCCGCGCGGACATCCGCCACGCCACCGGTTTGACCGATTCCACGGTGGACGCCGTGGTGCACCACCTGGAGCGCACCGGGCACCTCACCCTGGAAGAGCTCGGCTCGTCCTGCGCCGGCGGTAACTGCGGCTCCTGCATCGCCGCCGCGGCCAACGGCATGACGTGCGCGGACAGGCCGAAGCCGAAGGGGCCGGTCGCACTCGTGCTGACCAAGCGTCCGGGGGCGTAGCTATGATCCCTTCAGCCGACGACATCCTCGAGCGCGCCCACGTTGTCGCGCTGCCCATGGCCGTGAAATTCCGCGGCATCACCACCCGCGAGGCCCTGCTCATCGACGGCCCCGCCGGCTGGGGCGAATTCTCCCCGTTTACGGAGTACGGTCCGGAGGAGTCCGCCGCGTGGCTCGCCTCCGGCATCGAGGCGGCGTTTACGGGCCTGCCTGCGGTGGAGGGCAGCGTGGAGGTCAACGGCACTATCCCCGCGGTTGCCGACGTCGAGCCGGTGCTCGCGCGCTACCCCGGGGTACGGACGTTCAAAATCAAGGTCGCTGAAAAGGGGCAGTCGCTTGACGACGACCTCCGGCGCGTCAACGCCGTCCGCGAGCTGCGCCCCGACGCGCGGCTGCGCGTGGACGCCAACCGCGGGTGGAGCGTGGACGAGGCCGTCGAGGCCGCCGAGAAGTTGGGGGAGCTGGAGTACATCGAGCAGCCCTGCGCCACCGTGGAGGAATTGGCGGAGGTGAAGCGGCGCGTCCGCACACCGATCGCGGCGGACGAATCCATCCGGCGTGCGGCCGACCCCTACCGGGTGGCGCAGCTGCACGCGGCGGATGTGGCGGTGTGCAAGGTGGCGCCGTTAGGTGGCGTCGCAAGGCTTGTGCGCATCGCGCGCGAGCTGCACCTCGGCGTGACGGTGGCCAGCGCCCTCGACACCGCGGTGGGCATGGACGCCGGGCTGGTGGCCGCGAAGCTCACCAGCTCGCGCGCCGCCGGCCTGGCCACGCAACGGTTGTTCGTGGAGGACGTTGCCGAGCCGCGGGCAATCACAGACGGGCGCATGGCCGTCACCCGCACCACCCCCGATCCGGACCGGATGCACGCGTTACGCGCACCGGGTGAACGCCGCGACTGGTGGTTCGACCGCGTCCGTGCCTGCGTGGAGGTACTCCAGCGCAGCCCCCAAATCCGGGTGTAATTGCCCAAATCGATGTGGGAAACGGGGGGTGTCCGCTAACCTTTCGCCCATGTCGACTCCCGTACTCCAAGATTCCGCCGCGCTATCGGACGGCGACCTGGCCAAATCACCAGAACCCGGCGAGTGGCGCCGCCAACTCATCGGTCTGATCGCCGGCGTGGTGCTCGCCGCGCTCGTGTACTTCCTGTTCCCCTCGGGTGCGGTGGAAACCGTCGCTCAGTCGTCCGGCGCGAAGGAAGGCGTGGAGTACTCCGCGAGCTCTATGCGCATCGTGGCCGCCACCACGGTGCTCATGGCCGCGTGGTGGATGACGGAGGCGATCCCGCTCGCCGCCACCGCACTCATCCCCATCGCCGTGTTCCCGCTCGCGGGCGTCGCCCCGTTCAAGGAGGTCTCCTCGCCGTACGCGTCGGCGACGATCTTCCTGTTCATGGGCGGCTTCCTCATGGCGCTCGGCCTGCAGCGCTGGAACCTGCACCGCCGCCTCGCGCTCATGGTGGTCAAGGTGGTGGGCACCTCGCCGAAGCGCATCATCTTGGGGTTCATGATCGCCACGGGCTTCATGTCCATGTGGGTCTCCAACACCGCCACCGCCGTGGTCATGCTGCCCATCGGCACGTCGGTGCTCATGCTCACCGCGGACACCGTCGGAGGCATGGACAAGCAGAAGAAGTTCGCTACCGCGCTGATGTTGGCGATCGCGTATGCGGCGTCGATCGGCTCGCTGGGCACGCTCATTGGCACCCCGCCGAACGCGCTGCTCAAGGGCTACATGGAGGAGGCGCACGGCATCTCCATCGGCTTCGGGCAATGGATGCTCGTGGGCATGCCGGTGGCCATCGTGTTCACGTTCGTCGCGTGGTGGGTGCTCGTTAGCGTGTTCAAGCCGGAGATCGACCACATCCCGGGCGGCAAGGAGCTGATTGACGACGAGCTCAAGAAGCTCGGCCCCTGGACCTTCCCGCAGATCACCGTCGGGCTGATCTTCCTCGTCGCCGCGCTCGCCTGGATCTTCATCCCCCTGGGCATCAACGCGTTCGGCTGGGACTTCCCGTACGACGACGCCATCGTCGGCATCATCGCCGGCCTGGCCATGTTCATCGTCCCGGGCACGGCGAACGGCAAGCGCCTGCTCGACTGGGAGACCGCGAACGAGATGCCGTGGGACGTGCTCCTCCTCTTCGGCGGCGGCCTCTCCCTGTCCGCCATGTTCACCGCGACAGGCCTGTCGCTGTGGATCGGCGAGAAGGCGAAGGGCCTGTCCAGCCTGCCGATGTTCCTGCTCATTCTCGCCGTCGCCGCGCTCGTGCTCGCGCTGACGGAGCTGACGTCGAACACCGCCACCGCCGCGACGTTCCTGCCCATCATGGGCGGCGTCGCCGTGGGCATCGGGCTGACCGACGCCACGGAGATGAACGTCCTGCTCCTCGCCATCCCGGTCGCGCTGTCCGCCACGTGCGCGTTCATGCTCCCGGTGGCCACCCCGCCGAACGCGATCGCGTACTCCTCGGGCTACGTCACCATGGGCGAGATGATCAAGGGCGGCATCTGGCTCAACGTCATTGCGCTTGTGCTCATCGCGCTGGCCACGTACTTCATCGCGGTGCCGGTCTTCGGGCTCGTGCTCTAGCGCAACCGCGCGCGCTAGTCTGTTGCGCATGGATAACGAGACGAGACAGTACAGCCCCCAGGGCGAGCCGCCGCGGCGCGAGCGCCCGAAGCAGTACTTCCCGGACCAGTCCGCGGCCTACTACGAGCAGGGCTACCAACAGCCGGCCTACGAGCAGCCGGCCTACGCACCCCAGTACGAGCAGCCCTACTACGAGCCGGAGCCCGAGAAGGGCACCAGCGCGGGCTCGATCGCGCTCGGCATCATCGCGGCGCTGAGCTTCATCGCCGCCGTCGTCCTCTTCTTCCTCTGGCGCGGCGCGGCCGAGGAGGCGGACAAGCCCGCGGTGACGGAGACGAAGACGGTCACGCAGACCACCACCGAGGTGCAGACGAAGACGCAGACGACCACGAAGTTCCCGTCGATCTTCCGCGACCGCGAGGACCCGACCGCCACGCTGCCGCCGGAGGAGCCGCAGCCGCGCGAGACCGACATCCAGCGCGAGGTGCGCGACATCATCGACCAGATCCGCGGCGGCGCGGACGAGTTCCTCCAGGAGCAGCAGCAGTGACGGCGATGGAGGTGGCGTCGGCGGTGGCGGAGCTCGTCGCCACGCATTGCACCGATGTGGTCATGAGCCCGGGCTCGCGCAACTCGCCGCTCGCGTACGCGCTGCTCGCGCGCCGGGACGTCACGGTGCACATGCGTATCGACGAACGTTCCGCCGCCTTCACCGCACTCGGCCTCGCGCGCGTGCAGCGCCGCCACGTGGCGGTGGTGATGACGTCCGGCACCGCCGTGGCCAACGCGTACCCGGCCGTCATCGAGGCACACATGTCCCACACCCCGCTCGCTGTGGTCAGCGCTGACCGCCCGGAGCGCCTCGTGGGCACCGGCGCGAGCCAGACGATCTGGCAGCAGGGCATCTTCGGCCGCTACGCCGCGACGCAGCAGGTGGCATCGCTTCACGACGTTCCAGCGGTATCCTTCGCCGACCCCCAGGTGCACGTCAACGTCGCGCTCGACACCCCGCTCGTGCCCGATGCGCTGCCGGCACCCGTGGGTGCGCCGCGCCGGGTGGGACCGGGCGCGCTCGCCGGCGCCGGCTCCCGCGCGGATCACGGCGCGGTGGACATCGACCTCACCCGCGACACCCTCGTCATCGCCGGCGACGAGGCCTGGGAGGTGCCCGGCCTCGAGCACGTGCCCACCATCGCCGAGCCGACCGCGCCGGCGCCGTTCCACCAGGTGCACCCGCTGGCCGCGCGGTTCTTCGCGCAGTCGCAGGTGGCCATCTCCCACGACGGGGGCGACTTCGCCGCGAACACGAAGCCGGAGCAGGTCGTCGTCGTGGGCCACCCGACGCTGCACCGCGACGTCATGGCGCTGCTCGCCGACCCAGACATCGAGGTGATCGGCCTCTCGCGCACGGACACGTTCACTGGGCACCCGGATCGGCGCGGCTCGCGCGTTAACGCCACCGGGCAGCCGACGGACACGTGGATCAAGATCTGCGAGGCCGCCGGCGAGGTCGGCGCGGAGACCGTGCGCACCGCGCTCGCCGAGGAGGAGTTCGGCTTCACCGGCCTCCACGTCGCCGCCGCGGTGTGCGACACCCTCGCCGTGGGCGACACGCTCGTGCTCGGGTCCTCGAACCCGGTGCGCGACGCCTCGTTCGTGGGCATGCCCTTCGACGGCGTCGACGCGTACGCGGCCCGGGGCGCGGCCGGCATCGACGGCACCGTCTCCCAGGCCGTCGGCGTCGCGCTGGCCACCCAGGCGTTGCGTCCCGACGAGATCCGCGCGCCGCGCACCGTCGCGCTCATGGGGGACCTGACGTTCCTCCACGACGTCAACGGCCTGCTCATCGGCCCCGACGAGCCGCGCCCGGGCAACCTCACCATCGTCGTGGCCAACGACGACGGCGGCGGCATCTTCGAGGGCCTCGAGCCCGGCGGCGCGGGCGTGCGTGGCGCGTTCGAGCGAGCGTTCGGCACGCCCCACGGCACCGACGTGGCCAAGCTCGCCGAGGCGTACGGCGCGGCGTACCGGCGCGCGGACACCCTCGCCGAGTTGGGCGAGGTACTGCTCGAGCTCGAGGCGGAGCCGCAGCCGATCGCCGTCGTCGAGGCCGCCACCACCCGCGCCACGCGGCGCGCGCTCGCGGAGCGGCTGAACCGGTGAGGTGGCGGCGCCGGGGGCACCAGCTCGTGCTGGCGCTGTACGCGTTCGCGCTGCTCGGGGGCGTCGCCATGGTCGGTGGCCCCGCGATCAACGACGCGCGCATCCACGCCGACCCCGGCCGCGGCTCCGCCACCGTCACCGAGGTGGGGCGCTGGCGCACCTACATCGAGTACCAGACGGAGGACGGCCAGCTCGTCTCCCCGCCCGGGGGCGTGCTCTACCCGACGGGGTTGGGGGAGGGCCAGCAGGTGTGGGTGACGTACGCGAAGTCGAACACGGACCTGGTCAAGGTGGAAGGCCGCGGCTGGGCGCTCGCGCTGCGCCCGGCGCTGTCGGTGCTCGCGGTGGCCACGCTCATCGCGGCCGGCGCGTGGGCGGGGGTCAGTCGGTGGGTGCCGGAGGGGCGTCGAGAAGCGAACGCTTCACCGTCGCCGGTACCCCAGCGACGAGGGTATCGCTCGGGACATCCCGCGTAACGACGCTCCCTGCGGCCACCACCACGCGATCCCCGACCGTCACCCCCGGCATGACCATCGCGCCGGCGCCGAACCAGCAGTCCTCGCCGATGGTGATCGGGCGGGCGCGCTCCCAGCGGCGCGCGTTCGGCTCGTCCCCGCCGGGCAGGTACCACTCGCCGGAGCGGATGCGTTCCATGTCGTTCTCGTGCATGCGGGCCAGGGTAGCGGGGAAAATTCACGCGGCGTTTAACTCCGGTTGGGCCGTGGTTCGCCTGAGTGTGGAAAAGTAAGCAGACATGCGTGTGGGAATCGTCGCGGAATCGTTTCTGCCGAACGTCAACGGTGTGACCAACTCGGTGCTGCGGGTGCTCGAGCACCTCAAGCGCGAGGGCCATGAGGCGATGGTGGTCGCGCCGGGCGCGCGCGACTTCCAAGATGAGATCCCGGACTACCTCGGCTTCGAGATCGTGCGCGTACCCACGGTGATGGTGCCGCTCGTGGACTCGCTGCCGATCGGCGTGCCCACCACCACCGTCGCCGCGGCGCTCGCCGGGTTCAAGCCGGACATCATCCACCTGGCTAGCCCCTTCGTCCTCGGCGGGGCGGGCGCGTTCGCCGCGCGTCAGATCGGGGTGCCGGCGGTGGCGCTCTACCAGACGGACGTCGCAGGCTTCGCCACCAAGTACCACCTGCCCATGGTGGCGAATTTGGCGTGGGACTGGACGCGCACGATCCACAATATGAGTGAGATGACGCTGGCGCCGTCGTCAAGCTATATCCGCGAGCTTGAGGCGCACGGCATCAAGAACGTGCGCCACTGGGGCCGCGGGGTGGACACCGAGCTGTTCAACCCGGCGAAGCGCTCGGAGGTGCTGCGCCGCGCGTGGGACCCGACGGGGGAGAAGAAGATCGTCGGCTTCATCGGGCGGCTGGCGGCGGAGAAGAGTGTCCATCGCCTCGCCCCGCTTGTCGACGATCCTTCGGTCCAACTCGTCATCGTCGGCGACGGCCCGGAGCGGGATTGCCTAGCGGAGACTCTGCCTTCCGCGGTGTTCACCGGGGCGTTGTCCGGCGAGGAGCTCGCCCGCGCGTACGCGTCGCTGGACCTGTTCGTGCACACCGGCGAGTTTGAGACGTTCTGCCAGGCCATCCAGGAGGCCCAGGCATCCGGTGTGCCCACGATCGGCCCGCGCGCCGGCGGCCCGATTGACCTGATCAAGCACGGCGAGAACGGCCTGCTGCTCGAGGTGCCCACGTTCGAGGCCGAGCTGCCCGACGCCGCGCGCTGGGTGCTCGACGACGCCCGCCACGCCGACCTGCAGCGCGCCGCCCGCGCGTCCGTGGAGAACAAGACGTGGGCCGCGCTCGGCGACCAGCTGCTGGGTTACTACTCCGAGGTGCTGGACGCCTACGAGCGCAACGTGGTGCACCTGTTCGGCCGCGACGTGGCCCTGCCGCGCTGGGCGCCGGCACGCCTGGGCCAACCCCGCAGGCAAGCGCGGCGCGACGACACCGCGTAAGCGCAAGCGCGCCGCCAAGTAGAGTGGCGAGCATGTCCGTCGGCGACCTGTCCACCAGTACCCAGAACTACCTCAAAGGCATCTGGGCGCTTTCGGAGTGGTCAGATACGCCGGTGACACCGTCGTCAGTGGCCAAGCACCTTGGACTGCGCAAATCCACCGTCTCCGACGGGGTGCGCAAGCTCGGCGAGCAGGGCCTGGTGGAACATAAGCCCTACGGCGCCGTCGAGCTGACCGACACAGGCCGCACGTACGCGGTGGCGATGATCCGCCGCCACCGCCTGATTGAAACGTTTTTGGTGGAGGCGTTGGGCTACACCTGGGACCAGGTGCACGACGAGGCCGAAAACCTCGAACACTCGGTGAGCGACTTTATGGTCGACCGCATCGACGCGTTTTTGGACTACCCCAGCCGCGACCCCCACGGTGACCCCATCCCCTCAGCCAGCGGGCGTGTTGATGCCCCCGAGGCCGTCCCACTGACCGGCGTGCAGCCGGGGCAGAAGGCCACGATTGAACGCATTGCCGACGACGACCCGAAACTGCTGCAATTCTTCGACAGTCACGGGCTCGTCGTCGGCGCAACCCTCGAGGTGGGAGAGGGTGCCCCTTACTCCGGCGCGGTCGCGGTCCGGCTTGCCGGCGCGGCGGAGGCGGTGCCGCTCGGCGAGGAAGCCACGGATTCCGTCTTCGTGCGCGTGGATGCGTAACGACGACCCCGCAGCACCCCATGCGGGCCGAACAGGTACACCACACCAAACACCACACCTTGGGCGAGCACGATCATGCCGCCAGAGGCCGTGTCCAGGTAGTAGGAGCAGTACAGGCCCACAATCGCACACGCCGCCGACATGGTCGGGGCGATGATCAGCATCGTGCCGAATTTGTTGGTGAGCAGGTAGGCGGTCGCACCCGGGATGATCAGCATCGCCACCACCAGGATCACGCCAACGGCCTGGAGTGCCACCACTGACGTCAGCGCCAGCAGTGCCAGCAGGGCCGCACCGAGCAGGCGCGGATTCAACCCAATCGCGTGTGCATGGGTGGGATCGAACGCGTAGAGGGTGAAGTCGCGCCGCTTGAGCACCAGCACGCTCAACACGATCGCTCCCAGGATGGCCACCTGCAGCAGGTCCCCACGGGACACACCAAGCAGATTGCCGAAGATGATGTGGTTCAGATCCGTGTGCGAAGGGGTTACCGAAATGAGCACGAGCCCCAGCGCGAACATGGTGGTGAACACAATGCCAATGGCCGCATCCTCCTTCACCCGGGACGTATCGCGCACCAGCCCGATCAGTGCCACCGCAAGGAACCCGAACACCACCGCGCCGACGGCAAACGGCACGCCCAGAATGTAGGCCAGCACCACGCCGGGCAGGACAGCGTGGCTTACCGCATCGCCCATCAGCGACCAGCCAACCAACACCAGCCAGCACGACAACAGCGCGCAGACAATCGACGCCACCAGCGAGGTCGCAAGCGCACGCATCATGAACTCGTACCCAAACGGCTCCGTAAGCAGCGCAATCATGCTGACACCCCCATACCGAAGCCCTGTACCAAATTGTCCGGCTCTAACACCACTTCAGTCGGGGCGTGCATCAACACCCGGCGGTTCAACAGCACTGTCTCCGGCGCGAGCTGGGGCAAGGCAACCAGGTCGTGCGTCACCACAAAAATAGTGGTGCCTTCTGCCGCGAGGTCACGCAGCAGCTCAGTGATGGTGGCCTCGGAATGTTTGTCCACGCCGGCGAAGGGTTCGTCGAGAAGCATGATGCTCGCACCCTGAGCGATACCGCGGGCGATGAAGGCACGCTTCTTCTGGCCACCCGAAAGCTGACCGATCTGGCGGTCTGCGAACGACTCAAGGTGGGTGCGCTCAAGCGCGCGATCCACAGCCGCAATGTCCTCCGCACGCGCGTGGCGGGTAAAGCCCATGTGGCCGTAGCGGCCCATCATGACCACATCACGCACTGTGACCGGGAACTGCCAGTCCACGTCCTCGCTCTGCGGGACGTAGCCCAGCACCTGCGTCTTGCGGGCGCGCATGGGGTCGATGCCGTTGATACGAACCGTGCCGCGATCCGGCTTGACCAACCCCATGATCGCCTTGAGTAGCGTGGATTTGCCCGCGCCGTTCATCCCGATCAGCCCACAGATACGGCCTGGTTGGACGCTCAAAGTTGCGCCGTCGAGCGCGACGACGTCGCCGTAGCGCACCGCAACATCGTCAACCGCGATTGCGGGGATCACTGCTTGCCCCCGTTCAAACCGTCGATGATCACCTTCGTGTCGTGGCGAATCAGATCCAGGTAGGTCGGCACCGGACCGTTTTCCTCAGAAAGCGAATCGACGTAGAGGGTGCCGCCGTACTCCGCGCCGGTGGCCTTCACGACCTGCATCATCGGCGCGTTAGAGACCGTGGATTCACAGAACACAGACGGGACGTTGTTTTCCTTCACAAACTCGATCGCGCCGGCGATCTGCTGCGGGGTGGCTTCCTGCTCAGCGTTGACCGGCCAGATGTAGCGCTCGGTCAACTTCGCGTCGCGAGCCAGATAGGAGAACGCACCTTCGCAGGTGACCAAGGCGCGCTGCTTGTCGGGGACAGCGGCGAGCTTGGTCTCCAGCTCGTCTTGCACAGCCTGCAGTTCCTGCTTGTATGTTTCGCCGTTGGCCTTGAAATCATCGGCGTGCTCCGGGTCGAGTTCGCTGAACGCGTCGACGATGTTGTCCACGTACTTCTGCACGTTCACCGGACTCATCCAGGCGTGCGGGTTGGGCTTGCCGGCGTAGGCGTCCTCCGCGATGTCGATCGGGTCGACACCTTCGCTGACCACGGCGTGGGGCACGTCCAGGTCGGCGACGAACTGGGAGAACCAGTTTTCCAGGTTCATGCCGTTGTCCAGGATCAGGTCGGCGTCGGAGGCGCGCGAGATGTCGCCCGGGGTGGGCTCGTAGCCGTGGATTTCCGCGCCGGGTTTGGTGATGGACTCCACCCGCAGGTGGTCGCCGGCGACGTTCGAAGCGATGTCCTGGATCACCGTGAACGTGGTGAGTACCACGGGGGTGTCTTTGCCGCCTGCGGCGTCGGCGCTGTCCTGCGAACAGCCTGCGAGGCCGGCAGTTAGCGCAGCCGTGGCGGCGAGCGCGAGCACCTTGGATTTCAGCATGTTGGTCCTTTTCTTTCTGTGTACTTTTCCGTGCGGTTAGAGAAGCGGCGGCGGGCCGACGCGGTGGGACGTGGCAATGAATCGGTCGAGCTTTTCCGGGGATTCGTCGTGCAGGTAGACGGCGAGCAGCCGCATCAGGTTGAGCGTGACGTCTTCCGGGTTGGCGCTGGAGCGCACGAGCCGCGCGGACGCGAGGTAGTCGCCTTCGCGGGCGGTCTCGAACAATGCGATGGCTTCGAGCCATGCGCCCATGTTGGAGTCATCAAGTCCCATACCGGCGAATAATAAAGTTCGGCACGCCGAACTTGCAAGTGTTGTGTTGTCGTACGGCCTCCGTTTGTGGGTGGCAAAGTAGACTTGCGCACCATGGCCAAGGCGGATCTGGACAAAAAGCCCTTCGACGTTGCCGGTATGTTCGACGACGTGGGCAAAAACTACGACATCACCAACACCGTGCTGTCGTTCGGCTTGGACAAGTACTGGCGACGTCGCACCCGCGAGCGCCTGGACTTAAAGCCCGGCGAGCTCGTGCTCGATCTGGCCGCCGGCACCGCCGTGTCCACCGTGGAGCTGGGCAAGTCCGGCGCGTGGGTGGTGGCCTGCGACTTTTCCCAGGGCATGCTCGCCGCCGGCAAGGACCGCGACGTGCCCAAGGTCGTCGGCGACGCGATGCACCTGCCGTTCGCCGACGAGACCTTCGACGCGGTGACCATCTCCTACGGCCTGCGCAACGTCCACGACTTCGAGGCCGGCCTGCGGGAGATGGCGCGCGTGACCAAGCCGGGCGGGCGCCTCGCCGTCAACGAGTTCTCCACGCCCGTCGTGCCCGGCTTCCGCACGCTGTACAAGGAGTACCTGCCGCTCGCGCTGCCGGCGGTGGCGAAGGTGTTCTCCTCGAACGCGGAGGCCTACGAGTACCTCGCCGAGTCCATCCGCGCCTGGCCTGGCCAGGAGGAGCTCGCCGCCGCCATCAACGACAACGGGTGGACGGACGCGAGCTGGCTCAACCTCTCCGGCGGCATCGTCGCGCTGCACAGCGCGGTGAAGCCGGCGCGGTGAAGCCGGCCTAGCGCGCGTCCCACAGCGGCTCGCCCGGCTGCGCGCCCCGCGCCGCCCGCCCTGCCAGGCGCCACGCCCGGGCGACGAGGTCCCGGTCCTCGTCCGCGACGAGGTTGCCCATGAGCCGCGCCGCCGCCGGCATGAGGGTGCGCCCGCCCAGCCCGCGCAGCGCCACCGGCCCGGCGAGCGGCAGGAACTGCGGGTAGGTGAGCAGCCGGGCGAGGGTGCGCGCGAGCGCGAACGCGTCGCCGTACGTTTCGCGCAGCAGCGCCGGCCACGCGAGCGTGAGGTCGTCGACCTGCCCCATGAGCCCGACGGCGAGCACCGCCGTCTCCAGCCCGTAGTCGATGCCCTCGCCGTTGAGCGGGTTCACGCACGCCGCCGCGTCGCCCACGAGCGCCCAGTTCGGCCCCGCCACGTTCGACACCGCCCCGCCCATCGGCAGCAGCGCCGACGCCACGCGTTCCGGCTCGCCGAGCTGCCACGCCTCGCGCTGCTGCGCGGCGTACTGCGCAAGCAGCTTCTTCGTGTTCACCTTCGCCGGGCGCGCGTCGGTGGACAGCGCGCCGCAGCCGAGGTTGACGTGCCCGTCGCCGAGCGGGAAGATCCAGCCGTAGCCGGGCTGGATCGCGCCGCCGGCGTCGCGCAGTTCGACGTGGGAGTGCATCCACGGCTCGCTCGAAAACGGCGAGGCGCAGTAGGAGCGCGCCGCGATGCCGTAGACGTGCTCCTTGTGCCAGGCGCGCCCGAGGAGTTTGCCAAAGGGGGAGCGCACCCCGTCCGCGACGATCACCCGCCGGGCCCGCACCTCGCCGCGCGGCGTCTCCACGGCGCGGATCGCCCCGCGCTCGAGCTGCACGCCGGTGGCGGGGCAGCCCTGGCGGATGGTCGCGCCGGCGCGCGCAGCTTCGCCGACAAGCATGGCGTCGAACGTGGCACGCGGGGAGGCGGACCCCTCGCCGCGCGGCCACGGCGCCTCGACGTCGCCGCCGTAGCCGTGCAGCTTCAGGCCCCGGTTGCGGTACGCCGGGACGGGGAGGCCGAGGAGCTCTAGCGTATCGACGGCCCGAGGGGTCAACCCGTCCCCGCAGGTTTTGTCGCGGTGGGCCGGCAGGGCGTCGAGAAGCAATGTGCCCATGCCGGCGCGCTGCCCGGCGATCGCTGCGGCGGACCCGGCTGGGCCCGCGCCGACGACGACGAGGTCGAAGTACTCACTCACCCGCCACATTGTGCCAGTGCCACCCGCTCGTGCGCGGGCGGGGTGGGTTGGGCTACGGTTAGCGTGTTATCCATGTGCCCCTCCAACCTGCAAGGACGTTTTCGATGACGCACGGCACCACTCCGTCACCGCGCCACGGCTTCAACCTGGACCTAGGCGACGAGGCGCTCAACGCGCGGCTGAACTCCGGGCTGGAGGCGGTGGAGGACAGGCTGCGGGCCGAGCTGTCCCGCGTGGAAAGCTTCCTCACCGACAAGGTCACGCACCTCGCCGCCGCCGGCGGCAAGCGCTTCCGGCCCATGATGGCGCTGCTGTGCGCGGAGTTCGGGCCCGACCCACGCAGCGAGAACGTCGTCCGCGGCGCCACCGTCGTGGAGGTGGTGCACCTGGCCACGCTCTACCACGACGACGTTATGGACGAGGCCGAGCGCCGCCGCGGCGTCGAGTCCGCCAACGCGCGCTGGACGAACACCGTGGCCATCCTCGCCGGCGACATCCTCTTCGCGCACGCGTCGCGGCTCATGAGCGCGATGGACCTGGACACCGTCGGCCACTTCGCCGACACCTTCGAGAAGCTGGTCACCGGACAGATGCGCGAGACCGTCGGCGCGCAGGGCGGCGACCCGGTGGAGCACTACCTCACGGTGATCGAGGAGAAGACGGGTGTGCTCATCTCCTCGGCGGCGTACCTCGGCGCGCGGCACGCGGGTGCGGAGGCGGACGTCGTGGACCGGTGCGCGCGCATCGGCGACGCGGTGGGGATGGTCTTCCAGATCGTCGACGACATCATCGACATCTTCTCCGACCCCGAACAGTCCGGCAAGACCCCCGGCACCGACCTGCGCGAGGGCGTGTTCACCCTGCCCGTGCTCTACGCGCTCGAGGAGGACTCCCCGGCCGGGGAGGAGCTGCGCGGCCTGCTCACGGGCCCGCTTACCGACGACGCCGACGTCGCCCACGCCCTCGACCTCCTCGCGCAGACCGGCGGGCGGGAGCGCGCGTTAGACAAGGCGCGCGAGTACCTCGCCGTGGTCGAGGAGGAGCTCGAGGGCCTGCCCGACATTCCGGCGCGCGAGGCGCTGCGCAACATGACCCGCATGACCGTCGAGCGGGTGGGATAAGCAGGCAATTTCCTCCCGTGCGGGGCGTTGTGTAGAGTAAACCCCGCACTTCGGTGCTTGCCAGGTTGCCCGAGCGGCCAAAGGGAGCGGACTGTAAATCCGCCGGCATTGCCTTCAGAAGTTCGAATCTTCTACCTGGCACCAACACAAAACCCCGTCGGTTTTCACCGGCGGGGTTTCGCCATGAAGCACCCGCTTCACGACGTCTAAAGCAACCCGCGAAAACCGCTACCAGCCAGGCGATTTGTGTTTGAAAACAACATCGGGTTAATCTTTCCAAGGCTTCAACGGAGCGGGTCAGAGCGAAAGCGAAGATCCGGAACAGAGAAGCTGTGCCCCCTTAGCTCAGTCGGCAGAGCGTTTCCATGGTAAGGAAAAGGTCGACAGTTCGATTCTGTCAGGGGGCTCTGTTGTTTGCTGGGGTTCTCCCACTCGATGTGCGGGCGCCGGCGAGCACATGGCGGTGTAGCTCAGTGGTAGAGCAAGCGACTCATAATCGCTGTGTCGAGAGTTCAATTCTCTCCATCGCTACTCACCTCAAACGGGTGCTGAAAAGCTTCCGTGGTAGGGTTAGGCGCACTTGAACGAGTGCCCTAGGGGCGTGGCGCAATTGGTAGCGCAACGGTCTCCAAAACCGTAGGTTGCAGGTTCGAGTCCTGTCGCCCCTGCCAAAACAACCTGGAGGAGTTTTCGTGACTAACCCCAACGGTCAAAACCCCGCACAGCCGACCGGCAAGCGTCAGCTGCGCGGGGCTTCTCCTGTCTCCGCCGAGGGTTACGAGGCCAAGCGTGCGCCCGCCGCCGTCGACGAAGCGGATGAGAAGGACGGCTCCAGCATCGCCACCTTCCCGGGCGAAGTTGCCTCCGAGATGAGCAAGGTTATCTGGCCCACCGGCAAACAGATGCTCAACTACACGGCAATCGTGTTCGCGTTTCTGATCGTGCTCACCATCTTCGTGTGGGGCGTCGACGCGCTGTCGGCGTGGGTGATTCGCTGGATCTTCATCCGCTAGGTACACTGGGTGCCACAACGTCTCCCGCCACCTCGGACGCCGAGGAGGGCGGGATAATTTTTGCCCCGGTACCCTGGGGCGCACACGTTTGAACGAATGAGGAGATGAACCATGACTGAGGCAAACAAGGACGTCAGCGGCGCTCTGGAGAACAACGAGCAGGAGATGATCGACGAGGGCGCGCCGGTGCAGCCGTCCACCGATCCGGCGCTCAACGGTGGGGACGACGACCCGGCCGGCACCGAGGGTGGTGACTCCTCCGACGAGGAGGGCGACAGTACCGGCGCCGACGCAGACGCCGCCGAGGCAGACCCAGAGGCTGAAACGGCCGACGCCGACCTGACGGACGCCGAGGTCGAGAACATCGCCCAGGCCGCCGTCGACACCGACAGCGCCGAAGAAGCCGCCGAGGAACTGGACGGCGCCAACGCCGGCGCTGACGGCGTTGACGGTCGCGACGACGCCGACGCTGCTGACGGCGAGGCCGCCGACGCTGACGGTGCCGATGATGCCGTGGTGGAGGAACCCATCCAGGAGACCGACCTCAACGTCGCCGAAGCGGGCGACCTCGAGGCCGCCGCCGCTGGGGCCGACGCCGACACAGACGCCGACTCCGACAGCGAATACAAGCGCCGCCTGCGCGAATACACCCGCGAGCTGAAGAAGCAGCCGGGCGAGTGGTACATCATCCAGTCCTACTCGGGCTACGAGAACAAGGTGAAGACCAACCTGGAGATGCGCTCCCAAACCCTCGAGGTGGAGGACTCCATCTACGAGGTGGTCGTGCCCATCGAGCAGGCCATTGAGAACAAGGACGGCAAGAAAAAGCTGGTCAAGCGCAAGCTCCTGCCGGGCTACGTGCTCGTGCGCATGGACATGAACGACGCCGCCTGGTCCGTGGTCCGCGAGACCCCGGGCGTGACCTCCTTCGTGGGCAACGAAGGTAATGCGACGCCGGTGAAGCATCGCGACGTCGCAAAGTTCCTGCTGCCCAAGTCCGCCGCGACCGGCACCAAGCCCGAGGTCAACGCCGAGGGCGAGACCGTCGTGGCCATGCCAGAGGACGAGGCGCCGAAGAAGGTCACGCACGACTACCAGGTCGGCGAGGCCGTCACCATCCTCTCCGGCGCGCTCGCGTCCGTGTCCGCCACCATCAACGCCATCGACCCGGAGACGGGCAAGATCGAGGCGCTGGTGTCCATCTTCGGCCGCGAGACTCCCGTGGAGCTCACCGCGGACCAGATCGAGCGGATCATGTAGGCGCGTTTTGCTTCTCGACGTCCTCACGGCGTAACCTATCTCGTCGCGCGTGCCCACACGCGCGACGTTTTCGTTTCTATATTCCCCGGTGGCTGGCATCAACCCCGGCATCCGGAAGCCCCGCGGCAGCTCATCGTGGCTGCGGGCGCTGTAACTAGGAGGTAATGCGATGGCTAAGAAGAAGGTCACCGGCCTGATTAAGCTGCAGATCGAAGCAGGCATGGCAACCCCGGCTCCGCCGGTGGGCACGGCACTTGGTCCGCACGGCGTGAACATCGCCGAGTTCACCAAGGCCTACAACGCCGCCACCGAGTCCATGCGCGGCAACATCGTCCCGGTGGAGATCACGGTCTACGAGGACCGCTCCTTCGACTTCGTGCTGAAGTCCCCGCCGGCGGTGTCGTTGCTGCTCAAGGCCGCAGGCCTGCAGAAGGGTTCCGGCGTCCCGCACACCGACAAGGTGGGCAAGGTCACCTGGGAGCAGTGCAAGGAGATCGCCGAGACCAAGAAGGCCGACCTCAACGCCCGCGACATCGAGGCTGGCGCCGCGATCATCGCAGGTACCGCCCGCTCCATGGGCATCGACGTCGAGAAGTAAACCGCACTTCTCGTTTCACGTGGAAGGGCCGTAAGCCAGGCCCGCTCACCACAACTCCTGAAAGGAACTCAACATGGCTAAGAAATCCAAGCGCCACAACGAACAGCTGGCAAAGATCGACCGCGACAGCTTCTACCACCCGCTCGACGCGGTCACGCTTGCGAAGGAGACCTCCTCCGACAAGTACGACGCCACCATCGACGTCGCGATGCGCCTGTCCGTGGATCCGCGCAAGGCTGACCAGCTGGTCCGCGGCACCGTGAACCTGCCGCACGGCACCGGTAAGACCGTCCGCGTCGCAGTGTTCGCCGAGGGCGAGAACGCCACCAAGGCGCAGGAGGCAGGCGCGGACATCGTCGGCACCGACGAGCTGATCGAGCAGATCAACAACGGCCAGCTCGACTTCGACGTGGCTATCGCTACCCCGGACCAGATGGCCAAGGTCGGCCGCGTCGCCCGCGTGCTCGGCCCGCGTGGTCTCATGCCGAACCCGAAGACGGGCACGGTCACCCCGGACGTTGCGAAGGCTGTCGCCGATTCCAAGGGCGGCAAGATCGCGTTCCGCGTGGACAAGGCGTCCAACCTGCACGCCATCATCGGCAAGGCGTCCTTCACCCCGGAGCAGCTCGCTGAGAACTACGGCGCACTGCTCGACGAGGTCATCCGCCTGAAGCCGGCGTCCGCGAAGGGCATCTACCTGAAGAAGATCACCGTCTCTGCCACCCAGGGCCCGGGTGTGCCGGTGGACACCTCTGTGGAGAAGAACTACGCCACCAAGGCATAGTCCGTCTTTTCAGACCCGCCGCAGCATCGCGCTGCGGCGGGTTTTGCGTATGCGCGTGCCGCAGTCGCCGTCGTCCGTTTTTGGGCGGCGGCGTTTGCTGTTTTTGGGGTGTTTGCGTTAGCGGTTGGGGCCGAAGAGTTGGTCGAGTGCTCCTCGGTTGGTGTTTGTGTGGTGGTGTCCGGTTGGTGAGGTCCATATGGGTGCGCCGCGGTCCATGGTGATGCGGCCGCGTTTGCGTCGTGTGGGGTCGTCGTCGTTGACGCGGTTGTGGTAGCGGCATAGCGGGGCGAGGTTGTCCAGGTTGGTCTCACCACCGTGTTGCCACGGTGTGACGTGGTGCGTCTGGCACGCGTATGCGCCGTGGCGGCAGCCGGGAAACGCGCACACCGGGGAAACCATCGCGGCAAGGTCGCGCTGCTTCTGGTTGGCCAAACGTGTGGTGCGGTAGAGGTTCACCGCCCCGTGTGTGGGGTGGAACGCGGCGACTTCCAGTGCGTGACCGAACTCGTGCTGTAAGTACTCGGCCCCGGTCATGGTGGTGCCGTCGGTGAGCACCAGCTCGATCTCGTCGCCGGCACCGGCCAGGATGCGCATGTGGGCGTCGATGGGCACCATCACGATCGGCCGGGGTGCGGCAGCGACAACACCGCCGGTGTCGCCGTCGAGGATGCGCCAGAATTCTTGTTCCATTTGAGGAGCGGCCGGTGTGGTGGGGTCGAGGTTTTGGCGCAGGCGGTGTTCTAGGTCGGCGGCGTTGCTGTCGGTGGTGTCGATGGTGATGCGTGCCCGGCCGTTGCTCGGCCGGGAGAAGGCGACCTGCTTTTTCTTCGGGGTGGTATCAGCGGGGATGAGTTCGCGTGCGGCGCGTTCAATCGCGCGGTACCCGCCGCGCACCTCGAGCAGGGCTAGGCGCAGCCGCCACCGCTCGGCCGTGTCTTTGACCCCGCTGATGCGCCGTTCGATCAGTGCGAGCTCGTCGATGGAAAACCCGTGAGCTTTCTGCGCGGCGAGGGCTTGCTTGCGGGTGAACTTTGTCGCCCCGTAGTAGACGTCCTGCATCGCCGCCCATGCGCGGGCGCGCTCTGGTGCCATGCCGGCGGCAAGTGCGACAGACAGGTCGAAGTGCCGCAGCGTCTCCATGGATTCTGCGGCCATCGCCTGGATCAGTGCGTCGAACGGGTTCATGGCCACAGACACTAACCACCCCGCACACCCACACAACCCCTAAAACCCAAACCTGTGGACAACCCCCGGCGAAAGGCTTGAACGTTATCCACAGGGGAGCGCCACCCCTTGACTTTTCTCGCCCGAGGAGTAGATGCCCCACTTCACACCCCACGCCGCGCGCACACCCGCGATTTGGCGAACTCGGTACCCACCCGCTAACATCCCCTACCGAAGTTTGAACGGCCCGCAACGGCCGAGCTCAAGTTTCACCGAAGACCGTCGGTCACTCCCGCGAGGGAGTCGAAGGTGCTCCACTGTAGGGGCCGACCCACGCAGGAGAAACGCGGCACACTACGAAACGTATGCCTCGTGCTTCTGCACGGGGCATTTTTGCTTGAAGGCGTCGGATTCGCGCGAAGCGAACGTCGTAAAGCGAGGATGCTCCGGGCGGATTGAACAACATGAAGTATCGGAAGGAGGCGTGTGTCATGGCAAACCCGAAGAACACTGCGGAACTCGCAGCTCTGAAGGAGAAGTTCGCTGAGGCGGATTCCATCGTGCTGACCGAGTACCGTGGCCTGACCGTCGGCCAGCTGCAGCAGCTGCGCGGCGATATGGGCTTTGATGTCGAGTACCACGTCGCCAAGAACACCCTCATCAAGATCGCTGCGAACGAGCAGGGCATCGAGGGTCTCGACGATCTTCTCACCGGCCCGACCGCCGTCGCTTTCATCAAGGGCGACGCAGCCGTCGACGCGGCGAAGGTGATGAAGAAGTTCAACAAGGACCACGACGCGTTCGTGATCAAGGGCGGCTTCATGGACGGCAACGTCCTCGACGCTTCCCAGGTCGACGCTCTGGCCGAGATGGACAACCGCGAGACCACGCTTGCAAAGATCGCTGGTGCTTTCCAGGGTTCCTTGGCAAAGGCAGCCGGCCTGTTCCAGGCTCCGGCGTCCAAGACGGCCCGCCTTGTCGCTGCGCTGCAGGACAAGCAAGAAGCCGCATAAACACACTTTTACATCCGGGCTGTAAACGCCCACCAACAGAAAGGAAGCCACAATGGCTAAGCTCACCAAGGACGAGCTCATTGAGCAGTTCAAGGAAATGACCCTCATCGAGCTCTCCGAGTTCCTGAAGGAGTTCGAGGAGGTCTTCGACGTGACCGCAGCCGCTCCGGTTGCTGTCGCAGCTGCAGGCGCTCCGGCCGCTGGCGGCGAGGCTGCCGCTGAGGAGAAGGACGAGTTCGACGTTGTTCTCGAGTCCGCTGGCGACAAGAAGATCGGCGTGATCAAGGTCGTCCGCGAGCTGGTTCCGGGCCTGGGCCTGAAGGACGCCAAGGAAATGGTCGAGGGTGCACCGAAGGCCATCCTCGAGGGCGCCAACAAGGACGACGCAGAGGCTGCAAAGGCCAAGCTGGAAGAGGCTGGCGCATCCGTCACCCTCAAGTAGGAGCTTTCTGCTTGACGACGCCCCCTTCGGTCGCAACCGCGACCGGAGGGGGTTTCGCGTTTTTGCTGCGCTAGACTGGCCCACCATGCTGCCGAAACCCCGCATATTGTCCGCCCTGCTCGCTGGCCTCGGCGTGGCTTTGGTAGTGGCTGGCCTGCTCGCGCCGAGTGTGCTGCTGTCTGGTACGCGGTTGCCCTTGGCGTTGGGGGAGGCGACGTGGACGATGTCGGACCCTGACGGGGTGCGGGACGGCCAACCCGCACCGGTGACCCGCCAGTTGCACATGGAGATCCAGGAGCCGTCGGATGAGGAGACGGCGAGCGTGCGCGTTGGGGACACGCTCCGGGCGGGGGAGTCCGGTACGGATTTTGACAACTTGCTTACCGCCTCGACGTGGTCGTACGCCGTGGACCGCGTTTCTGGCGCCGCGGTGGGGCCCGCAGAGGCGTTGTTGGTGATGGGGATGCCCGCGACGCAGGTACCTATCGACGGCGCGTGGCTGACCTTCCCCGCCCCCGCGCCACAAGACACCGTGGAGGTGTTCGATCCCGTGCTGCGCGGTGCGGCCCCAGCAGAGTTCGTGGACACGGAGGACATTGCCGGGCGTACCGTGGCGCGGTTCCACCAAACCATTGCGCCGACGAACGTGGCGATGCGCTACGCGGATCCCCGCAACACGCTGACGGTCGATGGCGAACGCACCTTCCTGCACCACGTGGCCGATCGCGAGATCCTTGTGGACCAGGAGACCGGCGTGGTCGTGGGCATCGACGAGAAGGTGGACGACTACTACGCCGACGCAGAAGGCAACGGCGTGAAAAACGTGGTGACCTATGACGGTGTGATGGACCGTGAGGACGTCGCAAAGCTTGTGCGCAAAGTGGCGGATGCGCAGACCGCCGCCGCGGACCGTGGGCTGTGGCGCGTGCTGGCCTGGGTCGGCGCCGCGCTCGCGCTTGCGGGCCTGGTGGGAGCGCTGCGGCCGGGGCGTGCGGCGCGTCGGGTTTGACCGGCTGCGTGCGACGGGTGGTAGGCTTCCCCCCAACAACCGCGCGCGGCACATTGACGGCATCGGGTGTCTGGCGGAAGTGACGGCGGGGGCCTTTACAAACGGGGGAGATTACTCTATGGTTGTTCTTTGCGCTGGAAGCCGTCTCCAGTACGCGATGCAAGCCTTGTGCAGCGGGAAACGAAAACCCGATTTGACAAGGTGATTTTGTTGTCTCTGGGGGCGGGTCTTCTAAAGCAGACCGAATGCTAACTTATCCTGCGGAAACGCCGCCGGACCGCGAAGCCAGACGTGGTGCGGTAGGTCTCCGCCAGAGGTGCTGGAAGGACCCAACTTGGCAGTCTCAGACCAGACCATGAACATGGCTGATATCCCCGGGGCTCCCGAACGTTACTCGTTCGCGAAGATTAATGAGCCGATCACCGTCCCGGGACTTCTTGATGTGCAGCTCGAATCCTTTGCGTGGCTCGTCGGCACGCCCGAGTGGCGCGAGCGCGAGCAGGCCAACCGCGGCGGCGATGCGCGCGTCACGTCCGGCCTGGAGGACATCCTCGACGAGATCTCCCCGATCGAGGACTACTCCGGCAACATGAGCCTGACGCTGTCCGAGCCGCGCTTCGAAGACGTGAAGTACACGATCGACGAGTGCAAGGACAAGGACATCAACTACTCCGCGCCGCTGTACGTGACCGCGGAGTTCATCAACAACGACACGCAGGAGATCAAGTCCCAGACCGTGTTCATCGGCGACTTCCCGCTGATGACGGATAAGGGCACCTTCATCGTCAACGGCACGGAGCGCGTCGTCGTCTCCCAGCTGGTGCGTTCGCCGGGCGTGTACTTCGACGAGACCATCGACAAGTCCACGGAGCGCCCGCTGCACTCCGTGAAGGTCATCCCGTCGCGCGGTGCGTGGCTGGAGTTTGACGTGGACAAGCGCGACACCGTCGGTGTGCGCATCGACCGCAAGCGCCGCCAGCCGGTCACCGTACTGCTGAAGGCGCTCGGCTGGACCACCGAGCAGATCACGGAGCGCTTCGGCTTCTCCGAGATCATGATGTCCACCCTGGAAAACGACGGTGTGTCCAACACGGATGAGGCGCTGCTGGAGATCTACCGCAAGCAGCGCCCGGGCGAGCAGCCCACGCGCGACCTTGCGCAGTCCCTGCTGGAGAACTCCTTCTTCAAGGCCAAGCGCTACGACCTGGCTCGCGTGGGCCGCTACAAGATCAACCGCAAGCTCGGCCTCGGTGGCGACCATGACGGTCTGATGGTGCTCACCGAGGAAGACATCGCCACCACGCTGGAGTACCTGGTGCGCCTGCACGCGGGCGAGAACGAGATGACGTCGCCGGAGGGCGAGATCATCCCGATCAACACCGACGACATCGACCACTTCGGCAACCGTCGCCTGCGCACCGTGGGCGAGCTGATCCAGAACCAGGTCCGCGTCGGCCTGTCCCGTATGGAGCGCGTCGTGCGTGAGCGCATGACCACCCAGGACGCGGAGTCCATCACCCCGACATCCCTGATCAACGTGCGCCCGGTCTCCGCTGCCATCCGCGAGTTCTTCGGCACCTCGCAGCTGTCGCAGTTCATGGACCAGAACAACTCCCTGTCCGGCCTGACCCACAAGCGTCGCCTGTCCGCGCTTGGCCCGGGCGGCCTGTCGCGCGAGCGCGCCGGCATCGAGGTGCGAGACGTGCACCCGTCCCACTACGGCCGCATGTGCCCGATTGAGACCCCGGAAGGCCCGAACATTGGCCTGATCGGCGCGCTCGCGTCCTACGCGCGCGTCAACCCGTTCGGCTTCATCGAGACGCCGTACCAGAAGGTCAACGACGGCAAGCTGACCGACCAGATCGACTACCTCACCGCCGACGAGGAGGACCGCTACGCCATCGCGCAGGCGGCCACCCCGATGGATAAAGACGGCACGCTGACCGGTGAGCGCATCGAGGTCCGCCTCAAGGACGGCGACATCGGCGTCGTCGGCCCGCAGGGCGTGGACTACCTGGATATTTCCCCGCGCCAGATGGTCTCCGTGGCTACCGCGATGATTCCGTTCCTGGAGCACGACGACGCCAACCGTGCCCTCATGGGCGCGAACATGCAGAAGCAGGCTGTGCCGCTGCTGCGCGCAGAGGCCGCCTACGTGGCAACGGGCATGGAGCAGCGCGCGGCGTACGACGCTGGCGACACCGTCATTTCCAAGAAGTCCGGCGTGATTGAAAACGTCACCGGCGACTTCATCACCGTCATGGACGACGAGGGCGGCCGCGACACTTACATGCTGCGCACCTTCGAGCGCACCAACCAGGGCACCTGCTACAACCAGACCCCGATCGTGTCTGCGGGTGACCGCGTCGAGGCCGGCCAGGTCATCGCTGACGGCCCGGGCACCAAGGACGGCGAGATGGCGCTCGGCCGCAACCTGCTGGTCGCGTTCATGCCATGGGAAGGCCACAACTACGAGGACGCCATCATCCTCAACCAGCGCGTGGTGGAGGAGGACATCCTCACCTCCGTGCACATTGAGGAGCACGAGATCGACGCGCGCGACACCAAGCTCGGTGCCGAGGAAATCACCCGTGAGATCCCGAACGTCTCCGAGGATGTGCTCAAGGACCTGGACGAGCGCGGCATCATCCGCATCGGCGCGGACGTGCGCGACGGCGACATCCTGGTGGGCAAGGTCACCCCGAAGGGCGAAACCGAGCTGACCCCGGAGGAGCGCCTGCTGCGCGCCATCTTCGGCGAGAAGGCCCGCGAGGTCCGCGACACCTCCCTGAAGGTGCCGCACGGCGAGCAGGGCAAGGTCATCGCCGTGCGCCGCTTCTCCCGCGAGGACGACGACGATCTATCGCCGGGCGTCAACGAGATGATCCGCGTCTACGTCGCCCAGAAGCGCAAGATCCAGGACGGCGACAAGATGGCCGGCCGCCACGGCAACAAGGGTGTCGTGGGCAAGATCCTGCCGCAGGAGGACATGCCGTTCATGGCTGACGGCACCCCGGTGGACATCATCCTGAACACCCACGGTGTGCCGCGTCGTATGAACATCGGCCAGGTGCTGGAGATCCACTTGGGCTGGCTGGCCAAAGCTGGTTGGACCGTCAACCCGGACGACCCGAAGAACGCCAAGCTGCTGGAGACCCTGCCGGAGCATCTCTACGACGTTCCGGCGGACTCGCTGACCGCAACCCCGGTGTTCGACGGCGCGACCAACGACGAGATCGCGGGCCTGCTGGCAAACTCCAAGCCGAACCGCGACGGCGACGTGATGGTGGACGAAAACGGCAAGACCAGGCTATTCGACGGCCGTTCCGGCGAGCCGTACAAGTACCCGATCTCGGTCGGCTACATGTACATGCTCAAGCTGCACCACTTGGTGGACGAGAAGATTCACGCCCGTTCTACCGGCCCGTACTCCATGATTACGCAGCAGCCGCTGGGCGGTAAGGCCCAGTTCGGTGGCCAGCGCTTCGGCGAGATGGAGGTGTGGGCGATGCAGGCGTACGGCGCTGCCTACACCCTGCAGGAGCTTTTGACCATCAAGTCCGATGACGTGGTGGGCCGCGTGAAGGTCTACGAGGCGATTGTTAAGGGAGACAACATCCCGGATCCGGGTATCCCGGAGTCCTTCAAGGTGCTGCTCAAGGAGCTGCAGTCGCTGTGTCTGAACGTGGAGGTGCTCTCCACCGACGGCACGCCGATGGAGCTCGACGGCGACGACGACGAGTTCGATCAGGCCGGCTCCTCGCTTGGCATCAACCTTTCCCGTGACGAGGGTGCAGCGGCGGATACCGCCTAAGCGCCAGGTAGCCGTCGGAAAGCAATTGCTTTTCGACGGCACGACGAACGAACAGCACATACCTAGAAGAAAAGGAATTTTTACGTGTTTGACGTAAACCTCTTCGACGAGCTTCGCATCGGCCTGGCCACCGCCGACGACATCCGCCGTTGGTCCCACGGCGAGGTGAAGAAGCCCGAGACCATTAACTACCGCACGCTTAAGCCGGAGAAGGACGGCCTGTTCTGCGAGCGCATCTTCGGTCCCACCCGCGACTGGGAGTGCGCCTGCGGCAAGTACAAGCGCGTCCGTTACAAGGGCATCATCTGCGAGCGCTGCGGTGTTGAGGTGACCAAGTCCAAGGTGCGCCGTGAGCGCATGGGCCACATTGAGTTGGCCGCCCCGGTGACCCACATCTGGTACTTCAAGGGCGTCCCGTCCCGCTTGGGCTACCTGCTGGATCTGGCGCCGAAGGACCTCGAGCGCATCATTTACTTCGCGGCGAACATCATCACCTCCGTCGACGACGAGGCGCGCCACAACGACATGTCCACCCTCGAGGCGGAGATGTTGATGGAGAAGAAGGAGGTCGAGGACGACACCAACTCCGAGATCGCCGACCGCGCACAGAAGCTCGAGGAGGACCTCGCCGAGCTCGAGGCCTCCGGCGCGACCGCCGCTGCCCGCAAGAAGGTGCAAAACGCTGCCGATAAGGAGATGCAGCACCTGCGCGAGGCGGGCGAGCGCGAGGTCGAGCGCCTGGACGAGATTTGGACCACCTTCCAGAAGCTCGCGCCGAAGCAGATGATCATCGACGAGAACCTCTACGAGGAGCTCGTTGACCGCTACGAGGACTACTTCACCGGCGGCATGGGCGCAGAGGCGATCCAGACGCTGATCCGCAACTTCGACCTCGACGCCGAGGCCGAGGAGCTGCGCGGCATCATCGCTGAGGGCAAGGGCCAGAAGAAGGTCCGCGCGCTCAAGCGCCTGCGCGTTGTTGCCGCGTTCCAGCGCTCCGGCAACGACCCGGCCGGCATGATCCTGGACGCGATCCCGGTGATCCCGCCGGAGCTGCGCCCGATGGTGCAGCTCGACGGTGGCCGCTTCGCCACCTCGGACCTGAACGACCTGTACCGCCGCGTGATCAACCGCAACAACCGTTTGAAGCGCATGATCGATCTGGGTGCGCCCGAGATCATCGTGAACAACGAGAAGCGGATGCTGCAGGAGTCCGTGGACGCCCTGTTTGACAACGGCCGCCGCGGCCGTCCGGTCACTGGCCCGGGCACCCGTCCGCTGAAGTCCCTGTCCGACCTGCTCAAGGGCAAGCAGGGCCGCTTCCGCCAGAACCTGCTGGGCAAGCGCGTGGACTACTCCGGCCGTTCCGTGATTATTGTCGGCCCGCAGCTGAAGCTGCACGAGTGCGGCCTGCCCAAGCGTATGGCGCTTGAGTTGTTCAAGCCGTTCGTGATGAAGCGCCTGGTGGACAACGACTACGCGCAGAACATCAAGTCCGCCAAGCGCATGGTGGAGCGCCAGCGCCCCGAGGTGTGGGACGTGCTGGAAGAGGCGATTTCGGAGCACCCGGTGCTGCTCAACCGCGCACCGACGCTGCACCGCCTGGGTATCCAGGCCTTCGAGCCGAAGCTGGTCGAGGGTAAGGCCATCCAGCTGCACCCGCTGGCTTGCGAGGCGTTCAACGCTGACTTCGACGGCGACCAGATGGCTGTGCACCTGCCGCTGTCCGCGGAGGCGCAGGCTGAGGCCCGCGTCCTCATGCTGTCCTCCAACAACATCTTGTCCCCGGCGTCCGGCAAGCCGCTGGCGATGCCGCGCCTGGACATGGTCACCGGCCTGTACTTCCTGACCATGCTCAAGGGACCGCAGGAGATCGGCGGCGAGGGTGCCTACGCGCCTGCCGACGAGAACGGCCCGGAGCGCGGCGTCTACTCGTCCTACCGCGAGGCCATCATGGCCTACGACCTGGGCGTGCTGGGCCTGCAGGCTCCGATCAAAGTCCGCATCGACCACCTGCGCCCGACCCCGGAGATCGAGCAGGAGCAGTTCCCGGACGGCTGGACCAAGGGCCAGGCGTGGATGACCGAGACCACCCTCGGCCGCATCATGTTCAACGAGCTGCTGCCGTTCAACTTCCCGTACCAGGAAGGTGCGATGGTGCGTAAGGGCGGCGGTGCCGGCAAGGTGCTGCTCGGCGACATCATCCAGTCCATGGTTGAGAAGTACCCGATGATCACCGTCGCGCAGGTGCTGGACAAGATGAAGGACGCCGGTTTCTACTGGTCCACCCGTTCCGGCGTGACCATCTCCATGTCCGACGTGCTCATCCTCCCGAACAAGACCGAGGTCCTCGAGCAGTACGAGAAGGAAGCCGAGGCTATCGAGCGCAAGTTCTGGGAGAAGGGCGCGCTGACGGAAGAGAACCGTTACGACCGTCTCGTGGAGCTGTGGCAGGACGCCACCAATAAGGTGGGTCAGGCCGTGGAAGACCTGTACCCGGACGACAACCCGATTCCGATGATCGTGAAGTCCGGTGCTGCCGGTAACATGCGCCAGATCTGGACCCTGGCCGGCATGAAGGGCATGGTCGTGAACTCGCGCGGCGAGTACATCACCCGCCCGATCAAGACCTCCTTCCGCGAGGGCCTGTCCGTGATGGAGTACTTCAACAACTCCCACGGCTCCCGCAAGGGCCTGGCCGATACCGCGCTGCGTACCGCGGACTCCGGCTACCTCACCCGCCGTCTGGTGGACGTGGCGCAGGACGTCATCGTCCGCGAAGAGGACTGCGGCACCCGCCAGGGTGTCAAGGTGCCGGTGGCGGTTGCACTCGCAGGCTCTGAAGGCACCTTCGTCCGCCACGACCTGGTCGAGACTTCCGTGTCCGGCCGTGTCGTCGCAGCCGACGTCACCGACGCCGACGGCAACGTCGTCGTCGAGGCGGGCACCGAGCTCAGCGAGGAGCGTATCGACGAACTCGTGGCCGCTGGTGTCGAGGAAGTCAAGGTTCGCTCCGTGCTGACCTGCCAGACCCCGACCGGCGTGTGCGCGAAGTGCTACGGCAAGTCCATGGCGTCCGGCCAGCTGGTCGATATCGGTGAGGCAGTGGGCATCGTGGCTGCACAGTCCATTGGTGAGCCGGGTACGCAGCTGACCATGCGTACCTTCCACCAGGGCGGTGTCGGCGGCGATATTACGGGCGGCCTGCCGCGTGTGCAGGAGCTGTTCGAGGCCCGCGTGCCGAAGAACCGCGCGCCGATCGCGTCCGTGGCGGGCACGATCACGCTCGAGGACGAAGGCAACTTCTGGACCCTGACCATCCACCCGGACGACGGCTCCGACGTGGTGGTCTACGAGAAGCTGTCCAAGCGCCAGGGGCTTGCCCAGGTGCGCCGCCCGATGGAGTCCAACCCGGACGCCATGATTGAGCGCGGCCTGCGCGAGGGCGACCACGTCGAGGTGGGCGAGCGTCTGCTCCGCGGCGCGGCTGACCCGCACGATGTGCTCGAGGTTCTCGGCCGCCGTGGTGTGGAAAAGCACCTGATCGACGAGGTCCAGGCTGTGTACCGCACTCAGGGCGTGTCTATCCACGACAAGCACATCGAGATCATCATCCGCCAGATGCTGCGCCGCGGCACGGTGATCGACTCGGGCTCCACCGAGTTCCTCCCGGGTACCCTGGTGGATCTGTCCGAGGCACGTCAGGTCAACGCCGCAGCTGTGGCGGATGGCGGCGAGCCGGCGGAGATGCGCTCCGAGATCATGGGTATCACCAAGGCCTCGCTGGCCACGGAGTCCTGGCTGTCGGCGGCCTCCTTCCAGGAGACCACCCGCGTGCTCACGGACGCCGCGATCAACAAGCGCTCCGACAAGCTCATCGGTCTGAAGGAGAACGTGATCATCGGTAAGCTGATCCCGGCTGGTACGGGTATTTCCCGCTACCGCAACATCCAGGTCAAGCCGACCGAGGCGGCGCGCTCCGCCGCGTACTCGATCCCGACCTTCGGCGATTCCATCTACGGCGACGAGGGCTACGGCGAGTTCACCGGTGCGTCCGTGCCGATGGACGAGTTCGGTTTCGAGGAGCTGTAAACGTAAGGCCCGGCACTCTGGCTTTAGCTAGGTCTGCGTGAAAGGCGCCCGGCTTCCCTACTGGGGGAGCCGGGCGCCTTTGCTTTCCGACGGGCTGTTCGCCGCAGCCGCTCTACTCCACCCGGGCGCCGCGGGCCGCGCGGGTGATGCCCACTCCGCCCATGAGGGCGAGACCGCGGACGCGGATGACGGGCGCGTCGGCAGGCAACTCCGCGACGGAGACGGTGCAGGAGCGGTGGTCTTCAATACCGAAGCCGCCCATGATGCCCACGCCGTCGTCTATCACGCGGACGTCATCGGGAACGATAATGTCGACGCCCCCCATGATCGCGACCGCGTTGATCGTGGTTTCGTGGGATGCGAGTCGGGCGTCGCGCAGGTCGAGCGCGTTGCCGCCCATCAGCGTGATAGAGGTGTGAGTGGGCGCCATGAGCCACTGGCCGGTGCGTTCGGAACCGCCCATGACCGACAAAGTGAAGGCGGACCCGCCTCGCTCTCCCGTGACCAATGCGCGGGATGGGCAAACTTCCCGGTCCGCGTGCTTGACCGGGGAGAGGTCCTCCACCAGGGCCGGCAATTCGTCGGCGTAGGTGGCGGCGTAGACGGCGCGGGAGCGCTCATCAAGCTCGGACATGGAGATCTGACCGTCGGCGAAAGCGTCCTGGAGATGTTTGGCTGTGGCGTCGCGCTCTGAGTCGGAGGCGCGTTTGCGGGGCGGGTTGGGTGTGGTCATGTCGTTTACGGTAGTGGCCGAAGGCGGCGTCGGCAGGCGAAAGGCACCGACCGTGACACATCCGTCCCAGGAGTTACACGGCGGTGGAACCGGACGGTTGTCGGTACCCAGTTTGCTTTGGCGCGATGCTTCGGTGTACGTTAGCCGAGGTTTCGCCCGTATCATGCGGTGCGAAGTACGACGAACTCCATGCGACCCGTTCACAAGGTAGTTCATGCAATCGGTAGGGCCCCGAAGAAGAGCCCCCATTTTTGCATGTATGGCCGGGTGTGGGCGGGACGCGCAACAAGAAAGAGCGTGAATGCCTACTATTCAGCAGCTGGTCCGCAAGGGCCGCCACGATAAGAGCACGAAGGTGGCAACCGCTGCGCTGAAGGGTTCCCCGCAGCGCCGTGGCGTGTGCACCCGCGTGTACACCACCACCCCGAAGAAGCCGAACTCTGCACTGCGTAAGGTCGCACGTGTGCGCCTGACCTCCGGCATCGAGGTTTCCGCATACATCCCGGGCGAGGGCCACAACCTGCAAGAGCACTCCATGGTGCTCGTGCGTGGCGGCCGTGTGAAGGACCTGCCGGGTGTGCGCTACAAGATCGTCCGCGGCGCTCTGGACACCCAGGGTGTGAAGGATCGCAAGCAGGCACGCTCCCGTTACGGCGCAAAGAAGGGACAGTAATCAATGCGTAAGCAGCAAGCACCGAAGCGTCCCGTAGTCAAGGATCCGGTATACGACTCCGAGTTGGTCACCATGCTGGTGAACAAAATCCTGCTGGACGGCAAGAAGTCCACGGCAGAGCGCATCGTCTACGGCGCGCTCGAGCAGTGCCGCGAGAAGACCGGCACCGACCCGGTGGGCACCCTGGAGAAGGCTATCGGCAACATCCGCCCGGACCTCGAGGTTCGCTCCCGCCGTGTTGGTGGCGCGACCTACCAGGTGCCGGTGGACGTGAAGCCGGCCCGTTCCACCACCCTCGCCCTGCGTTGGCTGGTCACGTTTACCCGCCAGCGTCGTGAGAACTCCATGATGGAGCGCCTGGCGAACGAGATCCTGGATGCTTCCAACGGTCTCGGCGCATCCGTGAAGCGTCGCGAGGACACCCACAAGATGGCAGAGGCCAACCGCGCCTTCGCCCACTACCGCTGGTAGTCGCCGGAGCGCAGCGAAGTATGGAAACCCGGAAACTGCATACCCGCTTCCTCATGGGAGTGAGCGCCTGCGTTTCCGGGTTTTCTCGCTGAGTCTAAACTCACGCTGCCGCATCCATGATGTGGTGGCAGAATTGACAAAGGACAACTGACCGACACGGCGCCGAGCGGCGCCGATAACACAAAAGTTGGGGTAATCAACGTGGCACAAGAAGTGCTTAAGGACCTTGCAAAGGTCCGCAACATCGGCATCATGGCCCACATCGATGCTGGTAAGACCACCACTACCGAGCGCATCCTGTTCTACACGGGTATCAACCGCAAGGTCGGAGAGACCCACGACGGCGGTGCGACCACCGACTGGATGGAGCAGGAGAAGGAGCGCGGCATCACCATTACCTCCGCTGCCGTGACCTGTTTCTGGAACAACAACCAGATCAACATCATCGACACCCCGGGCCACGTGGACTTCACCGTTGAGGTGGAGCGCTCCCTGCGCGTGCTCGATGGCGCTGTTGCCGTGTTCGACGGCAAGGAGGGCGTTGAGCCGCAGTCCGAGCAGGTGTGGCGCCAGGCTGCGAAGTACGACGTGCCGCGTATCTGCTTCGTGAACAAGATGGACAAGCTGGGCGCTGACTTCTACTACACCGTCGGCACCATCGTTGACCGCCTCGGCGCGAAGCCGTTGGTCATGCAGATCCCGATCGGCGCTGAGGACGACTTCGACGGTGTGGTCGACCTGATCGACATGAAGGCCATGCTGTGGCCGGGCAAGGTCGAGACCGGCACCCCGCCGCAGATCCAGGAGATCCCGGCGGATCTGCAGGAGAAGGCTGAGGAGTACCGCGAGAAGCTGCTCGAGACCGTTGCTGAGTCCGACGAAGAGCTCATGGAGAAGTACTTCGGCGGCGAGGAGCTGACGAAGGAAGAGATCAAGGCCGCCATCCGCAAGATGACGGTCAACTCCGAGATCTACCCGGTGTTCTGTGGCACCGCATACCGCAACAAGGGCGTCGAGCCGCTGCTGGACGCTGTCGTTGACTACCTGCCGAGCCCGCTGGACATCGGCGAGGTCCACGGCACCTCGGTCGACGGCGAGGATGAGCTGACGCGTAAGCCGTCTGTGGAGGAGCCGTTCTCCGCACTGGCGTTCAAGATCGCCGTTCACCCGTTCTTCGGCAAGCTCACCTACGTGCGCGTTTACTCGGGCCAGGCGATCCCGGGCGAGCAGATGCTCAACTCCACGAAGTCCAAGAAGGAGCGCGTGGGCAAGCTCTTCCAGATGCACGCGAACAAGGAGAACCCGGTCGAGCACGCTGACGCCGGCAACATCTACGCGTTCATCGGCCTGAAGGAAACCACCACGGGTGACACGCTGTGCAACCCGGACCACCCGATCATCCTGGAGTCCATGGACTTCCCGGATCCGGTTATCCAGGTGGCTATTGAGCCGAAGACCAAGGCTGACCAGGAGAAGCTGGGCACCGCTATTCAAAAGCTGGCGGAGGAGGACCCGACCTTCACCGTCCAGCTCGACGAGGAGACCGGCCAGACCGTCATCGGCGGTATGGGCGAGCTGCACCTCGACGTGCTGGTGGACCGCATGAAGCGCGAGTTCAAGGTCGAGGCAAACATCGGTTCCCCGCAGGTTGCCTACCGCGAGACCATCCGCAAGAAGGTCGAGTCCCTCGACTACACGCACAAGAAGCAGACCGGTGGTTCCGGCCAGTTCGCGAAGGTCATCGTCACCATCGAGCCGTACAACCCGGATCCGGAGGAGCTGGAAGAGGGCCAGTCCGCTACCTACGCCTTCGAAAACGCTGTCACCGGCGGCCGCGTGCCGAAGGAGTACATCCCGTCCGTCGACGCCGGTATCCAGGACGCGATGCAGTACGGCTTCCTCGCTGGTTACCCGCTGGTGAACATCAAGGCCACCCTCGAGGATGGTGCCTACCACGACGTCGACTCCTCGGAGATGGCGTTCAAGGTTGCCGGTTCCCAGGTCCTGAAGGAGGCTGTGGCAAAGGCGAAGCCGGTGCTGCTCGAGCCGGTCATGGCCGTCGAGGTTGTGACGCCGGAGGAGTACATGGGCACCGTCAACGGCGACATCAGCTCCCGCCGTGGCCAGGTGTACGCCATGGAGGACCGCTCCGGCGCAAAGGTTGTGCGTGCGAAGGTGCCGCTGTCCGAGATGTTCGGCTACATCGGCGACCTGCGTTCCTCGACCGCGGGCCGTGCGAACTTCACCATGGTGTTTGACTCCTACGCTGAGGTTCCGCAGTCCGTCGCGCAGGAAATCATCGACGAGCGCAACGGCAACAAGTAAGCCGACCCTCCTTCCAGCGGAGCCGCGCCGTGTGCCAGCGGTGCGGACCCACTTCGCGGGGCGGAGACCAGAGGGCAGCGGCCGGGCTGAGGCACCGCAGGATACAGGCGGTGTTTGAGCCGGCCGTTACCCTCTAGGTCGATCCGGGGGAAACGGCGTGGCCGGTTTGAAAAACGGCCGCTGAATACCTAGGATCTTGTAACTGGCACATTGTGAAATGGCTCCCGTTTCCGTGCCCTGTGCAGGGCACAGGCCGGGGCGTATGTAAATCGACGTGGTTGCGAAGAACGTAGCCACCTGACGTCCAGGAGGACACACCTTGTCTAAGGAAAAGTTCGAGCGCACTAAGCCGCACGTGAACATCGGCACCATCGGTCACGTCGACCACGGCAAGACCACCACCACCGCCGCTATCACCAAGGTGCTGGCTGACGCTTACCCGGAGGAGAACAAGGCTTTCGCTTTCGACTCCATCGATAAGGCTCCGGAGGAGCGCGAGCGCGGCATTACCATCAACATTTCCCACGTGGAGTACAACACCCCGAAGCGCCACTACGCACACGTGGACGCCCCGGGCCACGCCGACTACATCAAGAACATGATCACCGGCGCTGCTCAGATGGACGGTGCAATCCTCGTGGTTGCCGCTACCGACGGCCCGATGCCGCAGACCCGCGAGCACGTGCTGCTCGCCCGCCAGGTTGGCGTTCCGTACATCCTCGTTGCGCTGAACAAGTGCGACATGGTTGACGACGAGGAGATCATCGAGCTCGTCGAGATGGAGGTCCGCGAGCTGCTGGCTGAGCAGGACTACGACGAGGACGCTCCGATCGTCCACATCTCCGCTCTGAAGGCTCTCGAGGGCGACGAGAAGTGGGTTCAGTCCGTGCTGGACCTCATGCAGGCCTGCGACGATTCGATCCCGGATCCGGAGCGCGAGACCGACAAGCCGTTCCTGATGCCGATCGAGGACATCTTCACCATTTCCGGCCGCGGCACCGTGGTTACCGGTCGTGTGGAGCGCGGCGTGCTCAACCTCAACGACGAGGTCGAGATCATCGGTATTCGCGATAAGTCCCAGAAGACCACCGTCACCTCCATCGAGATGTTCAACAAGCTCCTCGACACCGCTGAGGCCGGCGACAACGCGGCTCTGCTGCTCCGTGGTCTGAAGCGTGAGGACGTTGAGCGCGGCCAGGTCGTCATCGCACCGGGCGCTTACACCCCGCACTCCAAGTTCGAGGGTTCCGTCTACGTCCTGTCCAAGGACGAGGGTGGCCGCCACACCCCGTTCTTCGACAACTACCGTCCGCAGTTCTACTTCCGCACCACCGACGTCACCGGTGTTGTGAAGCTGCCGGAGGGCACCGAGATGGTTATGCCGGGCGACAACGTCGAGATGTCCGTCGAGCTCATCCAGCCGGTCGCCATGGACGAGGGCCTGCGCTTCGCTATCCGCGAGGGCTCCCGCACCGTCGGCGCTGGCCGCGTTACCAAGATCCTGGACTAATTCCGGGCTTGCTGTAACCAGCTGACGCAATAGCCGTCTTCCCCGTCGGGAGGGCGGCTTTTCGCATGAGTAGGCTCGGTAGCGTGCTTGATCCGACCCGCATCCCATCCATCCTCAGTGCGTTCGAGCGCGCCTGGGAAGGCCAGCCGGATCTGTCGCTGGCTCAGTTCGTCGGGGTGCTGCAGAACCGGGGGTTAGGGTGGGCGGCCACCGACGATGAGGCCCTGGACCTGCTGCGCGAGTTGGAGCTTGAGCATCCTTCGCTTATCGACGCAACCTCCGGCCCCCACACCATCAGCACTATCGACCCGCCACACCTGGTGACTCTTCAGCGGGAATACGTGGTGGTACGAAGCGGCACCAGCCCGGAACGGATGCCGGCCGTATGGCGCTGGTCCGCGATGCGCAGAACCGGGCCGGGTCTCCCATTAGTTATCGCGGACGCGGATGAGGTGGAGCACCGATTGGGTGTGGTGTCGTTGGTGACGAGGCTGGGGGAACCGGAGGCGTCGATAGACAATGCTCAACGCGACGTGGGGAGTAAGCGTTGGTTGGTCGTGTTCGATGATGGTGCCCGGGCCGTGGTGGGGCAGAAGATCCGCGTTTGGCGTATCAGGGGACGAGAGGTCGTGAGCGAGCGCATCAGTTGGAGTGAAATTTTGGTTTGCGAGGCCGGTGAGGAGATGAAGATAGCCCCAGCGGGCGGCGGGAAGCCGGTAACGCTGGGGCTAGTGGAGCGAGTGCTGAAGTTGGAGGGCTAGGCGGTCACGCGATCCAACTGGAGCTTCCACACGGTGTCAATTTCCATGGTGTGGCTGGCCATCCGGAAGTCCTGGTCTGCGGCCTCCACAACGCGTACCGCGTCTTCGAACGGGTAGTCGGGGTTGGCGAAGACGGTAAACGTTGCGGTTGGGCGCTGACCCACCATGGCGACCTTGCTGGAGGCGCGGCGCACCTCGCTTGCGTGCTCGAGGGAGGAGCAGGCGGCCTCAGCCACCCGCTGGACGTTGATGATGGTCTCGCCGTGCTCCGGGTCCGCGGGCACGATGCCGCGGTTGGAAAACGCGCGCGAGCGGATGTTAGCCAGCAGGATCCACAGGCCCAGGACGGCTACGACAATCGCTGCGATGATGAGCGCGGTGACGTAACTGTCGTGCGACGTCAGGTCAGTCAGCCGAGTGCGGTCGAGGTACTCCGCAGCATCGATGAGGTAGGGGATGTCCCAGTACTCGGCGATGGGGATAAGACCAGCCACAATGAGCAGCAGCCCGAGCAAACATATGATCAGGCGGTCGAAGAAACCTAGCGTTTTGGTCATTGCGTCACCTCCGGGGTGGTGGTGGCCTTGGCGTCTGCGGAGGCCGTTCGAGCGGGGCCAGCCACTTGCCGCGCCTGCGGGTTGGGCAGCAGCTTCACCGACACAGCAGGGGGCGTGGTGAGGGTGCGGAATTCGTTGTTCAGCGAGCGAGTCACGCGCTCCTGCATCGCGGGCCCAGAGCCATCGTCGACAACCTGGACCTTGACGGACTTGCGGTTGGCCTTGGTGCGCACCTGCTCGCCTCCGAGGTCACCCCGGGTGGTGTAGGTGGCCTTGCGGGCGATATCCACCGGGCGGGTCCAGATGGATGCCGGTGAGTTCACGCGGACGTAGCCGTGCGGGCGCGGTTTGAAGGTGAAGAACACCAGTATCAGGCCTAGCAGGATCAGGATGATGCCTAGGGTTACTGCCACCGCATCCGCGGCGAAGGATCCGAGGAAGTTCCACGTGCGGCCGAGCCACGATTCATCCAGTGGCTCATCCCTGTAGAAGTGGTACCACAGATCCCGAGCCGCGACTCCCGACAGGGCGAGCAGAAGGAGGCTTGTCAGCACAGACAGCCAGCGTGCGGCTGGGTTGCCCAGCGGCTCGTCGCCCGGGTGTGGTCCGACAGGGCGGCCCTCTCCCTGCGCAGCGGGTGCGGTCTTAGCGGGTGCGGTCATAGTACTTCACCACCGGTTGAATCGTGATCTGCTTAAGCGGCTTCGGTGCAGGTGCAACGGGCACGACGACCGGCTGCGGCGCGGGCGCGGATGTCATCGGCGTGCGAACCACCGGCTCGACCACAATCGGCTTGAGCGGCGGGCGATTCACCGTGATCTCCTTGAGGGGCGCGCGCCACGGCAACGACACTTCGCGCGGTCGCGCAACATGCTCCACGTTCACCGGGGTCAGCTGCTGCAACGGCGGGAGCTGCGGGTGCCGCGGCACGGTCTCGCGCACCTGAGGTGCCCACGGCCGTACTGGCTCAGGCGGGAACGGCACCCGTGCCTCGGTGGGGTACGTACGGATAGCAGCAAGCCGCTGCGGTTCCGGCACCTCAGGGGAGTACGCGCGGACAGGCTCGGGCGTCTCCACATGGGCGGCGCGTGCAGGCTCCGGCGTGGCTGGGTGCTCGACCTCGACAGGAGCGGGCACCACCACGCTGTGCATGTCGTCCACCAACGAGTGCACCGCAATGTCTTGCAGTTGCTCGAGCGGTTGAGTGACCGGGTGCTGCACACGGGTCGGGGAGACTTCGATGGGCGTCGGGATGACAAACGCTTCGTGGTCGGCCACCTGCTCCCAGGTCACGCGCCCGGCCTCGGGAAGAGCCTCCACGTTGGCAACGGTAACTTTCACGCGGGAGACATCCAGTCCCACCAGTGTCCGGATGTGCGCGATGATCGTCGCGCGAACGGCGTCGGTGATGGCAGCGACTGGGGCGGGGTAGGAGGTGGCAATCTCGGTATCGACCGCCACCGTGCCCGAAACCTGATCCAGGCGGGCGCTCACCCGCGGGAAGCTGCGCCCGGCGAGCCCGGCCAGCTTCGCGTCGATGCTCCGACACCCGGGCACCGCCGCGGCCGCCACCTCAGCGACGCGCTCGATTGTGCGCTCACTGACGTGGTAGAAGGAGGCATCCATCAGCTTCGGCCTCTACCGGTGCCGCTGCCCAAAGCCGCGGATAGGTCGAGGCGGCCGTCGAGCTGGGCCCCGACAACCCCGCCGATGATGGTGAACAGCAGGAGCCAGAGCAAGCCCGGCCATCCGCCGAAGGTGACAAAGAAGGCCACAACGGCACCGATGATGATGCCGGCGAGCGCCTTATTGGAGAAAAGATTCATAATAAAACCACGTTTCGGTTTATGAGGTTGGGCGAAAAGCAGGGCGGTGCGCGCCTTTTACTGCGCGTCTCCGGCGACCACGTCCACAAATTCCGCCTCGGATGCGTCAAGAACGGCAGAACGCACGTCCTCCGCAACGTCCTGCACCTTGCGGCCGGACGCGACGTCGAATACGAAGTGCACTTCGAATCCGTTGCGGCCATCTCGCGAGATGGCTTTCACACCTTCAATGCGGGTGTTGGGCAGGTAGGTCGCCACCTCGCCGACGCGGCCGCCGTGGAGTGCGGCAACCCCGTCGACGGCGACGGCAGCATCGCGGACGCCCTCCGCAACCTCGCGGCTCACGGGGGTGTACGCCATGGCTTACTGGTTGATCGGCTGGTTCACAGCCTGGTAGTTAGCGTCGTCGGACTGCTCGGTGGCGGTCTCCTGCTCCGGCAGGTGCACGTCGTGCACCGTGACGTCCACGCGGTCGACGATAAGGCCGGTCATGCGGGTGATGGCAACGGTGACGTTCTCGCGGATCGCGTTAGCCAGCTCGTGGATTGCCACGCCGTACTCGGCGATGATTGCGACAGCGACAGACGCGTGGCCGTCCTCCACCGCGACGTTCACGCCCTGCTGCACGTTGGTGGAAGACGTCAGGGACTCACGAACGGCACCCCACATACGCGCAGCGCCGCCGCCGAGGTTGTTCACACCAGAGACCTCGCGGGCCGCGATGCCGGCGATCTTGCCCACAACGTTGTCGTCGATAACGGTGGAGCCGTGATCCGTCTCCAGGTTCTCGTTGCGCGGGCGCACCTTCTCCGGCTCCACTGCAGAGGAGGTAGCGGCCGGTGCGGTGGAGTTGTTGGCGGTGTTTCCAGCAACAGTGTTCGGGGTGGAATTAGTAGCGTTCTTATCGGCCATGACGGTCCTTTCGAAGAGAAAAACTGCGGCTCCGTTCGCGCCCGCTGCCAAGCATGCGACGCGCGTACGGTCTGCGAATAAAGGGTACACACATCTGCACGCTTGAGCCGGGCAAAAATGTAGGTGATACCAAGTTGTGACTGAGCGGCACTGCTACTAGGAGGTTCTAGACGGTTCTAGGCTGTGTCGCGGCGGTGTCGCGCATGCGGGGGAGACCGAAGGGACGTCGATAGGCGGGCTTGTGCTCGGTGCAACCTTGTGTTTTAATACCCAGGTTGCCTTGACACGGGCCGGAACACTCCGGCCGGTGGCTGGGCAAACATGACACCTTCCAACCGGAGGAACCGGAGAAGGGCCATGGCAAATTCACAGCGGCAGTACGCAAGGGTCACGCACCCTTCCGAGTCTGACACCCGGGCACAGCACTTTTGGATGTGTCCAGGCGGAAGCACTGAGCGGCAGCATGAATTTGCGCGGCCATCTTCCGGACGTGTCATGGCAGTCAGAAACGACACTGGCGTTGAGCCAAGGGCCCAGCCCGGACAACGTTATAGAGAAACTAGAAGCTACAAACCCCACCGCTTCGATTCGGCTCTCTTTTCCGTTCGATTGTGAACGGAGTGAACGATCGAACGTGGGGATGCGAGGAAGAGGTAAGCGTGGCGGGACAGAAGATCCGCATCAGGCTCAAGGCTTACGACCATGAGGCGATCGACGCATCCGCGAAGAAGATCGTTGAGACGGTCACCCGCACGGGTGCCCGCGTCGTCGGCCCGGTGCCGTTGCCCACCGAAAAGAACGTGTACGCCGTTATTCGTTCTCCCCACAAGTACAAGGATTCTCGCGAGCACTTCGAGATGCGCACTCACAAGCGCCTCATCGACATTCTCGACCCGACGCCCAAGACGGTTGACGCGCTCATGCGCATCGACCTGCCGGCAAGCGTCGACGTGAACATCCAGTAGAGCAATCCCGACGTAAGTAGTGGAGAACTAACACATGTCTGACAACCAGATCAAGGGCATTCTGGGCAAGAAGCTCGGCATGACCCAGATCTTCGACGAGGACAACCGCGTTATCCCGGTTACCGTCGTCGAGGCTGGGCCGTGCGTGGTCACCCAGATCCGTACCCCTGAGACCGATGGCTACTCCGCCATCCAGATCGCCTACGGCGACATTGACCCCCGTAAGGCTAAGAAGCCGCAGGCCGGTCACTTCAAGAAGGCCGGTGTGAACCCGCGCCGCTACGTTGCAGAGATCCGCATGGAGGACACCTCTGGCTACGAGCTCGGCCAGGAGTTCAACGCAACCATCTTCGAGGGCGACACCTATGTGGACGTCGCCGGCACCACCAAAGGCCACGGCTACGCCGGCGCGATGAAGCGCCACGGTTTCGCTGGTCAGGGTGCCGCACACGGTAACCAGGCCTCCCACCGTCGCGTGGGTTCCATCGGCGCCTGCGCGACCCCGGGTCGCGTGTTCAAGGGCACCCGCATGGCAGGCCGCATGGGCGGTAACCGCGTTACTACCCAGAACCTGAAGATCCAACGCATCGACGGCGACAACAACCTCATCCTGATCAAGGGCGCCATCCCGGGCGCAAAGGGTTCCGTTGTTACCGTCAAGACCGCAGTGAAGGGCGGTGCTCACGCATGACGAACCTGACGCTTGACGTCCACACCGCTGACGGGGCCACCAAGGGCTCTGTCGAACTCCCGGCTGAGTACTTCGACCGCGAGGCCTCCGTGGCGCTGATGCACCAGGTTGTGAACGCACAGCTTGCTGCAGCACGCCAGGGCACCCACGCGACGAAGACCCGTGGCATGGTATCCGGCGGCGGCAAGAAGCCGTTCCGTCAGAAGGGCACCGGTCGCGCACGCCAGGGTTCCATCCGTGCGCCGCACTACACCGGCGGTGGCACTGTGCACGGCCCGCAGCCGCGTTCCTACGCACAGCGCACCCCGAAGAAGATGATCAAGGCCGCCCTCGCAGGTGCCTTGACCAACCGCGTGCAGAACGAGCGCATCCACGTCGTGGAGGACCTGGTTCCGGGCCAGACCCCGTCGACCAAGTCTGCACGCGCTTTCATCGAGCGCCTCACGGACCGCAAGTCGGTTCTGCTGGTGATCGGCCGTGATGACCAGAACTCCCGCCTTTCCGCAAGGAACCTGCCGGGCGTCCACGTCATTGAGCCGGCTCAGCTGAACGCATACGACGTGCTGAACGCAGACGATGTCGTGTTCTCGGTCGAGGCGCTGCACACCTTCATCAACCGCGGCAACGCCGTGGCTGTAGCTGCCGGCGCGGTAGCGACGGCTGAGGAGGAGAAGTAAATGGCTAAGATCGCGAATCCGCGCGACATCATCATCGCGCCTGTGCTTTCCGAGAAGAGCTACGGCCTGATGGAGCAGAACACCTACACGTTCTTTGTGAATCCGTCGGCCAACAAGACCCAGATCAAGATTGCCGTGGAAGAGATCTTCGGCGTCGACGTCGCTTCGGTGAACACCGTCAACCGCGAGGGCAAGCGCAAGCGCTCCCGCACCGGTTACGGCCAGCGCAAGGACACCAAGCGCGCCTACGTCACTCTCCGCGAGGGCAGCGACTCCATCGACATCTTCGGAGGCGCGACGGCCTAACGGCTATCGCGCAGCGAAGAGGACGATAGAAAAGGAACAACTATGGCTATTCGTAAATACAAGCCGACAACTCCGGGTCGCCGTGCCAGCTCCGTTTCCGCGTTCGACGAGATCACTCGCTCGACCCCGGAAAAGGCGCTGCTGCGCCCGCTCCCGAAGAAGGGCGGCCGTAACACCCACGGCCACATCACCACCCGTCACCGCGGCGGTGGCCACAAGCGTCGTTACCGCGTGATTGACTTCCGCCGCTCCGACAAGGACGGCGTGCTGGCGAAGGTCGCGCACATCGAGTACGACCCGAACCGCACCGCCAACATTGCACTGCTGCACTACTACGACGGCGAGAAGCGATACATCATCGCGCCGAAGGGCCTGAAGCAGGGTGCCATCGTCGAGGCTGGCGCGAACGCGGACATCAAGGTTGGCAACAACCTGCCGCTGCGCAACATCCCGACTGGTACGACGATCCACGCTGTGGAGCTGAAGCCGGGCGCGGGTGCGAAGCTGGCCCGCTCCGCTGGTACGTCCATCCAGCTGCTGGGTAAGGAAGGCAACTACGCGGTGCTGCGTATGCCGTCTTCCGAAATCCGCCGCGTGGACATCCGTTGCCGCGCGACCGTTGGCGAGGTCGGCAACGCCGACCAGATCAACATCCGCTGGGGTAAGGCCGGCCGCATGCGCTGGAAGGGCTGGCGCCCGACCGTGCGTGGTGTGGTTATGAACCCGGTCGATCACCCGCACGGTGGTGGTGAAGGCAAGACCTCGGGTGGCCGTCACCCGGTGTCGCCGTGGGGCCAGAAGGAAGGCCGCACCCGCAACCCGAACCGTTATTCCAACAACATGATCGTGCGGCGCCGCCGCTCGAAGAAGCGCTAAGAGGAGGTAAACAGACATGCCACGTAGCCTGAAGAAAGGCCCGTTCGTCGACGAGCACCTCCTCAACAAGGTGGACGCTCAGAACGAGGCTGGCACCAAGCAGGTCATCAAGACCTGGTCGCGCCGTTCGACCATTCTCCCCGATTTCATCGGCCACACCTTCGCCGTCCATGACGGCCGGAAGCACGTCCCGGTGTTTGTCGACGAGTCCATGGTCGGTCACAAGCTCGGCGAGTTTGCACCCACCAAGACCTTTAAGGGTCACGTCAAGGCAGAGAAGGGACGTCGATAAGCAATGGCTGACACAATCACCACTGCATCCGCGACTGCCAAGTTCGTTCGCGTCTCCCCGATGAAGGCCCGCCGCGTGCTCGCCCTCATCCGCAACAAGTCTGTTGCTGAGGCACTCGCCATCCTGAAGTACGCCCCGCAGGGTGCGTCGAAGGACGTCGCGAAGGTTGTTGCATCCGCAGCAGCGAACGCCGAGAACAACTTCGGCCTGGACCCGCGCACACTCGTCATCTCCGAGTGCTACGCAAACGAGGGTCCGACCATGCGCCGTTACCAGCCGCGCGCCCAGGGCCGCGCCTTCCAGATCCGGAAGCGCACGTCCCACATCACCGTTGTTGTCGAGTCCACCAATGAGTCCAAGGAAGGGGCCAAGTAATGGGCCAGAAGATTCACCCGCACGGCTTGCGCCTGGGTATCACTTCCGACTGGAAGTCCCACTGGTACGCCGACAAGAACTACGCCGATTACGTCGCCGAGGACATCAAGGTCCGCGAGTACCTCGAGAAGAACCTCGAGCGTGCCGGTATCTCTGACGTCGTCATCGAGCGCACCCGGGACCGCGTACGCGTGGACATCCACACCGCACGCCCGGGCATCGTCATCGGCCGTCGTGGTGCCGAGGCTGACCGCATCCGCCGTGAGCTGGAGAAGCTCACCGGCAAGATGGTCGCGCTGAACATCATCGAGGTCAAGAACATCGATGCGGACGCAACGCTGGTCGCTCAGTCCATCGCCGAGCAGCTGGTCAACCGTGTCGCGTTCCGCCGCGCCATGCGCAAGGCCATCCAGTCCGCGATGCGCAACCCGCAGGTCAAGGGCATCAAGGTTATGACGTCCGGCCGTCTCGGCGGCGCGGAAATGTCCCGTGTCGAGCGCTACCACGAGGGTCGCGTCCCGCTGCACACGCTGCGCGCGGAGATTGACTACGGCACGGCAGAAGCACACACCACCTTCGGCGTCATCGGCGTCAAGGTGTGGATCTACAAGGGCGACGTCGTGGGCGGTGTCCGCGAGTCCGAGCTGAACGCTCCGAAGAACGATCGTGGTGGCCGTGGCGACCGCGACCGTCGCCCGCGCCGCGGCGGCCAGCGTCGCCAGCGTGCAGAGCAGAAGAAGGAGGGCTAATTCATGCTCATCCCTAAGCGCGTGAAGTACCGCCGCCAGCACCGCCCGCACCGCTCGGGTGTGTCCAAGGGTGGCAACAAGATCACCTTCGGCGACTACGGTCTGCAGGCGCTCGAGCCGGCGTACATCACCAACCGCCAGATCGAGTCCGCACGTATCGCCATCAACCGCCACGTCAAGCGTGGCGGCAAGGTGTGGATCAACATCTTCCCGGACCGTCCGTTGACTCAGAAGCCGCTCGGCGTGCGTATGGGTTCCGGTAAGGGCCCGGTGGAGAAGTGGGTGGCCAACGTCAAGCCTGGCCGCATCATGTTCGAAATGTCCTACCCGAACGAGGAAGTTGCACTTGAGGCTCTGCGCCGCGCTGGCGCGAAGCTGCCGTGCAAGGTCCGCGTGATCAAGAAGGAGGACCAGTTCTAATGGCAACCGGTACCCCCGCATCTGAGTTCCGTGAGCTGAGCGACGACGAGCTGCGCACCCGCCTGACCGAGGCGAAGGAAGAGCTGTTTAACCTGCGCTTCCAGCTTGCAACTGGCCAGCTGACCAACAACCGCCGCATCTCCACCGTGAAGCGCGACATCGCTCGCATCTACACGGTGCTGCGCGAGCGTGAGCTTGGCCTGTCCGTCGTCCCGGAGTCCACGGGAGCTGAGGCATAACCATGAGTGAGGCAAACGTGACTGAGAAGACCGCTGGTGAGAAGCACACCCCGGCTCAGCCGAAAGAGAAGGGCCTGCAGAAGCGCCGTCGTGGCTACGTCGTGTCCGACAAGATGGACAAGACGATCGTTGTAGAGGTCGAGGACCGCAAGTCCCACGCCCTCTACGGCAAGATCGTGCGTACCACCACGCGCGTGAAGGCACACGACGAGGAGAACAGCGCCGGAGTCGGCGACCTCGTGCGCATCGAGGAGACGCGTCCGCTGTCCAAGGACAAGCACTTCCGTCTCGTCGAGATCATTGAGAAGGCTCGCTAAAAGCGCGTAGCTTCTCGACGACGTACCCGCCCGACCTGTGTCGGGCGGGTACTTTTGTTTTCGGCTGGGATGTTCGGCCAGAGTTCACCTGGAATTGATGGGGACTTCGACGGCACCGGCAAGTGGATCCCGTTGCTCACCGCGCACCCTGACGGTACCGCCGAGTCCCACGTGGACGCTTCACCGGCGAAAAGCTTGCAATCTACACCAGGCGCGCCGCGGATGAGGCCGGCGCCACCGGCGAGGACGCGAAAAAGAACCAGGAGGACGTCACCGAGTACGCCCCGGTCCGCGAGAACAAGAACGGCCAGAAGATCGGTGTGGAGAAGGCGTAGGGCGCCGATGGCCTAAAACGTACCCCGCTCCCGGCCCGTGGATGGGTCGGCAGCGGGGGTTTCGTGTTTGCACTTTTTACAGTAGTGAAAGCGCGGGTACGATTTTCTCTCATGTGTGGAATCGTTGGATACGTCGGCGCCGGAGCAGCTGAGCGCGACGCCAAGAATGTCATTGTCGAGGGCCTTCGCCGTCTCGAATACCGCGGCTACGATTCGGCCGGTGTGGCCGTAGCCAACAACGGGGTGATCGAGTGCCGCAAGAAGGCGGGAAAGGTCGCTGACTTGGAGGCGGAGATCGCCGATAACCCCATCCCGGCCTCCAAGCTGGGTATCGGCCACACCCGCTGGGCCACGCACGGCGGCCCGACCGATGCGAACGCCCACCCGCACGTGGTCGGCGGCGGCCGCATGGCCGTGGTCCACAATGGCATCATCGAGAACTTTGCGGGGTTGAAAGCGGAGCTCGTCGATAAGGGCTACAGCTTCGTCTCCGAAACTGATACTGAGGTGGCCGGCACGTTGCTGCTGGACATCTACGATAATGAGGCAGACGGCGACCTCACCCGTGCGATGCAGCTGACCGCGCAGCGCCTCGAGGGCGCGTTTACGTTGCTGGCGATCCACGCGGATCACCCGGACCGCATTGTCGCGGCGCGTTGGAACTCGCCGTTGGTGATCGGTGTGGGCGAGGGCGAGAACTTCCTCAGCTCCGACGTCGCCGGCTTCATCGAGTTCACCCGCGACGCCGTGGAGATGGACAACGGCCAGATTGTCACGCTGACCGCCGACGGCTACGACGTCTGCGACTTCGGGGGCAACCCGGCCCACGCCAAGCCGTTTACCGTCGAGTGGGACGTCACCGCAGCAGAGAAGGGCGGCTACAACTCCTTCATGGAAAAGGAGATCCATGATCAGCCTTCCGCAGTGCGCGACACCCTCTATGGCCGCTTCGACGAAGACGGCAAGCTCACGTTAGACGAGCTGCGTATCGACGAGTCGGTGCTGCGCTCCATCAACAAGATCATCATCGTCGCTTGCGGTACCGCCTCCTACGCGGGGCAGGTCGCGCGCTACGCCATCGAGCACTGGTGCCGCATTCCGACGGAGGTGGAGCTCGCGCACGAGTTCCGCTACCGCGACCCGATTGTCAACGAGCGCACGCTTGTGGTGGCCGTGTCCCAGTCCGGAGAGACCATGGACACGTTGATGGCTGTGCGCCATGCCCGCGAGCAGGGCGCGAAGGTGATTGCCATCTGCAACACGGTCGGATCTTCCATCCCTCGCGAGGCGGACGCCTCCCTGTACACCTACGCCGGCCCCGAGATCGCAGTGGCGTCGACGAAGGCGTTTATCTCCCAGATTGTGGCCGCGTACCTGCTGGCCCTCTACCTGGCGCAGGTGCGGGGCGACAAGTACGCCGACGAAATCCGCCAGATTGTGGACGAGCTGCAGGAGATGCCGGACAAGATTCAGCGCGTGCTGGACAACGAGGACCAGGTGAAGCAGCTGGGCCAGGACATGGCCGACGCCAAATCCGTGTTGTTCCTGGGCCGGCACGTTGGCTTCCCGGTAGCCCTCGAAGGCGCGCTGAAGCTCAAGGAGGTCGCCTACCTGCACTCCGAGGGATTCGCCGCCGGCGAGCTCAAGCACGGCCCGATCGCGCTCGTGGAGGAGGGGCAGCCGGTGTTCATCATCGTGCCGTCCAAGCGCTCCCGCAACAACCTGCACGCCAAGGTCGTCTCCAACATCCAGGAAGTTCGCGCCCGCGGTGCGGTCACCATCGTCATCGCGGAGGAGGGCGATACCGACGTGGAGGCGTACGCGGACCACATCATCCGCATCCCGCAGTCCGCGGGGCTCATGCAGCCGCTGTTGTCCACCGTTCCGCTGCAGATCTTCGCCTGCGCGGTGGCGGAGGCTCGGGGCCTGAACGTGGACCAGCCGCGCAACTTGGCGAAGTCGGTGACGGTGGAGTAACACACACGGGGCTTACCCGGCGCCCAGCTCCCGCAGGTACGGGGGCTGGGCGCCGGTGCGGGCGACAGTGATGGCGGCAGCGCGGGCCGCGAAGTCGAGGATCTCGCGCCAGTCCTCTTCGCCCAGCGCGGCGACTCCGTTGCGGTCAAGCCCTCGTGCTGCCAGCTGGTACACCAGTGCGGCCATGACGGTGTCGCCGGCGCCGATGGTGTCAGCGACTTTTACGGCGGGCGCGGCCACTTCGACGGTGCCGAACGGGGCGCGCACGCCAATGCCGTTGCCGCCCAGCGTGGTCACTACCACCGGTACGTGCGAGGTGTCGCCGAGGAACTCTATTTCCTCGTCGGACAGCTTCAGCAGCGTCACAGATTCCAGCATTCCGCGGAGAAACAGACGGTGTTTCTCGGATGCGAAGGCGGGGCGGATGTTCGGGTCCAGGCACACCACCGCGCCGGCTTCTGCAGATCGGCGTGCCGCGGCGGCGTAGCGCAGCGACGCCGGTTCCAAGGCCAAGGACAAAGTGCCGAAGACGGCGAACCCTTCCGTGATCGGCTCGGGTTCGGCCAGCCTGTCGGCGGTGCCCTCGACGTAGAAGGTGTAGGCCGCAGCACCGTTCGGGTCGAGCGACGCGACTGCCAGCGTGGTCGGCTCCGGTCCTTGGCCGCAGTGGGAGAGGTCCACGCCGTCGGCGGCGAGGGATTCGCGGAGGGCGCGCCCGAAGGCGTCGTCAGACAGGCGTGATTGGAACGCGACGTCAGCGCCGAGGCGGCCGAGTGCACGCGCTACGTTGAACGGCCCGCCGCCGAGCGCGGGAGTCAGCGGCGCGAGCGGTTCGGCGGCGGCAGGGACCAGGTCGACGAGCGCCTCGCCGTACACGGTGATGCGAGCGGTGGGGGAGGTCATGCACCGTAGACTACGGAATTATGACGTACCGGCCGAAGCACCACCTCACTGCGCCGCAAGGGCGTTTGAATGACCCGAACGGGCTGACCCTTGTCGGGGATCAGCTACACGTGTTCTACCAGCACGATCCTTCGTTTCCGCTGCAGCCGAAGCGCACTGGCTGGGGCCACGCGGTGACAACGCTGGGCAGCGGCGAGTGGCGCCATTTCCCCATGGCGCTGTACCCGGACCATCCTTACGACCTCAACGGCTGCTACTCGGGGTCGGCGGTCCTCGACGGCGATTCGCTGCGCCTGTTTTACACCGGCAACCTCAAGCGCGACGGGCAGCGTTTGACCAGCCAGAACATCGTGGATGTTCATGACATTGCGGGGCCGATGGGCGGTACGTACCGACGCCGCGCAAACAATCCTGTCATCGACGGCGCGCCGGAGGGGTTCACCGCGCACTTCCGCGACCCTCACGTCTCCAGGAGCGCCGACGGCACATGGCGCATGGTCATAGGCGCGCAGCGCACCAACCATACGGGCGCGGTGGTGCTTTACACTTCCGCGGATCTGGATCAATGGGAGCTGGCCGGGGCGCTGGAATTTTCGGGCTTGAATTACAACACCGCCTCGGCCTACATGTGGGAGTGTCCGAACCTGCTGCGCATGACAGACCAGGCGACTGGCGAGGAGCTCGAGGTACTCGTGTTCTGCCCGCAGTATCCGGATTCGGACGAGTGCGGTTATGTCGTCGGCACGCTGGATGGCACCCGCTTTAACGTCCGCACCGACTTCACCCCGCTGGATTACGGCCATCAGTTCTATGCCCCGCAGCTGCTCCCCCATGGTGCGGGTGCGCTGGCGCTCGGTTGGATGGGGCTGCCGGCGCGCGATGACACCCCGTCGCTCGCGGAGGAGGGGTGGGTGCACTCGCTGACGCTGGTGCGCGAGCTTGTGCTTATCGACGGCTACCTTCGGACCTCCCTCGCCATCCCGAAGCAACCGGACATGCTTGTCGCCACACACGAACTTGCAGGAGCGCCGTGGTCTGCGGAGCTCGTGAACGTTGACGGCGCGGTGGGCGCGGAGTTGGCGTGGCAGCCGCAGGTGGGCGGGCGGGGTGTGATCACTTTGACGGTCGACGGGATCGCGCGGTGGGCGGAGTGCGCTGCGGGCCAGCTCGTGGTGTGCGCGGACGGGGCTGCGGTGGAGTGCACAGCTGGCGGGGGAGAGGTGGCCTTTTCCTCCGCCGTGTTCTCCCCGGGCGCGGCACCGTGGGGTGAGCTGCGGGTGCGTTAAAGGTCACAGTAAACGCTTTGGGCGAGCGCGCGGGCGCAGCAGGTTCGACCGCGGTCTAAGGCCGCCCCTACACCCCGCCCGCCAGCCGGTACAGGCGGTGGAAGTGGTGCACGGGCCCGTGGCCCCGGCCCACGTTGAGCTCGTCTGCGTGCGCGATCGCCTCATGGAGCCACTGAGAGGCCCAGGTGACGGCGACGGGGGCGCTGTCTACAACCATGCGGGTGGCCAGCGCCGAGGACAGCGAGCACCCGGTGCCGTGGGTGTTTCTCGTGTCCACGCGCGCGACCTCGACGGTGTGGACCGCGCCGTTGGGGGCGACGAGCGCGTTGGATGCGTGCCCGCCTTCGAGGTGGCCGCCCTTGACTAGCACCTGCACGCCCGCCTCGGCCGCGTATGCCCGCCCGGCATCGATCGCGGCGTCGAAGGTATCAGGCACCGGCTGGCCGGTCAGCACCGCGAGCTCCGGAATATTGGGCGTGACCACGTCGGCGTGGTCACGGATAAGTTGGCGCAACGCTTCCTCGGCGTCCTCGGTGAGGAGGCGATCGCCGGAGGTGGCGACCATCACCGGGTCCACTACCACAACCGGCACGGGGTGGGCGGCCAGATAGTCGGAGACGGTGCGGGTCGTCGCCACGTCCCCCAACATGCCGATCTTCACCGAGTCGACCTGCACGTCGTCGAAGACCGCGTCGAGCTGCGCGTGCAAGAACGCCTGCGGGGGCGTGTGGATTTCGCGCACACCCTGGGTGTTCTGCGCCACCAAGGCCGTGATCACGTTCATGCCGAAGCCGCCGGCGGCTGCAATGGCCTTCAGGTCGGCCTGCGCGCCGGCGCCGCCTGTGGGGTCGGTGCCGGCGATGGATAGGACTCTCGGGATGCGTGTCATGACCGCCGACCGTACCGGGAAACTACCCCGCGGCGACGGCGATGCGCTCCGCGAAGCGGGAGTAGTCCTCCCGGATGGCCAGGAGCGGATCCACTACCGCGGTCTGGGAGACCTCGGCGACTTGCTTCTGCACCGCCGCACGCGTCCTGCGTTTCACTCCGGAGCCCAGCATGCCGCCGAAGACTGCGCTGGTCAGGCCGATGATTAGGCCGGTGAGCAGGCCCGCCATGATCAGCAGCGTCGGGATCGGCCACCCCTCTACATCGGGCACGAGATCCCCGCCCAGCAGCGGAGTGAGCACGCCGGGAACGAACGCGACCAAGAGATACCACAGCACGCCCACCAGCGCGGCGAGCAGCGCGAGCCACTGAAACACGGTCAGTACCGACCAGCCTTTCGACGGCTCCGCAGGCAGAGAGGCACGCGCGACCGCACGGTCTAGCTCCGCGGGCAGGCCGGCGGAGACCTCCTCGGCGTGGTCCGCAACGGCGGCGGACCACTCCTGAGGCAGCCCATCCGCCACCTTGGTGGCGTAGTCGCGCACACCCCGGTTGGCCACGGCCTTGGACGCCGCGTCGAGTTCCGGCATGGATGTACGGTGCACGCCGAGTTCGTCGGGCGTCTCCCGCAGGCCCAACCGGCGCAGCGGGTCGGGTTTGAAGCGGGTGATCCAGGAGGTCATAAGCCAGCCGGTGCGCTCCCGCAGCCGCTTGCGGTAGGCGGCTGCGGTGGTCTCCGCGATGCGGTCCGCACCGGCTGCTTGCGCCAGCACGGCGTCCATGTCGCGCTTTGCATGCTTATCGACGCCTCCGGCACCCCTCACCCCGGCATACCCCTGGGCTACGGAGCGGATGTCCGCCTCGATGCGGGCGGTCTGCGCCGTGTGGGCTTTCGCCACCCGGGCAATGGCCCCGCGCAGGTCGTCGATTCCCGCGCCGGTGATCGTGGAGGTGGGCACGACCTGGACGTTGGACAGGCCGTCGTTACGCAAAAGCCCCGCGTACGAGTCCGCGACCGTGCCCACGTCGCCTGCGGCAAGCAGGTCGGCTTTGTTGAGCACGGCGAGTGTGACCGCGGAGTGGTTGGCGTGGGGGCGGATGAACTGGTCGTGGATGACGCTGTCGGCGTACTTCTCCGGATCGGAGACCCACACCAGCACGTCCACCTGCCCGGCCAGACGCTCCGCGATCGCGCGGTTGGAGGCCTCCACGGAATCAAAGTCCGGCAGATCCAGCAGGATCAACGGACCCGCACCCCGCGCGAACTCGCCTTGGCGCACGCGGCGGTCCTCCACACCCAGCCAATCCAACAACTCCTCGGAGCCGTCCGCCTCCCAGATGGCGGCGAGAGGGGAAGACGTCGTCGGACGGCGTGCGGCGGCTTTGCCCAGGTCTTCGCCGACGACTGCGTTAAACAGCGACGTCTTGCCAGAGCCGGTGGCGCCGAAGAACCCGACGACGGTGTGCTCCGCGGATAGCGCGCGCCGCTCCGCACCGGCCCGCGCCACCCGCTCAAGGCCCTCGCGGTGGGCAGGGGAGAGGTATGGCGCGCCGATGTGCGCAGCTTCCTCTAACGCCGCGAGGCGCTCACCGAGGCCAGCCTTTTTCTTAAACATCGTTGTCACCCTTGCCAAAGGTGCCGCGCAGCTGGTCGAACAGCCCGCGCAGGGTGCCACGCTCGAAGCTATCCTCCACATCTTCCTGCACCGCGGGAAGCTGCGGTTTTTCCTCAATACCGAGGAGCCTCACGTCCACCGCGCGCTTCGCCTGCCGGGTAGCCTCACGGAGCTGGTCCGCGGTGGCGCCCTCAAGCAGTGGGTCGGTGAGTTCGTGGTAGCGGTCGCGTTCCGCGGCAAACAGCTCCCCGAGGCGCTGGTTCAAGTCCTCACGGGCCTCGACGACCATGCGGCGCACGGTGTCTTCGCCGAAGATGGTCTCCAGGAGTTTCTGGCCGACCACCGCGGAGCCGCCCGCGATGGCCACCTCGCCGCCGGTGATACCAGCAGTGGATGCGAACACCGCGAGCATGAGCGCGACGGTGACCACGTTGAGGCCGAAGGACATGATGCGGGCGCGCTGGCGCTTGTCGCCCGCAGTATCTTGGATCCGCTGCACCATCGCCTGCTGCCAGTCGCGGACTAGTTGGGCGGCTTGCGCGGAGATATCGGTGCTGGCGCGGGCAAGCGCCGGGTCCGCGTCCGCACGCAGATCAGGGGCGATCGCGCCGGTGTGGGACCAGGCGCGGCCAGCGGCCGTCTCAGCTGCATCCACAATGACCGCGTGCAGGCCAGTTTCGATCTCGGTCTCCACCTCGCGCAGGGGAGCGGGCTCGCCCGTGAAGAAGCTGCCCAACTTGTCCACCGCGCTGGAGAACCAGCGCTCGAAGCCGCGGAACACGTCGGAGGTGCCGATGACGTCTTGCCAGCGGTCCATCACCTCGGAGCGCAGCAGCTTGCCGTCGGAGGTGGCGTCTATGACATGGCGATTGGCGGCGGTGTACAGCTCGTGGATCGCTTCATCCAGCTGGTTGGCAAAGTTCTCTTGGCGCTCGCGGCGGCCCACCAAGGCCTCCACACGGGCTAGCACCGATTCAACTGCGCCAGCCACGGTCTTGCCCGCAACGTCGCGCCGGGCAACAGTGTCCTGGGCGAGCGCGGTGAGGTAGTCGCGCAGGGGAGCTACCAGCTCCTCTCCCAGAAATTCGCCGACCTGTTCGCCGCCGAGGTCTGCGACGAACGGGACGGTGAACACGGTGGATCGAGACAGTCCCGCGTCATTCATCATGCGGCGCAAATCATCCGGCACCGTTTCGGCGGCCTTGTCGTCGAGACGGTTGAGCACCACGGCCACCTCGATGCCGCGGCCGGCGGCGTCGTGAAGGAAGTTCCACACCAGCTGGTCCGCGTAACGGGCCGGCGTGGTGACGAAGATCCACAGGTCTGCAGCCGCGAGCAGCTGAGACGCCAAAGCCCGGTTCTGGTCGTCGATGGAGTCGAAGTCCGGTGCATCGAGCAGCGCGAGCCCCTCCGGGATTCGGTGCGTCTCAACAACGCGCAGGGTGGTCGACTGTTCGTCTCCCGCGCCGTGGGAGCGGGCTAGCCCCGGCAACACCTGCGGGGAGTTGAACCAATCCGCGTCGCCGGGGTTTGCCACCAGCACTGGCTGACGGGTGGTGGGGCGGATCACGCCCGGGTGAGATACCCGCTCGCGCAGCAGCGCATTGACCAGGGTGGATTTGCCGGAGCCCGTGGATCCGCCAATCACCGCGAGCAGCGGGGCATCGAGATTTGCCAAGCGGGGCAGCACATAATCGTCCAGCTGGTTAACAATGGCGCGGGCTTCGGGCGCGACGTCGACAGGCAACGCGGTGTCTGCGACCGCATTGCGCACGCCGCGCACTGCCTCGAGGACATCTGGAGTTTGGGTAGTCACCCACTCCATTTTGGCAGAGAGACGGGTCGCCGGGGTGGTTAGTCCTTGTAGTTCGTCTTGGTCATGTTGAGCCAGCCGTAGAGCCCGCCCATGATCAACCCGCCGCCGACAAAGTTGCCCAGCCAGACAATGGTCCAGTTGCGGATCACGTTCCAGAACGTGAACCCCTCAATCTGCTCTGGGCCCAGCGTAAAGCCGGACAGGGAAGTGAGCACGAAGTTGGCGATGGAGTGCTCGTAGCTCATGGTTGCGAAGGCCGGCACGATGAGGATCACGCTGAGCAGCTTCGCGGTGTAGTCGTTGCCCGCCTGCACCGTCAGCATAAAAGCGATGCAAACCACCATGTTGGCCAAGATCGCTTCAACGAAGAGGATGCCGCTAGGTTTTTCCAGCTTCGACACCATGAGGTTTTCCAGGAAGTCGCCCGGAGCGATACTTGAGCCGATGGTGGTGTTGGAAATCAGCCACGTGATAAAGACGGCACCGAAGAGGTTGAAAAACGTCACGATCAGGACGACGAAGATGCCGTGGGGTATGTTGTTCTTGCCATGGACGGCCCCGTACGTCATAAAGAGCATATCGCCGGTAGCGAGCTCAGCCTGCAGGACGACAATGATGTAAAGGGTGCAGGCGAAGATCATGCCGAACGCGTATTTGCCCCAGCCCGCGGCTACGGGCTCGAGCAGGGTGGCGGTGGCGGAGGCAAACGCGGTCATAATTCCGAGGTACATGCCCGCGAGCATGGAACGGACCGCAAAGCGAGGGGGTTCGTGCTCGAAGAGATCGAGCTTGTTTTTAATTGAATTGAGGGCTGAATCGTGAAAGCTCACACTGAAGAACTTACTGCAGCACAAGTTAATGGTGCTACCTGACGGCCTATGTGTCTCACAGGTGAAAGGCGGGTCGCTGCGAATGCACATCCAGTTTTTCACAATGTGCGGTCAATCTCACGAGTGATCCTCGAGGGGCGTGCTTCTTATTGCTCGCCTACAGGGATTTGGGGGATCGGCCCAGGTCGTGGTTGAATACTCCAGTTGTCTACTGCTGGTCGGTTGCAACGCGCGTTTCCGAGCTGCGCAGCCGAGACCCTTCGACCACGTTGCGCTCGCCTCTCGTGCGAGGGACGAGCGCGAGAGGTTCGTCGATAAGCAATGGGCACGAATAAGCATTGACCACGTGCGTGCAGGACGGAAATCTGGCGCACATTGATCCAGGTCAGGAGACCAACTGTGATTCAGAAAGAATCGCGTCTGAAGGTCGCCGACAACACTGGTGCACGCGAGATTCTGTGCATCAACGTTCTCGGCGGTTCTGTTCGACGCTTCGCCGGCATCGGCGACACGATTGTCGCCACCGTGAAGGAAGCTGCCCCGGGCGGCAACGTCAAGGAGGGTGAGGTTGTCAAGGCCGTCATCGTCCGCGCGAAGAAGGAAACCCGTCGTCCGGACGGCTCCTACATCGCCTTCGACGAGAACGCTGCCGTCATCATCAAGAACGACACCGAGCCGCGCGGTACCCGCATCTTCGGCCCGGTCGCACGTGAGCTGCGCGACAAGCGCTTCATGAAGATCGTGTCTCTCGCACCGGAGGTGATCTAATTTATGAAGATCAAGAAGGGCGATATGGTCCAGGTCATCGCTGGCAAGGACAAGGGCGCTCAGGGCCGCGTCATCGAGGCGTACCCGAAGCGTGAGAAGGTCCTGGTCGAGGGCGTGAACCGCATCAAGAAGCACGTCGCGAACTCCTACAACGAGCGTGGCGCCGAGTCCGGCGGCATTGTCACCCAGGAAGCCCCGATCCACGTCTCCAACGTGATGATCCTGGATTCCGATGGCAAGCCGACCCGCGTCGGCTACCGCTTCGACGAGGACGGCAAGAAGGTCCGCGTGGCCAAGTCGAACGGGAAGGACATCTAAGATGACTGAAGCAACTCAGTACACCCCCCGCCTGAAGACGCGTTACCAGGACGAGATCCGCACCAAGCTGAACGATCAGTTCGCTTACGACAACGTCATGCAGATCCCGGGCCTGACCAAGATCGTCGTGAACATGGGTGTGGGCGACGCTGCCCGCGACTCCAAGGTGATCAACGGCGCGCTTGAGGACCTCACCGCGATCACCGGCCAGAAGCCGCAGCTGCGTCGCGCGAAGAAGTCCATCGCGAACTTCAAGCTCCGTGAAGGCATGCCGATTGGCGCGAAGGTTACCCTGCGCGGCGACCGCATGTGGGAGTTCCTGGACCGCTTGCTGACTGTCGCGCTGCCGCGTATCCGCGACTTCCGCGGCCTCAACGACCAGCAGTTCGACGGCAACGGCAACTACACCTTCGGCCTGTCCGAGCAGACCATGTTCTACGAGATCGACATCGACAAGATCGATCGCGTCCGCGGCATGGACATCACGCTCGTGACCACCGCCACGAACGACGACGAGGGTCGCGCCCTACTGACGCACCTCGGCTTCCCGTTCGCTGACAAGGACGGCAAGATGAAGCGCGCATAAGCGCTCGCGTATCGACGACCTCCGACTCACCTCGAGCCGGAGGTTTTCTGCATTCCTGGGCCGGTCTTCACGGCGATGTGCTCTTTGCGGTTGTTTGCGCTGGCCGGGCATGGGTTATTATGCCGAGCGAATTTAATGCAACCTCGCAAGGTGGGTTCCCATGTCATACTTCTCCCGCGCTGCCATCATCGCGCCAAAGCAGTTCAACCGGTGGCTCATCGTCCCAGCAGCGCTGGCCATCCACCTGTCCATCGGCCAGGTGTACGGGTTTTCCGTGTTTAAGAAACCGATGATGGAACACTTCGGCGTGGGTGAGGTGGCCGTCGGCTGGATCTTTTCTCTGGCCATCGGCATGCTCGGGATCTCTTCTGCCCTGTTCGGCTCCTGGGTCGAGCGGGTGGGGCCCCGGGTGTCGATGACGGTTTCGGGTGTGTTGTGGGTGGCGGGGTTCCTCATCGCCGCGGCCGGTATCGCAACTGGTCACCTGGGGTTGGTGTACTTCGGCTACGGCTTCGTCGGCGGCATTGGGCTGGGCATCGGCTACATATCCCCGGTATCCACCTTGATGAAGTGGTTCCCCGACCGCCCAGGTTTGGCTACAGGGCTGGCAATCATGGGCTTCGGTGGGGGAGCCCTGATCGCCTCCCCGGCGTCGAACCGCCTCATGGAAGCGTTTGGCGGTGGCGTTGAGATTGCGGATCGCGCTGTGGGGCTGCAACCCACGTTCCTCACCCTGGCGGCGGTGTATCTGGTGGTCATAGCCATGGGTGCCTTCTGCATCCGGCTGCCGCACCCGGACTGGGCCCCGTCCGGTGCGCCCCGCGTGGGCAAGAAACCGTCCAAGGTCGCTATCGTCGGGGCGAACGTGAGTGCCGCCAACGCGATCCGCACACCGCAATTCTGGTGCCTGTGGGTGATCCTGTTCTGCAATATCACCGCGGGCATTGGCATCCTCGAGAACGCTGCACCCATGGTGCAGGACTACTTCCCGTCATTGAGTGCTGCGGCCGCCGCCGGATTCGTCGGGCTGCTGTCACTGTCAAACATGGGCGGGCGCTTCATCTGGTCTTCCGCATCCGATGTCATCGGGCGTAAGAACATTTACATGGTCTACCTGGGTGCAGGGCTCATTTTCTATTTCCTCCTGGCATCAGCCGGGCACACCAGCCTCGCGCTGTTCGTGGTGAGCGCGCTCATCCTGCTCACCTTCTACGGCGGCGGCTTTGCCACTATCCCGGCGTACTTGCGGGACCTGTTCGGTGTCTACCAGGTCGGTGCGATCCACGGCCGGTTGCTCACCGCCTGGTCCGCCGCAGGTGTGGTGGGCCCGCTGATTATCAACATGGTGGTGGAGCGCCAGGCAAGCCGCGGCCACGAGGGACCGCAGCTTTACCAGCTGTCCCTCTACATCATGTGCGTCCTGCTCGCCGTCGGCCTGGTGGCCAACGTCTTGGTAAGGCCAGTAGACCGCAAGTGGTTCGAAGATCCGGCCACGGTGCAGGCCAAGGTGGATGCGGATCGCGTCTCGGCGGTGGGGACGCAGACCGCCTCGCCTGCCCGCAGTGAGGGTGCTGCGCACGCTGTTGCCGCGGCGATTCTAGCCGCCGTCATCGTGGCGCTGCTTGTCTACGGGCTGTGGGAGACCGCAGTGAAAGCCTCCCAGATGTTCGCGGGATAGATCTTTTAGGCCCCGGAGTAGACGCTGAATCGCTCGGCGGTGATTTCGCCGATCAGCACTGTGTTGGTGGCGCGAGCCAGCTCCACGGCCATCGACGTGACACCGGCGGTGGTGGCCACAGCACTAAACCCTGCGGCAGCGGCAGCACGGACGATTTCAAAGCCGACTCGTGCGTCGACCGCGAGGGGGAAGGTGGGGGACGGGACGCCGTCGAGAAGCATGTGCCCGGCTACCTTATGCACCGCATTCACAGGGTTAAGGTCTTGACGGCCCACGTCACCTGCGACGGCGGTTGACAGCTCACGGGCGCGGTGCCGGGAGAGCAGTGCGGGGAGCGCGAAGATCGCGGACGGCTCGAATCCCGCGAACTCAGGGCGCACGTTGAGGCTCGATGCGAGTTCTCTCACGCGCTGCTCGGCGGAGATGCCGCAGGCGTCGCCGGGGATCGGGTCGATGAACTGCGGGATGACGGGCTGAGCGAGTTGAATGTCCAACAGGTTGTAGGTGTTTTCGCCGCCGATCGTGCCTTCGCAATAGCGGGCGGTAACCACGTCCTCGATGCGGGCGATCAGGCCTTGCGCTTGCAAGAGTCCGTGCGCGAGCTCGATGTCGTGGCCCGGGGTGCGCGTAAGCGTGGCTACAGATGCGCCGCCGGCCCGGATCTCCAGTGGCTCTTCCACCTCGACGCGGCCAGCACGGGTGTCGCTGGTGCCGTCGGAGGCGACCTTGGTCACTGCGAAACTGCGTTTGGTCCTGCTCATTGCCTCGATGTTAGTGCGTGCCGGCTTCACTGAAGTGCTCGCCGGCAGCGTCCCACATCGTGTCGGGCGCGGAGTTCTCGCCGACGATACGCATCACCGCGTCTGGTTTCGGTATTCGACTTTGCACGCGATGTAGCTGCGCAAATAGGAGTTATCCACAGGGGCTCGATCGCAAATTTCACAGGGTCGAGCACACGCCTCTTGCCAACCCGCTAGAACTACACCCACACATCCGAAACCAGGGAAGGGGTGGGTGCGTCCGATGCGTACCGAGGACAAGATCAAACAACGAGTGCAAAAATTGCTGAACCAGGCGCGTGACCGGGAGGGCACGCCCGAGGGGGACGTGTTTTACGCCCGCGCGTTCGAGCTCATGGCGCAATACGGCTACGAGCAGCGGGATATCGACGGCCCTGAACCGTCCGAGGTAGGCCAGCGCGCCTACGAATTCGCGGGCTCGTACACCGAAATGCAGGCGAACCTCCTGCTCACCATCGCGGCCGCACTGCACTGCACCGGATTTTCGCAGCGCGTGTACAACTCCACGCGGATGAAAGATGCGGTCATTTTTGGGTGCGCGCGCCACCTCGAGCGGGTGGATATGCTCTACGCGCTGCTGCTGCCCGTGATGCTTGCGGATGCGCAGAAAGTACGCGCGACCAGCTGGGGCGAATCGGCGGTCGTGCGCCGCCGCAGCTTCATGTCCGGCTTCGCAGCCAGCATCGGCGCGCGCCTCGCCGAGGCGGAAAAGACCGTGGAGGAATCGGACGGGGAGTACGGGCTCGTGCTTGTCAGCGACTTCCAAAAAGCCACCGAAGCCCGCGACACATTCGCCGCAGAAATGGGCTTCTCTTTAGGTAGCTTCTCGTCCAAGCGCTCCTTCGACGCGGACGCCTTCGACCAGGGTCACGAGGCGGGGCAGCGCTCCGACATCGGGCAGACGCGGGTGCGTGCGCGCCCGGCGCTGCCGTTCTAGTGGGGGCTAATTGCCATCCACCAGCCACGCGGCCGCCGCGACGATCATGGCTTCGGCCGCGCGGTCGAGCGTGGGCTGCAGGTCGGGCGCGAATGTCGGGGAGTGATTGCTCGGGGCATTTTCCCAGTCCGCAAAACCGCCCAGGCCCCAGTAGGTGTAAGGCACCCCCAGCGCGTCGGGGATGATGGAGAAATCCTCTGAGGCCGGCACCTGGCCTAGCTCCACCGATTCGTCACCGAAGTACGCGTCGAAAGCGTCGCGCACGCGCGAGGTGATCACGGGGTTGTTGTCCGTGAGCGGGTACTCGTCGTAGAACGTGATCTCCGGCTCGCGGGGGCTGCCCGCCGCCACGCACTCGCCGCGGACGATGCGGATAATCGCGCTGCGCAACCGGTCGCTGACCTCGCGGGTGTACGCCCGGGTGTCCACCAACAGCTGTGCGGTTTCCGGGATCACATTCGCTTTGACACCGGAGTGGACCGCACCGACGGTGAGCACTGCGGTCTCCTTTGCCTCGATCTCACGGGAGACCACGGTGTGCAGCCGGGTGACAATGTTGGAGGCCAACAGGATCGGGTCCACGCCCTTGTCCGGCATGGAGCCGTGGCTGCCTTTGCCCCAGACCTCGATCTGGGCGGAAAAGGACTGGGACATAAACGGCCCCGGGTGCGTGCCCACGCTCCCGCCGGGCAGCATGGGCAGCACGTGCTGGCCCAAATACACGTCGGGGGTGGGCATCGCCTCGCGGATGCCGTTGGCCAGCATCACCCGGGAGCCGGTGTAGGCCTCCTCGGCCGGCTGGAACACCGCCACCAGCGTGCCGCTCCAGCTGTCGCGGTTGGCGGCGTATGCATGCAGCGCCCCGAGCACGCCCATGATGTGGATGTCGTGCCCGCAGGCGTGGGCGACGTGTTCCTGGTGGCCGCTGACGGCATCAACCTGCGTAGCGGTGGAGGCGTAGGGCTTGCCGGAGCGCTCCTGCACCGGCAGGCCGTCGATGTCTGCGCGGATGGCCACCACCGGGCCGGGGCCGTTTTCTAGCACGCATACCGTGCCCGTCTCCCCTACCTGCATGTGCGGGAGTTGCATGGCATCCAGGCGGGAACGGATCTTCGAGGCTGTCTGCAACTCTTGCAGTGACAGCTCAGGGTGCTGGTGGAACCACACGTAGAGGGCCTCGCGCGCCTCACGCGTCGCGTCCAGCGTTCCAATGAGCTGAGCAAGAGCAGGTTCCATAGGAATGCAGTCTATGGGTTCGCGCGGGAAGCGAGGATCGGTGGGGTGCTAGAGGGTGCCGTCGCCAAGCGATTTGCCCATCGCCCCAGGAAAGAGGTAAGTTACCCGCTCGGACTTGCGCGCCGATGCTTCGGCGTGCGCGATCCGAAGAACATTTGAACATCCAACTTTGTTGCAGGCCCCCCGCCAAGATGCGGACCGCGTGCAAGGGAGGCGGCGAGCGGCCCGTGCTACTGAGTGCGGGCAGCGGGAGTAGCCCCCGACAGATCACGCGGAAAACGCGACCAGCAGTGCCACGCGCTGCAGGCCACGCGGTGGATGGGAACCGCAACGAGAAAGGTAACGGTCACCACAATGACCATGACTGACCCGATCGCGGACATGCTGTCGCGCGTGCGCAACGCAGCACATGCGCAGCACGACGCCGTGTCCATGCCTTCGTCCAAGATCAAGGTGAACATCGCCGAGATCTTGAAGCAGGAAGGCTACATCGAAGATTACAAAGTTGAGGACGAGAAAGTTGGCAAGTCGCTGACGCTCAACCTCAAGTACGGCCCGACCCGCGAGTCTTCCATCGCGGGCCTGCGCCGCGTGTCGAAGCCGGGCCTGCGCGTGTACGCGAAGTCCAACGACCTGCCTCAGGTGCTCGGCGGCCTGGGCGTGGCAATCATCTCCACGTCCCACGGCCTGCTCACCGACCGCCAGGCACAAGAGAAGGGTGTAGGCGGGGAAGTCCTCGCTTACGTCTGGTAAAGGGAGGTTGAAAGACTTATGTCGCGTGTAGGTAATGCACCCATCGCAGTCCCGAACAACGTCGAGGTGAAGATCGACGGCCAGCACGTTGAGGTCAAGGGCCCGAAGGGCACCATGGACCTGGATATGCCGGCTCCGATCACCGCTTCCGTTGAGGACAACCAGATCGTGGTGGCCCGTCCGGACGACCACCGCAACAACCGTGCGCTGCACGGCCTGACCCGCTCCCTGATCAACAACCTGGTCGTGGGCGTGACTGAGGGCTACAAGATCAACATGGAGATCTTCGGCGTCGGCTACCGCGTGCAGCAGAAGGGCAAGGACCTCGAGTTCTCCCTCGGCTACTCGCACCCGATTCTGATTGAGGCGCCGGAAGGCGTCACGTTCTCCGTCGACGGCAACACCAAGTTAGCCATCGAAGGCACCGATAAGCAGCAGGTTGGCCAGATTGCGGCAAACATCCGCCGTCTGCGTAAGGATGACCCGTACAAGGGCAAGGGCATCCGTTACGCCGGCGAGCAGGTCCGCCGCAAGGTCGGAAAGACGGGTAAGTAATCATGAGCAATTCTGCAGAGAACACCAAGCGCACTCCGGTTGGCAAGGACATCTCGTCCCGCCGCCGCGAGGCTCGCGCACGTCGCCACAACCGCATCCGCAAGACGCTGCGCGGTACCCCGGAGACCCCGCGTCTCGTCGTTCACCGCTCCTCGCGTCACATCCACGTCCAGGTCATCGACGACCTTGCGGGCCACACCCTGGTTTCCGCATCCTCCATCGAGCCGGACGTGCGCAATCTGGAGGGCGACAAGAAGGACAAGGCCGCCAAGGTTGGCCAGCTCGTCGCAGAGCGTGCCAAGGCCGCAGGGATCGAGGAGATCGTCTTCGACCGTGGCGGCTACAAGTACCACGGCCGCGTCGCGGCCCTGGCCGAAGCAGCTCGTGAAGGTGGTCTGAAGTTCTAATGATCACCGCAATCATCACCATCAACGGAAGGATCGCGTAATGGCCGAACGTGAACGGCGTGACGGCGGGCGCTCCGCCGACAACCAGAACAACAACGACCGCAACGAGCGCGGGAACCGTGGTGGCCGTGGCGGCCGCCGCGACGACCGCCGCAACAACCAGAATGACGAGCGCGATAAGTACATCGAGCGCGTCATCACCATCAACCGTGTTGCCAAGACCGTAAAGGGCGGCCGCAACATGTCCTTCACCGCACTCGTCGTCGTCGGCGACGGTGAGGGCATGGTCGGCGTCGGCTACGGCAAGGCCAAGGAAGTTCCCGCCGCAATCCAGAAGGGTGCAGAGGAAGCTCGCAAGAACTTCTTCCGCGTCCCGATGATCGGCGGCACCATCCCGCACCCGGTCCAGGCAGAAGAGGCTGCAGGCATCGTTATGCTCCGCCCGGCTGCCCCTGGTACCGGTGTGATCGCCGGTGGCGCTGTCCGCCCGGTGCTCGAGTGCGCTGGTATCCAGGACATCCTGGCTAAGTCCCTCGGCTCCGACAACGCGCTCAACGTGGTCCAGGCAACTGTCGCCGGCCTGAAGCAGCTTGTCCGCCCCGAAGAGGTGGCTGCCAAGCGTGGCAAGTCCGTCGAGGAAGTTGCACCGGCTCGCATGCTGCGCGCACGCGCAGGACAGGAGGCCTAAGCACCATGGCACTGAAGATTACGTTGCACCACGGCAAGATCGGCGAGAAGCCGGTCACCCGTAAGAACCTCGAGGCTCTCGGTCTGCGCAAGATCGGCCAGTCCGTGGTGAAGAAGGACAACGCTGCGACCCGCGGCCAGATCCTCAAGGTGCGTCACCTCGTCACCGTTGAAGAAGTTGCAGGGGAGTAGATAACACATGGCTGACATCATCAAGCTCCATGATCTGCGCCCGGCAGAGGGCGCAAACAAGGCCAAAACCCGCGTCGGTCGCGGTGAGGCCTCCAAGGGTAAGACCGCCGGCCGCGGTACCAAGGGCACCAAGGCTCGCAAGCAGGTTTCCGCTGCTTTCGAGGGTGGCCAGATGCCGCTGCACATGCGTCTGCCGAAGCTGAAGGGCTTCAAGAACCCGAACCGCGTCGAGTACCAGGTGGTCAATGTCGGGGATCTGGCAGAGGCCTTCCCGCAAGGTGGCGACATCGCCATCGCCGACATCGTTGCCAAGGGCCTCGTGCGCCCGAAGCAGCCGGTGAAGGTGCTGGCAGAGGGTGACATCAACGTCGCACTCAACGTCACCGCAAACAAGTTCTCCAAGTCCGCCGAGGAGAAGATTAAGGCTGCTGGCGGTTCCGCCACCACCGTTGAGTTCTCCAAGCGTGCCGCGAAGAACCAGGGCCCGGTTGCATCCGCAGCTGGCGAGACGTCCCCGGCTCCGGAGGCAAACTCCGGCGCAAAGGGTGTCCTCGACTCCGACCCGCTACAGGGCGGCTCCACCGCGGTGGACGCTGACCCAGAGGCGTAAGCACTCAGCTTCTACGCGCAGCCCCCGTCCCGGACGATTCACGTCCTAGACGGGGGTTCGTCGTTTTCAAAACAAACTACGGGTTAGTAAAGCCTCGACGCTGGCTGCGGGATTGCTGGCAGAGTGGGTGCTGGTGAACCTGAAATATCAACTTTCCCGGCTTGGCTGTTAGTGTAGTGGGGTCAAAAGACAGCCCCGCCGGTTTTCGCATGCCCGAGAACCCGACGCGAGCAGTCGAATGTCCGCTACCTCCCGCCCGTGGCGCGGCGGGGGCCAGGAGGCTTTGTGTCCGCTATTGCTCAAGCGTTCAAGGATCCGGATCTTCGGAAGAAGATTCTGATCACCCTTGCGCTGATGTTCCTCTACCGCGTCGGCTGCCAGATCCCGACCCCGGGCGTGGACTACGCCCTGATTAACTCCCGCCTGGAAGAGATCTCCCGCGGCGACCAGGCGACGATGTTCTCCATTATCGGCCTGTTCTCGGGCGGGGCGCTGCTGCAGCTTTCCATCTTCGCCATCGGCATCATGCCGTACATTACGGCCTCGATTATCGTCCAGCTCCTCACCGTGGTTATTCCCAAGTTCGAGGAGCTGAAGAAAGAGGGCCAGTCCGGCCAGGCGAAGATGACGCAGTACACCCGCTACCTCACCGTGGCGCTCGCGCTGCTGCAGTCTGCGGGCATCGTCGCCCTCGCTGACCGCGAGCAGCTGCTCGGCCAGGGGATGCCTGTGCTTGTCGAGGACCGCAACGTCTGGACCCTACTGATGATGATCATCGTCATGACGTCAGGTGCTGTGCTGATCATGTGGCTCGGCGAAATCATCACTGAAAAGGGGGTGGGCAACGGTATGTCCCTGCTCATCTTCGCCGGCATCGCCACCCAGATCCCGTCGGAGGGTGCGTTCATCCTGCAGAACTCCGGCGGTGTAACCCTCACCTTGGTCGTTCTCGCCTTGGTGGCGCTGGTCGTGGGCATCGTGTTCATCGAGCAGGGGCAGCGCCGCATCCCGGTGCAGTACGCAAAGCGCATGGTGGGACGCCGCCAGTACGGTGGGTCTTCGACCTACCTGCCACTGAAGGTGAACCAGGCTGGTGTGATCCCGGTGATCTTCGCGTCGTCGCTGATGTACGTGCCGGTGCTCATCACGCAGATTGTCACCATGAACAACCCGACCCCGCCCGACAACTGGTGGATGAACCACGTGATGGCCTGGTTGCAGAACCCGGGTTCGTGGCAGTACATCTTGACTTACGTGGTGCTGATTATCTTCTTCTCCTACTTCTACGTGTCCGTTCAGTACGACCCGGTGGACCAGGCGGAGAACATGAAGAAGTACGGTGGCTTTATCCCAGGCATCCGTCCGGGCCGCCCGACAGCGGAATACCTGGCGTTTGTGATGAACCGTCTGCTGGTTGTAGGCGCCGTCTACCTCGCGCTGATTGCTGTGCTGCCGAACTTGGCTATGGACGCCGGTATTACCGGTTCCGGCAAGATGGGCATGAGCGCGTTCGGTGGCACCGCGATCCTCATTATGGTTTCCGTGGCTTTGACCACGGTGAAGCAAATTGAATCCCAACTCCTGCAATCCAACTACGAAGGACTTTTGCGATAATGCGTCTCGTTCTCCTTGGCCCTCCCGGCGCCGGTAAGGGCACCCAAGCCGCCATCCTCTCCGAGAAGCTTGGCGTCCCGCACATCTCTACAGGCGACCTGTTCCGCGCCAACATAGGCGAGGGCACCCCGCTCGGCGTCGAGGCGAAGAGCTACATCGACGCGGGCAAGCTCGTGCCAACCGACGTCACCGCGCGCATGGTGGAAGACCGACTCAACCAGGACGATGCCAAGGACGGCTTCCTCCTGGACGGTTTCCCGCGCACCGTCGAGCAGGCTGAGATCCTCACTGGCCTGCTTGCTAAGCACGGCCAGAAGCTCGACGGGGTGCTCAACTTCGTGGTGGACGAGGACGTCGTAGTCGAGCGGATGCTCGCACGCGGCCGCGCGGACGACAACGAGGAGACCATCCGTACCCGTCTCGGCGTGTACCGCGACGAGACGGCGCCGCTGATCCAGCACTACGGCGACGACATCATTTCCATCGACGCTGTGGGCGACGTGGACGACATCAACCAGCGCGCCATGGAGGCCCTGGGCAAGTAGCCAAACGCATGGGAAGGCCGGTGTTCGCACCGGCCTTTCGCATGTGCCTATCGACGAACCGAAGGGGACCCCGCATGGTGTTCAGAAAACGAAAGATCGCGGCCAAATCGCCGGCGGAGCTCGATGCCATGGAGGCGGCGGGGCGCGTCGTGGGGATCGCCCTGCAGGAAGTCAGGGCTGCCGCCGTGCCCGGGGCAACCACACGGGAACTGGATAGGGTCGCCGAGCAGGTCATCCGGGATCACGGCGCTGTGCCAACGTTCCTCGGTTACAACGGCTTCACCGGCTCCATTTGTGCGTCGGTGAATGAGGTCGTGGTCCACGGGATACCGTCGTCAAGCGTCGTGCTCAAAGAGGGCGACCTCATTTCAATTGATTGCGGGGCGACGCTGGATGGCTGGGTGGGCGACAGCGCATGGTCCTTCGGTATCGGCGAACTAGCGGCGGACGTGGACGCCCTCAACCGTGCTACGGAGTGGGTGCTGGCGCAGGGGCTGCAGGCGATGGTTCCCGGGAACAAGCTCACCGACGTGTCGCACGCCTTGGAGAAAGCGACCTATGCCGCGGAAGAGCGCTTCGGCGTGGAGCTGGGCATCGTGGACGGCTACGGCGGTCACGGCATCGGCCACACCATGCACGAGGAACCCTATTTGGCCAACGAAGGCAAACCGCACCGCGGCCCGGTGATCCAGGAGGGGTCCGTGCTGGCCATCGAGCCGATGCTGATCCTCGGCGGCGAAGTGGACACTGAGGTGCTTCAGGATGAGTGGACCGTCGTGTCCGTCGACGGCATGCCTGCGGCCCACTGGGAGCACACAGTTGCCGCTACTGCCCACGGGCCGAGAATACTTACACCCCGCGTGTAAATCTCTGGCGCGCCGCAGTGCGTTTGCTTGCCGGAGGGTTATACTTCCGCCATGTCTTACCGCCCCCGCCACGCTAAGCCGTCGCCGCTGAAGCGGCGCGCCACCACATTCGCCGCCGGCCTCGGTGTCGTCGCCTCCCTGGCCGCACCGGTTTCCGCCCAGGCGGCGCCCGCCCAGAATCCGGTTGCGATGTCCAGCCTGGATGCGCTGTCACAGCAGGCCACCTCGTCGCTGGCCAACTTGGATAAGTCCGCGCGCAACACCGCATGGGACATCCGCAACAATCTGCGCCAGCAGGCGGATGGCCTAGCAGCAATCAACCCGGAGCTGCCAGCCAAGGCAAAGCAGCGCATCGACGACATCGTTGAGACTTTCTTCCCGGGCCTGATCGCGGAGAAGACTCCGAAGCCGAAGCCGGCTCCCAAACCGGCGCCGGTGCCAGCCCCGAAGCCCGCGCCGGCGCAGCGCCCGGCGAACCCGTGCCCGGCTGACGCGAAGGCGTGCGTTGATTTGACCAACCAAAAGTCCTGGCTGCAGAACAACGGCGTTATCTACTACGGCCCGGTCCAGATCAGCTCCGGTCGCCCGGGACAGGACACGCCGAAGGGCACGCACTACGTCAACCGCAAGGTCAAAGACGAGATCTCTTACGAATTCAACAATGCCCCGATGCCGTACTCCGTGTACTTCACCAACAACGGTATCGCGTTCCACCAGGACGACCCGTACGTGCCGTCCGCTGGGTGCATCCACCTTTACCGCCAGGACGCGCAGCGCTACTTCAACGACCTGCAGGTCGGCGACAAGGTCTACGTGTTCTAACCCTGTCCGCTCCGGCCCCAGCTTCACCGCTGGGGCCTTTTGCGTTTTCGCAGGTGAAACACTACAGTGATCAAACGGTGTTGCCACAAATACGTGGTAGGCACCGTTTGTATCGGTAAAAACGTCTGCTGCCTGCACTTTCCAGGCGGCGTAGGAAGTGGAGTGTATGGCGAAAGAAGGCGCAATCGAGGTTGAGGGCCGCATTGTCGAGCCCCTGAAGAACGCGATGTTCCGGGTCGAACTGGACAACGGGCACGAGGTTCTCGCCCACATCAGTGGGAAGATGCGCCAGCACTACATCCGCATCCTCCCGGAGGACCGTGTCGTGGTGGAGCTGTCTCCCTACGACCTGGACCGCGGGCGTATTACCTACCGCTACAAGTAAGCACTTCAGCCTCCTCACCCAGATCCGCTCGAGGGCGGATCGTGCACCTCTGGCCACGGTGGCCGGAGCCGCGCGTAACCACAACCCACTCTCCGGCACGGTCCGGACAAAGCGTTGTTTGGCGTGGACGGGTGGGGAGAAAACCACCGTAACAACCCGAAAGGCACGTACCTCATGGCACGTCTAGCTGGTGTGGATCTCCCGCGCAACAAGCGCATGGAGATCGCTCTCACCTACATTTACGGCATCGGTGCAACCCGATCCAAGGAACTGCTCGAGAAGACGGGCATTTCTCCGGACCTGCGCACGGACGATCTGTCCGACGATCAGCTTGCTGCTCTGCGTGACGCGATCGAGTCCTCCTACACCGTCGAGGGCGATCTGCGCCGCGAGGTGCAGGCAGATATCCGCCGCAAGATTGAAATCGGCTCCTACCAGGGCATGCGCCACCGTCGTGGCCTGCCCGTCCGCGGCCAGCGCACCAAGACCAACGCGCGCACCCGCAAGGGCCCGAAGAAGACCATCGCAGGAAAGAAGAAGTAACCTATGGCTCCTCAGACTCGTTCCGGTGCGCGTCGCGGACGCCGCGCCGTCAAGAAGAACGTGGCCGCTGGTCACGCGTACATCAAGTCCACCTTCAACAACACCATCGTGTCCATCACGGACCCGCAGGGCAACGTGATCTCCTGGGCATCCTCCGGCCACGTCGGCTTTAAGGGCTCCCGCAAGTCCACGCCGTTCGCCGCGCAGATGGCCGCTGAGAACGCTGCCCGCAAGGCGATGGATCACGGCATGAAGAAGGTTGACGTCTTTGTCAAGGGTCCGGGCTCCGGCCGTGAGACCGCAATCCGTTCGCTCCAGGCTGCCGGCCTGGAGGTGTCCTCGATCTCCGACGTGACGCCGCAGCCGTTCAACGGCTGCCGTCCGCCGAAGCGTCGTCGCGTTTAAGGCTGAAAGGAAAAGAGGTAAAGAAACATGGCTCGTTACACCGGCCCTGCTACCCGTAAGTCCCGTCGCCTCCGCGTCGACCTCGTCGGCGGCGACATGTCCTTCGAGCGCCGTCCCTACCCCCCGGGGCAGGCTGGCCGCGCCCGTATCAAGGAGTCCGAGTACCTGCTGCAGCTGCAGGAGAAGCAGAAGGCTCGCTTCACCTACGGCGTCATGGAGAAGCAGTTCCGCCGCTACTACGAGGAAGCTAACCGCCGCCAGGGTAAGACCGGCGACAATCTGCTCATCCTCCTGGAGTCTCGTCTGGATAACGTGATCTACCGCGCTGGTCTTGCCAAGACCCGCCGTCAGGCACGTCAGCTGGTCTCCCACGGTCACTTCACCGTCAACGGCAAGAAGATCGATGTGCCGTCCTTCGCTGTGACCCAGTACGACATCATCGATGTCCGCGACAAGTCCCGCAGCATGCTCTGGTTCGAAGAGGCGCAGGACAACCTGCTTGACGCCGTCGTCCCGGCATGGCTGCAGGTCGTTCCGGATACCCTGCGCATTCTCGTGCACCAGCTGCCCGAGCGCGCTCAGATCGACGTGCCGCTGCAGGAGCAGCTCATCGTCGAGCTCTACTCGAAGTAAACTCGCCGTTTGCTTCACCCCGCGCACTGTCGACGCTGGCCACCGTCACTTCCGGCGTCAACTGGGCTCGGAATTTTCCCAACATCCATTCCTACCGGCTTCAAATAGCGGGAGCCGACAAAGGAGAAGTTCATGCTCATCTCTCAGCGTCCTGAATTGACCGAGGAGTACATCGACACCAACCGCTCGAAGTTCATCATTGAGCCGCTCGAGCCTGGTTTCGGCTACACCCTGGGCAACTCCCTTCGTCGCACGCTGCTGTCGTCCATCCCGGGCGCGGCGGTGACGTCCATCAAGATCGATGGTGTGCTTCACGAGTTCACCACGATCAACGGTGTGAAGGAGAACGTCTCGGAGATCATCCTCAACATCAAGGACTTGGTGCTGTCCTCCGACTCGGACGAGCCGGTTGTCATGCAGCTTGCTGTTGAGGGCCCAGGCGACGTGACGGCGGGCGACATCGAGCCGCCGGCCGGTGTGGAGATCCACAACCCGGATCTGCACATCGCGTCCCTGAACGAGCAGGCTCGCCTTGAGATGGAGCTCGTCGTCGAGCGCGGCCGCGGCTACGTCCCGGCCATGCCCAACTCCGGTGGTGAGGCCGGCCGTATCCCGGTCGACCAGATCTACTCGCCGGTGACCCGCGTCGCCTACAAGGTTGAGGCGACCCGTGTTGAGCAGCGCACCGACTTTGACAAGCTCATCATCGACGTAGAGACCAAGAACTCGATGACCGCGCGTGACGCGCTCGCGTCGGCCGGTTCCACCCTGGTGGAGCTCTTTGGCCTTGCCCGCGAGCTGAACACCGCGGCGGAAGGCATCGAGATCGGCCCGTCGGCGCAGGAGACCGAGTACATCGCGGCGTACTCCACGCCGATCGAGGAACTGAACTTCTCCGTTCGCTCCTACAACTGCCTGAAGCGTCAGGACATCCACACCGTCGGTGAGCTCGCAGAGTGCACCGAAAGCGACCTGCTGGATATCCGCAACTTCGGCCAGAAGTCCATCAACGAGGTGAAGATCAAGCTCGCAAGCCTTGGCCTGACCCTCAAGGATGCTCCGGAAGATTTCGATCCGACCCAGATCGAGGGCTACGACGCCGAGACTGGGGACTACGTCGACACCAGCGCGGACGAGACCGAGTAACACCACAGAGCACGCGCTCAACTAACCGCACACGAGGAGTACGAAAATGCCTACCCCGAAGAAGGGCGCCCGTCTCGGAGGCTCGGCCGGCCACCAGAAGCACATTCTGTCCAACCTGGCCCAGGCCCTGTTCGAGCACGGCGCTATCAAGACGACGGACGCGAAGGCTCGCCTGCTGCGTCCGTACGCTGAGAAGCTGATCACCAAGGCGAAGAAGGGCACCGTGGCTGACCGCCGCGCCGTGCTCGCCGAGCTGCCGAACAAGGAGGTCGTGACCTACCTGTTCAACGAGCTGGCGCCGAAGTTCGCGAACCGCGACGGCGGCTACACCCGCTCCATCAAGCTGGAGAACCGCGCCGGCGACAACGCTCCGATGACCCAGATTTCCCTGGTGCTCGAGGAGACGGTGTCCACGGAGGCAACCCGCGCCGCCCGCGCCGCCGCTTCCCGCGAGGCCCAGCAGGCCCAGGCGGAGGAGGCTCCGGCAGAGGAGACCGCTGTCGAGGAGACCACCCCGGCTGACGCTGAGGTGGAGGCTCCGGCAGAGGAGACCGCAGAGGAGAAGTAGACGCTCACTACCTCCGCTTACAGCGCCCGGCTGCACTGCTATACCAGTGCGACCGGGCGCTGTGCTGTGTCTGTCAAACCCGTCGATACAATGCGTGGCCATGGACGATACGCTGCGCCTGCGCTTGGACATCGCCTACGACGGCACTGACTTCCACGGCTGGGCGCGTCAGAAAGGGGATCTTCGCACCGTCCAGCAGACCATCGAGGACGCACTGTCCCTAGTGCTGCGGTCGCAGGTGCGGCTCACCGTCGCCGGGCGTACCGACGCGGGGGTGCACGCTTCCGGGCAGGTGGCGCACACGGACATTCCGGCCGAGGCGCTCAATCAGCGCTCGATAGAGGGGGACCCGGGGCGGTTGGTGCGTCGTTTAGCCAAACTGCTGCCTGAGGACGTCCGCGTTGTCGACGTACGCGAGGCCCCCGCAGGATTCGACGCGCGGTTTTCGGCGCTGACCAGGAGCTACCTGTACCGGGTGACCACCCACCCCGCAGGCGCGCTGCCGACCCGCGCGCGCGACACGGCTGTCTGGCCGAAGCCCGTCGAGTTGGAGGCGGTGCAGGCGTGTGCCGACGCTCTCGTCGGCCTGCACGATTTCGCGGCGTTCTGCCGCCCGAAGGAGCACGCGACCACCATCCGCGACGTGCACAGCTTCACCTGGGCGGAAGTGTCGCCCACGCTCTACGAGGCGCGCATTACCGCGGACGCGTTCTGCTGGAATATGGTCCGCGCGCTCGTGGCCACCTGCCTCACCGTGGGCGAAGGCAGGCGCGGCGCAGGGTGGCCGCAGGAGCTTTTGCTTCTCGACGCCCGCTCCGCCGAAGTCCCCCTCGCACCTGCACGCGGATTGACCTTGGTGGGGGTGGATTATCCGCCCGAGGGGGAGTTGGCGGCGCGCGCCGAAGCAACCAGAGCAAGGCGCGAGATGTAGCATGCTTGGGTCACAAGAGAGCGAGCGGCATCTGCATAGGGAGGCGCCATGAGCACAGCTGCAGCTGCGTGGTTTGCCGTCTTGTTCTTCACGCTGCCCGGCTTCTTCGTGTCGTGGGTGTCCGGGATGAAAGCCCCGGGGGCAGCTGCGACCTCGCTGCCGGTCACGTTCGGCATCATCGGCGTGGCCTCATGGTTTTGGGGGCTGACAAGTGCGCCGTTCAACCTCTGGACGTTCGGCGTCAGCGTCGTGGCCGCACTCCTCGTGGCTGGCGCGTGGCGCTACGCGTTCGCGCGGCGGGCTCGGCGCCGGGGCGCGGTGAGTTGGCGCCGTGCCCTGTTTCCTGGGATGTCGCGTGAGGGCAGTATCGCGGACCCCTACTGGGTTCTGCCAGCAGTCGGCGCCGGGGTCGGTGCATACATGGCCGCTGCGGAGAGGTTGCGCTGGCTGGAGCGGCTGCCCAACGGAGTGTCCAACATCGTGCAGGGCTGGGATGTGCAGTGGCACGCCAACCTGGTTCGCTTCATCATGGACGACGGGATCGCGTCCGCCACCCGGATGGGTGAGTTACAGAACGTGGAAAGCCAGCTGAAGCTGTTTTACCCGTCCGCCTACCACGCGGGCATTGCGCTGTTCGGTGAAGCGGCGGGGCTGGACCCCATCCCCGCGCTGAACATCGCCACCGCGGTGCTACCCGCCGTTGCGCTGTCAGTCACGCTGGCCTGCCTTGTTTTTGCGTTCATGCGTTCAACGGGGTTGACTGCGCAAATCGCGGCGGCACTGGCCGCAGTGATGGGTTACGCTGCCCCGCAGCTGCTGTGGATCCCGGACTACGTGGGCATGTGGCCCTACCTGTTTTCCGTGGCGTTGACCGGTTCGGTGGCGTGGATACTGATCACGGTGCCGCGTCGGCGGTCCAGCGCGTTGCCCGCCTCCTTCGCGTTCTTATCGGTACTGTGCGTGCATCCGGCGGCGGTGACCATCGTGGTGCTCGCGGTAGCGCTGTACTGGCTGACGTCCTCCCTCGTCGCTCCTGATCGCTCACGGGTGAGTGACACCGTGTGGATTGCCCTCCCCGCTGCCACCGGCGTGATTCTGTTCCTGCCGCAGGTGCTGGCTGGTTCGGCGCAGGCTGAGGAAGTCGCATCCTGGCGCCCGGAGGAGACGTTGAGTGCCGGTGGCGCGTGGGGCACAGCCTTCCGCATGGAAACCCGCCATGTCCTGCAGTTCTTCCCGGCCTATGATCCGACGGTGCTGCTCTGGCTCGCGGGTGCCGGGGCGCTAGTGTGCCTGCTGTGGCGGCGGCAGGTGTGGCCGGTGCTGTTTTACGCGGTCTCGCTGGCGGTTACCGCGAATGCGCTCGACCCATTCGACAACGCTTGGGGCGACCTTCTAGCGCATGTGGGCAACCTGCACTACAGCACGGGCCACCGCTTAATCATGCCGGTGGTGATGGCGGTGACAGCCGCAGCGGCCATCGCGGTGGCTGCGGGGATCAGGTTGGTGGCCGCAGCGCCCGTCGCTAAGCGGTACGCGAAAGGGCAGCGTGTCTCCGCTGTCGCTTCCATCGTCCTCGCCTGCGTCGTCGCCTCTGCGACGATCCCGATGATCCGCGAGCACACCGACCACGGGGCCGAGCGGGCATACGCCTCCGCCCGCACGACCGACCGCATGGTGGACGCCGACGACCTGGCTGCCTTCGACTGGCTGGCCACCCAGCCCGCGGCCTGGGAGGGGCTCACCGCCGGCGACCCGGCGGACGGCTACTCCTGGATGTACGCCTACAACGGCGTGCCGACCCTGAACCGCCACTACCTGTGGCCCAACGGTGGGCGCGGCACGAACACGGACATCATGTACTGGAACGCCGACTTCATCGGCGAGGGGGAGCGCAACATCGCGGACGAGGCCGTGGAGAACCTGAACGTGAAGTTCTTCCTGCTCAGCCCCGGCGCGTTCTGGAACTACCAATATCCGCCGTACGAGATGCTGCGCGACTTCTGGGTCTCCGAGGGCGTCACGCCTGTCTACCGCAAGGGCAAAACCGTGATCTTTGCGGTGAACAGCCAGTTCAGTGAGGCGGAGCTGCAGGAGATGGTCGAGGACGGCCAGGAGCACGGCTCCGACGAGCTGTTTGCGCTCGCGGAGGTGGGCGCTACCCAGTAAGCTTTGCGCCAGTTGTTCTCGGGGGAGGGGAATTGTCATGGCGAAGCTTTTGCCAACTACGCGCGCCCAAGTGTCGGGGCACAAGTTCATGCGCCGGCGGATGGAGCACGGTCTGATCTTCGGTGATATCCGCATGATTCACGATCCGCTCGCAGCTCGGCGCCGCGCGACCATTTTCGGCACGGCGGCCGTGGCCATGATCGCAGGGGTGATGGGGTTGTTCGCCTGGATGCGGCCGAACGCGGATCCGGGCGATGCCCCCATCTTCCGTGCGGCGGACGGCACGCTGTATGTGCGGGTGGGCGAGGCGGCGCACCCGGTGACCAACTTGGCGTCCGCGCGCCTGATCGCGGACGAGGCCGCGGAGCCCGCCCGCATCGGCGACGCGCGCCTCGCAGCGCTGCCGCGCGGTGTTCCGGTGGGCATTGTCACCGCACCGGGCATGTTCGCGCCCGAGGACGCGCCCGAGGCCAGCTGGTCGGTGTGCGGGGTGGACACCATCACGGTGGTCGCGGGGGAGGCGCCGGAGCCGCTGCCTGCCGACGCCGCCGTTTTGGCCGCCGACACGACCCGGGAGTGGCTGGTGACTTCGGAGGGTCGACGCCTGTTGCCGGACGCCGCCACGCCAGAGGGACGTGTCATGCGTCGCGCGCTCGGGATTGGCCCGGACACCCCGCGGTGGAGCCCGCCGCCCCAGGTCATCGGCGCGCTGAACGAGCTTCCGCCGGCGGCTCTGCCCGCGCCGCTGCCGGGAATCATCGACGCGGAGGGGCAGTCCTGGGCGCTGTTGAGCGGTCGGATTCAGCCGATTACCCCGACGCAACGTGAGATACTCCTCGACGCCGGCGCGCGCAGCTCGACAGCCGCCCGTGCAGAGTTGGCCGCGTACCCGGACGGGGCAGAGGACCTACGCCTGCCTAACGAGCGCCCGAGGTGGGTGGAGCCGCACCGCGCCTGTGTGGACCAGGGCCGCGGCGGCGCGTTCGTCGACGACCTCCCCGAAGGCATTGAGCTGTCCGGCGCGTCTGTGGCCACCCACTTCGCGGGTCTGGATAACGGCTCGGTGGGGGTGGATTCGGGCCACGGCTACCACGTGGTTTCTGCTAACGGGCTGCGCCACAGCGCCCCGGACGCCGCAGTCTTGGAGACGGTGGGCGCGACGCATGTGGAGCAGGTGCCGTGGGAGATCATCGCCTTGCTGCCGGAAGGTGCGGAGCTGACTCGCGACGCCGCCCTGACCGCCACGTACTAAGCCCCGAACTCACTGCGGTGACCAGCGCTACGAGCACCAGGGCGCTGCCGCCGAGGAAGCCCAGCCGGGACACGGCTGGGTTTGCGTTCCCGTGCACCGCGCGCACCCGTAATGCGGGCCGCGGCTCCACCTCCTGCGGGGACAGTTGCGTCAGCGCTGCCAGGGGATCGACTGCCCCGCCGCCGGGCTGGGCCGAGGCGGTGATCAGGGCGCGCACGTGGGACGGGCTGATGCCGGGGTAGCGCGACTGCAGCAGGGCCGCAGTACCGCTGACCACAGGGGTGGCGAAGCTCGTACCAGCGTAGGGGCGAACCCCGTCGTTTACCAGCGTGCCCTCGGCCCAGCCGCCGGGTGCGAGAGCGGCTGGCACCACCCCGGGCGCGGACAGCTCCGCCGCCAGGGAGTAGGGGGCAATGGTGTGGTTGTCGGCACGCGCCGCCACCGCAAGCACGGTGGGGAAGCGGGCGGGAAACACCTCGTAGCCGGGTTGGCAATCCGAGCCGGTATTCCCCGCGGCGGCCACCACGACAGCGCCTTGCGCTTCGGCGCGGGCCAGGGCGGCGGTGATGCCGGAGGCGTCGATACGCGACGCGAACGCGGGCTCCAGGCACGACACGACGGAGATATTGAGCACGCCCGCGCCCTCGTCGAGTGCGTTGTGGATGGCATCGGTGAGTGTCTCCAGGTTGCCCGTCTCGGCGTCGCGGTAGTGGGCCGAGGTCTGGCGCACGGAGAGGATCTCCGCCTCCGGCGCGATGCCGAGGGTGCGCCCGGCGATGATGCCGGCGACGGCGGTGCCGTGGTTGTCGCAGTCCTGGAGGGCGTCCGCGGCCACGAAGTCGCGGCCCGGCCGCAAGTGCGCGATCTCTGGGTGGGGTGAAACCCCGGTGTCGATGACGGCCACCCGTACCCCGGCGCCGGTGGCGAAGCGCCGCAGCTGCGCGATGTCATCGTTTGCGGGCGGCTTCTCCACGAGCGCCGGCACTGCGCACGCCACGTCCTGGGCGCGGGCGGGTGCGGGGGTCAGCGACAAGGCAAGCACGGCGAGGGCCGGTAACCAACGCATCGCTACAGCCCCCTGATCATGTCGAACACGCCTGCAAGGTGCACCGCCAGAGGGATCACCGCGATGGTGGCGGCGATCTCGGCACGTTCGAACCACACCACCGTGGTGGGTTCGAGGTCCGGTACCCGCGGTGCCCACACGACGGTGGCGGCGGCCGACAGCGCGACGAGAAGCGCCAGGGCGACGGCGGCCGGGTGGCCGAGGTGGGCGGCGGCAGCCGCGGCGGCTACCACCGCGGCCAGCGCCACTGAGGTCAAGCACACCCGGGGGAGGGCCCAGTGGTGGCGCGACGCGTAAACCACCAGGGCCCCTGCCACCGTCAGGCACAGCGCAAACGGCCACACCCCGCCTGCGCGGCCAACCCAGAGGAGGGCGGGCACGCAGCAGGTGGCGATCGCCGCGGAGATGGCGGAGGCGATCGTGGCGGCGTCCGCGCTTCGGGCATCCACGTCTGGCTGGTAGTCGTCGGAGCGGTCGAACTCCTCGCCGGCGGTGGGCACCCGCGGCACCGTCAGCCCTGCGGCGCGGGTGGCAATGCCCGGCGTCGCCATGACAGCAAGGACCCCGGCCAGCACAGTTAAGGCGGGGGCAGCCAGCGGACCGGGAAGCCACGCCCCCAGCGCGCCGACGCCGCTAAGCGCGCTCACGCCCACGACATAGGCCACCAGTGCGGGGCCAGCCAGCCGCAGCACCACACCGACCCCCGCCGCGACGACGGCAGTCAGTGCGGCCGCGAGCGCACCGAGGCCGACGCTGACCGCGCCGCCGCCCGCGCCAGCCACCCACACCCCCGCAGCGAGCCCGGCCAGCACCGGCACCGCCGCGAATCCCGGGCGCGACCGGCCCGCGGAGGCGACGGCCAGCGCGAGGAGTGCCACCGCCCCCAGCGCCAGATGCCACGGCAGGTACACCCGGGCAACGAGAACGGCCGCAGCCAGCCCGGCACACGTGGCCGCCGCGTCCAGCCCGCGCACCTGCCGCGCCGACTGCGCCACCCCGGTGAGGGAATCCGCGGCGTCGCGCACGACAGGCGGAGCGGTGGGCTCCTCGGGGTGGAGGGCGACGGAAGCGCCGTCGTGAAGCTTCAGCGCGTACAGCGGCGTGTGCATGTCGAGCGGTGCCCCGCCTGCGGTTGATGCCTGCCACGGGCGGTGCACCTCCGGCAGCTCCACCAGGCGCGCGAGCTCCGGCAACACCTCTGCCAGGGTGGATGATGTGGGCAACGTGACATCGATGTCGCGGTGGAATGCGACAACGGACACGCGGACAGTGACGCGCACAACGTGGTGCGCAGACGTGGCAACCAACGGAAAATCTCCCCCGATGTCTGGGCGCGGCCCCCATTCGCCGCGCAACGGGACACAGTATGGCCTACAATTCGCAGCACGTCCACAGTTCGGGGGAACTGCGGCGCAATTTCCAAGGGGGGAATCGCATTGCTAGGCCTTGACTACGACCAGGTGCTCGCACCGACCGTCGGCGCACCAGACATCCCGCCACCGCCGGCCGGAAGCCTGCGCGCGGAGCCCGTCCCCGCGGCGCAGAAGCAGCAGGCGCAGCCGGTGATGAAGATCCTGCTGCCGGTGGTGATGGTGGTGGCACTCGGCGCGGTGATGGTGCTCATGGCCATGTCCGGCCGGGCCGTGAGCCCCATGATGTTGATTTTCCCGCTGATGATGCTGTTTGGCCTGGCCGGAATGATCAACCCGCAGGACAAGCAGGGCGACATCGACGAGACGCGGCGCGTGTACCTGCGTCACCTGGACGCGCTGGCGAAGACCGCGCGAGCCAATGCCGCCAAGCAGCGCACGCACGCCACCACGCTGCACCCCGCGCCGGGCGAGCTGGTCGCCGCTGTGCCGGTGGAGCGGGTGTGGGAGCGCGCGGGGGCGCCGACGGTGCGGCTGGGCACCGGAGCGGGCGCGCTGTGCACACCGGTGGAGGTGGAAGACCCGGGCAGCCCTGAGGACCTGGACCCGGTGTGTGCCGTGAGCTTGCGACGCACCGTCGCGGCCGTGAGCACCGTGCCGGGCATGCCGATGCTGGTACAGCTCGACGCGTTTCCCGCCATCACCCTCGCAGGCCCCGCCGCGCGCGACGTGGCGCGCTCGATCGTCTGCCAGCTGGCGTTTTTCTACGGCCCGGAGCACGTGAGCATCGACGCGCCGTTCGCGTGGGTGAAGTGGTTGCCGCACTCGCGCTCCGAGGGGGCGTTTCGCATCTTGCTTATCGACGGCCAAAGGTCCCCCACCCCAACCGACGCCGACTGCGTGGTGACCATCCACGACGACCCGGAATTCTTCGTCGACCCGGACGCGTTCCACCTCATCTGCGGGCAGCGTTTGGAGGCGGTGACGGCCCAGGGGGTGGAGACCCTCGGCACCCCGGACCCGTTTTCGGACCCGGAAGCGGATTTTGTGGCACGGCACCTGGGCTTTTACCGCCGCCCGGAGGGCTCGGCGGAGACCGGCGGGGATTTCTTGTCGATGCTGGGTGTCCCGGACATTGACGCGTTGGATGCCCACACCATGTGGCCTGGGGTGCGAAACAAACTCACCGTGCCCATCGGCGAAACTCCGGACGGGCAGCCGGTGTACCTGGATTTGAAGGAGGCGGCACTGGGAGGGATGGGCCCGCACGGGCTGTGCATCGGTGCGACGGGCTCCGGTAAATCGGAGCTTTTGCGGACGCTTGTGGTGGCGTTGGCGGCGACGCACTCGCCGGACGAGCTGAACTTTGTGCTCGTGGACTTCAAAGGCGGCGCGACGTTTTTAGGCTGCGAGTCCCTGCCGCACACGGCCGCCGTGATTACCAACCTCGAGGACGAAGCGGTGCTGGTGGAGCGCATGTTTGACGCCATTTCGGGCGAGATGAACCGGCGCCAGGAACTGCTGCGCGCCGCCGGCAACTTCGCCAACATCACGGAGTACACCAAGGCGGGGCACACGTTGCCGTCGCTGGTGATCATCGTGGACGAGTTCACGGAGCTGCTCACCCAGCACCCGCACTTCGCAGACCTATTCGTGGCGGTGGGTAGGCTCGGCCGCTCGCTCGGCGTGCACCTGCTGCTGGCGTCGCAGCGATTGGAGGAGGGCAAGCTGCGGGGGTTGGACTCGCACCTGTCCTACCGCATCGGATTGAAAACGTTCTCGGCGGGCGAGTCACGCCAGGTACTTGGCGTGCCGGACGCGTACGAGCTGCCCGGTGAACCAGGTTCCGGCTACCTGAAGGCCGGCATGGACCTCGTGCGCTTCCGCGCCGCATACGTCTCCGGCCCGCTCACCCGCACCGTGGTCGAGCACCGGGGAGACCAGCAGGTCCGCATCTTCACCGGCACCGAGCTCGAGCTCGCCCCCACCGCCTACGTGGAGGAGGACAGCTCCACCACGCTTCTCGACGAGGTTGTGGCCAAGGCGGCGGAGGTGGCCACCGCCCGCGGGATGGGCGCCCACCAGGTGTGGCTGCCGCCGCTGCCAGAACGCATCCCGCTGTCGCAGACTGCCGGCGCGCTCGGGCTCATTGACGAGCCCTACAAACAGCGCCAAACCCCGTTTCACCTCGACCTTTCCGCCGCTGGCGGACACGTCGCCATCGCGGGTGGGCCGCAGACGGGCAAGACGATGGCGGTGCGCTCGATTGTGGCGACCCAGTTGGGCAGCGGGATTGCGGTCTACGTCATCGGCGAGTTGCCCGAGCTCGAGTCCCTTCCCCACGTCGCCGGGGTGGCAAGCATGAAAGACACCGAGCGTACGCGCCGGGTGATCGACGAGGTCACCTCGATTCTCGACGCGCCGCGGCCGACCATGCTGGTCGTCGACGGCTGGCACGCCCTCGAGGACGACCTGCGCGAGCCGCTGGCCCGCATCGCCTCCGAAGGCCCCGACGCTGGCATCCACCTGGTGGCGACCACCCAGCGCTGGAGCGCGATCCGCCCGAACGTGCGCGACCTCATCGGCACCCGCCTCGAGCTGCGGCTGACCGAGCCGATGGACTCGCTCATCGACCGCAAGCAGCAAGAGAAGCTCCCCGCCGTCCCCGGCCGCGGTGTGACCCCGGACGGCAAGACCGTGCAGCTCGCATTCACCAGCGGCGAGGACATCGCCCACCTTGCAGCGCACTCGGGCCAGGCGCCGGTGCCGAAGCTGCGGGTGCTGCCGGGGGTCGTCGATGTGCACTCGCTTCTCGACGGCCTCCGGGTCCCCCTCGGCATCGGAGGCGCCAACCTCGAGCCGGTGCACGCCTCCGAACACGTGCTGGCCATCGGCGCGGGCGGGTGCGGCAAGTCCACCTTCATCGCGAGCACCATCGTCGCGGTCGAGCACATGGGCCGTGAGCGTGCCCGCATGGTGATTTTGGACCCGCGCCGGGCGCACCTGGGCCGCGCCCGCGAGGACATGGTCGCCGCCTACGCGGCGTCTACCAACGCGATCACCGAGGCAGCGAAATCGCTGGCCGTCACCCTGCGTTCGCGGCTGCCGGGCGCGGACGTGACGCCGCAGCAGCTCAAGGAGCGCTCGTGGTGGCAGGGCCCGGAGCTGTACCTCATCATCGACGACTACGAACTGGTCGGCGAGGACCCCCTGCGCCCGCTGGCGGAGCTGTTGCCGCACGCCCGCGACATCGGCCTGCACGTGGTGGCCGCGCGCAAGTTCGGCGGGGTCTCGCGCGCCCTGTTCGGCCCCTTCCTCACGGCACTCAAAGACCTGCACCCGGACGTGCTGGTCATGGACGGCACCCGCGACGAAGGCGCGATCTTCGGCGTGCGCCCAAGCCCGCAGCAACCCGGCCGGGCCACGTGGGTCCGCGGCGAGCCGCGCGGCACGGTCCAACTCCCGGAGGCACCATGACCGACCTGCGCATCACCGCCACCGACGCGTCAACCGTGATCACGGGCGCGGCCAACGTCCACCGCTTCGACGCGCCCACCAGCCGCGAGATCGCCAGCACCGTGCGCAGCGTGCTCGGCCCCGACCCCGCCGGAGCGCAGGTGCACATCGCCGCCGACCCGCAGCGGCTGCGCGAGCTCACGCACGCGCTCGCCGACTACGACATCGAACTGACCACCGAAGAGCTCCTACTTCACGACCCGCCCACGGACACTTTCCGCGCCGTACCCGACGAACCACAGAGCCGGTCGAACGCGTGGATCATCGCCGCGGTTGTCGCCGTCGTAGCCCTGGTGTGCGCCGGGGTGATCTGGGTGCAGACGCGAGGCGACGATGCAGAACCCGCCGCGGAAGGGGCGCCTGCATCGGCGCCCGCCCCGGTTGCCGAAGACGCTCCGCCGCCGGGGGAGGCGGAGCAGACGTCGATAGGCGAAAGCCCCACCGTTCGCATCGAACAAGACGGGTTGAGCGTGGAGCTGCCCGCGGGGTTCGCGCTCGAAGCGGACGAGGGCATGTGGCGCGCAACCGGCGACGACCCGAACTTCCGGCTCCAGATCGCCGTCGAACACCTCTACCAGCTGCCGTCGCAGACGATGGCGGAGCAGCTGCTCGCCGACATTGAGGCCGACCCCGAAGTCGAACTCGTGGACACCGACGGTGTGTCCGTGACCTACCTCGAGCGCGCGGGCGACGGCTCGCAGTCACTCTGGCGCACATGGCCGGACGGTGCGGCGCAGCTGTTCGTCGGCTGCCACACACGCCACGAACCCACCGTGGTGCAACGCGCCACCTGCCGGATGGCCATGGAATCCGCCGCATACAAGGGGGCTGACGTGGGGCCGTAAAAAAATTTTTGGAACTCAGGGAACCGAATCGGCCCTACGCCAGTCAGATATACGGACAGCGAAAAGAGTTGTCCGTCCCAACACAGAAACGAGGGGGAAACATGGAGCAGTTCGCAACCGAAGCCGAAGTCATGCGCGCCGCTGCAGACCGTACCGACGACACCAACGCGGACGTCAACCGTGAAATCGACCGCGTCCAGCAGGTCGCCGAGGCCACACGCAGCTACTGGGTGGGCAACGCCCAGCGCAGCTTCGACGACTTGATGGCAAGGTACGACGACGCCCAGCGCAGGCTGTCGGAGGCGCTGAGCGCCATCGCAGTCAACATCCGCGACAACGCCAAGCACTACGAAACCACCGACGCCACCAACACCGACAGCCTCCGCCAGCTCGCCGGCGGGCTCGCACTCTAAGGGGAAGACCATGCAGATCAAGTACGACTTCGCGCAGATCGCCGGCGCAGCCGAGGACATGCGCGCCTCCGCCTCCCGCATCAACGGCGACCTGGCAGAGCTCAAGCAGATGCTCCAGCCCATGGCGCAAACCTGGGAAGGCACCGCCGCCGCGGCCTACCAGGCGCACCAGGCCAAGTGGGACCAGGCGGCTGAGGACCTCAACCAGATCCTCACCCAGATCGCGCAAACCGTTGAGGACGGCAACACCACCATGCTGGCCGTCAACAACGCCGCCGCGAACAGCTGGGGCTAGCCAACAAGACTTGCGTCGCAGGGTGCGGGGGCCGTTTTCATCGGGGGACGGGCTCGGCCACGCATCCGGCGGCGCAACAACACAGGGGGACGGGGGACGTGCCGCCGCAGGTGATGGGGGATCACCTGCGGCGGCGCTTTTTTGCTTTTAGAAGCAGGTGTCGTAGGGTGTAACCCTTGTGTGTCCCGCTGGATGCGCTGTTCGGGTCTCCACCGGCCGCCGGCATGCGCAGAGGGGCAGGCGAAGTTTGGCCGGCAGCCATCTAGACAGACTTTAAGGAGTCATGCATGTCTACTTACCACCCGAAGAGCGGTGACATCACCCGTAAGTGGTACGTCATCGACGCAACCGACGTGGTGCTGGGCAAGCTTGCTTCCACCGTTGCAGATATCCTGCGCGGAAAGCACAAGCCGCAGTACGCGCCGAACGTTGACACCGGCGACCACGTCATCGTGATCAACGCCGACAAGATCCACATCTCCTCCAACAAGCGCGACCGCGAGATGCGTTACCGCCACTCCGGTTACCCGGGTGGTCTGAAGTCCATGACCCTGGGTCGCGCACTGGACGAGCGTCCGGATCGCGTGATCGAGGAAGCTGTCAAGGGCATGATGCCGCACAACAAGCTTTCCCGTCAGTCCATCAAGAAGCTGCACGTCTTCGTCGGTGCCGAGCACCCGTACGCTGGCCAGCAGCCGGAAACCTACGAGTTTAAGCAGGTGGCACAGTAATGACCGAGCCGAACAACTTCGAGAACACCGCCGCTGAGGACCTGGGCACCGACGTCGACGCCGCAACCGCCGCGACCGAGGAGTTCAACTACACCATCGGCGACGCGATCGCCCCCGAGGTCGACGCGACTGAGGAGACCGCTGAGGTTGCCCCGCTGCACGAGGGCCCGATCCAGACCGTTGGCCGCCGTAAGCGCGCCATCGCTCGCGTGACCGTCGTCGAGGGCGAGGGCAAGATCACCGTCAACGGCCGCGAGTTCGAGGAGTACTTCCCGAACAAGCTGCACCAGCAGGACATCCTCACCCCGTTGACCCTGCTCGAGCGCGAGGGCCAGTTTGACATCAAGGCCAACATCTCCGGTGGCGGCCCGACCGGCCAGTCCGGTGCTCTGCGCCTGGCTATCGCCCGTGCGCTGAACATCTACAACCCGGCTGAGCGCCCGACCCTGAAGAAGGCAGGCTTGCTCACCCGTGACGCCCGTGCCGTGGAGCGTAAGAAGGCTGGTCTACACAAGGCCCGTCGCGCACCGCAGTACTCCAAGCGTTAATCGCTTCTGCGCGCGCGTTATTCGCCGTCGTCCGTTTTTGGGCGGCGGCGTTTGCTGTTTTTGGGGGTGTTTGCGTTAGCGGTTGGGGCCGAAGAGTTGGTTGAGTGCTCCTCGGTTGGTGTTTGTGTGGTGGTGTCCGGTTGGTGAGGCCCATATGGGTGCGCCGCGGTCCATGGTGATGCGTCCGCGTTTGCGCCGTGTTGGGTCATCATCGTTGACGCGGTTGTGGTAGCGGCATAGCGGGGCAAGATTGTCCAGGTTGGTCTCACCACCGTGTTGCCACGGTGTGACGTGGTGCGTCTGGCACGCGTATGCGCCGTGGCGGCAGCCGGGAAACGCGCACACCGGGGAAACCATCGCGGCAAGGTCGCGCTGCTTCTGGTTGGCCAAGCGTTTCGTGCGGTAGAGGTTCACCGCCCCGTGTGTGGGGTGGAACGCGGCGACTTCCAGTGCGTGACCGAACTCGTGCTGCAGGTATTCGGCCCCGGTCATGGTGGTGCCGTCGGTGAGCACCAGTTCGATCTCGTCGCCGGCACCGGCCAGGATGCGCATGTGGGCGTCGATGGGCACCATCACGATCGGCCGGGGTGCGGCAGCGACAACACCGCCGGTGTCGCCGTCGAGGATGCGCCAGAATTCTTGTTCCATTTGGGGTGCGGCCGGTGTGGTGGGGTCGAGGTTTTGGCGCAGGCGGTGTTCTAAGTCGGCGGCGTTGCTGTCGGTGGTGTCGATGGTGATGCGTGCCCGGCCGTTGCTCGGCCGGGAGAAGGCGACCTGCTTTTTCTTCGGGGTGGTATCAGCGGGGATGAGTTCGCGTGCGGCGCGTTCAATCGCGCGGTACCCGCCGCGCACCTTGAGGAGTTCCAGGCGCAGCCGCCACCGCTCGGCCGTGTCTTTGACCCCGCTGATGCGCCGTTCGATCAGTGCGAGCTCGTCGATGGAAAACCCGTGAGCTTTCTGCGCGGCGAGGGCTTGCTTGCGGGTGAATTTCGTTGTTCCGTAGTAGACGTCCTGCATCGCCGCCCATGCGCGGGCGCGCTCTGGTGCCATGCCGGCAGCCAGTGCGACAGACAGGTCGAAGTGCCGCAGTGTCTCCATGGATTCTGCGGCCATCGCCTGGATCAGTGCGTCGAACGGGTTCATACCCGGCACACTAACCACCCCGCAACCCCACCGCCGCCACCCCTGTGGAATTCGCGCACCCGCCCCTGTGGAAAACGGGTAATCTCCCAGTTAGAAAGGGGTGGCGAAGCGATCGTCGATAGGCAAGTGCATAATTGTGCGCATGACTCGATTGTTCGGAACTGACGGTGTCCGCGGCCTGGCAAATGAGGCCCTCACCGCATCGCTCGCACTCAAGCTCGGCGCCGCTGCGGCGACGGTGCTGACGAAGGATCGCGGCTCAGAAAAACGCCGCCCGATCGCGCTGATCGGCCGCGATCCGCGCGTTTCCGGCGAGATGCTTGCAGCCGCGATGGCGGCTGGTATGGCGTCGAAGGGTGTCGACGTACTGCGGGTCGGCGTCATCCCCACCCCGGGCTTGGCGTTTCTCACCGATGACTACGGTGCGGACATCGGCGTGATGATTTCGGCGTCCCACAACCCCATGCCCGATAACGGCATCAAGTTCTTCGCCGCGGGCGGCAAGAAGCTCCCGGACGATATCGAGGACGAAATCGAACGCGCCATGGCCGTGCTGGAGGAAACCGGCCCGACCGGCACCGCCATCGGACGCGTGATCGAAGAGGCACCGGACGCCCAGGAGCGCTACCTCGCGCACCTGAACGAGGCGATCGGGCAGAGCCTGAGCGGCATCAAGGTCGTGGTGGATTGCGCCAATGGTGCCGCCTCCGAGGTCGCGCCGAAGGCCTACGCTGTCGCGGGCGCCGAGGTGACGGCCATCCACAACACTCCGAACGCCTACAACATCAACGATGGCTCCGGTTCCACCCACATGGACCAGATTCAGGCCGCCGTGGTCGAGTACGGCGCGGATTTGGGGCTTGCACACGACGGCGACGCAGACCGCTGCCTGGCCGTGGACGCGCAGGGCAACATCGTCGACGGCGACCAAATCATGGCGATCCTGGCTACCGGTATGAAGGAATCCAACTCGCTGAAAGACAACACGCTGGTGGCCACTGTCATGAGTAACCTCGGTCTGAAACTCGCCATGGAGCGCGAGGGCATCGCGGTGCGAGAGACGAAGGTGGGCGACCGGTACGTGCTCGAGGAGCTCGGCCGCGGCGACTTCTCGCTCGGTGGCGAACAGTCCGGCCACATCGTCGTGCCTGCGCAGGCGACGACCGGCGACGGTGTCCTATCCGGCCTGATGCTCATGGAACGCATGGCGGAGACCGGCAAATCTCTCGCGGAGCTTGCCAGCGTGATGTCGGTGCTGCCGCAGACTCTGATCAACGTCCCGGTGTCCAACAAGGCGCTGATCCTCGACGACGCTTCGGTCAAGGACGCCATCGCCGAGGCCGAGGCTGAGTTGGGCGATTCCGGCCGCGTGCTGCTGCGCCCCTCGGGTACGGAGGAGCTGTTCCGCGTCATGGTGGAGGCTGCGGAGGAGGAGCAGGCGCGCAAGGTCGCCGGCCGCCTCGCGGCGGTGGTCGCGGCCGTGTAGGTTTGCTCACGGAAAAGTTTTTTGCCCCGGTGGGGAACCGCCGGGGTGTTGGGGGAGTCTAAGTAAAGGTAAGACAGTTCAACTGCGAACCTTTCGGGGGTGGGCATATGACACATGCTGGGGCGCTAGACATCGACATCGATGCCGTGCGCGAGCGTTACTCTGCAGCCATAGCGGCGTACCGCGACACTTCGTTGGTTTTGGAGCGGCAGCGCCTGGACGTGGCCGCCTCCGCCTTTGGTGCGGGTTTCGAGCGCGAGGGCCAGCGGATCACGGACGCGTTGGAGGCGCTGCACGAGACGTCCAAGCGTTTCCTCGCGGCGCGCGGGCAGAACTGGGAGCAGGTGCTCCTGCTTAGCGACGCCACGGTGGCCGCCGATCAACTCTCCGCCGACTATCTGGGTGGCGTCCGCGGCGAGGCCGGTGGGGTGATGGGCGCATGATGACCGCGGTGAGAGACGACGTCAGGTCGCTGGTGGACGCTGTCGAATTAGCGCCGGACGTAGGTCCGGGGCAGCGCGCCGCGGTGCACGGATTGGCTGGTGAGCTGCTTGAGCAGGTTGCGCAGACGGAAGGGCTGGATCTCAGTGCTTTCCTGCGCGTCGGTGCGCGTTTGTCCGCCGGGTGCGACCGGCCGGACACACCCGCGAGGACCTGCTCGTGCGACGACAGTGCCTGGTTCGACGAGGTAGGCATCCGCGAGCGGGAGCGCCGCGACGAAGCCCGCGAGTCCGAGCATTTCGAGCGCACGCGGGAAGTTGGCGAGAGTATCGGGCAATGCGGCGAGGCGATTACGGAGGTAGTGTCCACTGCAGAAACGGCCCTGCGTGAACTGCTCGCACCGGCTAAACGCATGTTGGACATCGTGTTGAACTGCGGGATTAGCCAACTCGTTCAGTCCGCGGTGGACGTGGTAATTGAGGCGTTGCGCTGCGCCCGCGAGACCGCCAGCGACCGCAACTGCGTCATCCGCGAGTGTTTGGGCGAGGTTGCGACGCGGGTCGACGCTGCCGCGGCTAGCCAGCCTGCTGAACCAGTGGACTTTGGGGAAAAGGGGCGCTCGCTTTGCGACGTCGCTACGCGCCCAGCCGCCACCTCCACAACCGCCGGCACCGGGCTGGGGCTCGACCTGACGCTGGAGGCGAAGCTGCGCATCGAGCCGTGCACGCTGGTCGGCACATTGGGTGCGGCCGGGGCCGGCGCGGCAATTGGGGCGCTGGAGTGCATCACTTCTGTCCAGCAGGAGTGCCCGCCGCCGGAACCGCCGGAGCGAGAGCCAGAACCAGAACCCGAGCCAGAACCGGAGCCTGAGCCCGAGCCTGGGCCGCCACCGCCGCCACCGCCGCCACCGCCGACCCCGGTCGAAAATGGCGTGATTGCGCCGCCTCCAGAGCTGTCGCAGGTGGAGGAACCCGCGCCGCCGCCGAAGAAGCTTGAGCACCTGGGAACCCAGCCAGCGCAGGTTGGCGGGGACTCCGCCGGCGGGGGAGCAGCCGAACCGTGGGCAATGAAGAAATCAGGGGAGTGGTAGAGATGGATTTCGAAGAGTTTGTCGTCCAGTACCAGCGGCGCACCGCGAAGCGCATGGCGGACTTCGAGGCGCTCATGAAAGAGACGCAGCAAAAAATGGAGATGACGGCGAAACACCATGCGCGAGCCCGGGAGACGTTGCCGCGGCAGCCGGTGACGGTGCCGCGTGGGGATTACAGCATGCCGCGTCCGCGTCGTAGCGCCGCGCAGAAAGCCCACAAGCAACAGCAGATCCAGGCAGTGCTGCGCGCGATCGGCCCGAACGGGGAGAACCCAGTCGCCTAAGAGGCGGGCGGCGTGCTTGCCGTTTAGAACAGGGAGAAGCTGGCGTTGTCGCGAGCCAGGCCAGCGGCCTCGGAGAGCTTCTCGCCGGTTAAAGACTCCACGCCGGAGCCTTCCGCCTCCGCCTCGGAGTAGGCGGAGTAGGACTTGTCACCGTCGAGCTGGTGGAGCAGATACCCCACGAGCAGGCCGCGCACGGTTTCCTGCAGGCTACGGTCGGACTTGCCCAGGCCGAGGATCCGCTTGACCATTGTGTCCTCGGAGAAGCTTTGCTGGTCGCCCTTCTTCGGCGCGCGGTACACCACCTCGCCGGCCCAGTTATAGGCCAACTTGGCGGGGTTGCCTGGGTCGAAGAGGGAATCGCCGTCCTTGCCCGGGCCGATCACCATGCCGGGGATGAAGAGATTGCGGGCGGCCTCCACCGCAGACGGTGCCACGTTTGCCGGGTACACCGCTGCGACGGCTTTGGCCTTAGAGTTGTCAACCGCTGCCAGCACTGCGGCGCCGCCGCCCATGCCGTGGCCCACAATGCCCAGCTTGCCGGGGGAGATGGAGATGTTGCCGTTGCCCAGTCGCACGCCCGCGAGGATCTGCATGGCGGTTTCCAGATCCGCGGCGAGTCCGCGGTGGTCGGGCTTGAAGCCGGTCTCGGTGTCCGGTGCCGCTACCGCGATGCCCCAGCTTGCAAGGTGGCGCAGGGTGTCCTCGTAGGCGTCGATGCCCCGCAACCAATCGTGGCCGAACGCCACACCCGGCAAGTTCTTGCCTTCGGCGGGGGTGTACACCTTGCCGGGCAACCCGGTATAGCCCAGGTCGCCCTCCATGACGCGGTGCGGGCCACGCTTGGATAGGTCGGAGAGTTTCTTCAGCTTCGCAGACACGCGGGCAATCTTACTGCAATACCGCGTGGGCTAGTGTGAGTCCGACATCGCAACCCGAAGCCGCGAGGAGGACAGATGCTCGGAGCGCTGCAGCTGGCGTTCATCGATTCGGTGAATCTGCTCCTCATCGGGGTCATCGTCGCTGTCGGGATCGCCGCGCGCCAGCACTACGCCAAAACTACGGCGCTGCTTATCGCCGGCGACTGGTGCGGGGTGGCGGGCTTGGCTCTGCTCATGCTGGTCATTTTCGACGGTCTTGGGCCGGTGGTGCAGCGCTTTGTGGAGGGCCCCGTTTTTGGCGTCCTCCTCATCGCCACTGGTGTCCTCACTGCGGTGCTGGCTATGCGCGGCGGCGATAACGCATCGCTGACGCAAAGGATCATGCGCCCGCTTGCCACGCCGGGTCCGGCCACGGTGCTCACCGGGGTGGTGCTCGGTCTGATCCAGTCCGCCACCTCCGTTCCGTTCTATGGCGGGTTGGCGCTGCTCTCGGCTGCCGGGATTGACGCCCAGGTGCGTTATGCCACGATTCCTCTCTACGCCACGGTCGCCTTGTCCCTTCCCACGCTGACGGCGCTGGCCGTGGGCTGGGTCCGGGCCAAACCGGGCAGTGCTGCCGCCCGCGGTTTTGCCTGGGCTCGTGCTCATCCCGAGCCGGTCACTGCTGGGGCGACGTGGGCTGTCGCCGTCCTGCTCGTCGTGCTCGGCGTGACCCACATGATGTAATAGCCCCGTGCTCACATCAACCATCGACCTTGACGCCATCGCGCACAACACCCGCATGCTGCGCGCGCACACGGAAGCGCAACTGATGTGCGTGGTGAAGGCAGACGCTTACAACCACGGTGTGGAGCGCTGCGTGCCGGTGATGGAGGACAACGGCGCCGATGCGTTTGGGGTGGCTACGTTCGCTGAGGCGCGCCGGGTGCGCGGGCTCACCAGCAAGCCGGTGCTGGCCTGGTTGTGGGACGTGGGCGAGGACATCCCGGAGGGCGTCGACGTCGGTGTCCCTTCGGTCGCGCACTTGCGCTCGCTTATCGACGCCCCTTCGGCCCCCACCATCTACCTCAAAGTCGACACGGGGATGCACCGTTCCGGCATTGACGAAAAGCGCTGGGGGGAGGCGTACGCGCTCGCCGCGTCGGCGGAGCGGCAGGGCAAATGCACCGTTGCGGGGTTGATGACGCACCTGTCGTGCGCGGACGACCCCTCCGACCCGTACACGGACGTGCAGGCCGCCGCTTTTCGCCGCGCTATTGCGCAGGCTCGCCAGGAAGGGCTCGCCGTGGAGCGCAACCATATGGCTAACTCGCCGGCGACCTGGACCCGACCCGACCTGCACTTCGACATGGTGCGCCCGGGGTTGAGCCTGTATGGCCTGGAGCCGGTGGATGGTCTCGACCACGGGCTGAAACCGGCCATGACCTGGTCGGCGCCAGTTGTAACGGTCAAGCCCATGCGCAAAGGCGAGGCCACCAGCTACGCCCGGACTTGGGTGGCTCCAGAGGACGGGTTTAGCGCAGTCGTGCCGGCCGGCTACGCGGACGGGGTGCAGCGCGCCTGGCAGGGCGCGCTCGAGGTTGCTATCGGTGGGCGCGCGTATCCGCAGGTCGGACGCGTCTCCATGGACCAGATCGTCGTCTGGCTCGGCGACAACGCGGCGCACGTGGCACCCGGCGACGAGGCGGTGCTGTTCGGCGACGCCTCCGCCTTGGCAAAGCGGGCCGGCACCATCAATTACGAGGTGGTGTGCGCGCCGCGCGGCCGCACCACGCGGACCTATATCGGTGAGGGGCAGTAGATGAGGAACAGTTTTCCAGCCCGGGGTGAGCGGGTGTGTGGCGGAGCCGTCGATACGCAGGCGCTCGGCGAAGAGATGGGTGCGGCGCTCGAGGCCGGGGACCTTGTTGTCCTCGAGGGCCCGCTCGGCGCGGGCAAGACCACCTTCACGCAGGGCATTGCGAAGGGGATGGGCGTCAAGGGCAGGGTGACGTCGCCGACGTTTGTGATTGCGCGTCAGCATGCGTCGCTAAGCGGTGGCCCCGCGCTCGTCCATGTGGACGCGTACCGGCTCGGCAGCGACCTCGGCGAGCTCGACGCCCTCGACCTAGACACAGACCTCGAAGACGCGGTCGTGGTTGCCGAATGGGGCGGCGGGCTGGTGGAGCAGCTCGCCGACAGCTACATCCACGTTTCGTTGGATCGCCACACCCACTCGGCGACGGAGGCGCGCATTATCTCCTGGCGTGTCGTGGGCGGGATGTAGGCTTACTTTCATGCTGAAGACGACAAGCCAGTCCCGCCGCTGGATCGGGCTCGCAGCCGTGCTGTGGCTCGTGATTTTGGCCGGAATCATCTTTATCCCCCAGTCCCGCTCCGACGAGGTGGCCCAGGTGGCGCCGACCAACTCCCTGTCCCGCTCGCTGCAGCAGACCCGCCCCGGTGGCGACGTAGTCACCGCGCAGCTGGTGGATCCGTCCCGTATCTACGATCCCGAGCGCTACCTCGGCTACACCACCCTGTGCCCGGGTGAGCCGCAGGAGCTCGTCGATGCGAAGCTGGAGGCGTTCGGCCTCAACGCCGACGACCTCGATCTGGGCGGGGACCTCGGCTACGTCCTGCTCATCCCGGCCAATGAAGGCGATCAGCCGAAGGTGGACGGTGTCGAGCTGAACAAGGTGGACATCTGCACTGTGCCGCAGTCCGAGTCCTTCCCGCTCAACACTGCGATGCCGTTCCACATGAACCAGGGCCGCTGGACCCTCGGGATGGGCCAGTAATGCTCGTGCTCGCCCTCGACACGGCGACGACGGATCTGGTCGCCGGTGTCGTGGACGGGCAGCGGGTGCTCGCACAGACGTGTGTTGCTACCCGCGCCCACAACGAGCGCCTCATGCCGGAAATTCGCAGGCTCCTCGGTGAAGCAGGGGTGGAGTTCGCGGATCTGGGCGCCATTGTGGTCGGCTGCGGGCCCGGGCCGTTTACCGGTCTGCGCGTGGGCATGGCCACCGCGTCCGCTCTCGGCCAAGCCCTTGGCATCCCGGTGCATGGGGTGTGCACCCACGACGCGGTGGCCGCCGAGCTGGCCGGTGACGCGCTGGTGGTCACAGACGCTCGCCGCCGAGAGGTCTACTGGGCGCGCTACTCCGGCGGCGAGCGCGTCGCGGGGCCGGACGTGTGCAAGCCTGCAGATCTGTCGTCGCCTGCCGTGGATGTGATCAGTGTGCCTGGCACGCTAGCTGCGCAGTTGCCTATCGACGCACCTTCGGTCACCTACCAACCCCCGACACCTGCCGGCCTGGTGGCGGCCGCCGATTTCAGCGCGCCTCCCGCACCCCTGGTGCCGTTGTACCTGCGCCGTCCCGATGCGGTGCCCCCGAAGCAGGCGCCGAAGTCCCCGGCTTTGCCATGACGGCAGCGGAATTCCGCGAGCTCACGGTGGCGGATGCGGCAGCGGCGGCCGAGCTTGAGGCCGTCCTGTTCGCCGGCGACAACCCGTGGTCCGAGGCGGCGTTTCGCTCCGAGATCGCCGCGCCACATACCTTCTATCTCGGCGCCTTCGATGGCGCCACCATGACCGGGTACGCGGGACTGGCCATGCTGGGCCCACGCGAGGACCCGGAGTTTGAGGTCCACACCATCGGTGTCGACCCCAGCCGGCAAGGCCGAGGCGTCGGCCGGGCGCTGATGGACCAGATGATGCACACCGTGGATCTGCTCGATGGCCCTTGCTTTCTGGAGGTCCGGGTCGACAACACCGCCGCGATCAGGCTGTACGAAAGCTTCGGCTTTTTCACCGCGGGGGTGCGCAAGAACTACTATCAGGCCTCCGGCATGGACGCGTACACCATGACGCGGCCGAAGATCAGCGAAAGGCGGGACCAATGATCGTTCTGGGCATCGAGTCCTCGTGCGACGAGACGGGCGTGGGCATCGTAGACCTGCACCCAGACGGCACGATGGACATCCTCGCCGACGTGGTCGCTTCCTCGATGGAGCAGCACGCCCGCTTCGGCGGCGTCGTTCCGGAGATCGCTTCGCGCGCGCACCTTGAGGCGATGCCGCAGGTGATGGAAAAGGCGCTGGCGGATGCGGGCATTGCCAAACCAGATGCCGTGGCTGCCACCGTGGGCCCAGGCCTGGCGGGTGCGCTGCTGGTCGGCGCGTCGGCGGCGAAGGCGTACGCGGCGGCCTGGGGGGTGCCGTTCTACGGAGTGAACCACTTGGGCGGCCATGTCGCCGTGGCCAACCTGGACGGCGAGCCGCTGCCGCACGCGATTGCGCTGTTGGTCTCTGGCGGCCACACCCAGCTGCTCGAGGTTGAAGCCGTGGGCAAGCCGATGCGCGAGCTGGGCACCACGCTTGACGACGCCGCTGGGGAGGCCTACGACAAAGTCGCCCGGCTGCTGGGGTTGGGGTATCCGGGCGGGCCAGTCGTGGACACGCTCGCTGCGTCCGGCGACCCGCACGCGGTGAAGTTCCCGCGCGCGCTGTCGCGTGCGGAGGATCTGCGCGGCGAGCATCGCTACAACTTTTCTTTCTCTGGCCTGAAAACCGCGGTTGCGCGCCATGTGGAGGCTGCGGAGCGCGACGGCCGGGTGATCTCGCTGGAGGATGTGTGCGCCTCGTTCCAGGAAGCTGTCTGCGACGTGCTCACCGCCAAAGCGGTGATGGCCTGTGAGGACACGGGCGCGCGCACGCTCCTTCTCGGCGGCGGTGTTGCGGCGAACCGGAGGCTTCGCGAGTTGGCGGAGCAGCGGTGCGACGCATCCGGCATCGAGCTGCGGGTTCCCCGCTTCAATCTCTGCACCGACAACGGTGTGATGATCGCCGCACTGGCGGCCCAGCTAATCCATGAGGGGGCCGAGCCGTCCGGTCTCGGCGTGGGCACGGACACTGGCCTGGAGGTCGAGGTTCCGCTCGTCGGCTCGTAGCCAGCGAAACGTGAGGGGTGCGGATAGATTGAGTGTCCGTAACCCTCACCGATGAAAGGACCCCCCGTGACCGAGCAGTTCAACCAGGATCAGGCAGACCGTGAGCGTTTCGGGTTCCTGGTGAATCCGGATCTTTCCTACCGCCGCATCGTGTTCGACGAGGACACCGCCCGCGAGACGCTCGGCGGCGTGGCCGACGAGGTTGTCGACGTGGCATTCGACCAGGAGGGCAACCGTTTCCACGCGATCTTCCGCCCGGACGCGGCCGAACTGGGTGCGGAGCCGAACCCTGTTGCGTCGCTGGCCCGCAACACCGCCGAGACAGCCAACCCGGAATTTCTCACCGACCCCACCCGTGCGATTTCTGGCCCGGTGATCTTCACCGCCCGTGACGGCGCGAGTGTGGACGAGCGCACGATTGACAAGGTGCTGCAGGCCATTCGCGCGGTTGAGAACTACCGCCAGGATAACGCCGAAGAGTTCGAGCTCTGGCGCAACGCGGTAAGGAACCGCTGACCCGGCCGAGTGGCGTGGCCCGCGGTTGTTGGCTGGCACTCTCAGGGGTAGAGTGCCAAAGCAGGTTGTGTGAAGCACAGTTGTTCACCCGCGACGACGGCTGCGCCTCTTCAGACCTGAACTGTTGAATCATTCACCAATGAAAGGTTGCTGATCATGGCAAACGTCAACATCAAGCCGCTGGAGGACAAGGTCCTCGTCCAGATCGCCGAAGCCGAGACCACGACTGCGTCCGGCCTGGTTATCCCGGATTCCGCTGCTGAGAAGCCGCAGGAAGCCGTCGTCATCGCTGTCGGCCCGGGCCGCCTGGACGACAACGGCAATCGTATCGCCGTGGATGTCAAGGAGGGCGACACCGTCGTCTTCTCCAAGTACGGTGGCACGGAGCTGAAGTACGGTGGCGAGGAGTACCTGCTGCTCTCCGCCCGTGACCTGTTGGCCGTCGTCGAGAAGTAAGCGGCAACATGGCAAAACTCATCGCATTTGATCAGGAAGCTCGTGAGGGCATCCAGCGCGGCGTGGACACGCTCGCCGACGCGGTGAAGGTCACCCTTGGCCCGCGCGGCCGCAACGTTGTGCTGTCGAAGTCCTGGGGCGGGCCGACCGTCACCAACGACGGCGTGACCATCGCACGCGACATCGACCTCGAGGACCCGTTTGAGAACCTCGGTGCGCAGCTGGTCAAGTCCGTCGCGGTGAAGACGAACGACATCGCAGGCGACGGCACCACCACCGCGACCCTGCTGGCCCAGGCGCTCGTCGCAGAGGGCCTGCGCAACGTCGCCGCTGGCGCGAACCCGATCGAGCTGAACAAGGGCATCAAGGCGGCGGCCGACAAGGTTGTCAAGGAGCTCAAGGCCCGGGCGACGGAGGTGCAGTCCTCCGCCGAGATCGCGAACGTGGCCACTGTGTCCTCGCGCGACCCGGAGGTCGGCGAGATGGTCGCAGGCGCGATGGACAAGGTAGGCAAGGACGGTGTGCTCACCGTCGAAGAGTCCCAGTCCATCGACTCCTACGTGGACCTGACCGAGGGCATCTCCTTTGACAAGGGCTTCCTCTCCCCGTACTTCATGACGGATCCGGACGCCGGTCAGGCCGTGCTGGAGAACGCTCGCGTTCTGCTGGTGCGCGGCAAGATTTCCTCCCTGCCGGACTTTCTGCCGCTGCTGGAGCAGGCGGCCTCCGAGTCTGTGCCGCTGTTCGTGGTGGCCGAGGACATTGAGGGCGAGGCGCTGCAGGCGCTGGTGGTCAACTCCATCCGCAAGATCCTCAAGGTCGTGGCCGTGAAATCGCCGTACTTCGGTGAGCGCCGCAAGGCGTTCATGGACGACCTGGCCGTGGTCACCGCCGCGACTGTGATCGACCCGGAGGTCGGCGTCAACCTCAAGGACGCCACCCTGGAGCACCTCGGCTCCGCCCGCCGCGTGACGGTGACCAAGGACGACACCGTCATCGTCGACGGTGCCGGCACAGCCGAGGCAGTGGAGGACCGCCGCAACCAGATCCGCCGCGAGATCGAGTCCACCGACTCGACCTGGGACAAGGAGAAGGCCGAGGAGCGCCTGGCCAAACTCTCCGGCGGCGTGGCCGTGCTGCGCGTCGGTGCCGCGACGGAGACCGAGCAAAACGAGCGTAAGCTGCGCGTCGAGGATGCCATCAACGCTGCCCGGGCGGCGGCGGAGGAGGGCATCATCGCCGGCGGCGGTTCTGCACTCGTGCAGATTGCTCGAGAGCTGGAAACCTTCGCGGACGGCTTCGAGGGCGAGCAGAAGACCGGTGTGCTTGCGGTGGCCCGTGCGCTGTCCAAGCCGGCCTACTGGATCGCCGACAACGCGGGCCTCGACGGCGCCGTTGTGGTGTTCAAGGTCGCCGAAATGGGCAACGGTGAGGGCTTCAACGCCGCCACGCTCGAGTACGGCAACCTCCTAGACCAGGGCATCATCGACCCGGTGAAGGTCACCCACAATGCGGTGGTCAATGCCGCGTCTGTGGCCCGCATGGTGCTCACCACGGAAGCATCCGTGGTGACGAAGCCCGCCGAGGAGGACGACGAGCACGACGGCCACGCCCACTAGGGGCATGGCCGAAGGCGACGTCGACAAGCAAAAGCGCCCCAGCAACACCTGGGGCGCTTTTTCGTGTGTGCCTACTTTGCAGAGGCTGCGGCGACCTTCATGCCGCCCGCCGCGCCGCGCAAGACGGCGGAGCGCTCGGACTCGCTCATGCCGCCCCAAATGCCGTACGGCTCGGCGACGCGCAGGGCGTGCTCGCGGCACTGGGACAGCACGGGGCATTCGAAGCAGATGGCCTTTGCGCGGTTCTCGCGCTGGGCACGCGCCCGTCCGCGCTCCCCGTCGGGGTGGTAGAAGATCTCGGAGGCCTCCCCCCGGCATGCGCTGTGTAGCTGCCAATCCCAGAAATCGGCGTTCGGCCCGGGAAGCTGGTGCGGCAAAGACATATTCGGGAGCGCTCCTTTAGAAGTACCTCTGACGTGAAACCGCATTCGAGTGTGGACTGCTCCGGTTAACGTTTGGTGTCGTCGCGGTTACGGCGGGTTGTCGTGGCCCGGGCGGGTGTGAAAGTAATGCCGTTTAGCTGGTTGAACGTCACGGGTTACGGACAGGTGAATTCCTGGCAAAAGCTCGGTAGACGGAAGGAACCGGCGTGTGCGTTTATGATGAACGGGTTACGCGATACGGAGTGCGGGGACCGCAGAAAGGAGTGAGGCGTGGCCGCAAGCGACGAGGATGCCGAGCTCGCTGACCTTGTGCCAGCTGCTGTCCAGGGTGACAGGCGCGCGCTGCAGCGCATCATCGCCATCATTCACCCGCGCGTGTTGCGCTACGCCAGGGCGCGCATCGGCGGCGGGCGGATGCCCACCCCCGAAGACGTGGCGCAGGAGATCTGTCTTGCGGTGGCGACGTCCATCGACCGCTACAGCGACACTGGCCGTCCATTCATGGCATTCGTGTACGGCATCGCGTTTAACAAAGTGGCGGACGCGCACCGCTCCATGGCGCGCGACAAGCTCAGCCCGGTCGAAGACGTGCCGGACACCGAAGTGGCGACAATCACGCCCGAGGACGCCGCGATGGTGTCTGCAGGCAGTAACACTGTGCGGGCGTTACTCGATTCACTCAATGAAAAGGCCCGCGATATCGTGATTCTGCGCGTGTTTGTGGGCTTATCCGCAGAAGAGACCGCGCAGGTCATGGGCAGCACCCCGGGTGCCGTGCGCGTTGCCCAGCACCGGGCGCTGGCGAAACTGCGGGGGCAACTGGAAGGAGGGCAGGCGGAGCTATGACATCGCGCAACGGGTCTTACGAACCTGGCATGGAGGAGTTCGCCGAGAGCGACGCGTTCATCGACGCGCTTTCGCTTGGCGACGATCCTTCGGGCGGCACCGACCCCCTCGCCGCAGCCCTTCTGGAGCTGAAAGCCGATATCGACCGTCCGATGCCGGAGGCACCGCAACTCGACGCACTCGATCCGGCTCCGGAGGCGGGCCGGAGCGTCACCTCCCTCGACAGTGCCCGCGCTCGCCGGAAGCGGCAAGTCAGCCCGTGGCTGGCGGGCCTGATTGGCGCCGCTGCCGCCACTGTGGTCTGCGTCGGCACCGGTTCGGTGCTGTTCGACCGTGGCGCGCAGGAAGACACCACGATGGTCGAGCTCGCGACCACGCTCGACGAGCTCGAGGTGGCCAGCAAGAGCGGCGATGAGGAAGCCACCCGCCAGCTGCTGGAGCAGGCTCGCGGGCTGGTGGCCACAATGAAAGAGCGCGAGCAGCGCCCGGGCAAGGGCGGCCAGGCCGCGACTGTGACCAAGACGGTGACGGATACCACCACCGCCGCTCACCCTGGTGTTGCCGGGGATAAGGCAACCGCTGAACAGGCGCCCGCTGCCCCTGCAGCGCCGGCGCAACAGCAGACCCAGGTGCCGCAGGACCCGGCGCAGCAGCGGGGCGCGGGTGCGTCGCAGCCCGGTCAGGCCGGTCAGGCCACGGGGCAACCCAACCAGGGGGCGCAGTCTGCGGCGAACCAGTCGGGGCAGGACTCGGCAACGGGTGCTCCGTCGCAAGGCACAGCCGCAGCCACGGAGCCGACGGTGGCGACCGGGGCCGAGCGGCAGAACCCTTCTGTGCGGGTCAATGACCCGGCGACGATGGTGCAGCCACCCGCCCAACAAGGGATGGAGCGCCAGCAGGCGGTCGTGGGTGGCGTCACAGTGCCTGCTCCTGCTCAGGGCGCAGGGAGCTCCTAGCGCCCCTCGAGGCCGTCCAGGTAGCCCATGGCATAGTCCCAGGGCACGTACGCCTCGATATTCGGGTTGGCGCTGGGCTCGTGGACCGGGGGCAGCTCGTTGTTCAACGAGGCGATCATGTTTTGCTCCATGATCTCCCAGTCGTAGTAGTGCACCTGGTCGCAGTCTTCGCACAGGAAAGAAACGCCGAGGATGCCGCGGGGCTTCAGCATGCGCTGCGCATCCCGGACGTGGGAGAGATCCTGGATCACCGCGACTCGCTCCTCGGGCGACAGCGGCTCGGCGTGCTCCTCGTCCTCGATGAAGGATGCCGGGTCGTTGGGGTCGTCCGCGAACGGATCCAGTGGCATCATGTCGTCGTAGTTCACCCGTGTAAGCCTATACGGTTGCGCAAACCGGCTGAACCGGGGCGCTGAACTGGGCGGCAAGGGTGGCACTTGCGGTGCGTTATATCATGGCGGAAAACATCCGCGCGGGAGAGGAGACGTAAAGGCGATGGCTAATGAGCGTGTGTGGACTGGTGGGGACGATCCGGACAAGGTGGCGCTGCGTGGCCTGACCTTCGACGACGTATTGCTGCTGCCGGCGGAATCCCACATCGTGCCGTCGGAGGTCAGCACGGCCTCGCAGTTCACTAGGAACATCCGTCTGGGCATGCCGATCGCGTCCGCCGCGATGGACACGGTGACGGAGTCCCGCATGGCGATTGCCATGGCCCGCCAGGGCGGCATCGGCGTGGTTCACCGCAACCTGAGTGCCCAGGATCAGGCGGAGCACGTGGACATTGTGAAGCGTTCTGAATCCGGCATGGTGTCGAATCCCGTCACCGCAACCCCGGACATGACGCTGGAGGAAGTGGACGCGCTGTGCGCCCGTTTCCGTATTTCGGGCCTGCCGGTGGTGGACGAGGATGGTCGCCTCGTGGGCATCATCACCAACCGCGACATGCGCTTCGAGGCGGATTTCCAGCGCAAGGTGGCGGAAGTGATGACCCCGATGCCGCTCGTGGTGGCACCGGAGGGCGTCGATAAGCACGAAGCCCTGGCGCTGCTGTCCTCCAACAAGGTGGAAAAACTGCCGATCGTGGCCAAGGACGGCACCCTGGCCGGCCTGATCACGGTGAAAGACTTTGTGAAAAGTGAGCAGTACCCCAACGCGTCCAAAGATGCGGACGGCCGCTTGCTTGTCGCCGCGGGCGTGGGCACGGGCGAGGATTCCTTCGACCGTGCGGGCTTGCTGGTTGAAGCCGGCGTGGACGCGCTCGTGGTCGATTCCGCGCACGCCCACAACAACCGCGTGCTGGAGATGGTTGCGCGCGTGAAGAAGGAGTTCGGCGACCGCGTCGACGTCATCGGCGGCAACCTGGCCACCCGCACCGCGGCGAAGGCGATGATCGATGCGGGCGCGGACGCCATCAAGGTCGGCATCGGCCCGGGCTCCATTTGCACCACCCGCGTTGTCGCTGGTGTGGGCGCGCCGCAGATTACCGCGATCCTCGAAGCGTCCGTGCCGGCGAAGGCAGCTGGAGTGCCGATCATTGCGGACGGCGGCATGCAGTTCTCCGGCGACGTGGCCAAGGCGCTAGCCGCCGGCGCGTCCACCGTCATGCTCGGCTCCATGCTCGCCGGAACCGCTGAGGCACCCGGTGAGATTGTTGTCGTGGGCGGCAAGCAGTACAAGCGCTACCGCGGCATGGGTTCCATGGGCGCAATGCAGGGACGCGGCTTGACGGGTGAGAAGCGCTCCTTCTCCAAGGACCGCTACTTCCAGGCTGACGTGACCAGCGAGGACAAGCTGGTGCCGGAGGGCATCGAGGGTCGCGTGCCGTTCCGTGGCGAGCTGGACTCCATCACCCACCAGATCGTCGGCGGCCTGCGCGCTGCAATGGGCTACACCGGCGCGGCCTCCATCGAGGAGCTGCAGACGAAGCAGTTCGTCCAGATCACCACCGCCGGCCTGCGCGAGTCCCACCCGCACGACATCACGCAGACCGTCGAGGCGCCAAACTACCGCCAGTAAGGGATACTCATGCGCGACTACGTGGAAATCGGTCTCGGCCGCGAGGCCCGCAGGGCGTACGACTTGGGTGATCTTTCGATCGTGCCGAAGCGCCGCACCCGTTCTTCGAAGGACGTGGACACGAGCTGGAACATCGACGCCTACACCTTCGACATTCCGCTGGCTTCTCACCCGACTGACGCGCTGGCCAGCCCTGAGTTCATCATCGAAATGGGCAAGCAGGGCGGCCTCGGCGTGATCGACGCCGAGGGGCTTTGGGGCCGCCATGCGGACCTCGAGGGTGCGGTGAAGAAGGTCGTGGATTCCTGCGAGGATGCCTGGGGCATCGATTCGCAGGAGAAGTACCAGGATTTCGTCGATTCCGGCGAGCGCTCCGTGCGCACGCTGCAGGAACTGCACACCGCCGAGCTCGACCGCGACCTGCTCTCCGAGCGCATCGCCCAAGTGCGTGACTCTGGCGTGACCGTGGCTGTGCGGGTGAGCCCGCAGAACGCACGCGAACTCGCGCCGGTGGTCATCGCCGCCGGCGCCGAGATCCTGTTCATCCAGGGCTCCATCATCTCAGCCGAGCACGTTCAGCAGGGAGGCGAGCCGCTCAACCTCAAGGAGTTTGTCGGCTCACTGGACGTCCCGGTGATCGCCGGCGGCGTGTTCGACTACTCCACGGCGACGCACCTGATGCGCTCCGGCGTCGCCGGCGTGATCGTCGGCTCCGGTCACATCAGCACTGTGGTGCGGGTGCCCACCGCCACCGCGATCGCGGACGTGGCTGCCGCGCGCCGCGACTACCTGGATGAAACCGGCGGGCGCTACGTCCACGTGCTCGCCGATACGGCCATCTACGAATCCGGCGAGATCGCCGCGGCTATCGCTAGCGGCGCGGATGCGGTCATGCTCGGCCGCAACCTGGCGCAGGCATCCGAGGCTGCGGCGAACGGTGTGTATTGGGAGGCGCAGACCGCCCACCCGCGCTTTCCGCGCGGCGACGTGAGTAAGGACGCCACGACGCGCAGGGCTGTGCCATTGGAGACGGTGCTCTTCGGCCCGTCCAGCGATCCGTGGGGCGGCCTCAACGTTGTCGGAGGTCTGCGGAGGATCATGGCGAAGTGTGGTTATACTGATGTGAAAGCTTTTCAGAAAGCAGATTTGGCTATCCGCAGTTAAGAAATTGGATGAGTGCGCCTATGTCGAGCCGTGTAACCATTCTTCGCGATGCACCCGAGGGTGCCTCCCACGAAGTCGATGTCAACGACATCTTCTTCTCGGTCACAGACGCGAAGGGTGTCATGACGCATGTCAACGACGTCTTCATCCGTTATGCCCAGTACAACGCCGATGAAATGATCGGCAAGCCGCACAACCTCATCCGCCACGATGAGATGCCGGGCGGCGCCTTCAAACTGATGTGGGACACCATTGAGGACGGACGCCCTTTCGCGGCCTACGTGCGCAACCGGGCGAAGAGCGGCTCCGCGTATGATGTGCTCGCCACAGTCACCCCGCTGCCAAACGGCGGTTACCTCTCCGTGCGCACCCGCCCGATGACGGACCGCTTCGAGGCCGCGGGCCAGCTGTACCAGGAAGCCAACCTGGTGGAGCACGAAGCCAAGGCCAACGGTGTCGGCCGTCGTGAGCGTGCCGTCATCGGTGCGGAGAAGATGGGCGAGCTGCTGCCGGACTACGACGCGTTTATTCGCGACGCGTTGCCTGCGGAAGTGCAGGCACTCGAGGACGCCGGCTTCACCCTTCCGGAAGGTACGGGTCCCATCTACGAGGCAGCGCGGGAGCTGTACAGCCAGCTCGATCAGTTCATGGTGACGCAAACCGCGATCAAAAATGCCGCTGAGGAGCTGCGCAAAGCCAGTGCCACCCTAGTGGAGGAGAACGCCGTCACCAACAACGTGAAGGCAGAGATGGAAAACGTCGTCACCGAGGGCGCTTCCCGCACACTGCTTCTTGCTCCACTGCAGGTGTGGGCAACGATGCGTGGCATTATCGACGAGAATGCAGCTTCTCTAGCTGAGGTCGCGGAGGATCTTTACGCCAAGACCGCCAACGCGCGTATGGCGATTGCGCTTGCGCGCCTCCACACCGCCCAGACCGCCCAGTTTTCCACGGAACAGGGCGCCCAGGATTCCATGCACTTGCTGGTGGACGGGCTTGAGGTGGACGTCCGCGAGATGGATGACGCGGTGTTCCTGCACTCGTCGTTCCGCCGCCGCGTGGAGCTGAAGGTCAAGTCCATCTCTGAGCTGACCAAGATCCCGCTCGAGATGATCCGGCGGTGGTCGCAGAACACTAACGATTCGAGCATGGGTGAAGAGGTTGCGCCGCTGGTTGCGCAGGTCAACCACGCCATGGAAGCCGCAGACGCCTCGATTGCCCAGCTGCAGCGTTCTGCCGAGAAGCTGGCCCAGGCACCATCGACTGACGAGGTGCGCGCAGCGCTGGACCGCCTGAGCGAAGCTGTGCGGTAGCCACCTCAGCGTTTGCCGCGCGGTGGGTCACTTTTTCGGCCCGCCTGCGCGGCACTGTTGCCTTTTGGGGCGCGATAGCGTTCCGCGATTTCCCGCAGCACTGCACAGGCAGTTGGGTCTGCGGGGTGATCGACTACGATCAAGGCCTGTGAATACTCCGCAAGCTCGCCCTGTCCTTGTCCTTGATTTTGGTGCGCAGTACGCGCAGCTGATCGCCCGCCGTGTGCGCGAAGCGAACGTGTTTTCTGAGGTGGTGCCCTCCACGATCACCGCTGCTGAGGTCCGTGAGAAAGACCCGCAGGCGCTCATCCTCTCCGGCGGCCCGTCGTCGGTGTACGAGGAGGGGGCACCCCAGTTGGACCCGGAGATTTTCGAGCTGGGGCTGCCCATCTTCGGCATCTGCTACGGCTTCCAGATCATGACCCGTGCGCTCGGCGGCGAGGTGGCCAAGACCGGTGCGCGCGAGTACGGCCGTACGCAGATGCGTATCGACGGCGGCATTCTGCACGCCGGCCTCGCTGAGGAGCACCCGGTGTGGATGTCCCACGGCGACTCGGTCACCCGCGCGCCGGAGGGCTTCACCGTCACCGCATCCACCCCGGGGGCGCCGGTTGCGGCGTTTGAGAACGTCGAGCGCAAACTCGCCGGCGTGCAGTACCACCCGGAGGTCATGCACTCCCCGCACGGCCAGGAAGTGCTCACCCGCTTCCTCACCGAGATCGCCGGGCTGGAGCAGAACTGGACCGCCTCCAACATCGCTGAACAGCTCATCGCGGGTGTACGCGAGCAGGTGGGCGAGGGCCGCGCCATTTGTGGCCTGTCCGGCGGCGTGGATTCCGCCGTGGCGGCGGCGCTGGTGCAGCGCGCCATCGGCGACCGTCTGACCTGCGTGTTCGTGGATCACGGTCTGCTGCGCCAGGGCGAGCGCGAGCAGGTGGAGCAGGACTTCGTGGCCGCCACCGGCGCGAAGCTGGTCACCGTGGACGAGCGCAAGGCGTTTTTGGACAAGCTGGCCGGCGTGACCGAGCCGGAGGCGAAGCGCAAGGCGATCGGCGCGGAGTTCATCCGTTCCTTCGAGCGTGCGGTCGCCGGCGTGCTGGAGGGACAGCAGGTGGACTACCTGGTCCAGGGCACCCTGTACCCGGACGTGGTGGAGTCCGGCGGCGGCACCGGCACCGCCAACATCAAGAGCCACCACAACGTCGGCGGGCTGCCGGACGACGTGGAGTTCGAGCTGGTCGAGCCGCTGCGCCTGCTATTCAAGGACGAGGTCCGCGCCGTCGGCCGCGAGCTGGGCTTGCCCGAGGTGATTGTCAACCGTCAGCCGTTCCCGGGCCCGGGCCTGGGCATCCGCATCATCGGCGAGGTCACCGAGGAACGCCTGGAGACGCTGCGCGCCGCCGACGCCATCGCCCGTGAGGAGCTGACCAAGGCCGGCATGGACGAGCAGATCTGGCAGTGCCCGGTCGTGCTGCTCGCGGACGTGCGTTCCGTGGGTGTGCAGGGCGACGGCCGCACCTACGGCCACCCGATCGTGCTGCGCCCGGTGGCCTCCGAGGACGCCATGACCGCGGACTGGGTGCGCATTCCGTACGAGACCCTCGAGGTCATCTCCACCCGCATCACCAACGAGGTGGCCGACATCAACCGTGTGGTGTTGGACGTCACTTCCAAGCCGCCGGCCACCATCGAGTGGGAGTAAGCCCCGGACTCACTCCCCGTAGTACGCGGACACGGACCCGATTCGCTCTGTCACGTTGATCGTGAGCAGCGCGCTGTCCTTGTCCGCGTTTTGCGTTTCTTCGGGGCAGGCGGTCTCGCCGATGGTGACTTGGCAGTTCACATTGACGGGGACGTTGTTGGGCAGGATCACATCCACCTTGCCGATGGCGTTGCTGACTTCGACGGTTTGCGGCTCGCGCAGCGGCTCGAGCTCGGAGAGGTCAAGGTAGGTCTCGCCGACGAAGCCGTTGACGCCCGGTTGGTCTGGCAGGGTGTCGATGTCGTACACGGTGATGTGCGCGCTACCGAAGCGCCCGTAGTCGCCGTCGCGCACATCGCTGTAAAACGCGAGCGCCATGAGCGAGACCGCTGAGAGAGCAAAGGCGACCGGGATCCAGAACCAGTTGCGTTTCTTCGTCTGCTGCGGCGCCGGTTCGCTCGGCTCCGGCAGATGCCACAGCTCCGGCACCGCGCCGAGCGGGTCCCAGGCGGGCGGGCGCTGGCCGGGGTGTTCGTGACCTTCGGGCACCGTCAGGTGAGAGGTGTCCACAGCGGGGCGGTTGCTTGTACGTGCCCCCTCCGGCTCGCCCACCAGCAACCCAGCCGGCGGCTCGGGCTGGCGCTGGTGCAGGAAGAACCAACCGGTGGCGAAGAGGATGAACGTGACCAGCACTGCCCGCAGATCGCCTGCGACGGAAGCGGACGGTAAAAACAGGAACAGCCCGAGCAGCAGCCACCAGCCGGTGTCACGGTCATCTATCTCCGCTGCGGTCAGCTGCTCTTTCGGAGTGATGATCGCGGCCCACGGGCTGCGGGTCAGCCCGAAGCGGGGCATGTTGATCCAGCACAGCAGGTAGAGGAAGATGCCGCCGCCGAACGCGAGCGAGAGCGCGACGAAAACTACGCGGATAAACGTGGGGTCGATGTGGAAGCGGGCGCCAATGCCTTCGCAGACGCCGCCGATGACGGCCTTGCCGCCCTGGTTCTTCGGGATGCGGGGCGGGCGGGTCTCCCACATCTGCGTGAGTGTGTTGTTTTCCATGGCTCAATCCTCCCGCGGGAGTGCGGGCAGCGGTATCGGGAACGACCCTGATTTTTCGTTTCAGGGTTTCGCCCGATGTGCCCTAAGGCGTGCCCATGCAACGATGGGGGCTATGTCTGCGTTGTATCCCCGGCTGACCCGGAACCGCGCCCGCCGCGTTGTGGCCGGCGTGGCCTCCGGTGTGGCCGACCACCTGGGGGTGGAGGACAAATGGGTGCGCCTGTTCTTCGTCGCGGCCAGCTTCGCGGGCGGGTTCGGCGCGCTGCTCTACGCCGGTTTATGGATGTTTACGCCCCTGGACGACAGCGGGGCGCAGCGCCAGCGCCCGGGGACGATGGATCTCGCGCTTGTGGTGCTCGGGTTCGCAGGGGCGCTTGTTGCGCTGCAGCTGTCTTCGGGCGCGGGTTCCACGGTGGTGTTTGTGCTCGGAGTGCTCATCGTCGGCGCGGTGATTGCGCTGCAGGCCTACGACCGCGGCACGGGGTCGTGGGGCAACATCGCCGCGTTGACCTTGGGTGCGCTGCTGGTGATGGCCGGGGTGCTGGCAGTGGCGTTTGTGGGCGAAAGCGCCGGGGTTGGCGGCGTGGTGGTCTCCGTGCTGGTCACGGTCGTGGGCGTGGCGGTGCTGGTTGTGCCACTGATAGCCAAGCTGGCCAATTCGTTGGTCGCGGAGCGTGAGGCCAAGGCGGTGGCGGACCAGCGCGCGGAAATCGCCTCGCGCTTGCACGATTCGGTGCTGCAGACGCTTGCGCTGATACAGAAGCAGGCGGGCGATGCGGATGAGGTTGCCCGACTCGCGCGCGCCCAGGAGCGCGAGCTGCGGGCGTGGCTTTTCGACGACTCCGTGCCCAACCACACCACCACCTTCGCCGCCCTGCAGAAAGCCGCTGGCGAGGTGGAGGACGCCTTCCGCGTGGTCATCCAACCGGTGACGGTGGGCGAGGATGTCGCCTTCGACGAGCGCACCGAGGCGGTCGTGCTCGCCGCGCGCGAGGCGATGGTCAACGCCGCCAAGCACGCGGGCGTGGACACGGTCGACGTTTACGCGGAGCATCTCGCGGGCAAGCTCGAGGTGTTTGTGCGTGACCGCGGTGCCGGTTTCGACCCGGACGCCATTCCGGCCGATCGGCACGGTTTGCGCGACTCCATCGTGGGCCGCGTTCAGCGGGTTGGGGGAGAGGTGCATGTGGTGTCGTCAATAGGCAATGGCTCAGAGGTGGAGATAGCGTTAGAGCTATGACGAGCGTGTTCTTGGTGGACGATCACTCCGTGTTCCGCGCCGGGGTGAAAGCTGAGCTGGCGGACGCGGTGGACATCGTGGGTGAGGCCGGCACGGTCGCTGAGGCGGTGCGTGGGATCGAACGCACGCGCCCGGACGTGGTGCTTTTAGACGTGCACATGCCCGACGGCGGCGGATTGGCCGTGCTCAAGCGGGCGCCGGGCCCGGCGTATCTGGCGCTGAGTGTCTCCGATGCCGCCGAGGACGTCATCGCCCTGATCCGTGCCGGCGCGCGTGGGTACGTGACCAAGAACATCGCAGGTGCCGAGCTCGCTGAGGCGATTGAGCGGGTGCGCGGCGGGGACGCGTACTTCTCGCCGCGGCTGGCCGGGTTCGTTCTCGACGCCTTCGCCTCCGGGCCGGTGGTGGAGGAGGACGACCCGGCGGTGGATTCGTTGACCCGCCGCGAGCTCGAGGTGCTGCGGCTGCTCGCGCGCGGCTACACGTACAAGGAGATCGCCGAGCGTCTGTTCATCTCGGTCAAGACGGTGGAAACGCACGCGTCGAACATTTTGCGCAAGACGCAGACCTCCAACCGCCACCAGCTCACCAGGTGGGCGGTGGCGCGGGATCTGGGCTAGAGCACGCCTGCCTGGGTGAGCAGCGAACGTGCCGTCTTGTCCGTCTCTTGCAGCATCAGCGGGTCGGTGCCGGGCATGGGGGAGATGGTGGTGTCCGCCCACTGCTTGCCGGTGGGGATGCCCACGATGTGCAAGCGCGGATCCAGCTCGCCGTCGGGGTGGACGGTGCGGCGGGTGTCATCGTCGGTTTCCGGGGAGGCGGTTTCCACGCCACCCGGCGCGAACGGGCGCACGCGGCGGGCCCCGCGCAGCGATGCGGTCAGGGCGTCGGGGGAGGTGCGGATGTCGGGGCCGGGCAGGAAGGCGTCGGCAAGTTCGGTGGCGTGAACCGAGCGGGCGTGGCTGACCGCTGTGTACCCGCTGTCGGTGGCCTCCACCACGGGGCCCGGGCCTAAGAAGGTGACCAGGCCGGCGTCGAAAAGCGCGAGCAGCTCGCGGGTGCGGAACAGCGGCGGGCCGGAGCCGACCATCTGGCCGAACGCCATGTACTGCGCAAGCGCCGCCTCGCGGGGGCCGCGGCCGTTTTGTGTGGCGATCGCACTGGGTTTGCGGCCCGCGGAGATGGCCCACAGGCCGGCCTTGAGCGGGGAGTCCCAGGCGGACACGGCCTCAGTGATGTCGGCTGCCATGCCCTCGGCGACGCGGCGGTTCAGCTCGTCCAGGTCCAGCGACTCGGTCCCGGCGAGCGGGTCCACCCAGTAGGCCATGTCGAACGGCTCGGTGCTCATCCCGTCGAGCGCTTCGGTCAGCGCGTTCGCCACAGGCAGGATGTCGTCGGGGGAGGCGGCAGCGTCGAGGTCGGCAGCGTCGATGGCCGTCAGGATCTCGTCGAGAGGCACGCTGAGCGCTTCCGGACGCACCCGGGAAAGCACGCGGTAGTACTCCGAGTACGCGTCGCGAGCCAGCGCCGGCCACAGGTCGCGGCCGAAGGACACCGGCGCCTCGGACGCGTCGATGGCGGTGCGCAGGCGCGAAAGGTCGGCCTTCGGCGGCAGGGAGTGGTACTCGGATTTGGGCAGGTAGGGGTAGCCGCGGCCGGAGGTGACCACGAAGTGCGGCTCCTTGCCGGTGGCCTCGTAGCGCAGGCCGGAGCGGGCGGAGGCGTCCTCGACGAAGCGGCCGCCGCGGTTTATGGTGGTCAGCGCCATGAGGTCGAAAAAGCCCATGCCCATGCCGCGCACGAGCACGCGCTCTCCGGCCGGCAGCAGTGAGACGTCTTGCTCCACGGGGTTGCCCGGCGGGATGTAGGTCAGGCCCGAGTCGGCGAACGCCTGCTGCGCCGGCGTGGGGGCGGGCAGTACCCAGCCGGAGGCGATGACGGTGGCGTCGGCGTGGACCACGGAGCCGTCGGCAAGCGTGATGGCGTCCTGGGCGCCCTCGGCCGCCAAGGACACGGCGCGGGAGTGGTGCTCGACCACCTCGACCGTGTCCGGAAGCTGCGCGAGCGCGACCTTCCATGCCCAGCGCAGGTACTCGCCGTAGAGCGCGCGCGAGGGGTTGGACTCGGGGCGGGTGGCGCGCAGCTCCTCGTTGTAGTGCTCGGGGAGGGTGGCGCCGAAGGCGTCGATAAGCGGATGGCTCGCCTCGCCGCGCAGCGCCTGGATCCACTCGTACATGGTGGGGCCCTCGACAACTGGGGCGCCGACGGTCGCGCCGGGCTCGGTGAAAAGGGTGACGGCGCCGGCGAGGGTGTTCATGCACAGGGTGCGGGTTTGATCCGTCTCCCAGATGCGGCCGGCGCCGAGCTGGGCGTCGTCGATGATGTGGACAGTGAGCTCACCACCGCCGCTGGCGCCCAGGTATGCCGCGATGCGCTCGGTGATTGAGATGCCGCGCGGTCCTGCTCCGACGATGGCGATCGATGCTGCCACGGTGAAATACCTCCACGATTTCTGTGAAATAAAGGTCGTATGTAGACTGCCTAGTCTATTGCTAAAGAACCGGATTGTCTAACAGTGGTAATGTCCACTGCGCAACCGAAGAAAGAGGACGATAACGTGCCTAAAACAAAGGTAGCCGCGACGCTGGCGCTCGGCGCGGTAGCCGGGCTGCTCGCCGGGTGCGCAGCCGGCGCAGACGGGGCAGACGGCGCAGACGGCGCAGACGGGGACGTGCTGACGTACCTGGAATCCAACTGGTTCAACAGCCTCTACCCGCCGGCCGCCGGGTTCTACCCCAACGGCGGAGTGGTCAACCAGATCACGGACCGGCTGCTGTACCAGGACCCGGAGACGCTTGAGCTTGAGCCCTGGATCGCTACGGACCTGCCGGAGATCAACGAGGACGCCACGGTGTTCACCTTCGACATCCGCACAGACGTGACGTACTCCGACGGCACGCCCATGACTGCGCAGAACATCGTGGACAACTTCGACCTGTACGGCTTGGGTGACAAGGACCGCCTGCTCAACGTCTCCGAGCAGATCTCCAACTACGAGCGCGGCGAGGTGGTGGACGAGGACACGGTGCGCTTCCACTTCTCCGCGCCCTCGCCAGGCTTTGCGCAGGCGACGTCGACCTACAACGCGGGCCTGTTGGCGGATTCGTCGTTGAAGCTGTGCAATGAGGATTTCGGCCCGGGCGGTGCGACGAACGTGATCGGCTCCGGCCCGTTCGTGGTGGACAGCGAGACGCTCGGCACCGACCTGGTGCTGAAAGCCCGCGAGGACTACGACTGGGCGCCGCCGTCGCTCGAGCACCAGGGGCGTGCGCAACTCGATGGCATCCACTACACGCTCGCGGCCGAGGAAGCGGTGCGCTCCGGCGCTTTGCTGTCCGGCCAGGCGGACGCTGCGCGCAGCATCTCCCCGCCGGTGGAGCGCCACCTCAAAGACCAGGGCGTGCAGGTGGTCGCCGCCACCGCCAACGGCATGAACAACCAGCTAGCGCTGCGCTTTGACCACCCACTGTTGCAAGACATCCGGGTGCGTCAGGCAATCATCCACGGGGTGAACCGCGAGGAGATCATCCGCATCCTGCTGTCGGATTCCTACCCGCTGGCCACCTCGTCCATGACGTCGCAGGCCTTGGGCTACGCGGAGCAGCCGGGCGCGTACACCTTCGACCCGGATCTCTCGCGCGAGCTTCTCAACGACGCCGGCTGGACCCCCGGCCCGGACGGCATCCGCGTCAAGGACGGCCAGCGCCTGAGCCTGTGGGTCAACCACGCCCTGCCGCAGCCGCGCTCCAAGGAGATCGTCACCATGATCCAGTCCGACCTGCGCGAGCTGGGCATCGAGCTGAACATGGTCGCCGGCGACCGCGCGACCCAAAACGCGGCGCAAAAAGACATCAACCGCGTCCAGCTCATGCACACCATGGTGGGGCGCGCGGACTACGACGTGATCGAGTCCTTCCTTTCCGTAAACCGCCGCGACACGCTGCTAAACAACGCCGGCGACGGCGAGCCGATCGACGCCGAGCTGGAAGCCCTGCTGGACAAAGTGGTCTCCACCCCGGACGACGCCGGACGCGCCGCCGCCTCAAGGGCGGTGCAGGACCACCTGACGGAAAACGCCTACACGCTGCCGTTGTTTGAAGAGCCCCAGGTCTACGCCTTAGCGCCGCACGTGAAGGGGTTTGCCACCGAGGCGGTGGCGCGCCCGAGCTTCTACTCGGTGTACTTCGACCGCGAGGAGGACAACTAAATGGGTAGATACGTGTTAAAGCGCATCGGCCAGGCGCTCATCGTGCTGCTTTTGGCCTACACCCTGGCGTTCTTCCTGCTGTCCGCGCTGCCTTCCGACGGCGTGGCCGCCCGCTACGCGGACCCAGCGCTCGGCCTGTCCCAGGCGGAGATCGACCAGATCCGCGAGCAGATGGGTGTGGACAAACCCCTGCTGGAGCAGTACTTTTCCACCCTCACGGGACTGTTCACCGGCGATCTGGGCTACTCGGTGGCCTCCGGCACACCGGTGGCCGACCTGATCACCGACGCCGCGCCGCACACGTTCGCGCTGGCCGCGACATCCATTGGCCTGGCCATCGTGGTGGCACTCGCCACGGCGTACGTGGCCACCTTGCCCGGGAGCGGCCCGCTACGCCGGGCGGTGCGCTCCTTGCCGTCGTTCATGGTCTCGCTGCCGGGGTTCTGGATCGCCATCTTGCTGTTGCAGTTCTTCTCTTTCCGCCTGGGCTGGGTCAACGTGGTGGACCCGTCCCCGCTGGAGGGGCTCATCCTGCCTACGCTGACGCTGGCCGTGCCGATGGCGGCGCCGCTGATGCAGGTGCTTATCCGCTCCATCGACGAGGTGCGCGACCAGCCGTTCGTGCAGGTCGTTCGCGCCCGCGGCGCCAGCGAGGCCCGCATCTTCTGGCGCGACGTGCTGCGCAACTCCCTGCTGCCGACGATCACTATGGCCGGGCTGCTGTTCGGCGAGCTGGTCGGCGGCGCCGTGGTCACCGAGACCGTCTTCGGCCGCGCCGGGCTGGGGTCGCTGACCGTCAACGCGGTGTCCAGCCGCGATATGCCGGTGCTGCTCGGCGTGGTGCTCATCGCCGCCACCGCGTACGTGATGATCAACCTCATCGTGGACCTGCTGTACCCGGTGCTGGACGTGCGGCTGCGCGAAGCGCCCGCCAAGACTGCCGTAAAGGAGAACGCCCGATGACAACGACGAACCTTGCGGCGGCCCCCAACACCGCCGCCCAGAGCGAGAAGAAGCCGCGCAAGCACCGCCGGTGGACCTCGCCGGCGACGATCCTCTCGCTCATCGTGCTGGCCGTCGCCGCGCTGTGGGCACTCGCCCCCGGGATTTTCGCACCAGAAGACCCGTACAAGGGCGTGGACGTTGCCCTGCTCGCGCCGAGCGGAGAGCACATCTTCGGCACCGACGCCGTGGGCCGCGACCTGCTGTCCCGCGTCATCTTCGGCGCACGGCAGTCGCTGCTCGGTGCGCTCATCGCGGTGGCCGTCGGCCTCGTGCTGGGCACGCTGATCGGGCTTATCGCCGGCACGCAGCGCGGCTGGGTGGAAACTGTGCTGATGCGGCTTGTGGATGTCCTTCTGGCCATCCCCGGCATCCTGCTTTCCCTCTCCATCATCATCGTCACCGGCTTCGGCTCCCTGCAGGCGGCGTTTGCCGTGGGCATGACCTCCGTGGCCACGTTCGCGCGCCTGGCGCGCTCGCAGGTGATCCAGATCGCGGGCGCGGACTTCGTCGAGGCCGCCTACGGCTCCGGCGCCACCCAAACCCAGGTGCTCGTGCGCCACGTGCTGCCAAACTCGCTCACCCCGGTGTTGGCGCTGGCGGCCCTGCAGTTCGGCACCGCCATCTTGCAGCTGTCCATCCTGGGCTTCCTGGGATACGGCGCACCGCCGCCGACCCCGGAGTGGGGCCTGCTCATCGCGGAGGGCCGCGACTTCATGGCCACCGCCTGGTGGCTGATCCTGCTGCCGGGCTTGGCCATTGTGGCCACCGTAATGTCCGCCAACCACCTGTCCCAGGTCATCCAGCAGGAAGGTGATGTGAAGTGAGTACGCCCCTACTCGAAGTCGACGGCCTCACCGTCGCGTACGGCGATGCCGAGCCGGTGGTGCGCGACATCTCGTTTGCCGTGGAGGCGGGCAAGATGACCGCGATCGTGGGCGAGTCCGGCTCCGGCAAGACCACCTCCGCCATGGCGGCACTGGACCTGCTGGGACCCTCCGGCAACGTGCTGGACGGCAGCATCCGCTTCAAAGGCCAGGAGCTTTCCAACCTGGCCAACGCCGAGTGGCGGAAGCTGCGCGGGCGCAAAATCGGGCTGGTGCCCCAGGACCCGAACAACTCGCTCAATCCGTTGAAGACCATCGGCGCGTCCGTGGAAGACGGGTTGGAGATTCACGGGGTGGGGGACGGGGCGAAGCGGCGTCGTCAAGCAATCGCCCTGCTGGAGCGCGTGGGCATCGACGACCCCGAGTGCCGCTACCACCAGTACCCGCACGAGCTGTCCGGCGGCATGAAGCAGCGCGTGCTCATCGCGGCTGCGGTGGCGCTTGAGCCCGAGGTGTTAATCGCGGACGAGCCCACCTCCGCGCTGGATGTGACGGTGCAGAAGACCATCCTGGATCTGCTGGATGAGATGCGCGCGGAGCTCGGCCTGGGCATCATCTTCATCACCCACGACCTGGCAGTGGCGGGCGACCGCGCGGACGACGTGGTGATCATGGAGCGCGGCCGCGTGGTCGAGCACGGGCCGGTGAGCCAGGTGCTGACTAACCCCACCCAGGACTACTCGAGGCGACTGCTGGCCAACGTGCCCTCGCTTGCGGTCGCAGATGCTTATCGACGCCCTCCGGTTGCCCCCGAGACCCTCCTTTCCGTCGATGGGTTGGCCGTGCGCTACGGCGACTTCACCGCCGTGGAGGGCATTTCCTTCGACGTCGCCCGGGGCTCCACGCACGCCCTCGTGGGTAGCTCCGGCTCCGGCAAGACCACCACCGGCCGCGCGATCGTCATGTTCAACCGGCCCACGGCCGGGCGCATCACCCTGGACGGCACCGAGCTGACTGGGCTTTCCCCGAAGCAGCAGCGGGGCATGCGTGGGCGGGTGCAGATGGTGTACCAGAACCCGTACTCTTCGCTGGACCCGAAGATGCGCGTCGGCGAGATCGTCGCCGAGCCGTTGCGCAACCTCGCCGGCGCCTCCAAGCGTGAGGCACTCAAACGCGCCGACGAGTTCCTGGCGCGCGTGGCGCTGGACCCAGCTCAGTTTGCCAACCGCACCCCGGCGCAGCTGTCCGGCGGGCAGCGCCAGCGCGTGGCCATCGCGCGCGCCCTGATCGTGGAGCCGGAGCTGGTGGTGCTGGACGAGGCCGTCTCCGCACTCGATGTGACCGTGCAGGCCCAGATCCTCGAGCTTTTGGAAGACCTGCAGCGCGAGCTGGGGCTGACCTACGTGTTCATCTCCCACGACCTGGCGGTGGTGCGCCAGATTTCGGATACGGTGAGCGTGTTCAGCCGTGGCCGGCAGGTGGAATACGGCACGACCGACGAGGTGTTTACTCACCCGCGCCACGACGTCACCCGTGAGCTCATCAACGCCATCCCCGGCACCGTGTTCCGGGCCCGACAGTTAGGAGAATTCGTTGTCTAACCGCACCGACATTATTGACGCCCTGGCCGACACTCCGGCGGAGCTCGCCGAGCTGCGCCGCCGCAGGCCGGAGGCGGTGGACAACGCCCAGCGCAGCTTTGAGGCGCTGTTCGAGCCGACCGACGCAACGCTGATCGAGGCGCTGCCGGTTGCCACCCGCTACGCCGTCGCCGCCTTTATCGCAGGTGTTTCCGGCGCACAGCGCGCCGCGGCGTTCTACACCGACCTGCTCGCCGACGAGGACGACACGCTCGTTGCCGTGGTCGAAGACGCGGTGGGCAAAGGCGTGTCCGCCGGCCCCTACGCTGGCGGGGACTTCGTCACCTTCGGCGACGGCCCGCTCGCCGCGGCGTTCGACTTTACGCACCTGCTCACCTTCCACCCGAAGGACGCCTCGCCCGCGGCGATCGGGCACCTGCAGGAGGCGGGCTACAACGAAAACGCGATTGTCTCCCTCGGCCAGCTCATCGCCTTTGTGGCGTTCCAGCTGCGCGTCGTGCACGGCGTGCGGGTGTTGGCTGGAAACGCGGAGGTGCCGGAGGGCGTCGAGAGGCGAGCTGGCGCCGCGGACCCGGGCTGGGCGCCTGCGCCTGCCACACTGCGGCCCGAGGTGGTGGCTCCCGGGAAGTTTGTAGCGCACCCGCTGGGCTGGAAGCCGTGGGTGGCGCCGCTGGAGAAGAGCGAGCTGACCGACGCGCACATCGACGCCCTGATCAAGCCCGAGCGCGCCGACATGGAGTACTTCCGCCTGCTCGCGCGCGACTCGCAGGCGCTGAAGGCCCGCACGCTGACGGACCTGGACATCTTCTACAACACCGAAGGCGGGCTGGGCCGCGCCGAGCGCGAACTCGCCGCCACCGTGGCCTCGCGCCTGAACGGCTGCGAGTACTGCGCCTCGGTGCACCAGGGCCGTTCCAAGGAGGAGGGCGGCGACGCGGAGGCCATTGACAGGCTTCTCGACGAAGGCGTGACCGCCGACCTCGCCTCGGAAGCGTGGAACGCCATCCGCGACGCCGCCGTGGCCCTGACCCGCACCCCGTTCGAGTTCGGTACGTCGGACGTGGACGCGCTGCGGGCCGTGGGGCTGGACGATCTAGCGGTGCTGGATGTGATCAACGCGTCCGCGTTTTTCAACTGGGCGAATCGCCTTATGCTCACCCTGGGCGAGCCGGACGTGCCGAAGCGCTACCGCTAAGCGGGCGGTTTGTGGCGCGGCCTGGCCAGTTCGGTCCTGCCGCTAGCCGCGCCAGACCAGGTCGTTGCCGTTCGGGTCCGCCGGCGGCTCGGGGTTGCTCGCGTAGGTGACGTACCAGACGAAGAAGAAGGCGACGAAGCTGATAAGCGCGCCGCGCACGTCCGCCGCCTGACTCAGTGCGGGCAGGAACACGATCAGGCCGATGAGCAGCCACCAGCCGGGCTTGCGTTCTTCGATCTCGCGCGGGCTGAGCTGCTCTTTCGGTGTGACAATCGCCTTGGCAGGCGTGATGTTCAGCCCCACGCGCGGCATGAACATCCAGCACAAAAGGTAGGCGAAGATTCCGCCGCCGAACGCGAGCCCGAGGATGACAAACGCGATACGCACAGCCACCGGATCAACCTTGTAGCGCTGGCCGAAGCCGACGCATACCCCGGCGATGACGGCGCGTCCGCCCGCGTCCTTCGGGATGCGGTGCGGGCGGGTGTCCCACATGTGCTTGAGCGACGTCGAAGATCCTTGAGTCATGCGCGCCATTATCCGCACATTCGGCGCTTGGCGCAGCCGGGGCAGCTCGATAGCTACTCGAAAGCTACTCGAAACCGAATGTTTCTAGGTTGAGCTGCGGAAACACGTCTACTCGAAAGCCTTTCGAGTAGAACCTTTCTAGTAGAACTACGCGTAGGCGAGGCGCCGGGAGCCGTCCACGTGCGGGTACAGCACCCAAGCCGCCGCGGCCGCCAGCACGCCCGCAACCCACGCGCCCACCGCGGGCCAGTGGGCCAGCGGGGCGAGCATGAACGCCAGCCACCACAGCATGAGCGGCAGCATCATGCCTATCGACGGCACCCGCGCCACGTTCTTCTCCTCCGCGAACGCCCGGAGCTGTTTGCGGTAGGGGTGCAGCAGCGTGACGGCGACGGCGCCAACGACGCACAGGATCGCCACAACCGCCTTGATGCCCAGCGGCGCCTGTGACACCATCACGCCGATGGACCCGCCCACGCCGAGCGAACCCAGCGCTCGAACAGCGGTCGGGGTGGGGATCGGGGTGACGCGGCTTCGGGCCTCTGCTGCGCTGATCGGGATCATGGCGGGGGACGTTACCAGGGCGCAGGGCGTTGAGACAGGATGCTTACTCGTTCCTGCTTACTTCTCAAGTGGTGCGTGGGGTGGTTTTGCCTTCCACTTGAGGGATAAGCGTCCTCGAGTAAGCGCCCTTTGTGCGTAAGTATGTTCGACCAGGAACGTTGCCCGTGTCGGCCCTGGGGTGCATACTATCTGGCGTGAGTGGAACACCTATTCGAGCTGCGTCGACAGCGGCGGCGGACCTGGCGGTTGTGGATGAACCGCCAGCTCAGCAGTCGCGCGCCGACCAGATCGCCGAGCTGCGCGCCCGCATGGCCGCTCTCGGCGGGGAGGTTCCGCAACAGGTCGTCGAGGATGCGGAGACCCTCACTGTAGCGGGCGGGCTTTCGCTCGTGCTGCCGAACGGCGGGCTCCCGCGGCGGGCCGTCACACATGTGAGCGACACCCCGGCGCTGATCGTAGAGATGATCGGCCAGGTGGTGCAGGCCGGCGGGCGCGCGGGCGTGGTGGGGTGGCCGGAGTTGTCGTACGCCGGCATCGGTACAGACGGTGACACAGACGCGCTGGAGCGGGTGGTGGCGGTGCCGGACGCGGGGCTGGACGACCTGAGTGTGGCGGGCGTGCTCGCCGAGGGCCTCGATCTGGTTGTCCTGCGCACCCGCAGCCCGTTCCAACTCACCCCGGTGCGCGCCCGCCCCCTGCTTGCCCGGATCCGCAAAGGCCAGGCCGCGCTGGTGTGCGTGAACGTTCAAGTGCCCTCGCCGGCGCTGACCGTCACGGGCCAGCTCGCGCAATTCCACGGCATCGGCCGGGGTGCCGGGCGCATCACCGGCATCGACTTCGACGTGCGTGCGGAGACGAAAGGGTACCGGCCTGCCAGCGCGAGGGTGACGCTTGGCGCTGTGGGTGCCGGAGGCGTCGAGAAGCGAAGGCTTAGGGCCGTCACATGAGGGCCGCGGCGCTGTGGTTCCCGGACTGGCCGGTGCAGGCGGCGCGGCTGGAATCGGGCGACGAGCTGCGCGAGCCGATCGCGATCGCGGCGCAGCACCGGGTGAAGGTGTGCTCGCACGCCGCGCGCCAGGTGGGCATCCGCCGGGGCATGCGCGTGCGCAACGCGCAGGCGGCCGCGCCCGAGCTGACGGTGATAGACGACAACCCGGACCGCGACGGGCGCATGTTCGCCTCGCTCGCAGCCAGCTTCGACGAGGTCGCCGCCAGCGTGGAGGTGGTGCGCCCCGGGCTCGTGGTGGTGGACGTGGAGGCCGCCGGCCGCTTCCACGGCACCGAGGACAAAGCGCTCGAGATGCTTATCGACGCAGCTTCGCGCCGCGGCATCGACACCCAGGTAGGTGCCGCCGACGAGATCGCCACCGCGCTGATCGCCGCGCGCGCCTCCCAGGTGGTCCCGCCGGGCGGGTCGGCAGCGTTTTTGGCCGCGCAGCCGCTGGGCGTGCTGGTGGCGGAGGAGGCGCTCGCCGCCGACATGGACACCGTCAAGGCTCTTGGCCAGCTGGGCATCTCCACCCTCGGGGAGCTGGCGAAACTGCCGCCGAACGCGGTGACCACCCGATTTGGCACGAAGGGGATGCGCATGCACCGCATTGCGTCCGCTGCGCCGGACCGCCGCGTCGCGCCCGAGCTGCCGGTGGAAGACCTGGCGGTGGCGATCACGCCCGAAGACCCCATCGAGCGCGTGGACGCCGCCGCGTTTGCCGCCCGCGCCCTGGCCGCCAGCCTGCACGAGCGGCTCAAAGCGACCGGCCGCAACTGCCTGCGCCTGAAAGTGGTGGCAGAACTCGGCGACGGCACCCGAGTCGAGCGCGTCTGGCGCACCCGCGAGGCGCTCACCGAGGCGGCCACCGCGGACCGGGTGCGCTGGCAGCTCGACGGCTGGCTGACCTCCCTTCGCTCCGCTCAGGGAGGGCAGGACGGGCAGGACGGTCAGGACGGTCAGGGAGGCGCCATCACCAGTCTCATCCTCGAGCCGCTGGAATTCGCCGCGCCGGAGCCGGTCGGCGAGCTGTGGGCCGACGGCGCGTCCACGGACACCGCGCGGCGCGTGGTGGAGCGCGTGCAATCCCAGCTCGGCATCGACGCGGTGCTCCAACCGCGCCTCGTCGGCGGGCGGGGAGTGGCTGAGCGTGTGCAGATGGTGCCGTTTGGGGAGGAGCCGGAGGACGTCGATAGGCAATCGTGGCCCGGGGCGATCCTCGCACCCCTGCCCGCGCGCCTCGGCGGCGGCATCGACCACCCCGCCTCGCGCATCATGCTTATCGACGCCTCCGGTGCCCCCGTCATCGTCACCGCCGAAGCCCTGCTCAACGCCGAACCGTACGGGCTGGCCTGGGGTGAAAAACGGTACCTGGTTACCGGGTGGGCCGGCCCCTGGCCCGTGGACGCGGACTGGTGGACGCAAACCGACCTGCCCGCGGGCAGGGTGGCGCGCATGCAGGTCATCGGACGCGAGGGCGGGGAAGACGGTGACGCCACAGGGTGGCTGCTGGTGTGGAGCAGGCGCAGCTGGCGCGTGGAGGCGGTGTACTGACTACTTCTGCACGATATCCACGACAACGCGCGTGGGATCTTTGAGCACCTGCACGGAGTAGGGCAGCTCCGAACGCAGGCCCACCACGATCTGGCTGCGGCCCTCGTAGGTGCCGGCGCTGATCACGTCGATGACGTTGCCGGTATCACCCGCCATGGTGACCGGGACGGTGTTGTCCTTGCCCAACTCGAAGGGGTACACGGTGCCGTCGACGTTGATGTTGAGGAACGAGTTGCCCGCCACCTGCAGCGGCTGGCCCACGGTCTCCTGCATGGGGGTGGAGGTGTAATCCACGAACCAGCCGGGCTCGCCCTCGCCTTCCAGGTCGACCACTACCCGGTCGAAACCCTCGTGGGCTCCCACGCGCACCCCGACTACGGCCAGCTGCGCCGGCTCCGACGGGCGTTGCGTCTTCGGGGCCGGGTCCGCGGTGCCGAGTGGCTGCACCTTCGTGGAGGGTGACGCTAGGCTGCCCGACAGCGTTTCTCCGGGCCCGCTGCTGGGGACGCCGCAGGCGCCGCACGCGACTGCCGCCGCCATGCACGCGCCCGCGAACGCCGCGCGGGGGGAACCGGAATTTTTCAGCACTCCGCCACCGTAGCCAGCGGCGCGGAGAGATCAAAAAGAATCTGGCCCAAAAAGAAAATGGTTACATAACCGTTATATCTTGGAGCGTTGTCCAAGAGGGAAATTACAGGTTAGGGCACACTTAGCTATGGTGGTGCCATGCGAGAACTGCCCTGCTCCGATGTCGAGGTCGAGCCGTTGCCGGGAACCGCGAAGCCCGGCTCCGTGTACGTGCTTTTCGAGTGGCCGGAGGCCTGGCCCCGCGACGTCATGGGCGACGCCGCGCTCGGTGGGGAACTCACCGACCAGCTCGCGCCGATGCTCGATGAGCACGACGCCACGCTGCTGCTGATCCGCCATCCAACGCGCGAGGGGCGCAACATCAGCGACCACCACCTCTACCTCGTCTTCGCGGACGAAGGCGTCACAGAGGTCATGCACGTGGACGGCCCAGAGGCCCTCCTGGATCTGGACCTGTCGGGGCCGGGCCGCAACGGGGCCGTTAAGCGCGATCGCCCCTTGCTGCTCATCTGCACCCACGCCAAGCGCGACAAGTGCTGCGCGGTGAAGGGGCGCCCGCTGGTCAACGCCCTGCACGAGCGCCACCCGTTCGGACCAGGCAACGACATTGTGTGGGAAACCTCCCACATCAAGGGCCACCGGTTTGCGCCGACCATGCTGCTTATGCCGTGGGCCTACAGCTTCGGACGCATGAACGTGGAAGCCACTGAGGCCATGCTGGCCGCCGCGGGGGATGGGCTTTACTTCGTGCCCGGCAATCGCGGGCGCGGCACTCTGGCCCCGATTGAGCAGGTGGCGGAACTTGCCGTGGCCGTCGAGGTGCCAGGAGCGCACTACGGGCAGTTCGCTGTCGCTGCGGGGGCGGGCGAGTCTGTGGCTGTCACGGATACCGCATCCGGTGAGGTGTTCGACGTGCAGCTGGAGCAGCGCACCGTCTTTGGGGTGGTGGACTCGTGTGGGAAGGCGCCCAAGGAAGGCGCGGCCTGGGTTGCGGTATCCGTCACGTCTGCGGGTCCGGGGGCATAAGTACTACCGCGGTGTTGGAGGTCCCGTCCGCGGCGGTCTCCCCGCAGATCCGGCGGCGCCGTCGCGGGCGGTATAGCGGCGAATCCCGCCTGCTATACCGCATCGCCGCAATTGGAAACGGTTATCAATTTCACCTGGGAAAACGCTGGCGGCGTGACAGGGTGGTATAGCAGCGCCCGCCCGGTCGCTATACCGCCCTGTGCGAGGGGCTACAGGTACTCGCGCAAGACCTCCGACACGGAGCCGATGACGTGGTCCGTGGCTCCCCGCACCTCGTCCGGGGAGTGGTGGAAGCTGTGGGACACGTCCGCGATGGCGTGCATGGGCAGGTCGTTCCAGGAATCGCCGAATGTGTAGAGCTGGATGGACTGGCGGGGGATGCGGAGCTCGTCGAGAAGCTGCGCGATGCCGACGCCCTTCGAACGGCCCGGCGCCATGAGGTCGATGTAATCCTGGTTCTGGGCGACCTCGACGCTGCCGAGCGCCTGCGCCCACTCGACGACCTCCGCGCGCAGGCGCGAGCGGCCCGGAACCCAGATGGGGATGACGGCGAAGCGGTGGTCGGGGATGTCCGCAAGCGTCATCGGGGTGAAGTGGGCGGTGAAGTCGTGGGAGGCACCCGTGGTGTTGGAGAAGACGCCGTCGACATGGCCGAGAGTGGTGCCGAAGATGGCCAAGCCGTTTCGCTGGCCGAACTGGTCCAGCGCCTGGCGGATGATGTCGCCTGCGACCTCGTGGCCGAAGATGAGCTCGGTGTTCGCACCGTCGGTGGCGGACCCGCCATTGGACAGCACCTGGTAGTCAAACTTGAGCGGGCTGCCGGCCATGCCGTGGGCGAGTGCCGTGCGGGAGCGGCCGGTGGCAGAAATGGCAAGATGCCCGGCTTTGCGCCAGGCATCTATCGCCGCGACGTCCTTCGGGTCGAACCCGTGGGGCGGGTGGTGGAGTGTTCCGTCGAAATCGAACGCCGCTACCTTCATGCGACCTATCGTCGCATAACTTTCTTCGACAGCCAGTTGCCCAGGAACTGCGCCAGCTGCACGATGACCACGATGACCAGCACCGCAGCCCAGGTGACCTGGGGCTCGAAGGCGCGGTAGCCGTAGACGATGGCGAAGTCACCAACGCCGCCGCCGCCGATGTAGCCGGCCATGGCGGACATGTCGATCACGGCGATGAAGATGAAAGTGTAGCCCAGGATGAGCGGGCCAAGCGCCTCCGGCAGGATCACTGAGGAGATGATCTTCCACGGGCTCGCACCCATGGAGCGCGCTGCCTCGATCACGCCTGGGTCGATGGCCACGAGGTTCTGCTCCACGATGCGGGCCACGGTGAAGGTGGCGGAGAAGCACATCACGAACGTCGCTGCCCCGCGGCCGATGGTGGTTCCCACCACCTGCAGGGTCAGCGGGTAGAGCATCGCGATCATGATGATGAACGGGATGGGGCGGAAGAAGTTCACCGCCACGTTGATGATGGTGTAGACCGCCTTGTTCTGCAGAATGCCGCCTGGGCGGGTGGTGTAGAGGAAGATGCCCAGGAGCAGGCCGAAGAAGCCGCCGATGACCATGGTGATGGCCACCATCCACATGGTGTCGCCGATGGCCTCGAGGAAGGTGGGGCCGAGGGTGTCCCAGTTGGGCTCTGCGAGGATGTACTCGGTTACGCCTGAAGTCGTCGGGTTCATCGGGTGATCTCCTCAATCTCGGTGTTTCGCTGCAGCGTGGACACAAACTCGTTGATGGCGTCGTTGTCGCCGTTGAGGCGGACTGTCATTTTGCCGAAGGAGCGCTCCTGCAACGTGGCGATACCGGCGTGCACAGGCTCAACCACCACGCCGCGTTTGCGGGCTTGCTCGGCGGCGCCGAAGAAACCGGAATCCTCCGACAGGTCCACGGTGAACAGGCGACCGGGCTTGGCCAGCAATTCGCGCGCCTCCACCTCGTCCGGGCGGTTGCGCAGGCTGGTGGCGGCGAAGCGCTGGGCCACGGCGGTCTGCGGGTTGGCAAACACGTCGTAGACGCTGCCGTACTCCACCACGCGGCCGTTTTCCATCACCGCGACCTTGTCGGCGATGGAGCGGATGACGTCCATCTCGTGCGTGATCACCACGATGGTGATGCCGAGCTCCTCGTTCACCCGGCGCAGCACGCTGAGGACCTCTTGGGTGGTTTCGGGGTCGAGGGCGGACGTGGCTTCGTCGGCAAGCAGCAGCGACGGGTTGGTGGCCAGCGCACGGGCGATGCCCACGCGCTGCTTCTGGCCGCCGGAGAGCTGCTCCGGGTAGTTCTGCCCGCGCTCGCCCAAACCGACGAAGTCCAATAGCTCGGCTACGCGGCGCTGGCGCTCCTTTTTGTCCATGCCGGCGAGCTTGAGCGGGTACTCGATGTTGCCGGCGGCGGTGCGCGAGGAGAAGAGGTTGAACTGCTGGAAGATCATGCCGACGTTGCGGCGGATCTCCCGCAGCTTGCGCTCGGGCATGCCGACCACGTCGGTGCCGTCGAGGAGCAGCTGCCCGCTGGTGGGCATGTCAAGGCCGTTGATGAGGCGGACAAGCGTGGACTTGCCGGCACCCGAATAGCCGATCACGCCGAGGATCTCGCCCGGTTCGACGGTCAGCGTGACGTCGTCGACGGCTTTGACCTCGCGGTCTTTGGTCTTGAAGACCTTGGATACGTTCCGGAACTCAATCCGGGTGCCGGTGTTGGCCATTTACTTGTACTCCTCCACGAGGCGGTCGAGGATCTCGTTGAGCTCCTCCTTGGAGCGCTGGACCTGCACGGCGGTGCCGTTGGAGTCCTCGTCGAGTGCGGCGGTGACTTCCGGGGACTGCCAGACGTCCACGAGCTTCTCGTAGGTCTGGTTGTCCAGGTCGTCGCCGGAGACGGTGAAGACGTTGATGTACGGCTCCGCCAGCTCGGAGTTCGGGTCGTCCGCGGCCACGGAGGTGGACGGGTCGATGCCGGCGCGCTGCAGCCAGTTGTTGTTGATGATCGCGGGGCGGCCCTCGTTGTACGCGTTCGGCGTCTGGGAGGCGTCCACGGCCACGACCTTGACCTTCGAGGCGTCCTTGTCAATGTCCGCCGGGGTCGGGGTCAGCGTCGGGGCGCCGTCGCGCAGGGTGAGTAGCCCCGCCTGGACCAGCACGTTGATGGCGCGGCCCTGGTTGGACGGGTCGTTGGGAATCGCGACCTCTTCGCCTTCGATGCCGTCGATCGAATCGTGGTCCTTCCAGTACAGGCCGAGGACGTTGATCTCGCCGGAGCCGATGATGCGCAGGTCCTTGCCGGAGGTGGCGTTGTACTGGGCCTGGTAGTTGATGGTCTGGAACTTCGAGATCTCAATCTGGCCCTCGGACTGCGCCGGGTTGACCTGCGGGTATTCCGAGAAACGCACGATGTCCAGGTCGATGCCCGCCTTCTGCGCCTCGTCGGCGAAGACGCTCCACGCCTTCTGGTCGGCGTCGGTGGTGCCGATCTTCACGGTCACAGCGTCGCCATTGCTTGACGACGTCGTTTCCGTCTCCGACGAGCAGGCCACCAGCCCGGTGGCGGCGATGAGAGATGCCGCAGCTGCGGCGATCACGCGGTTGATGCGCATGCGCGTGCTCCTTTACTTCTTGTCCTGCAGGCGGTCGAGGATGTCGTTGAGCTCGGCCTGGTCGCGGTAGACCGGCACGGAGGTGCCCTTGGAGTCCTTGGCGGCGGCCTCGGCGACCTCCGGGGTCTGCCACAGCTCGACCAGCTTGTTCAGGGTCTCGTCGTCGATGTCCTCGGCGCGGGCGGCGAAGACGTTGATGTACGGCTCTGCCTCCTTGGACTCCGGGTCGTCCTGGAACACGGCCAGGCCCGGCTCGATGCCGGCGCGGTCCAGCCAGGTGTTGTTGATGATCGCCGGGCGGCCCTCGTTGTACGCGGACGGGGTCTGGGAGGCGTCCACCGGGACGACGGTGACCTTGGACGCGGCCGTGTCGATGTCGGCCGGGGTCGGGGCCAGCTCGTCTGCAACGCTGTCCCTCAGGGTGAGCAGGCCTGCTTGGACCAGCACGTTGATGGCGCGGCCCTGGTTGGACGGGTCGTTCGGGATGGCGACGGACTGGCCTTCGATGCCGTCGATGGAGTCGTGGTCCTTCCAGAACAGTGCCAGCGGCACGATCTCGGTGGAGCCGACGACGCGCAGGTCGTTGTTGGAGGCCTTGTTGTACTCGGCGAGGTACTTGATGTGCTGGAACTTGTTCACGTCCAGCTCGCCCTGGGCGAGTGCCTCGTTGACCGGGGAGTAGTCGGAGAAGGAGACGATGTCCAGGGTGATGCCGTTGTCCTTGGCCAGGTCCTTGAACACGCGCCACGCTTCCTGGTCGGCCTCGGTGGTGCCGATCTTGACGGTGACGTTCTCGCCGTCCTTGGCGGCGGTGTCTGCGGAGTCATTGGACTCGTTGGAGCAGGCGACCAAGCCGGTGGTGGCCAGGGCAGCCGCGGCAACGGTTGCGAGGGTGCGCTTGATACGCATTGGGGTCTCCTTGGGTATGGGGAATGTATGACGGGTGAGAATCTAGCACCCGATATACCGCTTAGTCTATTTTCTGGCCTGATCGTCTACTGAGCTGTCTGTTTGCCGTGCGGGAGGCTGTTCCCCGGTGACTAGAACGCAGTTTCGAACCGTGCTAGCGTTTGTTGCATGAGATTCAACGGGGGAGCGCCGCTGTCGTGGTCGCGGCTGGAACGCATTCTCTCCGGCCGCCCCGGCCCGGAGCCGGTGCCGGTAGGACACACCGGCACTCCCGCGGGCGGCGCGTACGGCGAAGTGGGGGCAGCGTCCCCGCCGCCGCGCGAGCGACGCTTATCGACGGTCCCGTTCGCGGAGCTGCACGCCGTGAGCTCCTATAGCTTCCTCGGCGGGGCGAGTGAGCCGGAGGACCTTGTCGCCAGAGCGGTCGAGCTGGGTTTAGATGCCGTCGGCCTGCTGGACCGGGACGGATTTTACGGTGCGGTGAAGTTCGCTGAGGCCGCAGCGGCGGCGGGGCTGGACACCGTCTTCGGGGCGGAGCTGACCTTGGGCGACAAGATTTTGCCCGTGATCGCGCGTAGGCCTGAGGGGTACAAGCGGCTGTCGCACCTGATGGCGGATGCGCACATGGCCACACGCGAAAAGGACAAGGTGGCCTACCCGCCGCTGGAGCTCATCGGCGACCGGCTGGGCGGTACGTGCGTGGTGCTCGCCGGGTGGCAGTGGGTGGATGAAATCGATCACCTTATCGACGCCTTCGGTGCGGCCAACGTAGTCCTGGAGTACGAAGTGTCCATGACCCCGGAAGACGCGGACCGGCACGCGGCGCTGGATCGGGTGTTAAACCGAGTGGAGCACCTGCCGGCCATTGTCACCGCCGCCCCCGCCGCGGCCACCCGGGACCAGGCTCGATTGGCCGCGGCGAAACGGGCACTGGCCCGGCGCGAGTCACTACGCCAGGCGCACGGGGACCTGCACCCGATGGGGGCGAACTGGCTGCGCTCCGGCGAACAGCTCGCGCGGATGTTGCCCGGCTGCGAGCCGAAGTTGGCCTACAGCGTGGAGCTTGCTCAAGCGTGCGCGTTCACCCTCGACCTGGTGGCGCCGGAGCTGCCGCGCTACCCCACGCCGGACGGGCGCAGCGAGATGGACCATTTGCGGGGGCTCACGCTGGCAAGTGCCCAGTTTAGGTATGCGGGGAGGGGGCCGGAGGTGCGTCGTCAAGCAATGGCCCAGATCCGCTACGAGCTGGAGGTGATCGAGGAACTGAACTTTCCCGGCTACTTCCTCATCGTCTACGACCTGGTGGATTTCTGCGCGCGCGAGAACATCATGTGCCAGGGGCGCGGCTCGGCGGCGAACTCGGCGGTGTGCTTCGCGCTGGGCATCACCAACGTGGAGCCGATCGAGGCGGGGCTGCTGTTCGAGCGGTTCTTGTCGCCCGACCGCGACGGCCCGCCCGACATCGACTTGGACATCGAATCCGGCCGGCGCGAGGAGGTCATCCAGTACGTATACAACCGCTACGGGCGCGACAACGCGGCGCAGGTGGCCAACGTGATCACATACCGGACGAAGGGCGCGGTGCGCGACGCGGCGCGGGCGCTCGGGTTCGCCCAGGGCGCGGCCGATAGTTGGGCGAAGGGGATGACGGAGGTGCCGGATGCCGTGGAGAAGCTGGCGGCCCAGTTCAAAGGCCAACCCCGGCACCTGGGCATCCACTCCGGCGGCATGGTGATCTGCGACCGCCCCATCGCCGACGTGGTGCCCGTGGAGTGGGCGCGCATGGAACACCGCTCGGTGGTGCAGTGGGACAAGGACGACTGCGCCTCGGCCGGCCTGGTCAAGTTCGACCTGCTCGGCCTGGGCATGCTGGAGGCGCTGCACCACATGGTGGACCTGGTGGAGGAGACCACCGGCCGCACGGTGCACCTGTGGGAGCTGCCGCTGGACGACGCCCGCGTGTACGACATGCTCTGCCGCGCCGATTCCGTCGGCGTGTTCCAGGTGGAATCCCGCGCGCAGATGGGCACCCTGCCCCGGCTGAAACCGCGCCGGTTTTTCGACCTCGTGGTGGAGGTCGCCCTGATCCGCCCGGGCCCGATCCAGGGCGGCTCGGTGCATCCGTACCTGCGGCGCCGCGACGGCCTGGAGCCGGTGACCTACGACCACCCTGTGCTCGAGCGCGCCCTAGGCAAAACGCTGGGCATCCCGCTGTTTCAGGAGCAGCTCATGCAGATCTGCGTCGACGCCGCCGGGTTTTCCGGGAGGGAGGCTGATGCGTTGCGGCGGGCGATGGGCTCGAAGCGTTCACCTGCGAAAATGGCGGCGTTGAAGTCGCGCTTTTTCGAAGGGTGCTGGCGCACCAACGAGATTGGTTCGGACGTCGCCGAAGGGCTGTGGCAGAAGATCGTCGCCTTCGCCGCCTACGGGTTCCCGGAGTCGCACTCCCAGTCGTTCGCCTCCCTGGTGTACTTCTCCGCGTGGTTTAAGCGCCATTACCCGGCGCAGTTTTGCGTGGGGCTGCTGCGCGCGCAGCCGATGGGGTTCTACTCCCCGCAGTCCCTCATCCAGGACGCACGCCGGCACGGGGTGGAAGTGCTGCCGGTGAATGTGAACGAGTCCGGGTGCGAGGCGCGGTGCGTGGATTCCTCCACAATCCGCGTCGGCTTAAACCTGGTGCGGGGCTTAGGCAAAGACGCGGCGTTGCGTGTGGAGGAGGCCGCCCCGTTTGCGGATATCGCGGACCTATCGCGCCGGGCCGACCTGTCCGTGGAGCACGTCGAGGCGTTGGCCCGGGCGGGGGCGCTGGACTGCTTCGGGGTGACCCGTAGACAGGCGCTGTGGCAGGCGGGCGTGGCCGCCACCGAGCGTGAGGGGATGCTGCCCGGGTTGTCGTCCGTGGTGGCACCGTCGCTTCCCGGCATGAACCCGTTCGAGCTGATGGCCGCCGACGTTGCGGCCACCGGTGTCACCCCCGGGCTGATGCCGGTGGAGATGGTGCGCTCGGCACTGTCGGCGCAGGGGGTGGTGCCGGCGTCAGAGCTGCTGCACGGGGTCGAAGACGGCACCCGCGTGCGCGTGGCCGGCGTGGTCACGCACCGCCAGCACCCGCAAACCGCAGGCGGGGTGACCTTTTTGGGCATGGAGGACGAAACAGGTCTGATCAACGTGGTCATCTCCGTTGGGTTGTGGAACAAGCAGCGGGTCTTGGCGCGCACCGCCAAGGCACTGGTGGTGCGCGGGGTTGTGCAGAACGCCTCCGGGGCTGTCTCCGTGGTGGCGGACCGGCTGGAGCCGCTGGCGATGGGGGAGCTGCTCTCGCGCGGGTCCCGGGACTTCCGGTGACGGTGACCTCTCGCACTTGGGCCCAGAAACCAGGCAGGATGCTTACTCCAGGGTGCTTACCGAGGCAGGACGCTTACTCCTAAACGCTTATTGCTCGAGTGGACGCCAACCCCGCCGAAGATCGGATGTCGAAGAGTAAGCATCCTGGGGTAAGCATCTGGGCGGGTAAGCATCCTGCAGTAAGCATCTGCAGCCAGGGCCGCGACAGCCCAGGCTGGTAGCGTAATCGCCATGTCAGATGCGATCCAGCCCCTGCCCACCTCGGTGGAGCAGATGCACAAGGTCTCACCGAAGCTGATGTGGCCGAAGTTTGTGGGCAACACCATCTGGATGCTCATCGTCTGCGGCGGGTTGTACCTGTGTTACCGGGAGTGGGGTTGGGGCTTTCTCATCCCGCTGGGTGCCTTTGCCGTCTTTTTCATCTGGCGGTTCTTCCTCATCCCGTTCCAGGTGCGCAACATGGGCTGGCTGGAAACGGACGCTGAGCTGGTGCTGAGCAAAGGCAAGATGTTCCACACCATCACGGTGATCCCGTACGGGCGCATCCAGTTCGTGGATGTGGAGTCTGGACCGGTCTCCCGCTCGCTCGGCCTGAAAGAGCTCAAGGTGCACACGGCGTCGAGCTCGTCGGACTCAAATCTTCCGGGCCTGCTCGCCGACGACGCCGATGCGTTGCGCGACCGTCTCGCTGTCAAAGCCCGCGAGCGGATGAGCGGGCTGTGAGCCGCCTGCACACCACCCCCGGTATGGAGGGGTACCGTCAGGTTCACCGTCTGACGCCGTTGCTTCGCGTCTGGACGTTCGCCCTGGCACTCGCCACCATCGCCCTGTTCAACTTCACCATGCCCATCTACCACTGGGCGCAGCGGGAGAACGTCGGCGTAAGCGACATCGCGTGGGCGGCCGGCGGGGTGGTGGCGGCGCTGGCGGTGATCTTCGCCGTCTCTCAAATCTGGTGGCGCCGCAGCGGCTTCAAAATTGGCGAGGATGAGGTGGAGGTGCGCCGCGGCGTGCTGACCAACCAGGTGCGCGCCGCGCGGTTTGACCGTATTCAGGCCGTTGACGTGATCGAGTCGTTCGCGCCGCGCCTGTTCGGCCTGGCGTCCGTGCGCATTGAAGCCGCCGGGAACTCCCAATCCGCCATCGACATCACCTACCTGCCGCACGATGAGGCGGAGGAGGTTCGCGCGCAACTGCTGCGCCGCATCGGCGGTGCGCAGAAGCAGTTGCCTATCGACGCCACCTTCGGCCCCCACCTCGTCCCTCCCGTCCCCATCCACAGATCGCTGATCGGCACCGCCTTGCAAATGTCCACGCTGTTTACCATCGCGTGGGCGGTCGTGCCGATCTGGACGGATCTGTCCGCAGCCGCGATCATCCCGGTTGTGGTGGGGTTCTTGCCCCGGATCTGGCGCACCATCGACCAATCCTGGCGCTTTACCTGCACCAAGGAAGGCGAGATGTTCCACCTCACGTACGGGTTGGCCAACCGGCGTCGACAAGCGGTGCCCCGCAGCCGCATCCACGCCGTGCAGCTGCGCCAGCCCATTTTTTGGCGGCTCTTCGGCTGGTGGACGGTGTCCGTCCTGGTGGCCGGCTACGGCTCGGAGCGCAACCAGGCGACAGGGACGTCGAAACTGCTGCCGGTGGGGACGTGGGAGCAGGCCATGGCGGTGGCAGACGCGATCGGGCCACTGACCGGCAGCGACCTGACGGACCTTTCTACGGCCGACTACTGCTCGCCGCGCAACGCGCGGTGGATCTCGCCGATCGACTGGAAGCGCCAGACGGTCAAGGTGCGCGATGGCGCCGTGGCGGTCACCGCGGGCCGGTTGGGCCGCTGGTACCAGATGGTGGAGACCCCGCACATCCAGGAGCTGGCTTTCGAGCAGGGGCCGTTGCAACGCTCGCTGGGCCTGGCCAACGTGGACCTTGATTTGGTCCCGGGTCCGTTCAGCGTTTCACTGCGCGATGTGGGGGAGGGCCAGGCGCGGGAGATCGTCGATAAGCTTCGTGCCCGCAAGCTCCCGCCGATGCAGGTGACGGACCCGCTGTCAGACCCCGCCGACGAAGCCGAGCTGGCGCCACGCCTCGTAAACGGCGACTGACGCGGAGTTGGTCAGGTTCATGCTGCGCCGCGCCGGCAGCATGGGTATGCGCACCTGGCGGGTGATGCGCGGGTGCTCAAGGTGTGCCTCGGGAATGCCGTTGGCCTCGTTGCCGAACAGCAGCGCGTCCCCGTCCTGGTAGGCCACCTCGTGGAAGTGGTGCTCGGTGTGCGCGGTGAACGCAAAGATGCGGGAATCTGGGATGGCGTCGAAGCAGGCGTCGATGTCTGGGTGGATGAGCACATCGGCCAAATCGTGGTAGTCCAAGCCCGCGCGCTTGAGGTGCTTGTCGTCGAAGTTGAAGCCCAACGGCTCAACGAAATGCAGCTGCGCCCCGGTGTTCGCGGCGAGGCGGATGGCGGCGCCTGCGTTACCGCCGATGGCCGGGTTGTCGTAGATCAGGTGGAGCACGCCCAACAGTCTAGGATTGGGGCCGTGACTGCGATCAAACTGGACGGAAAACTCTACCGCGAGGAGATTTTCGCGGACCTGAAGCAGCGTGTTGCCCGCCTCAAGGAGGAATACGGCATCACCCCGGGCCTGGCCACCGTGCTTGTGGGGGAGGACCCGGCCAGCCAGAACTACGTGCGCATGAAGCACAAGGACTGCGAGGAGCTGGGGATCGCGTCCATTATGAAGGAGCTGCCGGGCGACTGTACGCAGGAAGAGCTGGAGCAGCTCATCGGCGAGCTCAACGAGGACCCGGCCGTCACCGGCTACATCGTCCAGCTGCCGCTGCCGAAGCACCTGGACGAAAACCGGGTACTGGAACTTATCGACCCGGATAAGGACGCTGACGGCCTCCACCCGGTCAACCTGGGCAAGCTGGTGCTGAACGAGCCCGCACCGCTGCCCTGCACCCCGAACGGCTCCATCAAACTGCTGGAGCGCTTCGGCGTGGATCTGGACGGGGCGATCGTGTGCGTCATCGGCCGCGGCGTCACGGTAGGCCGCCCGATCTCGCTCATGCTCACCTCCCGCAACGTCAATGCGACCGCCGTGCTGTGCCACACGGGGACGAAGGACCTCACCGCCGAGACCCGCCGCGCCGACGTGATCATCGCCGCCGCGGGTAAGCCGCACATGATTACCGCCGACATGATCAAGGAGGGTGCGGCGCTTCTCGACGTCGGCGTGTCCCGCGTCGACGGAAAAACCGTCGGCGACCTGCACCCGGACGTGTGGGAAAAGGCGGGCTGGGTCTCGCCGAACCCGGGCGGCGTGGGCCCGATGACGCGCACGTTCTTGGTACGCAACATCGTGGAAAGCGCAGAACGCCAGGCCGGGATCGGCCAGGACGCCAGCTAGGGCGCGCCGGTTTGGCCAGCAGCAGGATTCAGCCGCCTGGGGACGACCGGTTGAGCGACCGTTTGAGTACAGAGCTTCCGGACAGGCTCACGCTGGATAACCCTCACGACCGCGGCGCCGTCGCCTCACCGCTGCCGGTGGTGGTGCAGCGCGTGATGATTGGGCTGTTTGTGGCGGGGTTTGTGCTCTCGGGCGTCTACGCCGCCACGGAGCACTGGCGCCGCGCCACGTTCACGCTCGGCACGGCCTTGCTGTGGCTGACCGTGATGCGCCTGACCTGCGATTCGAAGGTGATCGGTCTGGTGGCGGTGCGCTCGAGGCGCTTCGACGCGCTGTTTACCACCGCTCTCGGCGCGGCCATGTTGTGGCTGTCCTGGTCGGTGGACGCCCTAGGGTCGTAGCGTCAAGTGTTCACATTGAATTCACCGAAAAGATGTTGCCGGGACACATAAATTCCGTAATGTGCCCGAGCGAATGTGGACAGTGGCGCAAAAACTAAAGCGAACGACGTAGCGCAGGTGGCTCTGCGCGGGGTGCGCAGGGAGTTCGCGGACGGCACTGGTCTCCACGAAACCTCATTGGACATCGCGAAAGGCGAGTTCGTCTCCATCCTCGGGCCCTCCGGCTGCGGCAAGTCCACCCTGCTGCGCTGCATCGCGGGCCTGGAAACCCCGGACGCGGGCGTGATCGAGTTCGCCGGCCGCGAGGTCTTCGGCCCTTTGGTCAACGTGCCGGTGAACAAACGCAACCTATCCATGGTGTTCCAGGACCTCGCGCTGTGGCCGCACATGACCGTGGCTAAAAACGTCGAGTTCCCGCTGACCACCGGCAAGAAGAAGGTAGCCAAGGCCGAGCGCGAGGAGCGCGTAGCCCGTGCGATGGACATGGTGGGCATCAGCGCGAAGGCCGAGCAGCGCCCGAACGAGCTCTCCGGCGGTCAGCAGCAGCGCGTCGCCATCGCGCGTGCTTTGGTGTCCGACCCGGAGCTGTTGCTTATGGACGAGCCCCTGTCTGCCCTCGACGCAGCCCTGCGCACCCAGATCCGCTCGGAGCTGACCCGCCTGGCCTACGAGCTCAACCTCACCGTCATTTACGTCACACACGACCAGTCCGAGGCGCTGGCCATGTCGGACCGCGTTGCGGTGATGCACGCCGGCAACCGGTGGTCGGGCCGTACTCGCTCGGTGCGCTCATCGTTTTCATCAAGGCCGCGGGCGAATTCGGCACCCCGGTCACCCTCGGCGTATTGGCGTGGGCGGTGCAGCAGTGGGCCGGTCGCGGGGTATTTGCATCCGGCGGGCGGGTGTCGAGGGCGGTCAACCTTCGGCCGTCGAGAAGCATGATGGCCTTTGCCTGGATCTACACCGCGATCGTGTTCGTACTCTGTGTGTTCATCCCCTACATCTCGATCATTTTTGGCGGCGATGACCATCCTGCGCTCCAAGCCGCCGAAACTGGATAACCTCACGCTCGACTACTTCCAGAACGTTTTGACCATGCTGTCCGGCCAGGAGGCGCTGACACGCTCTATCGTGCTCGGCGCGATCGGTGCGACCACCGCCGTAATCCTAGCGCTGGCGGTGACGGTGTTTACCATGCGCAGCCGCCGCTGGCCCGCGCGCTTTTCCGACTTCTTGTCCGTCGCTCCGGACACCGTGCCTGGCATCGTGCTGGCCATTGGCTTCATCCTGCTGTGGAACTCTCCGAAGCTGCCATTTACCCCTTACGGCTCGCAGCTGATCCTCGTGATGGCGTTTACGGTGCTGTTCGTGCCCATGGCGGTGCACAACATCAAGACCTCCGCCGCCGCCATGCCGCCGACGATGTCTGAAGCCTCCGCTGTCGCCGGCGCGTCATCCTGGCAGACCTTTACCCGCGTCACCCTGCCCATGCTTGCGCCGGGAATCTTCGCCGGCTGGCTGCTCGCGTTTTTCGTGGGCATCCGCGAGCTGGTCATGTCCTCGCTGATCCGGCCGACGCGCATCAACCTGCTCGCACCGTGGATTCTGAACCAGTTTGAGCAGGGCCACCGCGCCGAGGCCATGGCGATGACGCTCATCGGTGTGGGCACCTCCACCGCCGTGCTCGTGCTGATCCGGTGGTGGCAGGGGCGTAGCACGTCAGTTCGGTAGCTACACGCTGCGGGTCGGCGGGCTTCAAGACCTAAGTGTTAGATGTCTTTGCCTCTGCCTGAAACAGTTTTATCCTAACTTAGCCACTTATAGTATGCACAGCTTGCAGTAAAGATATTCTAAGTATTACCCCCAATTACCCCCTATTCTTAAGTTCTATTCACCTCTAAAGTGCATGTTCATATTCATATGCCACGGGGAAACGCCAAGCTCAAACGACATAAATCTTCCGATTTGACGCGTCCCCCACCAGGCTAGGGGCGCCCTTTGTCCTTGCAGACATATAGCGGGGATAGTACGTGCACATAAGTTGACTCACGACTACACAGCTTTGCTCGCACTGTATGGCAACTTCGCTTTAACGCCTTCGACTACTTGCCTTTATGTTTGGCCTTCTTTTTCATAGCACGGATCTGAAATTTCCGTTGTGCTTCTTCGCGCCGAGCGATCTGCGAAGCTTTCTTCTTGTTTGCGTTAGCTAGTTCGAAATTTAACTTTGTTGCTTCTTGGGCTTTCGAGGACACCCCTGAAGTCTTACGTTGTTCCTTATTGACTTTCCGCTGTAGGCGTTTGGGATTTCCTCGCTGTGGCTCTTCAATAGTGCCAGGTATAGGTACGGAGCAATGAGCACGTTTGACTAGGGAAGAACCATTGACGAGTAGCCACTCATATAGTTCGGCATTATTAGGTTCTGGGCCGAAAACTACTCGGACGGCGCGGAGTTGGTTGTTACTGGAAGTCTCGTAAACTCCGCACCAAAATTGTCCATCATGATAAAGGGTGAATTGAGCAGGCATAGTTGTCTCCAGGTACGCTAAAGCGGACCTGACGACGCCGGATTCTTTAACTCTCATGAGAGCAAGAGTTAAAGCGACGGATAGCACTGGTTAGTGCTATCGCTCAGACTTCCTACTGAGACTGTGCGTTTCGCGCATCAGGATCTTACGGGGGATAACGCTAACACACCCTAGGGGCAGAGAACGCAGCCAACCGATGTCATGAAAAGTCATTTGTGGCGGGAATGAATACCTAAGCCGGAGAAGAGACAGTGGGTGCCCAGTGTGGGAGTATTGCGAAACTGTAGCGCGCGCATTAACCTAAAAGTGACAGCACAGTTCACCTTTGAATTGCGTCTGCACAATAAAAAGGCCCCAACGAGTGGCTACTCGTTGAGACCCTCGGGCCTTAAAGACCCACGTGAAGCATCACTGCAATGAGCTTCACTGTTACGGTCGCAAGTGTTATGACCTTGATTGCCACATCGAGCCAGCTAAGCTTCCGTGGCGTCAAGGTCTTTTCTTTTGCGACCGGGTGTATTCAATGAGTGTTTACCCATTGTCTACCTCCCTTTGCGTCGTAGGGTTGTCCGCTCGCCCGAAAAGGGCGCGCGGGACGACCCACGTCACGCGCGGGCCTTACCGCGCACCGACGAGGAAGTCACGCCCACACCCCACCACAAGTAGTGGGGCATGATTGTGAACCAGAATCGTCCGCAAGCGCTTCACCGATGCCACATATGGGGAGGTCGCGCGGTTTTTCACGCGCGGGCTCGAGTTGTTCGACACGGTGGTGTTCATCGCTGGCAACCACGACGTGCACCACGACCTCACTGGGATTATCCCGTGCGGCGTGATCGTCGCAAGGCAAGAGCCCCAGACCATCCGGGCGGGTGGGTGGGCGCTGCACACCGCCGCGGTGGAGGTGGACCGAGACCCGCGCCGGCTCGTCCCCGAGTTCCCGGCGCCGGTGGAAGAAGCCCCGAACCTGGGCCTTTTGCATACCTCCGTCACCGGTGAATATTCCAACAACTCGTGCCTGCCGTGCACCCGCGACGAGCTTGCCGCCTGCGGTTACGGCGCGTGGCTGCTCGGGCATGTACACAAACGCATCACGCTTTCCGACGCCCCGTTTGCCGGCTGGGTCGGCATGGACAGGTCCTACCTGGCCACCGCGGACGGTGAAAAGGTGCGGGTAGCGGACCTTTAGATATCGTAGGCGCCGCGCTCGGCGGCAACTTCTCGTGCGGACGGTGTCTCCCGGGTCAAGGTAATGAAGTTGCGCAGGATCCGGTCCATCTGGCGGGCCTCCACCAAAAACGCGTCGTGGCCCACGGGGGAGGACAGCTTCGCCATGGCGAGCAGGGTGCCCAGGTTGCGGGAGAGGTGTTCCTGCTGGTGATACGGGTACAAGATGTCGGTGTCCACGCCCACGATCATGGTGGGCACGGTGGAGGACGCCAGCGCCTTGTTCAGCCCGCCGCGGCCGCGCCCCACGTCGTGGCGGTTCAACGCCTCAGTGAGGGTGACGTAGCAGGCGGCGTCGAAACGCTCGGTGAGCTTTTTGCCCTGGTGCTCGAGGTAGGACTGGACCGCGAAGCGCTGGCCGTCGTCCCGGAAGGGGCCGAGCGGGTTTTCGCCGGGCTGGGCGGAGGTACCGAAGCGCTCGTCGATCTCCAGCTCGCCCCGGTAGGTCAGGTGCGCGATGCGCCGCGCCGCAGCCAAGCCGGCATCGGGTGAACGGCCAGTGCCGTGGTAATCCCCGCCCTGCCAATCGGGGTCGTGGGTGATCGACGTGATCTGGGCGGACTGGATACCGATCTGCCAGGCGCTTGCGCGGGCCGACACAGCCAGCACAAGCGCGTAGTCAACTTGCTCGGGATAGAGCAGCGTCCACTCGAGCGTGCGTGCGCCGCCCATCGAGCCGCCGATGATCGCATGGACGCGGCTGATGCCCAGTTGCTGCAAAAACGCCCGTTCGGCGTGCACCATGTCGCGCATGGTGATCGCCGGGAACCTCGAGCCCCACACGCCGCCGTCTGGGTGGTCGCTGGCTGGTCCGGTGGAGCCGTAGCAGGAACCCAGCGCGTTGGTGCAGATGACGCACCACTCGTCGGTGTCGAGCGCCTTGCCGGGACCGATAGCCTCGCACCACCATTCGGAGGCGTCCGAGTCGCCGGTGAGCGCGTGCTCGACGACCAGGATGTTGTTCTTGCCGTCGAGGTCGCCGCGCGGAACGCCCCAACGTCGATAGGCAATGTGCGCATCCTGGATCACCGCGCCAGCCTCGGTGTGCAGATCGCCGATGGCGATGGTGGCCAGCTCGCCTTCCGCAGCCAGCATTTAGACCGCCGCGAAGCCGCGCTCGAGGTCGGCGATGATGTCGTCGATATCCTCGATGCCCACGGACAAGCGCACGGTGGCCTGTGTGATGCCGGCGCGCGCAAGGCCCGCGGCATCCGACTGCGAGTGCGTCGTGGAGGCGGGGTGAACCACCAGGGAGCGGACGTCGCCGATGTTGGCCAGGTTGGAGTGCAGCTTCAGTGCGTCGATGAACTTCCACGCAGCGGCCCGGTCGTCCGCATCGCCCGCGATATCGAAGCTGAGCACCGAACCGGTGTACTTCAACCCCAGCTTCTCCTGCGTGGCCTTGTACGGCGAGCTCTCCAGGCCGGCGTAGTTGACCTTGGCCACCTTGTCGTGGGCGTTCAGGAACTCAGCGACCTTCTTCGCGTTCGCGTTGTGCTTTTCGACGCGCAACGCCAACGTATCGATACCCTGCAGTGCCACCCAGGCATTGAACGGGGAAATCGCGGCGCCAGTGTCACGCAGCACACCGGCGCGGGCGCGCAACGCGAAGGCGGGCGCGCCGAGGTCCGCGTACTTCAGGCCGTGGTACGCCGGATCGGGGACGGTAAACAGCGGGAAGACATCCTCGCCGTCGCGCTGAACGGTCCAGTCGAACGTGCCGCCGTCGACGATCGCGCCACCGATGGCCGCGCCGTTGCCGGTGTAGAACTTCGTGGTGGAAATGACCACGATGTCCGCCCCCAGCTCCAGCGGGCGTACCAGGGCAGCGGTGGCCATGGTGTTGTCCACGATCAGCGGCACCTGGCTATTGTGGGCCACCTCCGCGACCGCCGGGATGTCTAGCACGTCCGCGATCGGGTTGCCGAAGGTCTCGCCGTAGAACGCCTTCGTGTTCGGCTTGACCGCGGCCTGCCAGCTTTCCGGGTCGTCCGGGTTGTCCACGAACGTGAAGTCGATGCCCAGCTTCGGCAGCGTGTGCTGGAAGAGCGTCTCGGTGCCGCCGTAAAGGCGCGGGGAGGTAACCACGTGGTCGCCCGCCTGCGCGAGGGTGAGAATCGCGGCGGTTTCCGCGGCCATGCCGGAGCCGAACGCGGTGGCTGCCACGCCGCCTTCCAGCGACGCGAGGCGGTCTTCCAGCGCCTGCTGCGTCGGGTTGGTCAGGCGGGTGTAGATCGGGCCCGCGTCCGAGAGATTGAAACGGTTCTCGGCGTGCTGCGCGTCGTCGAAGACGTAGCTGGTGGTCATGTAGATCGGCTGGTTGCGCGCGCCGTAATCCTGGTCCACCTGCTGGCCGGCGTGGATGGCGCGGGTGCCGAACGACCATTCGCTGGCGTTGGAGTTGTCGTACTTCTGCTTCGAGTTCGTCATGGCATGCAATGTAGTCCGCTTAGTCTGTCGTTGCGTACCAAGCGGTCTATTCGGGGTTGCTGCGCTGTGCGTTTGGATGAATATAAACCCGTTAGGGAACCGTGGCGGGGTTCCGTGCGTCTCAATGGCATGGGGATGGACCGAGAAGACACGCATGAACTGGGGCGTTGGGAAAAACGGAAAGAGGAGTTGAGGGCGGAGCTCGTGGATAGGCGAAGGCTCACGCACGACACTTTCCCGGATGGGAAGTTCGTGGAGCTGGAACCTGCCGTGTGGTTCCCGGCCGCGACGTGGGGTGGGTTGAAGTACCACGAACGGCAGTGGCTGCGCGTGGAGGCCGCCGCTATGGTGAGCAACGCCGCCGTACTGGTGGGGCGGTCGGCGGCGCGGAAACTGGGTATGTGGGTGATCTCGCGTGGGGAGGAACCGGTGGAAGTGGCGCTGCCGTCGCGGAGTGTGTCGCAGAGCCGAGCCCAAAGTGGGCGCTACACGTTTCGGTTTTCCAAGCTTCGGCGCGACGAACAGCTGATCTACGAAGGACACTGCATCACCACCCCGACCCGCTCATTCATCGATATCGCCCGCTACCACGGGTTCATCGAAGGGCTCATCGCCGCCGACTATCTGCTGCGTCGCGGCATTGAAAGGGACGCGATTGAAAACGAGATCCGGAAGATGGGACGGGCGAAGGGGATCGGTGTGGCTCGGAAGTGTTTGGAACACGCCATACCGAATTCGGATTCGGCGTACGAATCCCTGGCCAGAGGGTTGTTGATCGAGGCTGGGATCGGGCCGGTGGTCGCCCAAGCCAGGATCGAGCGCTACTTCGCTGACCTTTTGGTTCAGGGATGGCTCATCATCGAGATCGATGGGGAGATCAAATACGAGGGCGACGACGTCGGCGAGGTGTGGAAGAAAGAATTCAGCCGACAGAAACGGATCGGCAACAAGGGGTACGTCATCTTGCGGTTCGAGTCCAAGCTCCTGCGGGAACAACCCCACGTGTTCATCGCGGAAGTTCGGGCTGCGCTGGCCGGCACCGAGGTGCTGGCGGCGCGGCTGGGGTAGATGCTTACTTCAGGATGCTTACCCGTCCCTAGATGCTTACTCTCAAGCGCTTACTTCTCGACGAACCTCCGGCTTCACCCCGCGCGTTACCCGAGAAGTAAGCATCCTCGGGTTAGCATCTAGCCCCGGTAAGCATCCTCGGGTAAGCGTCCTGGGTGAGACGGCCCGGCCAAAGAGCTACAGTTGCTCCTCGACGGCGCCGCAGAGCAGGGCATCGGCTACGAAGTGCAGACCCACAACCCGTGGACCGGGGAGTACTCCGTCCACCCCGAGGCGGGGTAGCAACAAAAAACGGCCGGCCAGGGCGCACAGCCCCGGCCGGCCGATCTCAGATCAGCGAGCTACTTCTCCAGCGCGTCGATGATCTTGTTGAAAGTTGCGGACGGGCGCATGACCGCGGAGGTCTTGTCCTCGTCCGGCCAGTAGTAGCCACCGAGGTCGGCGGCGGAACCTTGGGCGTCGAGAAGCTCACGGTCAATCTGCTCGGCGTTGTTGCGCAGATCCTCGGCGATCGGGCCGAACACGGAAGCCAGCTCGGCGTCGTCGGTCTGTGCTGCCAGCGCTTCTGCCCAGTAGAGGGAGAGCCAGAAGTGGGAGCCGCGGTCGTCGATCTCGCCGACCTTACGCGACGGGGACTTGCCTTCGTCGAGAAGCTTTTCGGTGGCCTTGTCCAGCGCGGCGGCCAGGACGCCGGCGCGCTCGTTGCCGTTCGTGTTCTGCTCGTGGCGGAAGGACTCGGCCAGCGCGAGGTACTCGCCGAGGGAGTCCCAGCGCAGGTGGTTCTCCTCCTGGACCTGCTGGACGTGCTTCGGGGCGGAGCCGCCGGCACCGGTCTCGAACAGGCCGCCGCCAGCCATCAGCGGGACCACGGAGAGCATCTTCGCGGAGGTGCCCAGCTCCAGGATCGGGAAGAGGTCCGTGTTGTAGTCGCGCAGCACGTTGCCGGTGACGGAGATGGTGTCCTCGCCGCGGCGGATGCGCTCCACGGAGGTCTTGGTGGCCTCGACCGGGGAGGCGATGGAGATGTCCAGGCCCTCGGTGTCGTGGTCCTGCAGGTACTTCTGCACCAGGTCGATCAGGTTGCGGTCGTGCGCGCGCTCCTCATCCAGCCAGAAGATGGTCTTCATGCCGGACAGGCGTGCGCGGTTGACGGCCAGCTTGACCCAGTCCTGGATCGGGGCGTCCTTGGTCTGGCAGGCGCGCCAGATGTCGCCTGCCTCGACGTCGTGCTCGATGAGCACGTCGCCGGCGGTGTTGACCACCTGGACCTTGCCGTCGGCCGGGACCTTGAAGGTCTTGTCGTGGGAGCCGTACTCCTCGGCCTTCTTTGCCATCAGGCCCACGTTCGGCACGGTGCCCATGGTGGTCGGGTCGTAGGCGCCGTTTGCGCGGCAGTCGTCGATCACGGTCTGGTACACGCCGGCGTAGGAGGAATCCGGGATTACCGCGAGGGTGTCCTGCTCCTGGTCGTCGGCGTTCCACATGTGGCCGGAGGTGCGGATCATCGCCGGCATGGAAGCGTCGATGATCACGTCCGACGGCACGTGGAGGTTGGTGATGCCCTTGGCGGAGTTGACCTGCGCCAGTGCCGGGCCGTCCTGCAGGGCCTTGTCGAAGGCGGCGCGGATCTCCTCGCCGTTCTCCAGCTCGGACAGGCCCTCGTAGATGGCGCCGAGGCCGTTCTCGCCGTCGAGGCCCGCTGCGAGGAGCTGCTCGCCGTACTTGTCGTAGACGTCCTTGAAGTAGGCGCGCACGACGTGGCCGAAGATGATCGGGTCGGAGACCTTCATCATGGTGGCCTTCAGGTGCGCGGAGAAGAGCACGCCCTCGTCTTTGGCGCGCTTGACGGCGTCCAAAAGGAACGCGTCCAAAGCACGAGCGGACATGTAGGTGCCGTCGATGACCTCGCCGGCTTCAACCTTGAGGCCGTCTTTCAAAACCTCCTCGCCACCGTCAGCCTTGACGAGCTTGATGGTCAGGGTGTCCGCCTCCGGCATAATCACGGACTTCTCGTTGTGGCGGAAGTCGCCAGCATCCATGGTGGCCACGTTGGTCTTGGAATCGGAGGACCACTCGCCCATGGAGTGCGGGTGCTTCTTGGTGAAGTTCTTCACGGCCTCCGGGGCGCGGCGGTCGGAGTTGCCCTCGCGCAGCACCGGGTTAACAGCGGAGCCCTTGACTGCGTCGTACTTCTCCTGCGCGTCCTCGTAGTTCGGGATGTCAAAGCCGGCGGCCTGCAGCTCGGCGATGGCCTTCTTCAGCTGCACCAGGGAAGCGGAGATGTTCGGCAGCTTGATGATGTTGGCTTCCGGGGTCTTGGCCAGCTCGCCGAGCTGCGCGAGCGCGTCGTCGACCTTCTTGTCGCCGAGGCGGTCCGGGAACTGCGCGAGGATGCGGCCGGCCAGCGAGATGTCGGCGGTGTCCACGTCGATGCCGGCGCGGGACGCGAACGCTTCCACGATCGGCTTGAGGGAGTACGTCGCAAGCAGCGGCGCTTCGTCGGTACGGGTCCAAATGATCTTCGCCATAATGCTCCTCAGGTTTAAGGTGTCTGACTTCAGCCAACCAGACTACTAGGGTCGTCACACATGAGTCTCACAATCGCGTCGGTCAACGTCAACGGCATCCGCGCCGCCACCAAAATCCGCAACGAGGACAATCCGGGCATGCTCGCCTGGCTGACAGAAACTCCGGCGGACGTGGTGCTGATGCAGGAAGTTCGCGCCACCGTTGACCAGGCTCACGCGGCGTTGGCGCCCGCCCTTGAGCAGGGGTGGAACCTCGAGGTCGCACCGGCTGAGGCTCCGGGCGCTAAAGGGCGCGCGGGTGTGGGCATCCTGTCGCGCACTCCGCTTGACGACGTCACCTTCGGCATCCCCACCTTCGAGGACGCCGGCCGCTTCATCGCCGCCACGCTTCACGACGGCACCCGGGTCGGCTCCCTCTATCTCCCGTCCGGTTCCGCCGGTACGGCCAAACAAGACGAGAAGTACCGTTTCCTCGACGAGTTCGAGGCGCTGCTGGAGCGGTGGGCGGACGAGTATCCGAACATGGTCATCGGCGGCGACTGGAACATCTGTCACCGCCGCGAGGATCTGAAGAACTGGAAGACGAACAACAAAAAGTCAGGCTTCCTGCCCCACGAGCGCGCCTTCATGGACGCCATCTTCGGCTGTTTCCCGGACGATGAACCGCAGGACGCGGAGTTGAAGGCCGACCCGGTCTGGGCTGGGGCGGTGGGGTACGGGGCCGAAGGACGTCGAGAGGCAAACGGCGATCCGAAGTGGTTCGATGTGGCCCGCAGGCTGCAACCGGAGGATGCCTCGTTCACGTGGTGGACCTTCCGTGGGCAGGCCTTCAACAACAACGCGGGCTGGCGCATCGACGTTCAGGCGGCCACCGCCAATATGCTTGAGCGGGCCGAGCACACTTGGGTGGATAAAGCGCCCACGGTAGAACAGCGCTGGTCGGACCACTCGCCCCTGGTGGTGGAGTACCGTTAAGAAGTGTGAAGAAGACGAAATTTTCCCTGATTGTGGCGCCGGCCATTTTGCTGACGGCGTGTGATTCGGAACCGCACATGCTTCAGGACGCGCTCGACGATGCGACGCAGGGCGACACTGACGCTGTCACGCTGAATATGGCTGAGGTGTACCCCTCCGGCAAGAGCCTGTTTATTGTCTGCACGAGCGACGACGCGGCCCTGGCCGACGTGTTTGGCAAAGACGTCCTGGAAGATCCCGAAGACGGGCAGAACTGGATGGTGCAGCAGCGCTTCGACAGCGCCATCATCACTGAGGCGTACCAACGCGACGAGCTGGATGTGTGTGGCGGGAACCGCGACGAGATCCGCGAGGTGACCAACGACGAGCTGACGTTCGAGCAGCGCGACGGGGCGTGGGCGCTGGTGGGCGAGCGTGGCACTGACGTGGAGAATTTGATCGGCTCACCTGTGGATTAGGGCGTCGTGGGGTGAAATAGCTGAACACTGTTCAATGACGGTTTACACTGACACTCGCTTGTGAAGTGGAACACGAAGAACGGAGTGCAGCACAATGACCGACATCCTTGACATTGCCCGCGAAAAAGCGCTGGAAAACGGCGAAGGGTTGAATAAGGACGAACTCGTCCAGATCCTCAACATCGAAGACGAGCGGCTGCCTGAACTGCTCGACCTTGCCCACCAGGTGCGCATCAAGCACTGCGGCGTCGACGTTTCGCTCGAGGGCATCATCTCCCTGAAAACCGGCGGCTGCCCCGAGGACTGCCACTTCTGCTCGCAGTCCGGCCTGTTCGAATCGCCGGTACGAGCCGTCACCCTGGACATCAACGAGCTGGTGGAGGCCGCAAAGCAGTCCGAGAAGATGGGCGCGTCCGAATTCTGCATCGTGGCCGCGGTCAAAGGCCCGACCCAGCAGCTGCTCGACCAGGTGGCAGAGGCCGTCACCGCCATCCAGGAGGAGGTAGACATCTCCATCTCCGCCTCCCTGGGCATCCTCACCCGCGACCAGGCGCGCCAGCTGGCCAAGATGGGCGTGTCGCGCTACAACCACAACTTCGAAACCGCCGAGAGCTTCTTCCCCAGCGTGGTGACCACCCACACCTGGCAGGAGCGCAAGGACACCCTGGAAAACGTGCTGGCAGAGGGCATGGAGACCTGCTGCGGCGGCATCATCGGCCTGGGCGAGACCATCGAGCAGCGCGCCGAGTTCGCCGTTCAGCTCGCCGAGATCCAGCCGCACGAGGTGCCGATGAACTTCCTCGACCCGCGCCCGGGCACCCCGTTCGCCGACCGTCCGCTGGTCCCACAGGGCGAGGCACTGCGCGCCGTCGCCGCGTTCCGCCTCGCCATGCCGTCCACCCAGCTGCGGTTCGCCGGCGGCACCGAGCTCGCGCTTGGCGACGACGGTACCGAGGCCGGCCTCATGGGCGGCGCCAACGCGATCATCGGGGGCAACTACCTGACCACGTTCGGCCGCCCGATGGAAAAGGACCGCGACGCGGTGGACCGAGTGATGGAAGGCGGCGCCCGCCCGGGGCTGAACCTGAACATCACCCCGGTGGGCCAGAAGGCCAACTCCGGCCACGGCGTGCTCTACGACACCATCAAGTCGCTGTAAATTTCGCCCGATGAAGATCCCCGACAACACCGACCTCGCCGACGCCGTACTATCCGGCGAGATCCCCTGGCCGCTTGACCCGACCCGGCCTTACGATGCCCCGCGCATCTGCCCGCTGTGCCAGCGCCGGATGGTGGTAAAGATTTCCCCGATGGCGTGGGAGGCGGCCTGCTCGCGCCACGGGATCTTGCGCTCTGAATGGCTTGAGCGCTGAGGCTACTGCGCGGGCTATTTGACGAACCGCGGGGTGTGGGCGATCGTCGCGATCGCGGTTCCGGCGACTAGGAGCGCGCCGATACCGACCACAGCGGCGAGGAACAGGAACGCGAACGAGGCCCTCGTTGAACAGCTCGGTAAGTGCTTTGGCGGACGTGGTGGGGTTGACCGAGTGGTACGCGGAGAGCTCGTTGGTGGACGGCACTCGGTCTCCGGGCGCGAGCTCGCCGGAGGAGATCACGTCTCGGAGCTGGTCCGCGATCTCTTGGTATATGGGTTTACCACTCATGTGGGAAACCACAGATGTGTCGGAGTCTTCAGGCCGAAAAGAAAACCAGGCCTTCACGCGGATGGCGGCGAAGACCTGGTTTTTGCGAAGCGTTTACGAAAGCTCGTGGGCGGCGAGCTCACGAATCCTTTCGGTGATTACTACGCGACCTTTTCCTTCCTGATCACGCTTGAGTATCAGTTTCGCGGCAGCGATTTGGCCTCGCGAAGGGCGATTCCCGGCGCGCTTCTGAACTGCCTCAGACGAGTGTGTGGGCGTGGACATGCTTTCCTCCCTACCTTTATTGCTGACCATCCTAGATCGATCACCACGTCAATTAACGTCATTTATGTCCTCGTGATCCAACGTTGCCTGATGTAACAACTTGTCTATCAGTACGTTTTGTTCCTCTGAAAGGAAGGGAAGATCATCCAACGCATCCAAAGCGGCCACCCCAATTTCCACTGAGCGTTCTTCGCTCGAACTGCACAACTCGGCAGCCCATCTCAGGGTCGCGTACCACTCCTTTGACTGATCTAACCTCTTTGTGTTGCGTATTGTGTGGTCAACGCCCGCCCACGCAATAAGGGCAGCTCCAATTGGGCCGAGAAGCTTTCCAAGAAAATCGAGAGTCAACCTGACCCCGTCGGGAGTCCCAACAGCCAAAAGGGTTGCGAAACCCGTTGACGTAGCCACTGATACGCCCGTAATAAGCCAAGGAAGATGAGACTTCCACCCGGTTTGGCCTGGCTTTCCCATCTCTGAGACTCCAAAAGCTGTCCGTAACCAGTCAGCGGAAATCCTAGTGATATTGTGCCTGCTGTCCACAGATAGACTGATGCGCATGTCTCAGCAACGCGTGCTTTCAGGAATCCAGCCCACCGCCGACTCCTACCACCTGGGTAACTACCTCGGTGCGCTGAAGCAGTGGATTGACCTGCAAGACGGCTACGACGCGTTCTACTTCATCCCAGACCTGCACGCGATCACCGTCGAGCAGGACCCGGAAGAGCTGCGCCACCGCACGCTCGCCGGCTGCGCTCAGCTGATTGCGCTGGGCATTGACCCGGACAAGTCCACTCTTTTCGTGCAATCCCATGTGCCGGAGCACGCTGAGCTGACTTGGGTGCTGCAGTGCCTGACCGGTTTTGGCGAGGCCGGCCGCATGACCCAGTTCAAGGACAAATCCGCCAAACAGGGCCAGGATCGGACCTCGGTGGGCCTGTTCACCTACCCGGTGCTCATGGCCGCGGACATTTTGTTGTACTCCCCGCAGCTGGTGCCGGTGGGGGAGGACCAGCGCCAACACTTGGAGCTCACCCGCAACCTGGCGGAGCGCTTCAACGCCAAGTACGGCACGACCTTCACCGTGCCGGAGGGCATGATCGTCGAGGGCGCGGCGAAGATCTATGACCTGCAGGACCCCACATCGAAGATGTCCAAGTCGGGCGCGAACCCGAAGGGCATTGTGAACCTGTTGGACGAGCCGAAGACGTCCGCCAAGCGCATCCGCTCTGCGGTAACCGACAACGACGGCGTGATCGCCTTTGACAGGGAAAACAAGCCGGGCGTGTCCAACCTGCTGGTCATTCAGTCGGCGCTCACCGGCACGCCGGTCGATGAAATTGTCGCGGGCTACGAGGGCCAAGGCTACGGCGCGCTCAAGGTGGACACCGCAGAAGCACTCGAAAGCTTTACGACGCCGCTTCGCACCCGCTACGACGAACTCATGTCAGACCGCGCAGAGCTGGAAGCCATCCTGGCCCGCGGTGCCGAACGCGCCCGCGAGGTTGCGGCCCCGCTGTTGGCCGACGTGTACGACAAGGTCGGTTTCCTCGCACCGAAGCGCTAGGGGCTCACGGCGGGGCCGGTGTCCGCTTCCGGCGTAGCCTCAGCGCTTCGCTCGTGCGGCCCGCAGGCCGTTCAAGATGACGATGACTTCAGCGACCTCGTGAACCAACACGACCGCAGCCAGGCCCAGCACGCCGCTGATCGCAAGCGGCATCAACACGATGATGATGGCCAGAGACAGCACGATGTTCTGGTTGATGATTCTGCTGCCTCGGCGGGCGTGCTGCAGCGCCTGCGGGATCAGTCGGAGGTCGTGGCCGGTGAAGGCGACGTCAGCGGAATCGATCGCGGCGTCAGAGCCGGTCGCTCCCATCGCTATGCCCACCGTCGCGCCCGCCAGTGCCGGCGCGTCGTTGATGCCGTCGCCGATCATCGCTGTCGGTGTCTTGGAGGAGAATTCGGCGACGATGCTTGCCTTGTCCTCAGGGCGCAGCTCGGCGCGCACGTCGTCGATTCCGGCGATTTCAGCCAGCGCTCGGGCGGTGCGAGTGTTGTCGCCGGTGAGCATGCTCACTTCCACGTCGTTGGCGCGCAGGGTCTGCACGGCTTCGGGCACCTCGGGCCGCAGCTCGTCGCGGACCCCGATCGCTCCGGCGAGGGTGTCATCGACGGTGACCAGGACGCAGGTCTGGCCCTCGGATTCCATGCGCTCAACGTCTGCCTTCAGTGGCCCGGCGTCGATCCACCGGGGGCTGCCCACCAGCACCCGTCGACCTTCGACGGTGCCGCCGATGCCATGCCCAGCTTCCTCGCTGATGTCCAGGGCGGCGGGCGCTTCGGGCTCCGCTGCCGCGATCGCCGCGGCGAGGGGGTGCGTCGATTGCTGCTCAACCGCCGCCGCGAAAGCAAGCACTTGAGCCCGATCGAACCCGTCTGCCGGGACCACGCCGGTAACCTCGGGCTGGTTGCGGGTGAGGGTTCCGGTCTTGTCCACCGCCAGGTGACGGATGCCGCCGAGCCGCTCAAACGCCGCGCCGGACTTGATGACCACGCCGAACTGGCTGGCCGCGCCGATCGCGGCCACGACCGTCAGCGGCACGGAGATTGCCAGCGCGCACGGCGACGCTGCGACCAGAACCACTAACGCACGGGTGATCCACGTCTCGGGGTCGCCCAGCAGCGAGCCGATCACGCCGACCAGCACCGCCAGGATCATCACCCCGGGCACTAGGGGTTGGGCAATCCGGTCGGCGATCCGGGCGCGGTCGCCCTTTTCCGCCTGCGCCTGCTCGACCAGGTCCACGAGTGTGGTGAGCGAGTTGTCCGTTCCAGCTGCGGTCGTCTCGACTTCCAGCACACCGGCGGAGTTGATCGCTCCCGCGGGCACCTCGTCGCCGGGCGCAACCTCCTCCGGAATGGATTCTCCGGTGATCGCTGAGGTGTCAAGGCCGGAGCGCCCAGACCGAATGATGCCGTCCGTGGCGATCCGCTCTCCGGGGCGCACGAGCATCAGCTCGCCAGCCACGAGGTCCTTCGCTGCGACCTCGACCGACGTGCCGTCGCGCAACACCGTCGCGGTCTGCGGTACCAACTTCAACAGTGCCCGCAGTCCGCCCTGTGCCCGGTCCATAGCCTTGTCTTCCAGCGCCTCGGCGATCGAGTACAGGAACGCTAGCGCCGCGGCCTCTCCGACGTAACCGAGGATCACCGCGCCGACCGCGCTGATCGTCATCAGCAAACCAATGCCGAGCTTGCGCTTCGTGACAAGGTTCCGGATCGCGCCGGGTGCGAACGTATACGCCCCTAGCAGCAGGCCGACCCAGAACAGTACTGTCGCGGGTGTCTCTAGCCCGGACCAGTTCAGCGCCAGACCTATGCAGAGGGCTACGCCGGAGAAGATCGGCAGTAGCAACTCGGGGTCCTTCCACCATGGCCGATCGAGCTCTTCGATCTCCGTGGCGGGTTCTTGTTCGCATCCACACGCCGAGCTCATGCGTCCGCTCCTTTCTCGCCGCAGCCGGGCACCGAGCATTCAGGGTCGATGCACGGGGCGTTTTCGTCGACAGCCAACGTCGCGTTCACCAGCGCGTTGAGCGCTGCCGCGAGGTGCGGATCGGCGATTTCGTAGCGTGTCTTGCGGCCCTCCGGCTCGGCGACGACGATGCCGCAGTCACGCAGGCAGGTCAGGTGGTTCGAGACATTTGAGCGGGTCAGGTCCAGGTCGCGCGAGAGTACGGCCGGGTAGCTCGGGCCGTCGAGTAGTGTCACCAGGATTCTGGAACGCGTCGGATCCGCCATGGCCCGGCCGAGCCGGTTCATGACGTCGAGGCGTGAAGCAATGGTCAGCATTCGCTGAACAGTACAGTATTGACTGAACTGACGCAAGGTGTGAAGAGCCTGCCGGCGCCCCGTTGACGCTGGCCGCAGTCGTGAGCAGTCTGCAGCAACCGCGACGACCAGCAGAAATTAGTCGATGGGATAGTCGGCGACTGGGCCTGGCATCCACGCCAATCCCGGTGGGGTGGTGATGACCAGGGGGTCGGCGGACCTGACGGCGGCGTCGGCTTTGAGGCCTGGAACCGGTGAAACCCGTCACGCCACAGCACTCGGAATCACCGCAGCCCAGCAAGGTTACCGAGACCTCTTCGACACCGCCGCCGCCCCGACCCCGGCTCCGCCCCCGCCATCGCACGGCCTGCTCTACGATGTGTTGGGTAAATGACACATATTTGAAGGGATGTCGATGGCTACCTCGACAGCGCCGCGCAAGGCGTACACCGACGAGCAGGGCATTGAGCGGGCTTCGAAGCAGCAGAAAGAGGGCTTCGAGGACAAGGTGGAGAAGAAGTCTCCCGCCGCTGGTCACCTGCTGCGGATGAATGACCGCTTTGCCACAGAGGGCGGCAACCAGATGGCTGCCGGCATCACCTACTTCTCGGTGCTGGCGCTGTTTCCGCTTCTGATGCTGATGTTTGCGGGCCTGGGTTTCTTCCTCAACGCCCGCCCTGAGCTCATGCGCGACATTCAGGATCAGGTCACCCAGTCCCTGGACGGGGATTTGGGCAGCATGGTCAACCAGCTGATCGACCAGGCGATCCAGCAGCGCGGCGCCGTGGCGGGCGTCGGCCTGCTTACCACGTTGTGGTCCGGCCTGAACTGGATGAACACTCTGCGCGTCGGCGTCTCCGCCATGTGGAAGGTGGACGCGAACGAGGGTGGCAATTTCGTTACCAAGAAGCTCGCGGATCTCGTGGGCCTGATTGTGCTTATCGCTCTGTTCATCGTGGCCGCAGTGGTGACGGCCTTGGGCGTGTCCAGCTGGACCAGCACGCTGATGGACCGCCTCGGCGTCGGCGACTTCCCGGGCTCCCGCGTGGTGGTCTGGATCGTCGGCTTCCTGGTCAGCGCCCTGGCCAGCTTCCTGGTCATGCTGTGGGTGAACATGTACATGCCGCGCACGAAGGTTCCGGTGAAGTCGGGGCTGAAGGGCGCGCTGCTCGGCGCAGTCATCTTCGCTATCCTGCAGCAATTCGCCGGCCTGGTCATTTCGTCTGCCACGGGCAACCCGGCGGGCGCGATCTTCGGACCGATCATCACCCTGATGGTCCTGCTCTACCTCATCTGGCGCGTGGTGCTCTACGTCGCGGCGTGGACTGCCACGACCGAGGAGTCCCTGGCCATGGCGCCGGCAGAGGTGCCGGAGCCGGCGGTGATCAACGTCCGCGCGGGTGCTGTGCGCGGCAAGGACGAGTCCAGTGCCGCGGGCAAGGCCCTGGGCGTCGGCGCGGCGCTCGGTGCTATTGGCGTCGGTGTCGCTTCCTTGCTGTCGCGAGACTGAGCGCAGTAGCCAGCGCGGCGAGCGCCAGCACTCCCGCTACAACCGCATAGGACCACCAGCGGTTCCAGGCCGTCTCCTCCCCAGCCTCAGGCTCGGGGGTGGGGGCGACCTCTGTCGTTGGCGGTGCTGCACTCGTTTCAGCAGCGAGGGGCTCAAGCTTTGCGACGGAGCTTCGCACCCCATACGCCTCGTGGAGCAACTCCTGCGCCTGTTCCCAGGCGCGGTGGTCGTAGGCCGCGGTGTCCAGCACGACGGCAACGAGGCGCCGGTCCTCGTGGTTGACGGCGCCGACGAACGTGTGGTTCGCGTCGTCGGTGTAGCCGGTCTTGCCGCCGATGCCGTCCGGGTCGTTGAGGTAGAGCTGGTTGTCGTTCCACAGTTCGAAGGACGGCAGCTCGTCGAAGCCGGGGAACATGTAGTGCTCGGTGCCCACGATGCGCGCGAACGTGGGGTCGGCGAACGCGGCCGCGTAGGCCAGCCCCATGTCCCAAGCTGAGGTGGACATCCCGGCGCTATCTAACCCGGAATAGGACGTTGCCCGGGTGTCCTGCATGCCCAGCCTCTGTGCCAGTGCGTTGACCTTGCCGAGGGCGAGTTCGTCACCACCGAGTGCCTGGGCGAGCGCGTGGGCGCAGTCGTTGCCGGAAGCCAGCAGAAGGCCGGTGAGCAGGTCCTCCACGGTGTAGGTGCCGCCCTCGCCGATGCCGGCGGCGGAGCCTTCTTGGCCCGCCGATTCGGCCGAGACCACCACCTGCTGCCCCAACGGCAGCTCGTGGATCACGGTCAACGCCAGCAGCACCTTGATAACGGATGCCGGCCGGTAGCGCCCGTGCGGGTCTTTCATGGCCACCACCTCGCCCGAGTCCAGGTCCGCCACCAGCCAGGAGGACGCCACTACACCGTCCGGGACGGTGTAGCCGTCGGCGGCTGTGACGCCGCAGGGTCCGTGGTAGCGCACCGGCAGTGGGGCGGGGGACGCGGCACGCTCCGAAGTGGACACCGGCTCGGGCGGCCAGGTGGCGTGCGGGCAGGTATCCGTGTCGGGCGCACGATTCCGGCTGGGCGGTATCCAGTTGCCGCCGTCGTCGTAGTAGCCCACTGTCGGACCAGCAGGGGAGGTTGTCTCGGTGGGGGTGACGGCGTCCTGGGCGAACGCTGACGTCGATAAGCAGAAGCTCAGACAGGCCGTCGCTGCTGCCGCACGCTTCACCTACGCCTCCTTCTCGTTGTAGCGGGCCGCAAGCCGCTCGATGAGCTCGTCGGTCAGGGCCTCGTCGGAGAGAATGATATCCAGCATGTCGGCGTTCATCGCCTCGGTTTCGGCGGGATCCGGCTCGCCCACCTCGTCCTCGTAGGAGTCGCCGCTAAGATCCATGCCGATGCCGTCGAACAGGCCCTCGTCTTCGGTTGCCTCCGGGGCTGCGGCTTCAGCCGTCGCGAGCATCTCGGCATTGATGGCGGGGAACTGGGTGGTGAACTCGGTGAGGAAATCATCGGCGTCACTCATCGCCTGCGCTGGGCGCTTGCCATTTCGGATCTCTGCCTCGATGCGGCGCTGCAACGCCTTTTCCATCTGGCGGTGGCGCCACGAGCGCACCCGCGTGGGCTCCAGCTCTCGTGCCACTGCGCGGGACTTGTGCTCGGCCTTGCGCGCCAGGTGCGCGACTTGGGTTGCCGTGGCGTTGACCGTCGAGTTCACGGGCGCGAAGTCGGAGTCGGTGGAAATGCGCCAGTTGCCGTAGTAGCCGAACAAGAACATGGCGAAGCTGACCACGGGGCCCACGATCATCGCCAGCGCCAAGTACCCGGTGGCGTTGCCCAGCAGCGTGATCACGGCGCACGCGACCGCCGGGATGACGGTGGGCTGGTTGCCGCCGAAGACGCTGGGCTCGCGCCCGGTGACAACGTCGCGGATCATGCCACCGCCGGTCGCGGTGAACACACCCATCATGATGGTGGGCAACACAGGCAAGCCGTACTGGATCGCCTTCGACGCGCCTGTGGAGGCCCACAGTGCAGACACGAGCGCGTCGCCGTGGGACTGCAAAAACTCCCAGGCGCGGCCTTTGAAGTAGGTAAACCGCGCGATCAGCGCGCCGGTGAAGGCGAGGATCAGGTATTCCGGCTGGCTCATCGCGGCCACGGTGCCCTGGTTAATCAGCACGTCGCGCAGCATGCCGCCGCCCAGCGCGGACAGCATGGCGATGAAGAAGAAGCCCACGATGTCGTAGCCGAGCTGGCGGGCTAGCGTACCGCCGATGACGCCCATCAGCAGTACTCCGGATATGTCCATCCAGTGATAGATGGAGCTGATGAGGGGGTCGACCTGGTCCACTGACATAGGAGTGCATTCTAAAGGTCGCACGAATGTCGAGCACGTTGGGGAGCGCCAGGCTGCGGGGGTAAACCCCGCTCGGGGCTAGAACTTGGAGAAGCGCTTGATCAGCTGGTTTTCCATCTCGGTCCACGCCTCGGCCTTGTCGGTGAACGGCGCGGAGGGCACGTAACCCGCGGCGCGTGTGGAGCCGAGCATGTAGGCCAGGTAATCCTGCATGCGAGGGTTGGCAAGAAGCAGGGAGTTCAGCGAGTCATCGCCCGCCCAGTCCGCCGCGTCTGCGAGCAACTCGTACGCCTTGGCCATCTGCTTCGTGTCCACCGCGTCGGTGCCTTTGGCGATGTCGGCGGCGATGCCGTTGAAGGAATAGGAGTTATCGGGGTGGACCTCAACCTTGAGCTCACCAGCATTGGCGGTGTTGATGAGGTCCTGCCAAGTGGATACCCCGGCAAGGTCGTGGTCGTCGTTTTCCAGGATCCAGCGGCCTAGGTGCTTCGTAGACGGGAACGTGAAGATCTCGCCGTACTTGCCCAAAAAGACTGGGGCACCGCGCAGGTAGGTGCGCAGGGTGTACACACTCTGGCCCTGGATGGATACCTTCACCGGGTCGATACCGGCGCGGCCCCAGGCGGAGGAGTCGTACGGGTCTTCCGCCGCGGCCCGCGCCGCTTCGTCTGCGCGTGCCCGCTCGTCTTCGGCGGCGCGCGCTTCGGTCGCGGCTGTGATGGCGGCGCTGGCGGCGGACACGCGCTCGGCGTCCAGCTCGTTTGTTTCCACGACACGGACGGATTCGTCCAGCGAGTGGACAACGCTCTCCCAGTTGGACAGCACCACCCGGCCGACGCCAGACCACTCGGACATGCCGTTGTCGCCCGCGTAGTGGTCGGCCCCGCGGCTGACGTTGCCCAGGATGGAGTGGGAGGCGAAGAAGATCTGGACTTGCTCCGCGGAGGCGACGTCCGCGAGCGAGCGGGAGATTTGGAATACTCGCGACAGGTTGGAAACGTTGTCGTGGCTGGGCCGACCCGCTAGAAACTCGGGCGCGCCGACGATGTCGTAATACTGCTTCTCCGTCGGCACAACACGGTCGTCGCCCTGCGCCTGGAACTGCTGCCACTTCGGGTGGTCTGCAAGATCGTGAGCGTTCGTAGTCTCCAGATACGCCAGGAGCTCCTCGGGGGAGCGGAACACAAGCACAGACTGGTCATCGCCCAAAAAGGCTTGCCACTCGCTGCCCTTCTCCCTCCAGGTGGGCGCCCAGAGGGTGTAGAAGTCGCCTGCGGTGAGCGAGAGTTTGACGGGGAGAATCGCGCGCGTAGTCATGCCGACAAACTTTAGCCGGTTGGGCGCCAGAACCCGCGGAAGGTCATGCCGAGATTCTCCGTCCGCACCGGGTTCATCTGCACGGGGCTGCCAGCCTCGATTATCATGCCGTCACCGGCATACATGGCAGCGTGGCCGGACCACAGGACCAGGTCGCCCGGCTGCAGCTCCTGGTACGACACCTGCCTGCCAACGGTCTGGTCGGCTGCGACGCGCGGAATCTCCAACCCCGCCTGCCTGTACGCCCAGGAGGTCAGCCCGGAGCAGTCGAAGCCGCCGGGCGCGGCACCGCCCCACACGTACGGGGTGCCCAACTGGCTCTTCGCCGCGGCGACGGCGGCGGCACCAACAGGTGAGCCAGCCGCGGGCGTCGGCTCCGGTGGAGGGGCGGATGCTTGTACTGGCGCCGGTGGTGGCGGTGGTTCAACCGTGGCGGCTGCCCGTGTCACCGGTGGAGCAGGTGGTGCCGCCGCCTGGGCGGGCGGAGCGACAAGCGATGCGAGGCGCTGCAACTCCCCGTGCGCCTTCTCCGTGAGCGGTCCGGGGCCAGGCATGACCCGTCCCAGGGCCGCGTCGGTGGACGCGGAGAGCTTGTGGGCGATCTCCCGTAAGTCTTCCTCCAGTGTCTTCAGCACATCCATCGCGCTGTCAAGGGAGGTGGCGATCAGCCCGGCGACGTACGCGGCGGCACCGAGGGGGCCTGCGGGAGAGGCAGCGATGACGGGCGTGGCCGCCGCGTTGCGGACTAGGCCAATGGCGATGGATGCCAGCTCGTACGCCGCCGTGCCGATAAGGACGCGGCCGCGCAGCACCGCGTCGCTGATGGTAGCGCGGTAGGCGGCAAGCTCCGCGGCAGCGCCGGCACGGGACTCGCCGGAGGTGTTGGCTACCAGCGCTAACGGGACAAAGTCCGCGAAATCCGGCATTTGGAAGTGCGGTAGCGCCGGCAACTCATTCGGCAGGTACTTAATTAGCTTGCCTGCGGTGCCGTGCACGTCGAGGCTATAGTCCGCCCACCGCCGGCCCGTCACGTCGGGCGCCCCGGTGTACCGGGAGGCGATGTCGAGCAAGCGGTCAAGGTCAGCTTTCGGGTTGCTCACAGCGCCGCCCCCAACCGCTGGCAGGTGGACGCGTCTACGGCAACAGCCGCATCGACGGCCAAGTCCATCACCGAGGCGATGCGTTGCGCCTCCGCGCGCAATGCTTCTGCATCGGCATTGGCCTTGACTATCGCCTCGCCCACAGCGGTGCGGAATTCGCCGAGGGGCCACACATCGAGCACGGGGACGTCGTTAAGCAATTGCAACCGTGCTGCGTCCTCGCGCAGCGAATCGGTCATGGCGGATACAGCGGTGGAGTCAATGTGAAAAACAGTCATGGCCATTGGACGCGCCTCACCCCGCCCCGGTTCCCTCGCCGGCAAAAAATTTTCGCGCACCCCGCGTGAACTAGCATGAGCGGCATGGATATCACGGTTGTCAACCACCCCTTGGCTGCATCCCGCCTGACCATCATGCGCGATGCGCGCTCCAACAACGCTGCGTTCCGGTCGGCGCTGGCGGACTTGGGCGCGATGCTCATCTACGAGGCCGCGCGCGGGCTTGCGGTGGAGGAATTCGACACCGAAACCCCCGTGGCTCCCGCGCGCGGCACGCGCCTGGCCACACCGCCGATCATCGTGCCGATCATCCGCGCGGGCCTGGGCATGATCGATCCGGCGCTGTCCATGATCCCGGATGCGCAGGTGGGCTTCATCGGGCTCGCGCGCGATGAGAAAACCCACGAGCCGGTGCCGTACTTGGAGGCGTTGCCGCAGGATCTCGCTGGCCAGCCGGTGTTCCTCGTCGACCCGATGCTGGCCACCGGCGGCTCGCTCATCCACGCCATCGACCTGCTGGTGGAGCGCGGCGCGGACGACATCACCTGCATCTGCATGGTCAGCGCCCAACCGGGCGTGGACAAGCTGGATGCGCACGGCGGCCCGGTGCGCCTGGTCACCGCGACGATCGATCCTGCGTTGAACGAGGACGCCTACATCGTCCCGGGCCTCGGCGACGCGGGCGATCGTCTCTACGGCCCGCGCAATATCGAGCTTTAAGCTTCTTGACGTCCCTCCGGTAGCGCCCCCGCGGATCGCGCGCTACATTTCGTGGCAGCAACGTTCACGCTTTGGGGAGAGCTGACACATGGGGGATGTACTGCCGCAATCGCACTGGGCGAGCTACGCACTGGGTTTAGGCGAGCGGGTTCGCGCCATCCGGCTGATGCGCGGGCTGAGCCAGTCTCGCCTGGCTGAGCTGGCGGGGGTATCGCGATCGCTCATTTCCAACTTGGAGCGCAACGATTACAACTCGAAGGTGGCCGACCCAACCTTGAGCACCTGCTACCGGCTGGCTTCCGCATTACAGGTTCCGCCTGCGGCACTGCTTCCCGGCGCGGCGGAAAACGTCGAGGGCTATTTCCCAGTGACGGATTCGCAAGCACCTGCACCTATCAGGTTCCAGTGGCCGCGAAGCGCACAGGACACGGCCAGGTTCCACGACATGTACCTGCGCCGCGGTGCCCCGCAGGGCACGCCTGCGTTCTAGCGGTGCCCCGCAGGGCACGCCTGCGTTCTAGCGGTGTTCTAACTGTGTTCTAGCGGTCTGCTTCGAGCACCAGGCCGTCGGCGTCAACACCGGTGATCACCGTGACGGTCTCCGGCTCAGCGCTCGTTTCAGCATTGGTTGCATCGTGAGTTTCGGGGGCGACCTGGTCGGCGGATTCGCCGCACGCCGTGAGGCTGGTCAGTGCCAGGATCGCGGCGGTAAGTACAACAGTTGTCCTCGAAATCATGGCTGGCACTGTAACAACACCTTCCGCACCGCTTTGTCTACTTCGTGGGGGGTGCGCGTACACTCATGTCAGCAAAATCTGATAACCGAAGCTGGAAAAGGGGAGCGCAAGTGGACGACGCCGGAATCGCCGCCGCGGTGGACGACTGGTTCACCCGCAACCAGGAGCGCGTAATCGGCTGGCGCCGCCACATCCATGCACACCCGGAGCTGTCCAATGAAGAGGTGGCCACAACCGAGTTCCTCGCCGAGACGCTGGAGGGCTTCGGGCTGCACCCGGTGCGCTTCCCAGGTACTGGTTTGTATGTGGACCTCGGCCCCGTGGAGGGAGACCGGTTAGCGTTTCGCGCTGACATCGACGCGTTGCGTGTGTCGGAGCAGACCGGTTTGAGCTTCGCCTCCGGCAATCCGGGAGTTTCCCACTCCTGCGGACACGACGTTCACACCACGGTGGCCCTGGGGTTGGCGTGCGCGCTGTCCACACTGGACCTGCAGCACCCGGTTCGCGTGATCTTCCAGCCGGCGGAGGAGGTCATGGGCGGCGGTGCGCTGGACGTGGTCAGGTGGGGCGCACTGGAGGGCGTATCCGCCATCTACGCGGTGCACGCGGAACCGCACATCAAGGTCGGGCAAATCGGTGTGCGCACCGGCGCAATTACTTCCGCTTCGGACGTGATCCGCATTGAAGTGCAGGGCCCGGGCGGTCACACGTCTCGTCCGCAGCTGACCGCCGACGTGGTCTACGCTATGGGCGCGCTGATCACCCAACTCCCGGGGCTACTCTCACGCCGAGTGGACCCGCGTACCGGCACCGTGCTGGTCTTCGGTCATGCGGAGGCGGGTGACGCGGCGAACGCCATCCCGAAACACGGCCTGCTCGAGGGCACTATCCGTACCGCCGATATCACCACCTGGCGCGAAAATGAGGATCTGCTCACAGACTTGATCGATCTCGTCGTTGCGCCCACCGGCTGCACGTACCACCTGGATTACATCCGAGGCGTGCCGCCGGTGCTTAACGACGACGCAGCCACCGCCCTGGCGGTCCAAGCCGCACGCGCCGTGGACCCGCAGTGCGTGGTTTCCGCCCCGCAGTCGAGCGGCGGCGAGGATTTCTCCTGGTACCTAGAGCACGTTCCTGGTGCGATGATGCGCTTAGGCGCCTGGAGCGGGGAGGGCGAGCACCAGGACCTGCACCAGGGCGACCTCAACGTGGACGAGCGCGCAATCGGCGTCGGTGTCCGGCTGTTCGGATCCATCGTGGAGGAGTATTTCCGCCCGGGCGAAGAGTAGCCGACTTCTAGGTACACTGTGACGCAGTTTGGCCCCGTCACCCGACCCATGAGGAGTGCTGTTTTGTCCAAGAAGATCGTCATCATCGGTGGTGGCCCCGGCGGTTACGAGGCCGCACTGGTGGCATCCAAGTACGGTGCAGACATCACGATCGTTGAAGACAGCGGCGCGGGCGGGTCGGCGATCCGTAAGGATGTCGTGCCGTCGAAGAGCTTCATCGCGGGCGCAAACATCAAAAACGACCTCCGCCGTGCGGACGATATGGGCCTCAGCCACGCCTTGGGCGACGCGAAACTGTCGCTTCTCGCGCTGAACGACCGCGTGAAGTCGCTGGCCGGCGAGCAGTCCGGCGACATCCGCGCGCAGCTGGAGCGAAACGGCGTCCGTTTCATCGACGGCCGTGCGCGCTTCGCGGACGAGCAGACCGGCCACACCACCCACAACATCGAGGTGGACGTAGCCGGCGGTTCCACCGAGACAATCACCTGCAACATGGTGCTCGTCTCAGTCGGTGCCAGCCCGCGTGTGCTGAAGGGCGCGGAACCGGACGGCGAGCGCATTTTGAACTGGCGCCAGATGTACGACCTGAAGGATCTGCCCTCGCACCTCATCGTGGTCGGTTCTGGTGTGACCGGCGCGGAGTTCGTCTCCGCCTTTGCGGAGCTCGGTGTGAAGGTCACCATGGTGGCATCCCGCGACCGCATCCTGCCCCACGACGACGCGGATGCCGCCGATGTGCTCGAGGACGTGCTGGCGGATCGCGGCGTGCAGCTGGAAAAGGACGCCCGCGTGGAGCGCGTGGAAAACACCGGTGACGCTGTGGTCGTCCACACCACCGACGGCCGCGCGATCGAGGGTTCGCACGTGATGATGTCCATCGGCTCCATCCCGAACACCGCCGACCTCAACCTGGAAGCCGCAGGCGTGGAGGTCACCCCGTCGGGCCACATTCACGTCGACCGCGTGTCCCGCACCAACGTGGCCGGCATCTACGCGGCGGGCGACTGCACCGACCTCATGCCGCTGGCCTCCGTGGCCGCGCAGCAGGGACGCACCGCCGTGGACCACGCGCTCGGCGAGGGCGTGAGCCCGATCCGCCTGAAGACGGTGGGCAACGCCGTGTTCACCCGCCCCGAGATCGCGGCGGTGGGTGTGACCGAGCAGCAGATCCGCGACGGCGAGATCGAGGCTGACATCTACAAGCTGCCGCTGGCCACAAACCCGCGCGCGAAGATGCGTTCCCTGCAGTACGGCTTTGTCAAAATCTTCGCTCGCAAGGGCTCGGGCCAGGTGCTCGGCGGCGTGATTGTCGCCCCGACCGCCTCCGAACTGATCTTGTCGCTGACTATCGCGGTGACAAACAACCTCACCGTGACGCAGCTGGCCCAGTCGATGGCGGTGTACCCGTCGCTGTCCGGTTCGATCACTGAGGCCGCCCGCCGCTTGATCACGCACTCCGACCTGGATTAGTCGGAGGGAGATGTAGGGCTTCAGTGCCACCCCCGAAACGCGGGCAGTCGCTTCACGACGGCCCGCGTTTTCGCACCCCCAACTATTCCCCCGAATCGACCCGAAAAAGATGTGATCTGTATTAAACTGCCCGTAGCCTTATGACCGCAAGCCCTTTGTTGCGAAAGGAACCCCGATGAATCCGGACAACCTTCCCCTCCACGATCTCCCCAGCTTCAACAAGATCCTGGTGGCAAACCGTGGCGAGATTGCCGTGCGTGCTTTCCGCGCCGCGTTCGAAACCGGCGCGAAGACCGTTGCCGTCTACCCGCGCGAGGACCGCAACTCCTTCCACCGCCCCTTCGCCGAAGAGGCCGTCCAGATCGGCGAGCCGGGACAGCCAGTGAAGGCGTACCTGGACATCGACGAGATCATCCGGGCCGCGAAGAAAACCGGCGCCGACGCGATCTACCCGGGCTACGGGTTCCTCTCCGAGCGCGCCGACCTGGCCCGCGCGTGCCGCGACAACGGCATCAAGTTCATCGGCCCGTCCCCGGAAACGCTGGAACTGACCGGCGACAAGTCCGCCGCCGTCCAGGCCGCGGAGCGCGCCGGGCTGCCGGTGCTGAAAGATTCCGAGCCGTCCGCCGACCCGAAGGAGCTGGCGGAGCTTGCCAAAGACTTCGAGTTCCCCGTCTTTGTGAAAGCGGTCGCCGGCGGCGGCGGCCGCGGCATGCGGTTCATTGAGAAACCGGAGGACGTCGAGAAGCTTGCAGCCGAGGCCTCCCGCGAGGCCGAAGCCGCGTTCGGCGACCCGCACGTCTATATCGAGCGCGCGGTGATCAACCCGCAGCACATCGAGGTGCAAATCATGGCCGATAGCCACGGCAACGTGGTCCACCTCTTCGAGCGTGACTGCTCTGTGCAGCGCCGCCACCAGAAAGTTGTGGAGATTGCCCCGGCCCAGCACATCACCGAAGAACAGCGCCAGCGCATCTGCCAGGACGCGGTGAACTTCTGCAAGGAAATCAACTACGAAGGCGCCGGCACGGTCGAGTTCCTCGTCGACGAGGCCGGCAACCACGTGTTCATCGAGATGAACCCGCGCGTGCAGGTCGAGCACACGGTGACTGAGGAGGTCACCGGCATCGACATCGTGAAAAACCAAATGTACATCGCGGCCGGCGCGACGCTTGAAGACGTCCACCTCACTCAGGACCTCATCGAGCTCAACGGCGCCGCGCTGCAGTGCCGCATCACCACCGAAGACCCGGCGAATGGCTTCCGCCCCGACTCCGGCGTGGTCACGGGCTACGCGTCGCCGGGTGGTGCGGGTGTGCGTCTCGACGGCAACGTTGCCGTCGGTACCACCGTGACCCCGAACTTCGACTCGCTGCTGGTGAAAATGACCTGCCGCGGTCGCAACTTCCAGGTCGCCGTGGACCGTGCCCTGCGCGCGCTCAACGAGTTCACCATCAACGGCCTGTCCACCAACATCGGCTTCCTGCGCGCGCTGCTCAGCGAGCCGGAGTTCCGCCACGAGCGCATCAACACCGGTTTCATCGCCGACCACCCGCACCTGCTGGAGGCCCCGGCCGCCGCGGACGACGCCGGCAAGATCTTGAACTACCTCGCGTCCGTGACCGTGAACCAGCCCAACGGCCCGCGCCCGTCCAACATCCGCCCGTCCAAGAAGCTGCCGGACAACTCCTACGGCGACCTGCCGCGCGGCTCCCGTGACGAGCTGCTCGAGCTCGGCCCGAAGAAGTGGGCCGAAAAGCTGCGCAACCAGACCGCCCTCGGCGTCACCGAGACGACCTTCCGCGACGCGCACCAGTCTCTGCTGGCCACCCGCGTGCGCACCAACACTCTGGTCGCGGCGGCGAAGCACGTCGGCCACCTCACCCCGCAGCTGACCTCCGTGGAAGCCTGGGGCGGTGCGACCTACGACGTGGGTATGCGCTTCCTGCACGAATCCCCGTGGATGCGTTTGGACGAGATCCGCGAGGTGATGCCGAACGTGAACATCCAGATGCTGCTGCGCGGCCGCAACACCGTGGGCTACACCCCGTACCCGGATTCCGTGACCAAGGCGTTCGTGCAGGAGGCCGCGACCTCCGGCATCGACATCTTCCGCATCTTCGACGCGTTGAACGACGTTTCCCAGATGCGCCCGGCCATCGAAGCTGTGCTGGAGACGAACACCACCGTCGCCGAGGTGGCCATGGCGTACTCCGGCAACCTGCTGGATCCGAACGAGGACCTATACACGCTGGACTACTACCTCAACCTCGCCGAGGGAATCGTCGAGGCGGGCGCGCACGTGCTGGCGATCAAGGACATGGCCGGCCTCATGCGCCCGGCCGCCGCCGCGAAGCTGGTCACCGCTCTGCGCGAGCGCTTCGACCTGCCGGTGCACGTACACACCCACGACACCGCAGGCGGCCAGCTGGCCACCTACCTGGCGGCCGCGAACGCCGGCGCCGACGTTGTGGACGTCGCCTCCGCCCCGCTGGCCGGCACCACCTCGCAGCCGTCCATGTCCGCGCTGGTGGCGGCATTCGCCAACACCGAGCGCGACACCGGCATCGACCTGCAGGCCGTATTCGACATGGAGCCATACTGGGAGGCCGTGCGCCAGGTCTACGCCCCGTTCGAGTCCGGCATCCCGGGCCCGACCGGTCGCGTGTACAAGCACGAGATTCCCGGCGGCCAGCTGTCCAACCTGCGCACGCAGGCTAAGGCTCTGGGCCTGGAGGACCGCTTCGAGCTCATCGAGGACTACTACGCAGGCGTGAACGAGATTCTCGGTCGCCCGACGAAGGTCACCCCGTCCTCCAAGGTGGTGGGCGACCTCGCGCTGCAGCTGGTCGGCCAGGGCGTGAGCCCCCAGGAGTTCGCCGAGAACCCGCGCAAGTACGACATCCCCGAGTCTGTGATCGGCTTCCTGCAGGGTGAGCTCGGCACCCCTCCGGGTGGCTGGCCGCTGCTGCGCGAGAAGGCGCTGGAGAACCGCTCCGAGGTCGACCACACCGTCGAGGTGCCGAAGGAGCTGGCGCAGGACCTGCAGTCCGAGGACCACGTAACCCGCCGTGCCGCGCTGGACCAGCTGCTGTTCCCGAAGCAGTACGCCGAGTACCAGGAACACCTGCGCACCTACGGCATCACCGACCAGTTGGGCGACAAAGCGTTCTTCTACGGCCTGGAAGAGGGCGTGGAGACGATGATCTACTACGGCGAGATCGACGAAAACCGCCCGCCGCTGGTGGTCAGCCTTGACGCCGTGGGCGAGCCGGATGAAAAGGGTATGCGCCAGGTCATCCTCACCGTCAACGGGCAGGTCCGTCCGATCATCGTGCGCGACGAGTCCGCTGAGTCATCCGTCGCCGAGGTGGAGAAGGCGGACTCCTCCAACCCGGGCCACGTTGCGGCGCCGTTCGCCGGCGCAGTCACCGTCACGGTCAAGGAGGGCGACGAGGTCAAGGCCGGCGACCCGGTGGCCACCATCGAGGCCATGAAGATGGAGGCCGCCATCTCCGCCACCAAGGACGGCAGGATTGAGCGCATCGCGTTCAGCCAGCCCACCAAGGTGGAGGGCGGCGACCTGGTGTTGGTGATCTCTTAGTAGCGTCGCACGATCGTCGCGGTGCCACCCTGGCGTTGCAACCGCGCGGACCGTCTAGCGGCCGCGCGGTTGCTGCTATACCGCCCTCCTGACCATCCGGGAAAGGCCCAGGTGAAGTTGACAATGATTGTCAGCAGCGGTGACGCGGTATAGCGGCGAGCGTCGGCTGCTATACCGCCTGAGATACCCACGGGCGGGGCAACTACGCGGTGAAATCCTCCACGTCGACGGCCATGACATTGTCGTGGCCGTCCACATCCGTGAAGCCGAATTTCTCGTAGCGGTGGCGCGCCCGGGCGTTGCCCGGATCCACCCACAGCGCCACTTTCGGCGCCCCCTGCCGCTTGGCCAGCTCCACGGATGCCTGCAGCAGCTTCACCGCAAGCTTGTGGCCTGCGTAGCGGTTCTCCACCGCGATGGCGATCTCGGGGATGTCGGGGGAGAGGTTCGCGTGCCCGTCGTCCGGCGATTGCCAGTAGCGCAACCACACCCCACCTGCAGGGACATCGAACTGATCGAACGCGACGATGCCGCTTTCGCGCTCCGGGTCCCACTGGCCCACATATGTCTCAGCGCCGTCGCGCTCCTCGTGGCCAACGTCGCCGTCCTCGTCGCCGAAGACGTCGGCGAGGTAGTTCAACCTTCGCAGGTACGTGCGGTCGGACTCGGTGGCTTCGCGCAGATGAAACTCAGGTGTGTAATCCATGCGCACCACGTTAATCTTTTCTCATGCTTCGACGCATTTGCTTATCGACGTCCACCGCGTTGGCTCTAGCCACCCTCCCGAACTTCGCCGCTGCGGCAGAAGGCGGGGCAACGCCGGTGGTGGGCCAAGGCGACGCTGTGGACATCGTGGGCCGGGGTATGTGCACAATCGCGTTTAACGATGCCGCTCAGGGGGTCAGCTACACCGCCGGGCACTGCGGAAAAGACGGCGACCGGGCGATCGCGTCCGGGCCAGGGTTTCGCGCGACCGGGACGTTTTCCCCGTCGTCGGCGATGCAAAACGGCGGCACCGGCAACGACTGGGGCGTGATCCGCTGGGCCGACGGGGTGATGCTGGGTCCGAATCGGTACTCCGGCGATGCTGTTGTCGCGCTTTCCACGCTGCGCTCCGGGGACCCGGTGTGCGTCTACGGTGCGGCGAGCAAGCAGACCACCTGCGGCAGCTTCGCGGGGGCGATTGGCAACAACGTGTACTGGGACGGGCCGAGCGGCAGACCGGGGGATTCAGGCGGACCTGTGTGGGTGGAAGGCAAGGGCTTCCTGTCCGTCTACACGGGGGTGAGCCTCGCGGTGGGTGCCAAGGGGGTGGAAGGCCGGCTCAACCGCAGCGCCGTGCCCGCCAACGGCCCCGCTGTCAGCACAGAGGCGGAGATGGCGCTGCTCGCGCAGGCCAAACGCATAACCGCCCCAGTGGTGCACGAAGCCGCAGTGCCCGGCGGCGAGCCTGCGCCGGTGGGGGAGCGGGGCAGTTCCGGGAGCTCAGAGGCAGACAGCGCGGACATCGCCACAGTGGCGTTCATCGTGCTCGCCGGCGTGCTGCTGGCGCTGCCCGAGATTCTGAAAGCGCTGCCCGAGATTACAAACGCGCTGCCCGTCCAGGACTGGCCCATCCACTGACGGATGTAGCTGGGCGGCTGTCACATCTGTCAGTACCGCCTGGTCGGCCGGTGCCCGCGTGCGCGATGTGTCACTGGCTCGCGGGGGAGGGTTACTTCAGCTCCATGAGGACGGCACCCTTGTTCACTTGGCCGCCGACCTCCACGGCAAGCCCGGTGACGGTGCCGGCCTTGTGGGCCTTGACCGGGTTTTCCATCTTCATGGCTTCGAGCACCACGAGCACGTCGCCCTCGGCGACCTCGGAGCCTTCCTCCACGTTGACCTTGATCACCGAGGCCTGCATGGGGGCGGCCACCGCGTCGCCCGAGACCGCTGCCTTGCCGGCGCGGCGCTTCTTCGGCTTGCGCTTGGCGGGGCCGGCTGCGACGAGCTCCTCTGGCAGGGCGACCTCGATGCGGCGCCCGTCCACCTCCACGGCAAAGGTGCGGCGAGCTGGGGCCTCGGTGTCGGTTTCGGGCTCAGCGTCCTCGCTCGACCCGGCGGTGGCCGGCAGCTGGCCGTCCCATTCTTCCTCGATCCAGCGGGTGTATATGCCGAAGCCGTCCTCGCCGCCCACGAAGGCAGGGTTGCCCAGGATCGCCCGGTGGAACGGGATCACGGTAGGGAAGCCGGCCACCACGTATTCGCCGAGCGCGCGGCGGGCCCGCTCAATGGCCTGTTGGCGGGTTTCCCCGGTGACGATGAGCTTGGCCAGCATGGAGTCGAACTGGCCGCCGATCACGGAACCGGCGCGCACTCCGGAATCCACGCGCACGCCCGGGCCCGCAGGCTCGGCGTAGGCGGTGACTGTGCCCGGTGCCGGCATGAAATTCGCGGCTGGATCCTCGCCGTTGATGCGGAATTCGATTGCGTGGCCGTGGGGGGCGGGATCGGCGTCGATACGCAACTGCTCGCCGCGGGCGATGCGGAACTGCTCGCGCACCAAGTCGACGCCCGTGGTGGCCTCGGTGACGGGGTGCTCCACCTGGAGACGGGTGTTGACCTCCAAGAACGAGATCAGCCCGTCGGAGCTCACGAGGTACTCCACCGTGCCCGCGCCGTAGTAGCCCGCCTCGCGGCAGATCGCCTTCGCTGAGGCGTGGATGCTATCGCGCTGTTCGTCGGTGAGGAAGGGGGCCGGGGCCTCCTCCACCAGCTTTTGAAAGCGGCGCTGCAGGGAGCAGTCACGCGTGCCCACGACTACAACGTTGCCGTGCTGGTCCGCCAGCACCTGGGCCTCCACATGGCGCGCCTTATCCAGGTAGCGCTCCACGAAGCACTCACCTCGGCCGAATGCCGCGGTGGCCTCCCGGGTAGCAGATTCGTACAGCTCCGGGATCTCCTCGCGCGTGTATGCCACCTTCATGCCGCGGCCGCCGCCGCCGTACGCCGCCTTGATAGCCACCGGTAGTCCGTGCTCGTCCGCGAACGCGACTACCTCGTCGGGGCCGGAGACCGGGTCTTTCGTGCCCGGTGCCATCGGGGCCTGGGCGGCCTCCGCAATGTGGCGGGCGGTGACCTTGTCGCCGAGGGCAGCAATCGCTTCGGGGGAGGGGCCGATCCAGGTCAGGCCGGCGTCGATGACCTTCTGCGCGAACTCCGCGTTCTCGGAGAGGAAGCCGTAGCCGGGGTGTATCGCGTCTGCACCGGACTTCTGCGCTGCCGCGATGATTTTGTCCATGTCCAGGTAGCTCTCCGCGGCGGTCGTGCCACCGAGCGCGAAGGCTTCATCTGCTAACTGCACAAACGGCGCGTCCGCGTCCGGCTCGGCGTACACGGCGACAGACGCTAAACCCTCGTCTAGACAGGCGCGGATGACGCGCACGGCGATCTCGCCGCGGTTGGCCACCAGCACCTTGGTCACGCTGTTGGGCAGGTCAGTGGTCGCTGCAGTGGTAGGCACGAAGCAATCCCGTCCTTCAATCGGAAAAATTAACCGTTACAAACGTCGGACAAACGTCGCACCATGTTACAGCGCGTGCCCGCCGGGGCGGCTATTCTCCCGCCACCCCGGATGAGCCTGCGCCGGCTGAGGCGTGCTCGCCCGCCCCTTTCGCCACCGGCATGCGGACCATGTTGCCCCACTCTGCCCAGGAGCCGTCGTAGAGCGCGACGTTGGTGAACCCCAAAATGTGCTTGAGCACGTACCAGGTATGGGAGGAACTCTCGCCGAGCTGGCAGTACACCACGGTCTCAGCGTCTTTGTCGAAGTCCTCGTAGATGGCCCTGATGTCCTCCAGCGGCCGGAAGCGGGCGTTGGGGAACACGGATCGGCCCCACGGCACGTTCACGGCGCCAGGGATATGCCCCTGGCGCAGCGACGGGGCGGCAATGGAGGCTGCATTGGAGTCTTCGCCCAGGTAGGCGGGGGCGGGACGTGCGTCGATAAGCTGGGTCGGCTTTTGCTTGAGCAACTCGCCCGCAAACGAGCGGAAGGGGGCGTCTTCGCGCTCCACCACCGGATAGTCGGAGCGGGGATACTCCGGCACGGCAAACGACGTATCGCGCTCCTCGCCCATCCACGCATCGCGACCGCCGTCGAGCAAGCGCACATCCGGGTGGCCGAACAGCTCGAACACCCAGGCGGTATAGGCCGCCCACCAGTTGGAGGAGTCGCCGTAGACCACCACGGTGTCGTCCCGGCTGATGCCGCGGGAACGCATGAGCTCGGCGAACGCCTCGCCGTCGATAAAGTCGCGCACGAGCGGATCGTTCAAGTCGCGCTTCCAGTCGATGCGTACGGCACCGGGGATGTGGCCGATGTCGTAGAGGAACGCGTCCTCGTCGCTTTCCACCACCTTCAAACCCGGCACGCCCAAACGGGCGGACAACCATGCCGCGGAAACAAACTTCTCCGGGTGCGCGTACTGCTGGAACTGGGGGGTGTCGTCGAGCTCGATGCCCATGCCGGCAACCTTTCTTCTCGCCCGTGTTCGCGCGGGACCTACTCGCGCGGATCCGCCACTTGCTGGCGGGTACTAAACCACCGCCAACGATACAGAAACGGACGCGGTGCGCCGGACATGTGTGGCCGAAATATTCGGAGATGTGAACTTGCACACTATCAAATCCCTCACCCGGTAGAACTCACTGCCGGGGGTTAAAGTCGAAGACAAGAACACACAGGTTGCGGCCAGTTTGTTCTGGGTATCTGCACTGCCCCGGCGGCGCGTCAACGCGCATGGAACGGGGCGTAATTTACGAAAGGGACCAACCGTGCACAAGGCGATTGTTGTCTTCGAGGTCGAAGGCGGCTCCGACAAGTCCTTCGACGGCCACCGCAAGGACACCATGCCCATCGTTAACGCGATCAAGGACAAGGGCTGGCACTCCGAGGTTGTCTACTTCCGCCCCGAGTGGAGCGACGACCTGTTCACCTACGTCTCCGAGAACTTCGACGCGTACATCTCCCGCGTGAACCCGGGCAACATCCCGGGCGGCGAGAAGGGCTACTTCGACCTGCTGACCCGCCTGTCCGAGGCCGGCCTGGTGGGCATGTCCACGCCGGAGGAGATGGTTTCCTACGGCGCCAAGGACGCCCTGGTCAAGCTGAACAAGACCGACCTCGTGCCGGAGGACACCGCCGCGTACTACGACGTCGAGTCCTTCCACAACACGTTCCCGACGTCGCTGTCCTACGGCGAGCGCGTGCTCAAGCAGAACCGTGGCTCCACCGGCTCCGGCATCTGGCGCGTCCGCCTCGCAGACGAGTCCCTGGCCGAGTCCGTCGAGCCGGGCACCGCCCTGCCGCTGGACACCAAGCTCAAGTGCACCGAGGCCGTGGACAACCACACCGAGGAGCGCGAGCTGGGCGAGTTCATGGACTTCTGCGACCAGTACATCGTGGGCGACAACGGCATGCTCGTGGACATGCGCTTCATGCCGCGCATCGTCGAAGGCGAGATCCGCATCCTGCTCGTCGGCCCGCACCCGGTCTTCGTCGTGCACAAGAAGCCGGCCGAGGGCGGCGACGCGTTCTCCGCAACCCTGTTCTCCGGCGCGAAGTACACCTACCAGAAGCCGGAAGAGTGGCAGGAGCTCGTCGACATGTTCGCCGAGGCCCGCCCGGTCATCGCCGAAAACCTCGGCGGCGACAACATCCCGCTGATCTGGACCGCGGACTTCATGCTCGCCGACGACGATGAGACCGGCGAGGACACCTACGTCCTCGGCGAGATCAACTGCTCCTGCGTCGGCTTCACCTCCGAGCTGGACATGGGCATCCAGGAGATGGTGGCAGACGAGGCCATCAAGCGCGTCGAGGAGAAAAACGCCTAAGCACTTCTTGCTTATCGACGTCTCAAGCCACCACCGCCCCGGTCCCTCCCACGTTGGACCGGGGCGGTGGTGCTTTGGCGGTGGTGCTTTGGCGGTGGTGCTTGTAAAAATCCACAACCCCACCGACAAAAGCCCAGGTCGGCACCCCGCGTGAAGGCGTCTGGTGCGGATTTTTACAAAACCCGGCCTCCACGCCGCGCCCCCTGCCCGTAACAGTTGACAACACCCGCGTTCCCGTCGGTGCCGACCGGGTGTTTTGCGTACTCTTACTACCCGGCTTGCCCCAGCAGGCGCACCGTCGCCGGTCTATGGTTATTGTGTTCAACCCCAAAGACGCAAGGAGCTCCCATGTCCACGCCCTACAACCCGAACCACACTCCGGACCCGGACGACGACCAGACCGGCACCTCCAGCGACCTCACCGGCGATACCAGCGCCACCAGCGACAGCGAGACCAGCTCCACCAACGAGACCAGCTCCACCAACGAGACCAGCTCCACCGGCGATACCAGCTCCACCAACGAGACCGGCAGCTTCGGCGCCCACTCCGACCAAGCCGAGAGCCAGAGCAGCTACCCGAGCTATGGCCAGTACCCGTCGGTGCAGCCACAGCACGGCGAGAACCAGTACGGGCAGCAGGGCCAGTACTCCCAGGCCCAGTACGGCCAGAGCCAGTACAGCCAGCAGAGCTACACCCAGCCGCAGTACGGGCAGGGCCAGTACGGGCAGGGGCAGTACGGCCAGCAGGCCCAGTACGGGCAGTTCCCCCAGGCCGGCACCCAGCAGTACGACCAGTCGCAGTACGGCTACGGCAAGCCCGCGAAGTCGGGCAAGGGCAACGGCTTCTTCAACGCGCTGTTCGACCTGTCCTTCAGCCGCTACATCACCGTCGACTTCATGCGCGTGATCTACGCGATCTCGCTCGGCCTCATCGTCCTCGCGTGGGTGGCTGGCCTGCTGTTCTCCTTCGCTGGCTTCGGCGACAGCTTCGGCGAGGGCATGCTGATGCTCGTGGGGTTCCTCATCTTCGGCACCCTCGCCGCGTTCATCGCGGTGGTGGTTACGCGCATCACGCTGGAGTTCTACGTCTCGCTGGTGAAGACGGCGCAGAACACCTCGAAGCTGGTTGAGCTTGAGGAGAGCGCACAGCGCAGCACAACGCAGCGCTAAAAGCGCAGCGCAGAACTATCAGCGCAGCGCAGCGCTACTCGTCCGCTGCCGCCAGGAGCGTTTCCACCGACTGCGGGTCGGCGTCGGAAAGCATCTGGCGGCAGCGGTCGTATTCCGCCTGGTCGCCGATCGCCTTCGAGGCGAGCGCCAGCATCGCGATGGCCTTGAGCACGCCCTGGTTCGGCTCGTGCGAGGCCGGCACCGGGCCCCAGCCCTTCCAGCCGTTGGCGCGCAGCCGGTCGAGGGAGCGGTGGTAGCCCGTGCGGGCGTAGGCGTAGGCGACGAGCTGGTCGCCGTCCGACAGCTCGCGTTCGGCGCGGGCGGCCCACACGGCGGGGGAGTCGGGGTGGGCGAGCGCGGTGGCGTCGGCAAGGAGGTCCTCGCCGGCGGCCGGGTCAGCGGGCAGCTCGATGGGCTTGGGGGCGAGCATGTCGTTGATTTCCATGCGCGCCAGGCTACCCGCCGACTGCATCCGCCATACGCAGTCCGCTATGCCCAGAAGTCCGAGGCGTCGAGCCCGAAACGGTACAGGCAGCGCCGCAGCAGCGGCATGGAAAGGCCGATGACGCTGGTGGGGTCGCCGTCGATGGAGTCGATGAACCAGCTGCCCAGCGCCTCCAGCGTGAACGCGCCGGCGCATTCGAGTGGCTGGCCGGAAGCTGCGTAGGCCTCAATGTCTGCGTCGGAGGCGTCGCCGAAGCGGATGGTGGTGGAGATGGTGTCCACCACCCACTCCCCGCCGAACCAGACTGCGTGGCCGGTGAGCAGTTGCGCCTGCTTGCCGCGTTGTGCCTTCCAGCGCTCGATGGTCGCCTCCACGGTGTGGGGCTTGCCTAACAGTTCACCGTCGAGCAGCAGCATGGAGTCGCAGCCAACCACCACGTCGTCCGGGTATTCCGGCACGACCACCTCGGCCTTGGCGCGGGCGAGGGTGGATACGGTGGTGGTCGGAGGGGCGTCGTGAAGCGAGGCGATCACCGTGTCCTCATCGATGTGGGCGGGCCGCAAGACGGGTGTGACGCCGCCTTGCTCCAGCAGCATGCGCCTCGACGGCGACTGCGACGCCAGCACCAGGCGCATCAGAAGTACGCCGCCGAGTCGAATGCGTGCGGGTTGAACGCGGTGGCCGGGTGCGCGGTGCCCCAAATATTGGCGTCCGCCTGCACGCCTGCGGTCTTGCGCTCGCGCTGGAGCTGCTCCAACACCTGGGAAAGCGCGGCGAGCTCCGCCTCGGTGGGGTTGCCCTTGAGTACCTGAATGTCCACGTCAGCCTCCTTGCCGTGGTTAGAGCGGGATGTTGCCGTGCTTCTTCTGCGCCGGATACGCCACCTTGCGCTCCAGCAGGCGCAGGCCTTCGAGTACCCGGTTGCGGGTGGCGTTGGGCTCGATCACGGCGTCCACTAGCCCGCGTTCGGTGGCCACATAGGGGTTGAGGTTCTCCTCGGCGTACTGGGATTCGTCCGTACCGATGGCCTCGGCGGCCGTCGCGGCGTCTGCCAGCGCGATCTGCGCGGTCGGCCACGCGAACACCAAGTCCGCGCCCAGACCTTTGGAGCCGAGCAGCGCGTAGGAGGGGCCGAGCGCCTTGCGGGTAACCACGGTAATGGTGCCCACCTGCGCCTCCGCGAACGCGTAGGCCAGCGCGGCGGCGGCCGCTGCGGAGCCGGAGCGCTCTTCTTCCACGGACGGAAGGAAGCCCGGAGAGTCCACGAACTGCACGATTGGCAGGTTGAACGCGTCGCAAGTGCGGATGAAGCGGGCGGCCTTGCGGGCGGCGTCGCGGGTAAGGCAGCCGGCGAGCACGCTCGGCTGCGTGGCCACGACGCCGACGGCACGCCCGCCCACGTGCGCAAACCCGGTGACCACGGAGCCTGCGTAGGAGGCCGAGAGCTCAAAGAAGTCGCCGTCGGCGACGGCGGCGATGACGTCGAGCACGTCGTAGGGCTGGTTGTCGTCGTCCGGCATGAAGGTGTCCAAATCGATGCCGGAGCCAGAAGCATCCGCGCCGAGCGGGGAGGCGGCCTTGTTATTCAGCGGCAGGTAGCTCACCACCGTGCGGGCCAGTTCCACCGCCTCCACATCGGAGGCGGCGACGAGCTGGGCAAGACCCGTTTCCGTCGCGTGGACGGCGCTGCCGCCGAGCTCCTCCGCCGTGGTTTCGGTGGCTGCCACCTTGCCCACGACGTCCGCGGACGTGACGTGCACGGTCGCACCCTGGGCCATGACGGTGATATCCGCCAACGGCACCGTGGCCGCCGCGAGCGCAGCCGCATCGCCCGCAACGACGGCGATCTGCGGGATCAGGCCCGATGCCCGGGTGGCGGCGCGCAGGATCTGCGCCTGCAGGTGGGCAGTGACAATGCCCTCTTTCCAGCGCGGGCCCGTGGAATCGTAAATGCCGATCAGCGGCACGCCGGTCTTGGTGGCGAGGTCGTAGACCTTCAGCATCTTGTCGGCGTAGACCTCGCCGATCTGGCCGTCAAAGATCGTCGGGTCTTGGGAGAAGACGCATACCCTTCGGCCGTCGATAAGCCCGTAGCCTGTGACCACGCCGTCCGTGGACGGCTTGGACTTGTCCATCTTGTACGCCTCGACCCGGTGCTTGGCCAGCGCGTCGGTTTCCACGAACGTTCCCTCGTCCACAAGCTTGAGCACGCGCTCGCGGGCGGTGGCGGCCCCGGCTTCGTGCACTGCGTCGATCGCGTCCTGACCGACCGGGGCCTGCGCCTCATCCAGGCGGTTGCGAAGATCCTCGATGCGGCCCGCGGTGGTGGTCATGTCGGGTTTGGATGAACTCATAACGCCTCAGTCTAGATTCCGTGTGTACCGCAATGCTTATCGACGGCTCCGCCACCAACGTTTCGGCCTACCCGAGAACAGCGCGCGCCGCCGCCCGCCCGGAGCGCACCGCGCCGTTGAGCGAGCCGCCCACGGTGTAGTCGCCGGCGCGGCGCGGATCGCTGCCGCCAAGGTCGCCCGGGCGCTGCGACGGCAGCGAGTGGGGAACGTCGGTGCGGGCGAGAAGGTCCCACGTCGAGGCGTCCGTGCCCCACAGGGCGGACAGGTGGGCGGTGACATCCGTGTCGGTGACCGCCGGGTTGTAGAGGGACGATGCCTGGATGAGCGCCGAGCCGTCCGGTGAGTAGCTCGGGGCGATGTTGGTCATCACCGCGGTGTTGACAACGGGGCCGGAACGTGTGGCGTCGATGCGCACGAACGGAGTTTCGCTCGGTGCCTCATCCGCGCGGAACCACCAGGTGGTCAGCCCGCGGGTGGTCTTGCCGTTGTCCTGCGGGGCGGTGGCGGTGATGATGTTGCGCGCTGTGATCGGGCCTTCCAGGGTATCCACTGCGCCGTTGTTGACCGCGGCCTCCACACCGGTCCTGATCTCTGCTCCCGCGCGCTTCGCCGCTGCGGCGAGCTGGTTCGGCAGCGCCTGGGCACCGCGGGAGGGCACCGACGGGCGTCCGAGCGCGAAGGTGGTGAGCAGGAATTGGCCGATCCCGGCGTCCACCGCGTCGGGATCGTCGGCGACGACGCCGGGAAGGAACGGCGCGAGGACCTTGGTGCGGGTCGCGCCCGTGACCCCGAGGCGGTCAAGCTCCGCTCCGAGCGCCGCACCCTTCTTTGGCGAAGAAGCGGCGAAGCGGGCGAGGCCGGCGATGTCTGTGACGTTGACCAGGCCGCTCGCCAGCGTCTGCGGGAGCAGGAGTGGGTGTCGCAGTGGGTTTGCCAGCGTTTTCAGCCCCTGCTGTGTGTGTACCTGCACGCCGTGGCCGAACGGCTTAAGGTCGAGCGCCTCCAGGTCGACCTCGGCGCGCAGCGCCGGGTAAGCGGGGTTGATCAGCTGGAACCCGCGGTCGACGAGGTAGCCGTCCACCGTCTCGGTGCGCACGCGGCCGCCCACCGTGTCCTCTTTCTCCACTACGAGGACACTCCGGCCGGCCTCAGCCAGAACCTTTGCAGCGGTGAGGCCGGATAGGCCTGCGCCTACCACGATTACGTCGAATGCAGTCATACCAGCCAGGGTAGTGGCATCGACGAGGTGTCACCGTGGAGGCGCGGCAACCACCGGGGGTGGGGTTAGCGCTCCCAGACGCGGTGGGAAGCCAGCAGCTCCTTCACCGGATCCGCCGCCTTGTCGGCAGTGTCGACCGCGACGATGCCCGGCTGATCCGCCGGCACGCGTGCGGCCTCGAGGGCCTGCTTGCCTGCATCGCCCACGGCAACGATGGCCTTCTTGTGGCGCTCGAACTCGCCCAGCATCGTGTTGACATCGGTCTTCGCGGGCGGGTTCACCACCACTGCTGCGTCGAACTCGATGGAGCTGGCGGTCAGGTAGGTGCGAGAGATGGACACCTCCTTGCCGTCGAGCGAGACGGTGCCGCCCTTTTCCGCAACCAGCAGCGGGGTGGTGCCGGCGGCGAACAGATCGTCCACCAGCTTGCCCACGGCCTGCGCGGAAGCGTCATCCAGGTCGGTGGAGATGAGAATGCCCACCTGGCGGCCGTCGATGGGCCAGGTGCCGCCGATCTGGGACAGCGCCTTAGACGGCTGTACGTCCGCCACCTCCTGCGCGGCCGGGTGCGGCAGGCCGAGGTTGTCCGCCACCGTCTCAGCGAGCTTCTGGTCAACGTGTGCGAGCACGTCGACATAACGCACCTTCACGGCCTCTTCGTAGCACTTGCCCAGCTCGAACGAGATCGCCTCGGCGAGGTGCTCCTGCTCCACATCGGTCAGGGAGATGTAGAACAGGCGGGCCTGGGAGAAGTGGTCGTCGAAGGACGCCGGGAGTTCGCGGGTGATCTCGCCGGAAACGGCCACCGGGACGTCGATGAACGCGCCTTCGTCGACGGTGGCCTCCGCCGGAGCGTTCTCATCCAGGGAGTTTGGCTTGTACGGGGCGACACCGGTGTGGGAACCAACCTGGTGCATCCCGTCGCGGAGGTTGTCGTTCACCGGCGTCTGCGGGCGGTTGATGGGCAGCTGGGCGAAGTTGGGCCCACCCAGGCGAGAAATCTGGGTGTCCAGGTAGGAAAACAGGCGGCCCTGCAGCAGCGGATCCGCGGTGACGTCGATGCCCGGGGGCAGGTGGGACGGGCAGAACGCCACCTGCTCAACTTCCTCGAAGTAGTTGCGCGGGTTCTTGTTCAGCGTCATGGTGCCGATGATCTCCACCGGCGCGAGCTCCTCCGGCACGAGCTTGGTCGGGTCCAGCAGGTCGATGCCCTTGAACATCTGGTCTTCGGTGTCGGGGAACACCTGGACACCCAGGTCCCACTGCGGGTAGGCGCCGGCCTCGATGGCGTCGTACAGGTCGCGGCGGTGGTAATCCGGGTCCATGCCACCGGTGATCTGCGCTTCCTCCCACACCTGGGAGTGCACGCCGAACTTCGGCTTCCAGTGGAACTTCACCAGCGTGGTCTCACCGGCGTCGTTGATGAAGCGGAAGGTGTGGATGCCGAAGCCCTCCATCATGCGCAACGAGCGCGGGATGCCGCGGTCCGACATGTTCCACAGCGTGTGGTGGGTGGCCTCCGTGTGCAGGCCGACGAAATCCCAGAAGGTGTCGTGCGCGGACTGCGCCTGCGGGATCTCGCGGTCCGGGTGCGGCTTGCCGGCGTGGATCACGTCCGGGAACTTGATGGCGTCCTGGATGAAAAACACCGGGATGTTGTTGCCAACCAGGTCCCAGTTGCCTTCTTCGGTGTAGAACTTGGTGGCCCAGCCGCGGGTGTCGCGCACGGAGTCGGCGGAGCCGCGCGAGCCCAGCACGGTGGAGAAACGGACGAAGACCGGGGTCTCCTTGTCCTTCTTAAACACCGCAGCCTTGGAAATCTTCGACGCGTTCCCGTTGGCCACGAACGTTCCGTGGGCACCAACGCCACGGGCGTGCACGGCGCGCTCCGGGATGCGCTCGTGGTCGAAATGAGTGATTTTCTCGCGGAAGTGGTGGTCCTGCACCAGCAGGGGGCCGCGCTGGCCGGCACGCAGGGACTTGGACGTCTCCGAAAGGCGCGCGCCCTGGGAGGTGGTGAGGTACTCGCCCTGCTGTGCGCGCGGGTCGGTCTCGTCAGCTTGGCCGGCGCCGAAGTGGAACGGGCAGCCGGTGGCGGTAACGGCGCCAGGAGCCTGCTGCGCCTCAGTATCCTGCGGCGGGGCCACAGGGCCTTCCGGCTGCGCGACGCCGGGGGTGACGCCGCCCGGCTTACCCGGTGCGGTGTCGCCGGCAGGGGAAGCCGCGTTGGTGGACGGGGTCTGCTGTTTCTCAGCCATACCTGACAACCTTCTCGTTGGGGGTGGGGTACGGCCCCGAGGATAGGCCCGTAAAAGCTTGCCGTGTCGGACATATATCCAAATCCCCTCGCCGGCGTGGTGGTAGGCGGCGAAGCAGACGTCGATAGGCAATATGCTCGGAGCCATGACTGTGCGCGACATTCAGGCCATCCAGGACGCGGTGGCGGAGTATTGGCCCGATGTGAAGTGGGTGGAATCGACCGGCTCCACCAACGTTGACCTGCTGAAAGAGGGGGCGCCGGGCACGGTGCTCATCGCCGACGAGCAAACAGCGGGCAAGGGCCGCCTGGACCGGCACTGGGTCTCGCCGAAAGGTGCGCAGCTGGCCATGAGCATGGTGGTGGAGGTCGGCGATAACCCGCCGCCGTTCGGTTTGCTCTCTATCGCGCCGGGCGTGGCTGTCACCGACGTGGTGCCGCAGGCGCAGCTGAAGTGGCCCAATGACGTGCAGATCGGCGGGAAGAAGATCGCGGGCATCCTCTCCGCGCTGGACATGCCGCGGGTGATCGTGGGCATCGGAATCAACGTCGCCATGCGCGCCGAGGACCTGCCAGTGGAGACCGCGACCGCGCTCAACCTCGAGGGCCTCGAGGTGGATTTCGACGACTTCGCCACCGACATCCTGCTCGCGATGGGCAAGCGCCTCGCACAGTGGCGCGACGGGGACCCGCAACTGCTCGAGGACTACCGCGCCGTGTGCGCGACCATCGGCCAGCAGGTCCGGTTGGAGCTGCGCGAGGGTGAGGAGGCTGTGACCGGCACCGTCACGGGAGTCAGCGACGAGGGCGAGGTGCTAATCGACGGCGTTGCGTACTCCGTCGGCGACGTCCACCACCTCCGGCCGACGTCGTAGCCGTGCAGTACCCTGCCTGGTGATGTCCGGCAAAGCAACGTTTCGCGTCGGCGGGGACGAAGTTGTCCTCGCTGACGTCTGCGCGCCGCTGTCGAGCCTGACCATCCCCCTGCTGGAGCTGGTGCTGGTCACCGGCGTGGCGTGGATGGCGGTGGGCTGGATGGACGTGACCCCGCACGTGGACGCGGGCATGCGCAATATGGTGGTGCTTGTGTGGGCTCTGCTTGCGCTGTGGCGTTTCCTCCTTCCGCTGGTCGCTTCCCGGCGCCGCCGCTTCATCGTCACCGACAAGCGGATTCTCGCCCGCGGCAGGAGGGGCGCTGTGGATTCCATCCCGCTGCGCCAGATTCACTCGGTGCGCCGGGAACGCGGGGGGCTCACGGTGGCGGTCTACGGCTACCCGCAGCCGATCGTGTTTGAACGCGTGGGCAAGGTGCGTGCCGTGGAAAAGACCCTGGGAACGGCCCTGGAAAAGGGCCCGCAGCGGGCGCGGGGGTAGCTCGCTTAGCCCTTGACCTCTGTGGTGTGCAGCTGCTCGTCGAGGTCCTCCGGGGACAGGTGGCCGCCCAAGAACTCCGCAGTCACGGGCAGGTGCAGGTCCATGTCGGTGCCCGGGCACAGCTCGATGACCGCCTCATCCACCGTGTAGTCCAGCACGTGCCCGCCGCGCGCGTGCCCGTCATCGATGAAGTGGACGTGGCAGCCCGGCACCCCGATGCCTTTCGCGTACGCCGGTGTGCGGAAGCCGCCGATGACGCCCCTAACGTCGGTGAACACGTGCTCCGCGTCATCGGAGACCGCTTCCGACATCGGCGGATAGGGCTTTTCCTGCTTGGTCACGGTGCGCACCCGGACCTCCCTGAACCTTCCGGTGATTTTCACCGCGGTAAAGAAGTTGTGGCTGGGTTCGGCGTCGTCGATGAACTTGGCCAGCTCGGAGCGCACCATGCCGGCGGGCGCGTCGAAGCGCAAGCGCGGAACGAAATTGGTCACCACCGTAAACGGGGTGCGTTGCTCCAGGTTGGCCACCCGCGCCTTGCCGTCGGAGGTGAGTTGGTGGCACACACCGTCGAGGATGAGCATCTCGCCGTCGAGGGCGTCGAATGTGCCTAGGCCGAAGTTTCCCTTGCTCAAAATGTCGCCGATGGTCAGCTCGCCGTCGTAGATGCCGTCGAGCAGCGCGGTCATCAGCGAGTTCTGGAAAATGGTGTGGCGGGCGATGGTTGCAGACATGGCTGCGATGGTAGCCGGTGGCGCGTGTTCGCTACGGGCTACAGTGTTCTGCGTGAGTAACGCCTTTGGTATGCCCGTCGTCGCCGTGATCGGCGATGGCCAGTTGGCACGAATGATGCAGACGGAAGCCATCGAGCTCGGCGTGGAGACCCGCGTGCTGGCCTCAAACGACGATGCGTCGGCGGCGCAGGTGTTCGGCGATGTTCGCCTCGGGGACTACACCGTGCTCGAGCACCTGCGCGCCGTCGTGGACGGTGCGGACGCAGTCACCTTCGACCACGAGCACGTGCCCAACGAGTACGCGCAGCTGCTTATCGATGACGGCGTGACCGTCGAGCCCCGCCCCGAGGCCCTGATATACGCCCAGGACAAACTCGAGCAGCGCAAGCGTCTCGCCGAGGCTGGCCTGCCTGTGCCAGCGTTCGCCGCCGTCGAATCCGTGGCCGACGCCGAGGTGTTTTGGGACGAGACGGGCGGCCAGGTCTGCCTGAAGGCGACACGCGGCGGCTACGACGGCCACGGGGTGTGGTTTCCCGCAACCCGCGAGGAGTGTGCGGAACTGGTGGAAGAGCTGCTGGGCCGCGACCTGCCGCTGATGGCGGAGCAGAAGGTAGCGTTCACCCGCGAGCTGTCCGCCATGGTGGCGCGCAACCGCTCCGGCGACGTGCGCGCCTGGCCGGTGGTGGAGTCCCGCCAGGACGGCGGCATCTGCCGCGTCGCCATCGCGCCCGCCCCGAACATGTCCGCGGAGCTGGCCGAACGCTGCGAGGAGCTTGCGGTGCGCGTGGCTGAGGGCCTCGGTGTCACCGGCGTGCTGGCTGTGGAGCTGTTCGAGTTCGAGGGCGAAAACGGCCCGGAAGTCAGCGTCAATGAGCTGGCTATGCGCCCGCACAACACCGGCCACTGGACCCAGGACGGCTGCGTGACCTCCCAGTTCGAACAGCACCTGCGCGCAGTGCTGGACTGGCCATTAGGTGCCGTCGATAGGTGTGCACCGGCGACCGTGATGGTCAACACCCTCGGCGGCGAGGAAGACCCGGACACACCCATGTCCGAGCGCGTCATTGCGGTGATGCGCAAGTACCCGCAGGTGAAGGTGCACCTCTACGGCAAGGACCACCGCCCCGGGCGCAAGATGGGGCACGTCAACGTGAACGCAGACACGGTCGACGAGGCGCTTGCCATTGCGGAGGACGCCGCGCACTACATCATCAACGCAACCTGGAAGGACTAGACAGTTGGCACAGCCGCAAGTTGGCATCATCATGGGCTCGGATTCGGATTGGGATACCGTTGCCCCGGCCGCCGAGGTACTCGCGGAGTTCGGCATCCCCTTCGAGGTAGGCGTCGTCTCCGCGCACCGCACGCCGGAGAAGATGTTGGCGTACGCCAAGGAGGCGCACACGCGAGACCTGCAGGTGATCATCGCCTGCGCCGGCGGCGCCGCGCACCTGCCGGGCATGGTCGCCGCCGCCACGCCGCTGCCAGTCATCGGCATCCCGCGCGCGTTGGACACCCTCGATGGGCTGGATTCGCTGCTGTCCATCGTGCAGATGCCGGGCGGGGTGCCGGTTGCCACCGTCTCTATCGGCGGCGCGAAAAACGCGGGGCTGCTGGCCGCGCGCATCCTCGGTGCCGCCGACCCGTCCGTGCAGCGCAAGATGGCGGACTACCAGGCGCGCATGGCCCAAGAGGTCGAGCGCAAAGACGAGGCGCTGCGCCAGCGTCTGCTGGGTGAGTAACCCCATCGTCGTTTTGGGTGCCCGGGTGATCGACGGGCACCCATCCCGCATGCTCGAGTCCCGGCTGCGCACTGCACTGCGGGTCTGGCACACCTCACCGGGTCCGATCGTGGTGTCCGGGTTTGGGGAAGCGGGCGTGATGGCCGCGTGGCTTGTTGCCCACGGCGTGCCGGAGGCGTCAGTGGCGCTGGAACCGCAGGCGCGCTCCACTAACGAGAATTTGGAACGTTCCCGGGCGCTATTCCCGGACGCCGAGCACCTGACGGTGGTTACCAGCACGTTCCACGTCCCGCGCACCCGCGTCTGGGCCCGGCACCTGGGCATCCCTGTGCGCCTCGTGGCGGCGCCGACGCCGGAGACGTCCCGTGCGAAGAACTACGCCCGGGAGGTGGTTGCCCTGCCGCACTCGGTGGCGCGTGTGGTGTGGCGCCGCTTCGTGCGCCGCGCGTTCGGGCGGTAGGCGCGGACGGGACAAACCCCGAGAACGCCACCCCGAGTACGGCCGGAGTTGTCAGTGGGTGAATGCGCCACCTCGACTTGGAGGTTGTTGTGGCTGGCCGTTGGACTCCGAAAGATGTGAAGGCTGCTTCTGTGGCGCGGCTTGTTGCAGGCGATGATGTCGGCGAGATTGCTCGTGATGCCGGTGTGGCAGAGGGCACGGTTTATGAATGGGTCAAGCAAGCAGGTGCGCTCCCACCGATGAAGGCGTTGGCACGTGCACGCGACCAGCTCATCGACGACGCGGTGGCGTTGGTGGCTTCAGGTATGTCGGTACCGGATGCGGCTGCAACGTTAGGT